>NZ_PQSQ01000107.1 GCF_002920575.1 Streptomyces sp. Ru73 | reverse complement strand
ACTCGGTCGGCCAGCAGCCGGCCGGCGGTCATGGCGGTGGAGAAGGCGCCGTACGCCAAGGCAGCGGTGGCGGCCGGCGCTGCCAGGACGTCCCGGAGGTGCAGCACGCTCCAGTCGTTGGCCACCCCCTCGCAGAGCATCAGCATGAAGGCGAGCACGGCCAGGAACCAGATGCGCCGGGGCGTCCGCGCCCGGCCAGCCGCCTTCCCGGGCTCCTGCGTCGTTGTGTCCGGGGTGCGTTCGGCACGCAGCAGTCCGACGGCCGCGGCCCCGGCCACGACGAGCCCGAACACGGCCACCGCGCCCAGCGTGACCGCCGGCGTCCAGCCCCAGCTGAGCGTGCGCGCGCCGAGCAGCGCCGCGAGGACGCCGCCGATGGAGAAGGTGGCATGGAAGGCGGACATCACGGGACGGCCGTAACCCCGCTCCACCTGCACGGCGTGGGCGTTCATGCTCACGTCGAGACAGCCGTTGCCGAAGCCGAGCAGCAGCAGCGCCCCGGCCAGCGTCCAGACGTCCGCGGCGAGGCCCGGGAGGACGACGGCAGCGCTGCACACGGCCGCACTGAGCGGTACGACGGTACGTGCACCGAGCCGGTCCGTGAGCGGCCCCGTGAGCTGCATGCCCGTGAAGGCGCCGAGGCCGAGCAGCAGCAGGAGCCAGCCCAGTACGGCGTGGCTGATGCCCGTGCGCTGTTCGACGGTGGGGATGTGCACGATCCACATGCCGAGGAGGAAGCCGTTGAGGGCGAAGTACGCGAAGGTGGCCAGGCGGCCGTGGCGCAGAGATCTCTCCATGTCGCGAACGTACCGAACATTGTGCATGTTCGTAAGCTTGATTTTCGCACATGAGGGATGTTCTATCGACGGATGGCGACTACAGGGAGCACAGCACGGCTGCGGCGGATCACCGAGGCCGTGCGCGAGGCGGGCCGGATGGGTGTCGCGGAGCTGGCGGACCTGACCGGCGCGTCGGAGATGACCATCCGCCGCGACCTCGAAGTCCTGGCCGGCCAGGGCGTCCTGGAGCGGTACCGCGGCGGGGCCCGCAGCCTGCTGCTGCGCGGCGAGGAGCCGCCGTTCGCGCTGCGGGAGCGGGAGGGCCTCGACGTCAAGCGCCGGATCGCCGCCGAGGCCGCCGGTCTGCTCGCGGACGGCGAGTCCGTCGTCCTGGACAGCGGCACCACCTGCCTGGAGGTCGCCAGGGCGCTGGAGCCCCGGCGGCTGACCGTGATGCCGCTGTCCCTGCACGCGGTGAACGCACTGTCCGGAGCCCCGCGCCTGACGCTGCTCGTCCCCGGCGGCCGCCCCCGTCCCGGCGAGCTCGCGCTGACCGGCCCGCTGACCGAGGCGTCGCTCGCGGCCCTCCGCTTCGACACCGCCGTCATCGGCTGCTGCGGGCTGACCGCAGCCCACGGCCTGACCGCCTACGATCTCGACGACGCGGCGGTCAAGCGCGCCGCGATCGCCTCCGCCCGCCGCGTCATCGCCGTGACCGAGGCGGACAAGCTCTCCCGCACGGCCCTGGCCGTGGTCGCCCCCGCCACCGCCCTGCACACCGTCGTCACCGACGAGTCCGCACCGGAGGAGGAGACGGACGCCCTGGCCGCAGCGGGCGTGACGGTACGGACGGTGTGACCGTGCGCCCGGCGTCCGCGGCGGCGGACCGGTCCGCGCCCCGATAGGCACACCACGGCAGGCAGTACTGCGTGACCGGGCCGACCGCGAGCGCGTACAGCACGGTGCCCGCGCCCACGGTGCCGCCGAGCAGCCAGCCCGCCACGAGCACGGCGACCTCCATCAGGGTGCGCACCTGCCGCAGGGACCGCCCGGTCGCGGCCGCCGCACCCGTCATCAGCCCGTCCCGCGGCCCCGGCCCGAACCGCGCACCGACGTACACGGCGACCGACACCCCGTTGAGCAGCACCCCGCCGACGAGCAGCCCGATCCGGGCCGGCAGCCAGACATCGCCCGGCAGGAGCCGGAGCCCGAGGTCGGACGAGCCCGCCAGGACGACGATGTTGGCGACGGTGCCGAACGTCGGCCGCTGCCTGAGGGGAATCCACCACAGCAGTACGAGCACGCCCAGTACGGCGCTGATCGTGCCGAAGCTCAGCGACGTACGCGCGGCCAGCCCCTCGTACAGCACACTCCACGGATTGACGCCCAGCGAGGCCCGCACCATGAGGGCGAGGCTGAAGCCGTACAGGGCGAGTCCCGCGAACAGCTGCGGCAGCCGGCGCAACGGACGCTCGCGGAGGGAGACATAAGTGAGCGGGGGCAACCCCCGCCGCTGTCGCCGGTGTTGCTGCCGTCCCATGTCCGCTGCCTCCGCGATGTGTTCCTGTGCTGCGCCTCAGTGGCCAGTCATCGGGGGCAACTCTGTACAGTGATTGGCCCGGTTCACATGGCCAATCACGGAAGAATGGTATGGCTGACGTCCACTCCGCCCCGGACCGTTCACTGGGCGGCCGGCAGCTCGCCGCGCTGCTGCCCGACGCCACCGCCATGAAGCCGGTGTACCGCCACCTCGCGCAGGCGATCAGCGCGCTGATCCTGGACGGCCGTGTCGCCCTGCACGTCAGGCTCCCCGCCGAACGCGAACTGGCCGGTGCGCTGCACGTCAGCCGCGCCACCGTCACCGCCGTCTACGACCTGCTGCGCGAGAGCGGCTACGCACGCAGCCGCCAGGGCTCCGGCACCTGGACGGCGCTCCCGGAAGGCCGCACACCCACCGGGATCCAGCGCCTCACCGGGCTGCGGGACACCGCGATCGACCTGGCCAGGGCCGCCCCCGGCCTCCCGGAGGACACGGTCGCCGACGCCCTCGCCGAGGTCACCCCGCGGCTCACCGAGCACGTGCACACACCCGGCTACCACCCCTACGGCCTGCCGGAACTGCGCGCCGTCATCGCCGAGCGCTTCACCCGGCGCGGCCTGCCCACCCGGCCCGAACAGATCCTGGTCACCGCCGGCGCCCAGCACGCCCTCACCCTGATCCTGGGACTGCTCTGCCGCCCCGGCGACCGGGTGATGACCGAGAACCCCACCTACCCCAACGCCCTGGAAGCCCTGCGCCGCGCCCGGCTGCGCACCGTGCCGGTCCCGGTGACCGACGACGGCTGGGACACCGAGATCATCGAATCGACCTTCCGCCGCACGGTGCCCCGACTGGCCTACCTGATACCGGACTTCCACAACCCGACCGGCTGCCTCATGCCCACGCCCGACCGCGTCCGCACCCTGCGCGCGGCGGAGCGCTCCGGCGCCTGGCTGGTCATCGACGAGACCCTGGCCGAACTCGCCCTCGACGTACCGGCGCCGCCGCCGTTCGCCGCCCACGCGGAGCCCGGCGGCACCGGCCGGCTGCTCACCATCGGCTCGATGAGCAAGACCCACTGGGCCGGCCTGCGCATCGGCTGGCTGCGCGCCCCCGCCCGGCTGGTCATCGAACTCGCGGGCCAGCGGGTCGCCACCGACATGGGCGGTTCGGTGCTGGACCAGCTCCTCGCGCACACCCTGCTCACCCGGACCGACGACACACTGCTGCCGGACCGCCTGCACCGGCTGCGTGGCCAACGCGACGCGCTGGCCGAGGCGTTGACCGCACACTTCCCGCAGTGGACGTGGCGGCTGCCGCCCGGCGGCCTGTCCCTCTGGGCCGACCTGGGCGAGCCCCTCGCCTCGGGGCTCGCCGACCGGGCACTGGAGCACGGCGTACGCATCGAGAGCGGCAGCCGCTTCGCCACCGACCCCGGCGTCTTCGAGCAACGCCTCCGCATCCCGTACACCATCCCGCCGGACACCCTCCGCGAGGCCGTGCAGCGGCTCGCCGCCGCCCTCGCGACAGGGCCCGCCCACGCCGCGTCCCCGCGACGGCCGCACTGGGTCGCCTGACAGCGGCCCGACGCCCCACGCACTCGGATGCCGGGGCGCCGGGCTCAGCCCTGCAGTGGGTGTGCCAGCCGGCCCAGCAGTCCCGCGACGAGGGCGGTCTGGGCGGGCACCGTGTCGGGGTGGATGAACTCGCCCTGGGCACGGGCGCCGTCGCCGACCGCGCCCATGCCGCACAGTACGGGCAGGCCGAGCGCGGCGACGAAGTTGGCGTCGCTGGCGCCGCCGACGGCCGCGTCGCGCAACTCGCGGCCCTGGGCTCGGGCGGTCTCGCGGGCGAGGCCGAGGAGCGGACGGGACGCGGCGTTGAGGGTCATCGGCGGCCGGTTCCACGCGTGGTCGATCTCGATACGGACGCGGGGGTCGCTCACCTCGATGGCGTCCAGCGCCTCGTCGACACGCTGCTGCTCGGCCTCGCTGCTGACCCGGATGTCGATGCCGGCGGTGGCCCGCCCGGCGACGACGTTGACGCCGGAACCGCCCTTGATCAGCCCGGTGTTGATCGTGGTGCCCTTGTCGGGCGCCGCGACGGCCGCGGCGGCGACCACGAACTCGGCGAGCGCGGTGATGGCGCTCGCCCCGTCCTGCGGCGCGAGCCCGGCGTGCGACTCGATGCCGGTGGCCGTGACCTGGAAGATGCCGGTGCCCTTGCGGGCGGTCTTGACCGCGCCGCGTGCGGTCGGCTCCAGCACCAGCGTGGCGTCGGCCCGCTGCGCGACCTCCTCGATCACCGGCCGCGAGGACAGCGAGCCGATCTCCTCGTCGCCGTTGAAGAGGAAGGTGACGGTGGGGACGGGCGCACCGCTCTCCCGGGCCAGCTTGAGGGCCCAAATGCCCTGCACCAGCCCGGCCTTCATGTCGAAGATGCCCGGTCCGCCGAGCCTTTCCCGGCCGTCGTGGGACGCCTCCGGCTGCTGCCAGTCGGCGAGGGTTCCGGTCGGCCATACGGTGTCGTAGTGGCCGACGAGGGCGACGTGTCCGGCGCCGGTGCCGGTGTAGGTCAGGGTGAGGGTGTCGCCGCACTCGCCGCCGGGGTGGCGCCGTTCGTGGTCGGGCCGGCCGAGCCGGTGGACGGTCAGGTCGCGCAGGAAGTCCAGGCCCGAGGCGAGGGCCGGGAGATCGTAACTGCTGGTCTCGTGGCGGACGAGGGCGAGGATGTCGGCCACGGTCTCGGAGGCGACGTCCTGGGCGCGGGCGGTAAGGGTGGCAGCGGGCGAGGTGGTCATGAGTCGCTTCCTCGTACGAAGGTGAGGGCTGATCGTTGGCGAGCGGGCGGCAGGGCGGTGGTCAGCTGACGCCGAAGGGGATGCCCAGCAGGTACCAGGCCACGAAGAACGCGACCCAGACGACCCAGACGACGGCGGCGATGGGGATCGTGAAGGAGGCCAGCGTGCCGATGCCGGCGGACTTGCGGTACTGCTGGATGAACCCCAGCGCCATCACGAAGTACGGGCTCATCGGGGTGACGCAGTTGGTGACCGAGTCGGCCACGCGGTACACGGCCTGGGTGGTCTCCGGCTCGATGCCGATCAGCATCAGCATGGGCACGAGCACGGGTGCGGCGAGCGCCCACAGCGCGGAGCCGCTGGTGATGACGAGGTTCATGAACGTGACCAGCACGGCGATGCCGACCAGTACGGTCCAGCCGTGCATGTGCAGGTCACGCAGGGTCTCGGCGCCCTTGACGGCGAGGATGTCGCCGATGTTCGTCCAGGTGAAGTAGGCCAGGAACTGGGAGATCGCGAAGAAGAGGACCACGATCGGCGCCATCGACCGGGCACCGTCGACCATCGCGGCGACGCTGTCGCGGGCGGCGGAGAAGGTGCCGGTCAGCCGGCCGTAGACGGTGCCGAGCACGGCGAAGAACAGGCCCAGGACGAGCGCCATGCCGCCGATCAGCGGAGAGTCGACGAGGCCGCCGCCCTCCCCGCGCAGCGGTGAGGACGAGGGAATCATGGCCACCGCGAGGACGGCGAGGAAGCCGAGGGCGACCAGCCCGGTCACGCGCAGCGCCTTGCGCTGCTGCCCGGTGACCTCGATGGCCTTCAGCTCGGCGGCGTCCGGTGCGGCGGCCGGTTCGTCGGGCTCCAGTTCCGTACGGCGGGCGAGGACCTTGTCGACGACGAGCGTGATCACCAGTGCCACCAGCACCGACGAGGCCAGCCCGAAGAAGTAGTTGGCCACCGGGGTGATGACCTGGCCCGCGTCGAGGGTGCGGGCGGCGGCGGTGGAGATCGAGGACAGCAGGACGTCGGTGGTGGTGAGGGAGGGCGAGGCGTCGTAACCGGCGGAGACCGAGACGTAGGCGACGATGCAGCCGAGCACCGGACTGCGGCCCGCCGCCCGGAAGATCAGCGCGCCGAGCGGGATGAGGGTGACGTAGGCGGCGTCGCCCGCGACATGGCCGACCATCGCCGTCATCGACAGGGCGAAGGTGAGGTACCGGCCCGGCACCCGGGCGACCATGCGGCGCAGCAGGGCCGAGAACAGTCCGCTCCGCTCGGCGACGGCGATGCCGAACATCACGGTGAGGATGGTGGCCAGCGGCGGGAAGGCGGCGAAGTTGTCGACGGCGCCCTCGACGGCCATCGTGAGGCCGTCCTTGCTGAGCAGGTTCTGCACCACGATGGTCTTGTGCGTGCCGGGGTGCACGGCGCTGACGCCGGCCGCCGCGAGCACGGCGCTGAGGACCGCGACGACCGCCGCGAGGATCCAGAACAGCCAGAAGGGGTGCGGGAGTTTGTTGCCGGCCTTCTCGATGACCGCCAGACAGCGGAACGCGGCACGCAGGACTCTCGACTGTGGCTCGGCCGGCCGGGGCCGAGCGGCGGTGCCACTCATCGGTACCTCTTCGTCCGTCGGAGGGATGTTCCGGCGAACACTGACATTCCCATGAGCGATTCTCTAGGTCCGGGAGGTAACAGTGGGATTAAGTGGCGGGCTATAGGGTGAGGCACCATGACCCGTCCTCTCCTCGACGAGCTCGACCGGCGCCTCATCGGCGCGCTCCACCTGGCGCCCCGGGCCACCTGGGACGACATCGCCGGGGTCCTGGCCGCTGACGCCAGTACGCTCAAACGCCGCTACGACCGGCTGTCCGAGGCCCGGATGGTGCGGGTGATCGGGCAGGCCGACTGGGGCATGCACTCCAGGGCGATGCCGGTGCACGTCCTCCTGGACATCACCGGCGAGACCCCGCTGACCGTCCTGGACCGCCTCCGCGACCTGCCCCATCTGCAGTTCCTGGCGCAGATCTCCGGCGACTACCCCCTCTACGCCGTCGTCCACGCCCCCTCCGAGGCCGCCACCAGCGAGGCGATCGACCGGATGTACTCCCTCCCGGGCATTCGCCGCGTCAACGCCCTGCCCGCGCTCAGCACCCTGCGCCGGGGCATCACCTGGGACCCCCAGTTCCTCACCGGCACCGAACGCGCCGAGCTGCTGAAGCTCGGGGTGCGTCCCGAAGGCACCGCCAGCGCGGCACCGCCCGCGAAACCGCTCAGCGAGACCGAACGCACCGTCGTGGCCCGGCTGATCCAGGACGGCCGCGCGTCCGCCGCGAGCATCGGCCGGGCCGCGGGCCTCGCGACCTCCACCGCGCACCGCGTCGTCCGCCGGGTCCTCGACGAGGGATGGGTCAAACCGCGTCTGGAGGTCGTCTCGGAATGGCTCGGCTTCCAGACCCCCTTCCTGCTCCGCCTGCGCGTCGCCCCCGGCGAAACCCCCGACGTGATGCACCGCATCGACCAACTGCCCCAGACCCGGCTCGCCGCGCACGTGGCCAGTGACATGTCCGTCCTCGCCACCGGCCTGGTCACCGACCGCTCGGCGCTCGCCCGCTTCATCGACCACGAGCTGGCCAGGATTCCCGGCATCCTGGCCGTCAGCGTCGACGTCATGCTGGCCGGGCCGCGCCGCTACTGGCTGGACCGGGACCTGACCTCGGGCCTCGGCGCCTTCCACCCGCCGAGCCTGCTGTGAGACCCGCCCCGTCCCCGGTCACGCGGACTCACTGGTGAGGCGCTCGGGCGTACGGACGTCCGGCGCGGCCTTCCGGCGTTGGGCGCGTGCGCCGAGGGCGGCGGCGACGGAGAGGAGCGAGACCACCGCGAGGACCGACAGCGCCAGGCGGTAGCCGTCGAGCAGTTCCCGGACGGCCGCGGGAGCGACGTGGGAGAGGGTGCCGTCCAGGACGTGCCGGCGCAGCGCACGCGGTACGGGGCCGGTGACCAGGGTCAGCCCCAGGGCCGCGCTCATGACCACACCGCAGTTCTGCACGGTGAGCCGCAGCCCGTTGACCACACCGATCCGCCAGGCGGGCAGCCCGTGCATGAGCGCGGTCGCGTTGGACGGCATGAACAGCCCCGAGCCGAGGCCGATGAGGACGAGCGCGGCGGCGACCGGCGCATAGGCCGCCGTCGTGGACAGCACGAGGAGCAGCGTGACCAGCCCGGCGGTGCACGCGGAGGCGCCGAGGGCCGCGACCGTCCGGGCCTGCAGCCGGGCCTGGAGCAGGCCGGACGAGGCGGAGGCGATCATCGCGGCGAGCGGCAGCGGCAGCACCCTCGCGCCGGCCGACACCGGGTCGGCGCCGTGCACCGACTGGTAGAAGAGCGCGACGAGCAGCACGACGCACATCCGCGAGACGGTGTTGAGGAAGGAGGCGAGCAGGCTGTACGCGACGGCCGGATCGCGGAACAGCCGCAGGTCGACGACGGGATGCGCACTGCGCCGCTCGACCAGCAGGAAGACCGGCAGCAGGGCACCGAAGGCGAGTACTCCGGCGAGGACCACGGGGTCGCTCCAGCCGCGGTCGGCGGCCTGCGACAGGCCGAACAGCAGGCTGCCGAGGCAGAGCAGGATGAGGACGTTGCCCTGGAGGTCGATGCCGCGTTCCTTGCCCGCCGGAGCGACCCGGCGGAGCACCAGCGCGCCCCAGACGAGGCACACCACGCCGACCGGCACGTTGTACCAGAACACCCACTGCCAGCCGAACCGGTCGGCGAGGAAGCCGCCGAGCGTGGGCCCGAGCAGCTGGGCCACCGAGAACGAGGCGATGTAGACGCCCATCCCGCGCGCCAGGTGCCGCTCGGGGAACGCGTCGGTCAGCAGGGCCGCGCTGTTGGCGAGCAGCATCGCACCGCCGGCCGCCTGCACCGCCTGCAGCGCGATCAGTACCGCCGCGTTCGGGGCCAGTCCGAGCAGCAGCGAGGCCGAGGTGTAGGTGAGCAGACCCGCCAGGTAGAGCCGGGACCGGCCGAACATGTCCGCCAGCCGGCCGAAGACGACCATCAGGACGGTGTTGGTGAGCATGTAGCACAGCAACATCCAGTTCCCGACCGTGGCACCGGCGTGGAAATGCCGTACCACCTCGGGCAGGGCGACGTTGAGTGCGCTGCTGCCCAGCGCTGTCATGACGCTCGCGAGGCCGACGACCGACAGCGCCCGCCAGGCGTACCGCAGCCGGTCGGACTCCTCCTGGCCCGGGCCGGGAGCCGTTCGTGGTGCGTTGCCGCCGGTCACCGGGACGGTGCGGGGTTGGCGATCGCCGTGGTGGCGCAGTAGCCGAGGGGGCCCGCCGCGTCGTACAGGGTGCAGTGGCCGACGGCGATGCCGTCCTCGGCCGTGTGTGCGGTGGCCTCCAGGCCGATCTCGTCGCTGAGCGGCAGCCGGCTCAGGCACAGGGTGTAGTCCGCGTTGATGTACCGCAGGCCCTCGTCGCTCGCGTGGGCGAGCGGACTGGCGGTGTCGCCGGCCAGGGCCACGCGGACGAGGGGGGAGAGCGCCTCTCCGGCGACGAGCGGGCGGGTCTCGCGCAGCCAGGCCCGGCGCCGCTGGCCGCCGCGCCACTCCCGCACCGGCTGCAGCTCCTCGTCGAACCGCCAGAAGTGCTGGTGCTCGTGGGCTGCGGGCAGCTGCTCCGGCGGCGGTGCGTCCCACGGACCGGTGGCGGGGACATGCCCCGGCGGCGGCGTACTGGTACGCAGCAGTACCGCGCTGACGCGCGCCAGCGGGACGCCGTCGCCGTGGACGACGGCGTCGGCGACGCGGATGCGCCGGCCGTCGCGCACCCGCTCCGTGCTGATCCGGACGGGCGCGAAGGGGGCGGTGCGGAACAGGTCGACGGTGAGCCGCGCGACGTGCAGCCCTTCCTCGGCGTGCGCACGCTCCAGCGCCCGCGCGGCGAGACCGCCCAGGAGACGGCCGTGCAGGGTGCCGGGCGCCCACCAGCCGCGGGCATGCGACTCGGGTACGAAGGCGTCGTCGCGCAGGGTGAAGTAGGGCGCCTCGTCTTCGGTCTGGGCCACGCGTGTCCCCTTTCTGCGCGGTCCGTGCGGGCCACGCCGGTGTGCGGTGACGCTCAGGTGACGTTGAGCGGATCGAGCCTGCGGATGAGGGCGAGGGCGGCGTGGCAGATCGCGTCGGCGTCCCGCTTGCGCGAGCAGGTGCCGATCTCCCGCCCGGCCTCGCCGATGACCGAGGTCAGGACGGAGACGACGAGCCGGTCGACCGGTTCGCTGCCGGCCCCGAGCAGTACGGCGTTCTGCCGGATCCACTCGCGGCCGCGCGCCCGGCGCATCAGCTCGAAGCCGGGCGGCCCGTCACCGTCCATCCACAGCCTGACCAGGTCCCGCCGGCGCCAGCAGCCCTCCAGGAAGCTCTGGGCGCCGACGAGGAAGAGCTCCAGCGGGTCCGTCTCGCCTGCGGCTCTGGCCTGGGCCACCGCCTCGGCGGCATCGCGCTCGCGGGCGTCCTCGTAGTCCTCCCACAGGGCGACGAACAGCTCCGTCTTGCCGCCGAAGTGGTGGTAGAGGCTGCCGACGCTGGAGCCGGCCCGGCGCACCACCGCGACGATCGCCGTGTCGGTGAAGCCCTTCTCGCAGAAGACCTCGCGGGCGGCGTCGAGGAGGGCGCGGCGCGTCTGCTCCGTACGGCTCCACTGCCAGGCGTTGCCCTTGCCCGAGGTGCTCCCGGCCTTGCGTGTCACCTGAGTCGCCCCCAGCTGCGGTGCCGCCGCCCGCTCTCTCTCCTCGTACCGAATGGGATTTTAGAATCTTTCAACCCGACGCGCCAGACGTGGGGTTGAAGTTGTCCTGGCCTCTTGACCGCCTGTCGGCCTGCGGGCAAGTTGAACGCATTCCTAGATTCTCGTTCTAGGAAATGCACGACCGTCGGGCGCTCGTCATCCGGCCCGCTTGCGGAACCTCCGGAAGGGACACTGCAATGGTCGACTTCGCGCTTTCCACCGAGGAACGCCAGATCCGGGACACCGTCCGGGCGTTCATCACCAAGGAAGTGATGCCGCTGGAGCAGGAGGTGCTGCGCAACGAACGGGCCGGCCGGCCGGGCGTCCTGCCGGAGGTCATCGCCGAACTCCGTGCCAAGGCCCGCAGGTCCGGCTTCTGGGGCGTCAACACCCCCGAGGAGTACGGCGGGATGGACCTCGGCGCGGTGATGTCGGCGATCATCGCCATGGAGACCGGCCGGACCTTCGTCCCCTTCAGCTTCGGCGGCAGCGCCGACAACATCCTCTACGCCTGCGACGACGAGCAGAAGCAGCAGTACCTCCTGCCCACCATCGAGGGCGAGCGCCGCTCCTGCTTCGCCATCACCGAGCCGGGCGCAGGATCCGACGCCCGCAACATCCGCACCCGTGCCGTACGCGACGGCGACGACTGGCTGATCACCGGTGAGAAGACCTTCATCACCGGCGGCAACGAGGCCGACTTCGTGATGGTGTTCGCGGTCACCGACCCGGACAAGGGCGCCGACGGCGGCGTCACCTGCTTCCTCGTCGACCGCGACATGGGCTGGAAGTCCGAGCCGATCGCCACCATGGGGCAGTGGGGCCCGGCCGCGCTGGTCTTCGACGAGGTACGCGTGCCGGGGCGCAACGTCCTCGGCGAGGTCGGCAAGGGCTTCCCGCTCGCCATGCAGTGGATCGGCCAGGGCCGCTACCTCATCCCGGCCCGCGCGATCGGCTCCGCCGAGCGGATGCTGCAGATGGCCGTCGACTACGCCCGTACCCGGCACTCCATGGGCCGGCCCATCGCCGACTACCAGGCGATCCAGTGGCACATCGCCGACTCCCAGGTGGAGATCGAGTCCGCGAAGTGGCTCACCCTCTACGCCGCCTGGCGGGTGCAGCAGGGCCTCGACGCCCGGCACGCCTCCTCCATCGCCAAGCTGAACGGCGCGGTGATGGCCAATCAGGTCGTCGACCGCGTCCTGCAGATCCACGGCGGCATGGGCTACACCAAGGAACTGCCCATCGAGCGCTGGTACCGCGAGCTGCGCCTCCTGCGGATCTTCGAGGGCACCGACGAGATCCAGAAGCGCACGATCGCCCGCAACCTCCTCAAGGGACACGTACGGCTGGGAGGTATCGGCGAATGAGCCCGCGGCGCCGTGCGGCGATCGTCGGCGTCGCCGAGTCCGAGCTGGGCAAGACGCCCCACCTGACCGTGCTGTCCCAGCAGGCACAGGCGAGCAGAGCCGCGCTCGCCGAGGCGGGTCTGGCACCCGGCGACGTGGACGGGCTGTTCACGGCGGGCAACTGGTCCTGGGCCCCGGCCCTGACGCTCGCCGAGTACCTGGGCATGCAGCCCGACCACCTCGACGGCACCAACATCGGCGGCTCCTCCTTCGAGGCCCACGTCGGCCACGCGACGGCGGCGATCGAGGCGGGCCTCATCGACGTCGCGCTGATCACCTACGGCAGTACCCAGCGCAGCGACCGGGCGCGCGGCCGGCCACGCCCCGCGACGCTGACCGAGCAGTACGAGCAGCCGTTCGGCCTGCCCCAGCCCGTGGGCGCGTACGCACTCGCCGCCGCCCGCTATCTGCACGAGTACGGCGTGACCAGCGAGGAACTGGCCGAGGTGGCGGTGAGCGCGCGGCAGTGGGCGGCCCTCAACCCGCGCGCCTACTACCGTGACCCGATCACCGTGGCCGACGTCCTCGCCTCACCACTGATCGCCGAGCCGCTGCACAAGCTCGACTGCTGCCTCGTCACCGACGGCGGCGGCGCGGTCGTGGTCGCCGCCGAGGACCGCTGGCCGGACGTGGCCACCCGCCCCGTCGTCGTCAGCGGCCACGCCGAGACCACCACCCACACGTCGATCTCACAGATGCCGGACCTCACCGTGACCGGGGCGGCCCGCACCGGGCCGCTCGCGCTGCGGCGCGCCGGGGTGACGCACGAGGACGTCGACCTGCTGGCGGTCTACGACTCCTTCACCATCACGGTGCTGCTCACCCTGGAGTCGCTGGGGTTCTGCAAGCCGGGGGAGGCCGGCCGGTTCGTCGCGGGAGGCCGTACGGCACCCGGCGGCGAGCTGCCGATGAACACCAACGGCGGCGGCCTCTCGTACACCCACCCGGGCATGTACGGGATCTTCCTGCTCATCGAGGCCACCCGGCAGCTGCGCGGCGATTTCCGGGAGCACCCGGGCCGCCAGGTCGAGGGCGCGGAACTCGCCCTCGTCCACGGCACCGGCGGCGTGCTCTCGTCCACCTCGACCGTCGTCCTCTCCCGGAGCTGAGGAGCGTGCCGCACATGCAGCCAATCGTCATGGACGCGGAATCCCGGCCGTTCTGGGACGGCGTCGCCCGGGGCGAGCTGCTGCTGCAGCGCTGCGGCGGCTGCGCACGCGCCGTCTTCCCCGCGCGGGCCGTCTGCCCGCACTGCTTCGGCGCGGAGCTGCGTCCGGTGGCCGCGGCCGGCACCGGGACGGTGCACTCCAAGACCGTGGTGCACCGCGCCTTCGGCGACTTCGCGGAACAGGTCCCGTTCACCATCGCCCTGATCGACCTCGACGAGGGAGTCCGCATGATGTCCAGGATCGTCGGCGAGACACCGGTCGCGATCGGTGACCGGGTACGTCTGCAGGTGACCCGGCTCGGCGACGCACCCGACGCGCCCCTGCTGCCCTGCTTCCGCGCGGAGGAGGACAAGTGACCGCCACCGCGAAGCCCCATAACAGCTCCTCATTGCGCGGCCTGTTCGCCCCGGAGTCCATCGCGCTCGTCGGCGCGACCGACAAGTCGGGCTGGTCGCTGAGCACTTACCAGAACCTGCTCACCCAGGGCTTCACCGGTCCGGTACACCTCGTCAGCCCCCGCTCGCCGGAGGTGCACGGCCAGAAGGCGTACAAGAGCCTCACCGACATCGGCGAGCCGGTCGACCTCGCCTTCGTCATGGTGCCGACCCCGGCCGTGCTCGACGTGCTGCGCGAGGGCGCCCGGCTCGGGATACGCAATTACGTCGTCCTCACCGCCGGATTCGGCGAGACGGGGCCCGAGGGGCGCAGACGCGAGGAAGAACTCCACGCCTTCGTCCGGGAACAGGGCCTCAACGTGCTGGGACCCAACGGCAACGGCTACGTCAACGCCGCCGTCGGCATCACCCCGTACGGTCTCGCCATCACCCAGCCACCACCGGCAGGCCCGGTCTCCGTCGTGCTGCAGAGCGGTGCGCTCGCCAGCGCCGTGCTCAACTTCCTGCATGCCCGCAACGTCGGCCTGTCCCTGCTCACCTCCATGGGCAACGAAATGTCGCTCAGCGTCACGGACGTCATCGACTACCTGGTCGACGACCCCGCGACCGAGGTCATCGCACTCTTCCTCGAAACGGTGCGCCGCCCGGACGAGTTCGCCCGGGCCGCCCGCCGCGCGGCCGGGGCGGGCAAGCCGATCGTCGCGCTGAAGATCGGGGCCAGCCGCCTCGCCTCCCGCACGGCCCAGGCGCACACCGGCGCGCTCGTCGGCGACGACCGGGTCGTCGACGCCGCCTTCCGTCAGCTCGGCGTCATCCGCGTCCACTCACTGGAGGAACTGGTCCTCACCGCCGGACTGCTGGCCCGGACCGGGCCGCTGCCGGGCGGCCGGATCGGTGTGGTCACCCCCTCCGGCGGCGCCTGCGAGATCATCGCCGACCGCGCCGAGCAGGAGGGACTGGAGATCCCGCCCTTCGCGCCCGGAACCACGGCCCGGCTCGAGGAGGCCGTGCCGGAGTTCGCCACCGTGCAGAACCCGCTCGACGTGACCGGGTACGTACTGGTCGACCGCACCCTCCTGCCCCGCGCGCTGGACACCGTCGCCGCCGACCCCGGCATCGACGCGGTGCTCGCCCTCGTCGACCTGCCGCGTGTGCCGCCGGCCGACCCCGAGGCGGCACGCGCGTACTTCGGGGCCTTCGCCGAGGCCATCCGGAAGACCGACAAGCCCGTCGTGGTCAGCGGCAACGTCCTCACCGACGTCACCGAAACCGGCCGCCGGCTGCAGGCCGAGACCGGATTTCCCCACGTCACCGGCGGCATCGACCACACCATGAAGGCACTGGGCGCGGCCGTGCGGTGGTCCCGGTCACTGCCCGACGTGCTCCGCGCGCGGCCGCCGGCGCCCGCACCCACGCACATCACCACCGGGCAGCCGGGGGAGGTGTGGACGGAACACCGGGCCGCGCAACTCCTCGCCGACCACGGGATACCCGTCGTCCCTGCCACCCTCACCACCGACGAGGACGAAGCGGTCGCGGCCGCCGAGCGCGCCGGCTACCCCGTCGTCCTCAAGGCGGCGGCCGAAGGGCTGCAGCACAAGAGCGACATCGGCGGCGTACGGCTGCACCTCGACGGACCCGACGCCGTACGCAGCGCCTTCCGGGACATCCGCGACGCCCTGCGCCGCCACGGCTACGGAACCGACCCGGCCGTCCTCGTCCAGCCGCAGCGGACCGGCGGGACGGAACTCCTCGTCGGCATCGTCCGCGACCCGACCTGGGGCCTCACCCTCGCCGTCGGGCTCGGCGGCGTCTGGGTCGAGGTCCTCGCGGACTCGGCACTGCGCCTGCTGCCCGTCACCCCGGCGGACGTACGGAGCGCCCTGGGTGAGCTGCGCGGTGCCCGGCTGCTCGACGGCGCGCGCGGCACCCGGCCCGCCGATATCGACGCGGTGGCCGAAGCCGTGGTGCGCATCGGCGAACTCGCCCGGTCGCTCGGCCCCCGATTGGAGTCACTGGAGGTCAACCCCCTCCTGGTGGACGGTTCACGGGTGGAAGCCCTGGACGCCCTGGTCACCTGGGCCTGAACCACCCACGCACAGCACCGCTCAGCACCTCCGCACACCCCCCACTCCCGCACACCCGGCACACCCCTCCTCACCCACCGAGGCCATCTCGGGGGCTCCCTTCACCGAAAGGGCGGGTAGCGCAATGAGGCTCTTCCCCGTGCGTGAGCTGAACGAGTACCCGACCGCCGGACAACGGATGCGCATCCTCTCCATGGCGGTACTCGCTGTCCTGATCGCTTCCTACGAGGGGCAGATCGCCCCGGTGGTGCCGCTCCTCCTCGAAGACCTGCACATCTCACTGAGCACCTACGGCACCGTCTCGGCGACGGCGCTCGTCGCCGGGGCCATCGCCTCCGCGGTCGGCGGCCGGCTCACCGACACCCTGGGCCGGGTGCGGCTCATCGTGCCGCTGCTGATGCTCACCGCGGTGTGCTGCTTCCTGATGACGACGGTCCACTCGGCGGGTCAACTCCTGGCCGTCAGAGCGGTGTTGTCGGTCGTGGACGGCATGGCCATGGCGGGGACCGCGCCGCTGGTGCGGGACTTCTCGCCGCGGATGGGCCGCGCGCAGGCCTTCGGCTTCTGGACCTGGGGACCGGTCGGGGCGAGCTTCCTGGCCGCTACGGTCGCAAGCCTCACCCTGCCGCTCTTCGACGACTCCTGGCGGTCGCAGTTCGTCATCATGGGCGCGGTGTCCCTCGTGCTCTCCGTGGTGATCGCCTTCAACATCGCGGACCTCTCGCCGGAACTGCGGGCCCGCATCCTCCAGACCGAGCAGCAAGCGGTCGGCCGCGCGGACCACACCACGCCGCCCCGCGTCCGCGACCTGTTCGCGCAGCGTGCCGTCTGGGCGCACGTGGTGGCCATCTCCTGCTGGCTGGTGCTCTACATCACGCTCACCCTGTACGGGCAGACCATGCTCGCGGACAGCTTCGGTCTGGAGGCCGCGACCGCCTCCCAGGTCATGTCGGCGTTCTGGGTGCTGAACATCCTGACGCTCATCGTCGCCGGACGCGTCTCCGACCGGCTTCAGCTGCGCAAGCCGCTCTGCCTGGCCGGCACGGTGGCCGCCGCGCTCCTCACCGCGTACCTGGCGAGCCTCATCGGGCGCGACAGCGTCTCGCATCTGCACATCGCCGTCACCGGTGCGCTCATCGGCGGCGCCATGGGATGCGCCTACGGGCCGTGGATGGCGAACTACTCGGAGAACGCCGAGGACGTCGACCCCCGGCTCCAGGGCACCGCGTGGGGCGTCTTCACCTTCCTGACCAAGGCCATGGCGGTGGTGGTGCTGGTGGTCGTGCCGCACGTGGTCGAGTCGCACGGCTGGCACGGCTGGCTGTTCGTCGCGGTGGGCTGCATGGCGCTCTTCGTCCCCGCCTCCCTCCTCTTCCGCGGCCCGTGGCGCCGCCCCAAGACAGCCCCGGGACCGTCTCCGCAGCCCGACGTCGCTCCCTCGGCGCACCGTACGCAGCGGTAGGGGGCGGGTGCCCGCGTCCGTCGGGTGCCCGCGGTGCGGAGCCGGTGCTGAGGCGTCCTGCGAAGCCGCCCTCAGCACCGGCGGCGCCCTCGCTCAGGCGGCTCGCCACAGGGCCGGAGCCGCCGGGGGCTCCCAGCCGGGCTGGGCCGTGTGGGCCTGGAGGCACACATAGGCGCGGCCCGCGTACGTCACCCGGTCCCCGGCCCGGTAGGCGGTGCCCGCTGCCCATGTACCGCCCGGCGGCGGGGTGCTGGTGGGCGACGGGCCGGGGTTCTGCGGGACGTCCAGCACGAAGTCGAAGGCCGCCTCACGACCGCCGTTGCCGTTGCGCACGTTCATCAGCAGGCGGGCGTCGAAGAGCGTGTCGGTGTTGTTGCGGGGTTCGTTCGGGAAGTACAGCTGTGTCGTGAGGACCGGGCGGCCGGGGGCCTGCACCTTGACGTGGAGGTGCCGGGTACGGCCGGGGTAGAGGCCCGGAACGATGGTGGTCAGGGCGAACGCACCGCGGGAGTCGGTGTACTGGTGACCGCGCAGCCGGAAGCCCGTGTTGTCGTAGTCGCCGTTGTCGTCCGCCTGCCAGAAGTCGAGCAGGGCGCCGGAGACAGGACGGCAGGCGCCGCCGAAGACATAACCGCTCACGGTCAGCCGGGTACCGGGCATGCCGGGCTCCAGCAGGTCGGTGCGCTGCGGAGAGCGGGGCTTGAAGTACGGGCCCTCGATCTGCTCGGGTGTGGGGTCGTCGCCGTCGTCGCATTGTGGGGTCAGGGGCGCGGCGGTGCCGGTGGAGCCGAGGGTGCGGGCCAGAGCCGGGCCGCCGATGAGGGCGACCGGTATCGCGGCGCCGGCCGCGAGCGCGGTCCGCAGGACGGTCTTACGGCGCACGAGCCGGGGCGGCTCGGCGGACGGAGAAGACGGTCTCTCGCTGTCCATACCTGCTCCTTGGGTGGGGGCCGTCGGATCGGTGACGAACCTAGGCGTGGGGCTGCGCCGTGGCGATGGACTGGTGGTGGCGGCTGTGGTGTTTTCGGAAGTCGCCGGGGCTGCTGCCGGTCTCCCGCCGGAAGAACCGGCAGAAGTAGGCGGGATCGGTGAATCCGGTGCGGGCGGCGACCTGCCGTACCGGCAGTTCGGTGTGGACGAGCAGCTGCTGAGCCCGGTACACGCGGGCCGCGATCAGCAACTGACCCGGGCTGCGGCCGGTGGCCGCGCGTACGGCCCGGGTGAGGTGGCCGGGGGACACCCCGAGCCGTTCGGCGCACTCGCGCACCGACCAGGCCACCGCCTCCCGCCGGGCCGTCAGCCGGGTGAACGCCTCGGCCAGCGCCCCGGGCCGGGTGGGGACCTGTTCGGGGCCGGTGGACCGCGTCGGTGCGGCGCCGCCACCGTGCTCCGGCAGCCGCGCAGCGCGTACGACGAGGACGTGCAGCAGGGCCCGTGACACTGTTTCGTGGCCGGCGGCCCGCTGCCGGTGCTCCGCGGCCAGGTCGGCCATCAGCCGGCCGATCCGTGTGCTGTCCTCGGCGTCCAGGGCGAACCAGCTGGTTCTCGCGAGCCGCCGCAGCACTTCGCGGTCGCCGGGGTGGTCCACCAGGAAGTCCTCGGTGAACAGCGCGAGCGTCCCGTCGACGTCGCGGTCGCCCTGCCAGTGGTGGATCTGCCCGGGCAGGATCACGGCCAGGTGAGGTGGTCGCACCGGCCACCGGGCGAGATCGATGACGTGCGTGCCCGAACCGGCGGTGACGTGAATGATTTCGTAGAAGGTGTGGCGGTGCGGGTGGTCGGTCCACGACAGCGGCCCCAGCTCCTCGAAGGAGCCCGCGGCGAACGGTGCCGCGCCGGGGGCGGGTAACTCCAGTCGGTGCAGGGGCGGTTCTCCCGCGGGCGGGGCGACGCAGAGTGTGCCGCGCGGGACAGTGGTGCTGCGCATCACTCCTCCTCGGAGCAGGTACAGACCAATGGCGTTCGAGGGGTCACGTTCCCACAGCGGTACGGCCGCGAACACCACATCCCGGCTTCCCGGTTCCATATCCGTGTCCTTCATTGGTCCGTACCTGTCTCTTGCCCTCCTCCTCCCATGCGCCGCAATATCCCTGCATGGAACTGGAATTACGACATCTGAGAACCATCCGAACCATCGCGGAGGAAGGCAGCCTCACCAGGGCCGCCACGGTGCTCGGACTCGCGCAGCCCGCACTGAGCGCACAACTCAGACGCATCGAGGCGGCCCTGGGCGGCGCGCTGTTCGAACGGGGACGGCGCGGCGTGCGCGTCACAGCACTGGGCGAACTGGTGCTGGAGCGCACCCGGATCGTGCTGCCGGCGGTGAGCGAACTGCAGCAGGAGGCCGTCAGGTTCGCCCGCACCTGGCGCGGGCCGGAACGGCTCCGGCTGGGCGGTACGCACGGTCCGCTCCTCGGCGCGCTGCTGGACCGGCTGGCGCAGGCCGTGCCCGACGCGACGGTGACCACGTACGTGTCATGGTCCGAGCGCGAGCTGGCCGGGCTGCTGGCCGAGGGACGGCTGGACTTCGCGCTGGCCGGCACCTGCGGCTCCACCGCTCCGCCCGACGCCACGCGACTGGCCTGGCGGGAGATCGCGGTGGACCCCGTGTTCGTGATGCTGCCCAGCGGCCATCCACTGGCCTCGTGCGCCGAAGTCGGGCTGTCCGCACTGGCGGGTGAGGAATGGGCCTGCGTGCCCGGCGACGGCTGCTTCGCGGACTGCTTCACCGCGGCCTGCGCCCGGGCCGGGTTCAGCCCCCGGCGCATGTACGAGACGGACACCGCGTCCTGCGTGCACCTGGTCCAGGTCGGGCGGGCGGTGGGACTGTGCCGGGCCTCGTTCCCGACGACACCCGGCATCATCACCCGACCGCTCGCCGGCACCCCGCTGCTGTGGCGGCACGTGCTCGGCTGGCATCCCACCCTCCAGCAGCCGGACACCACGGCCACCGTGCTGGCCGAGGCGCGCGGCGCGCACGCCAGGACGGCGGAATCCAGCGACAGCTACCGGCCCTGGCGCGCGGAACGCGGCGAACGCACCGGCCGCGGCCCCGGACCCGGCTGACCGCACGCTTGCGGCGAGCACGTTCCATAACACCGGGGCAGGGGGGAAGTTGACGCCTTACGCGGCCCGAACGGCCTTCCTTACGGTATCGGCACCCCACCGACATCCGAGGAGAGTCCCATGCTCCCCAGACACGCCGCGGCCGCCTGCGCCGCACTGGCGGCCGCCGGCACGCTGCTCGTGGCCGGGCTCAGCGGCCCGGCGAGCGCGAGTGGCCGTGCCGCCGCTCCCGACACGCCCACCGCCGCACAGACCCTGCGCACCGCCGACGCGCCGGCCGCCCTGCTGCGCGCCATGGAACGGGACCTGCGCCTCGATCGGCAGCAGGCAGCACAGCGGCTCGTGAACGAGGCGGAAGCCGGGGCCACGGCGGGCCGGCTGCGCGCTGACCTCGGCGCGGACTTCGCCGGCGCCTGGGTGCAGGGCGCCGAGTCGGGCACGCTCACGGTGGCGACGACCGACGCGCGCGATGTGCCGGCCATACGGGCCCGCGGGGCGCGGGCGGCCGTCGTCCGGCATTCGCTGGCCTCGCTGGACTCGGCCAAGGCCCGGCTGGACCGCGCCGCGGCCCGGCACGCGACCACCGACACCCCGGTCTGGTACGTCGACGTCCGGACCAACTCCCTCGTGATGCAGGCGGTGCGCCCGGCGGCCGTACGTCCCCTGCTGGCGGCGGCCGGGGTCGACCCGGCTCTCGTCCGGTCTGTGAAGACCACCGAGCGTCCCCGCCCGCTGTACGACCTGCGCGGTGGCGACGCCTACTACATCGGCAGCGGCAGCCGGTGCTCGATCGGCTTCCCCGTCACCCGCGGCACCCAGCAGGGATTCGTCTCGGCAGGCCACTGCGGCCGGCCCGGCAACACCACCACCGGTTCCAACCGGGTGGCCCAGGGCACCTTCCAGGCGTCGGTCTTCCCGGGCAACGACATGGCGTGGGTGGCCACCAACGCCAACTGGACGGCGACCCCGTACGTCAACGGTGCCGGCGCACAGGTCGCCGGGTCCACCCCGGCCGTGGTCGGCGCCTCGGTGTGCCGTTCCGGCTCGACCACCGGCTGGCACTGCGGCACGGTCCAGCAGCTGAACACCAGCGTGACCTACCAGGAGGGCACCGTCAGCGGCGTCACCCGCACCTCGGTGTGCGCGGAGCCCGGTGACTCGGGCGGCTCCTTCCTCTCCGGCAGTCAGGCGCAGGGCGTCACCTCGGGCGGTTCGGGCAACTGCACGAGCGGCGGGACCACCTACTTCCAGCCCGTCAACCCGATCCTGCAGAGCTACGGGCTCACCCTGACCACGAGCGCCGGATCGCCCGGCGACCCGGGCGATCCGGGCGACCCCGGGGAGCCGGGCGGCACCTGGTCCGCCGGCACGGTCTACAGCGCCGGCGACACGGTGACCTACGGCGGCGTCACCTACCGTTGCCTCCAGGACCACCAGGCCCAGCCCGGCTGGCAGCCCCCGGCCGTACCGGCCCTCTGGCAGCGCCTCTGATCCTCCGGCTCCGCTGCCGGTGCCCGTCAGCTCTCCACCTCGGTCTTGTCACCGCCCCAGAGGGTGTGGAAGACGCCGTCGCGGTCGGTGCGGCGGTAGGTGTGCGCGCCGAAGTAGTCGCGCTGGCCCTGGGTGAGGGCTGCGGGGAGGCGCTCGGCGCGCAGCGAGTCGTAGTAGGCGAGCGCGGCGGCGAAACCGGGCGCCGGCACGCCCTGGGTGGTCGCCGCGACCAGCACCGCGCGCCAGTCGTCCTGCGCCGCGGCGATCTCCTCGGCGAACGTCTTGTCGGACAGCAGGCTGGGCAGCTCAGGCCGGTCCCGGTAGGCGCCGGTGATCCGGTCGAGGAACGCGGCCCGGATGATGCAGCCGGCCCGCCAGATGGCGGCGACGGCGCCGAGGTCGATGTCCCAGTCGTACGCCTCGCTGCCCGCGGCGATCTGGTGGAAGCCCTGCGTGTACGACACGATCTTCGACGCGTACAGGGCCTGCTCGACCCGGTCGGCGAAGGCCGCCGCCTCTGCCTTGCCGAGCGTGCGGGCGGCCGGCCCGGCGAGGTGGCGCGAGGCCTCGCGGAGGGCGGCGTGCCCGGAGACGGAACGGGCGAAGACGGCCTCCGCGATGCCCGACACCGGTACGCCCAGGTCGAGGGCGATCTGCACCGTCCAGCGGCCGGTGCCCTTCTGCTCGGCCCGGTCGAGCACGACGTCCACGAACGGCTTCCCCGTCGCCCCGTCGACATGGGACAGGACTTCGGCGGTGATCTCGATCAGGTAGGAGTCCAGGCGGCCGGTGTTCCAGGTGCGGAAGATGTCGGCGATCTCCGCGGGGGAGTAGCCCGCGACCTGGCGCAGCAGCTGGTACGCCTCGCCGATCAGCTGCATGTCGGCGTACTCGATGCCGTTGTGGACCATCTTCACGAAGTGCCCCGCGCCGTCCGGGCCGACGTGCGTCACGCACGGGGAGCCGTCACCGGCCTTGGCGGCGATCTTCTCCAGCATCGGGCCGAGCGAGCGGTACGACTCCTCGCTGCCGCCGGGCATGATGCTCGGCCCGTGGAGCGCGCCCTCCTCGCCGCCGGAGATGCCGGTGCCGACGAAGTGGATGCCGCGCTCGCGAAGCTGCTGTTCGCGGCGGCGGGTGTCGGCGAAGTGCGCGTTGCCGCCGTCGATGATCATGTCGCCGGGCTCCAGGAGCGGGGCGAACTCCTCGATCACCGCGTCCGTGGGGTCGCCCGCCTTCACCATGACGACGAGGCGGCGGGGCCGTTCGAGCGCGGCGACGAACTCCTCCGCGCTCTCCGCCGGTACGAAGTCGCCCTCCTCGCCGAAGCGGTCCACGAGGTCGCGGGTGCGGGCCGCGGTGCGGTTGTGCAGGGCGACGGTGTAGCCGTTGCGGGCGAAGTTGCGGGCCAGGTTGCGGCCCATGACGGCGAGCCCGGTGACGCCGATCTGTGCGGTGGTGGTCATGTGTGACTGCTCCTGACGGGAATGCGTACGTCTTTCCAGTACGCGGTGGGCGCTGTCGCCTGGCGGCGCGCGTACGAGGGGTGGATCCGGGACCGGGCACGGGGGGCGGACCGAGGAGCACGGCGTACCGAGTATGCGTGGGGGCGCCCGCACGGACAAGGAAGGCACCGGCACGCGGGTCGCACTGCGACGCCTTCACCCCACGGGCGGCCGGCCGGCCCGGGCGCTCCGGTCCGGGACCGGTGCCGGTGCCGCGGCCAGCGCGTCGATCAGCCGGCGCACCTCGCGCAACGACACATCACCGGCCGGTGCGTGGGCGAGCACCACGGTCAGCGCGTCCTGGAGCAGCGGGACCAGCCGCCCGGTACGCAGCGCGGGGTCGGCCCGGCGCAGCAGGTCCCGTACCGACGACTCGGTCCACCGGGCGCGGCGCAGGGCCTCGGCGAACCGGTGCTCCGCAGGGAGCGGCACCCACTGTCCCGTGGCGAACGCCGTCCGCAGGGCAGCCGCCCCCCGGTTCAGACCGCGCCAGCTCCAGTCGGCGCCGCCCAGCACCGGCCGGTCGCGGCCCGGCCGGGTGTCCTGGCAGAAGCGGCACAGCCACACGGTGCGCTCGGGCCCGATCGCGGGCCGGAGCGTCACCGCGAGCTCCGGCAGCGCGGGCGCGGGCTCGGGGCAGAGGTGACAGGGGAGCACGGTGGGGACGAGGTGCCGCTGCACGCGGTCGACAGAGAGGGTCACACCGGGACAACGCCTGTCCGCGTGACGGCGTGACGTAGGACGACCGAAGGTTTACGGTCCTTTGCCGGGAGTTTCC
>NZ_PQSQ01000106.1 GCF_002920575.1 Streptomyces sp. Ru73 | reverse complement strand
CCGCCTCCCGCACCCGGCCGCGCAGGAAGTTCTGGCCGCGTCCACCGCCGAGCCCCTGCCCGCGCGACGGGCCGGACGCGTCCGGCGCCGCGTTGCGTACGACGATCTCCGTCCGGGCGTCCTGGGAGGTGCAGCGCACGGTGGTGGGCGCGCCGGAGGCATGGCGTACGGCGTTGGTCAGCGCCTCGCGGACGACGGCGTACGCGACGTCGCCCACGGGGCCGTCGGGCAGCGCCCCGACGTCGCAGGTCACCGGCTGCCCGAGGGCACGGAAGCCGGCCACGAGCTCGCCCATCCGCTCCTCCGGCGCCGGGCCGTCCTGCGCCGAGGGCGACGGGGCCCGCACCGCGCTCAGCGCGCGCGTCACCTCACGCCCGGTCTCGGCTGCGAACTCCACTGCCTGCTGGGCCAGTTCGGGCCGCCGGTCGCGCAGCCCGAGGGCCGCCTCCACCGTCACGACGACGGCCGTGAGGTGGTGCGCGCTGACGTCGTGCAACTCCCGTTCCATGCGCCGCCGTTCGGCCGTCGGGAGCCGGTGCCGTTCGGCCTCCGCGCGGTGCAGACGGCGTTCGGCGGCCTGCCGGGCGGTGCGCCGGCGGCGTACGGTCAGCCCCGCGCCGGTGGCGGCGGCGTAGAGCAGCGCGGTGAGCACGAGGTCGAGCCCCTGGCCGGCGATGCCGCTGCCGCCGCCGGGTGCGTGGCCGCCGGTGAGTCCGTGCAGGCTGATGCCGTGCACGAGCTGCCATACCGCGAGGGTCACCACGCACAGCAGCGCGGTGGTGGTGTCGCGTACGGCGGCCACCGTGTACAGCGCGAGGGCCACTGCCGCAGTGCCGTACCCGGCCACCGCGCCCGCGGGCAGCGGTTCGGCGCCGATCGCGCAGACCGCGGCCACCACGATGAGGACGGGCACCGGGTGGGTACGGCGGGCCGTCAGCGCGGCGGTCACCAGGCCGCCCACCAGTACGGCGGCGAGCAGTTCGGCGGCCGTCGGCGTGGCGCCCCGGACCAGCGCGACACCGGGCCACACCATGACCTGGGCAGCGAGCAGCAGGACCGGCAGCCACCGGTCGTCGTGACGTTCCATGATGTGCCCAGGCTATGGTCACGCGCATACCCCGGGCATCACGCCACAGGGCGATCACCGTCTCCAACCAGAGATAGAGAGAACTGTGGTGAGGACTGCCCACGGGAGGGGGACCGCCGCAGGAGAACGTGACGCTGCGGGACGGACGGCCCGAGCCACCGCACTCAGCCCTTCCTGCCCTCGGCCTCCGTGTAGATCCTCAGCAACAGCCGTTGCAGCGTGGCACGTTCACGCGCGGTCAGGGGCGCCAGCATCTCGTCCTGGACCGCGGTCGCCTCGTCCATCAGCCCGGCGAGCAGCGCCCGCCCCTGCGGGGTGAGCGTCACCAGTACCCGGCGCCGGTCGGCCGGGTCCCGCTCGCGGACCACATGGCCCGTGCGGGACAGCTCGTCCAGGATTCTGGCCATGTCGCTGACGTGGATCCCGAGGCGTTCGGCGAGCGGACGCTGGGCGTCGGGGCCGAAGTCGGCGAGCGCGGCGAGCACTGCCATGTGCCACAGCCGCAGTTCCCGCTCCGCGAGCCGGGCCGTGAGCCGGGACCGCGCCTCCTTGCCCACCTTGGACAGCAGGTACGTGGTGAGCCCGGTCAGGGTTGGCGGTGAGTCAGACACGGTGCCATCATAGGCACGCTCCAATAGTTGGTCACCACCTACGAATAACGAGCGCAGCCACGCCCGCACGCGAGTGAGGAAACCGTCATGGACGCCCTGCACCCACGCCTGCTGACCTCCCGCTTCGCCGAGACCTTCGGCTTCTACGACGCCGTGTTGCCCGCCCTCCTCGGCGCCACCCGCACCCGGGGCGACCAGAACGGCCCGTACGCGAGCTGGGACGTGGGCGACGAGGGCATACTCGCGCTGCTCGACCGCGAGGCGCTGGCCGGAGAGCTGCGGGGCGGCGGCGAACCCAGGCTGGGCAACTCCACCATGCTGGTCAGCCGGGTCCCCGACGTGCAGGCCGCCTTCGATCTCTGCACCCGCCACGGCGCCACAGTCGCCGCCCAGCCGGCCGACCGCCCCGAGTGGGGCCCCACCATGCGCACCGCCCACGTACGCGACCCGGACGGCAACCTCTGGGAGCTCCAGTCCTACTGACCACTGACGCGAGAGGGCACCCGGCCGCGCGACACGAGGTCGGCGACCACATCGATGCCCCGTAGCGGTGGCGCCCATACGACCGGCAGCACGCCCGCCGACGCTGCGGGCGGCCGTCGGCTATGCGCGGCGGATTGCGTCGACCAGGCCGGTGACCAGCCGTGCGCGCTCGGCCATGGCGTCGACCATCAGGTACTCGTGGTCGGCGTGGGCACCGCCGCCCACCGCGCCGAGGCCGTCGAGCGTGGGGACGCCCAGTGCGGCGGTGAAGTTGCCGTCGCTTCCGCCGCCGACCGCCGTGCCTTCGAGGCCCGGCCGCAGCCGCTTGGCCATCGCGAAGAGCGCGGCCGATGCCGATTCGGGCATCGGCGGCCGGCCGACGGCTCCCCGTACCGCGAGGCGCGCGCCGTCGAGACGGGGCGTGAGGGCGGCGAACGCGGCCTCGATGCGCTCCTTTTCGGCTGCCGTCTCGACGCGGACGTCGACGACGACGGTGGCCTCGGCGGGCACGACGTTGTCGAGGGTGCCGGCGGTGGCGACGGTCGGGGTCACCGTCGTACCGATCTCGGGACGGCTGAGCGCGGCGATGTCCAGCACCTGGTGCGACGCTTCGATCAGGGCGTTGATGCCGGCCGCCGGCTCCAGGCCGGCGTGTGACGCCCGGCCGGTGATGGTGACCTCGAACGTGCCGCAGCCCTTGCGCCCGGTCTTCAGCGCGCCGCCGTCGGCAGCGCCCTCGAAGACGAGGACGGCGCCGCACGCCAGGGCCCGCTCCTCGATGAGGGCCCGTGAGGCGTGCGAGCCGACCTCTTCGTCGGCGGTCACCAGGATCTCCGTACCGGAGAGGTCGTCGAGCGCCGCCAGGCCGTGGATCGCCTGCACCAGGCCGCCGAGCATGTCGAAGACGCCGGGGCCCGTGGCCTTGCCGTCCTCGACGCGGAACGGGCGGCGCGCGAGGGTGCCGAGCGGGAACACCGTGTCGTGGTGGCCGAGGATCAGCACCTCGGGGTCGCCGCCGGCCGCCCAGTGGACGTGCGGCCCGGCCGGGCTCTCCACGAGGGCGGCCCGGCCGCCGAGGCGGCGCTCGATGACGGCGGCGACCGCCGCGGCCGAAGCCTTGAGCGCCTCGGCATCGCGCGAGGGAGACTCGGTTTCGACGAGCGTCCTGAGGTCTTCGATCATCGCGTCGACACACACGTCGACGGCCCTGTGCTGCTTGGTCACAGCGCAAGAGTACGGGTAGGCGGTGACGGGCGAGGCCGTCGGCGACCGGTCGCCGACGGCCGGTCGCGTCAGTGGAACTGGCCGACCTCGTAACTGCCCGCCGGCTGCCGGGCGATGACGTTCAGCCGGTTCACCATGTTCATGAACGAGATCAGCATCGCCAGGGCGGTGAGCTGCTCCTCGTCGTAGTGCTTGGCGGCGGCGGCCCACACCTCGTCGCTGACGCCGCCGGCCGCGTCGGCGACCCGGGTGCCCTCCTCCGCCAGGTGCAGCGCGGCACGCTCGGCGTCGGTGAAGACCGTGGCCTCGCGCCATGCCGCGACCAGGTTCAGCCGTACCGCGGTCTCACCGGCCGCCGCGGCCTCCTTGGTGTGCATGTCGATGCAGACGGCGCAGCCGTTGATCTGGCTCACCCGGAGTGCCACCAGTTCCTGCGTGGCGGCCGGCACCGGCGAGTCCTTGACCGCCTTGCCCGCCGACATCAGGTGCTTGAGGGCCTTGCCGGCGGTGGGGCTGGTGAAGTAGTCGAGTCGCGCGTCCATGGTGTGCTCCTCCGTGGTGGTGGTGGCTACACCCTTCAGACGGGGCAGCCCGCCGGCCTGTGACACGGATGCGTGTGACCTGCGTCTCACCGTGGGTCAGACGGTGGTCCGTTCCACGGGGATCCAGAGCTCCGCTTCGGCCTGTGTCCCGTCCTGCGACAGGCGGGTGCGCAGGATCTCGGGGCCCGGCCTGCTCCGGTACGGGTTGGACGGGAACCACTGCGTGAAGACGTCCCGCCACAGGAACTGGAGCGCCTGCGGGAACGGCCCGGAGTTCGCGAAGACGGCCCACGTGCCCGCGGGAACGGTGAGTTCGTCCAGGTCCGCCGGTGCGGCGGCACCGGTCACCACCCCGTGGTAGTAGTCGAGTTCGGTGCCCTCGGCGCGGCTCGGGTCGAGGTCGTCGCTGACCGCGACGATCCCCTCCGGCTGCTGGTCCGACAGCGCGGCGATGCGCCGTACCGTCTCCTGGCCGATGCCGCGGATGAACTCCGCGATCGCCGGGTTCACCCCGACGTGGACCAGCGGGACGCGGGCCTTCTTGCCGACGATACGGAACTCTTCCTTCGCCACGACCCGGTACTCCATGCTGCTACTCCCTTCAACGATGAGGCGGAAGGACATCCGGGGCTGGGAGCGCAGCGCCGCACCGGTCCGCCGGGCCTCGCCCGGCCCCACACCGTGCACGGCCCGGAACGCACGCGCGAACGCCTCCCCCGAGCCGTAGCCGTACCGCACCGCGATCTCCAGCAGTGTGCGTTCGCCGGCGAGCACCTCGGCCCCGGCGACGGTGAGCCGCCTGCGGCGGACGTACTCCGACAGCGGGAGGCCCGCCAGCGCGGAGAACATGCGGCGGAAGTGGTACTCCGACGTCATCGCGATCCGCGCCAGCTCGGTCGCCTCGATCTGCTGATCGAGGTGCGACTCGATGTGTTCCAGGGCTTCGTTCAGCCGCTCCAGCACCTCGGTCTCCTTCCTTGACAGCCCTCACGTTAGGAATTCCGCACCCGCCCGGACCCGACATCTCGTGCCCGGTCCCGTCGGGTGCGGCGTCCGGCCGCGGGGGCCCGGCACGGAAGGCCCACCCTATGCCTCATAGCGACTTGCCTAATACCTTTAGGAAGATGCACACTGGCTTTAGGTAGGCAGCGGAAAGGCAGTGAGGAAGGACAGTGATGGTGCGTGCGGGGCTGACCGCCGGACGGCTGGCGGAGGCGGGGGCCGAGCTGGCCGACGAGGTCGGCTTCGAGCAGGTGACCGTCTCGGCGCTCGCCAGGCGGTTCGACGTCAAGGTCGCGAGCCTGTACTCGCACGTGAAGAACTCCCACGACCTCAAGACCCGGATCGCCCTGCTCGCGCTGGAGGAGCTCGCCGACCGGGCCGCCGACGCGCTGGCCGGGCGGGCCGGCAAGGACGCCCTGACCGCGCTCGCGAACGTCTACCGCGACTACGCCCGGGAGCACCCCGGGCGTTACGCCGCGGCCCAGCTGCGGCTGGACCCCGAAGCGGCCGCCGCCAGCGCGGGCGGCCGGCACGCGCAGATGACGCGCGCGATCCTGCGCGGGTACGACCTGTCGGAGCCGGACCAGACCCATGCGGTCCGGCTGCTGGGCAGCGTCTTCCACGGCTACGTCAGCCTGGAGCTGGGCGGTGGGTTCGACCACAGCGCGCCCGACTCGCAGCAGACCTGGACGCGCATCCTGGACGCCCTCGACGCCCTGCTGCGGAACTGGCCGGCGGCGTAAGGGCCCCGCGCCGTCCCGCGCTCCCCCACCCCGAACAACAGGTTGAAGCCATGCACACCGAGCACCACTGGACCAGCACGCCGATCACCACGCCCGTCACCGCTGACCTCCTGCGCGGCGCACTCGACGTGGAGCGCACCGAGCGCGGCGTGCTGCCCCACCGGCTGCCCGCCTGGGCCCGCGCCCAGTACACCGACGGGCAGCTGGCCATGGCCGAGTCCCAGCCCTCCGGCGTACGGCTGGTCTTCCGCACCCGCGCCACCGCCATCGAACTGGACACGCTGCCCACCAAGCGCGTCTACGTCGGCGCACCGCCCCGACCCGACGGGCTGTACGACCTGCTCGTCGACGGCCGCCCGGCCGGCCGGGCGAGCGTGACCGGCGGCAACACCCTCACCATCGACATGACCGCCGGCACCTTCGAGCAGCAGTCCGGCGAGCCCGGCACACTCCGCTTCACCGGCCTCCCCGGCACGGACAAGAACGTCGAGATCTGGCTGCCGCACAACGAAACCACCGAACTCGTCGCCCTGCGCACCGACGCCCCCGTCGAACCGGCACCGGACCCGGGGCGGAAGGTGTGGCTGCACCACGGCAGTTCGATCAGCCACGGCTCCGACACCGACGCGCCGACCACCACCTGGCCCGCGCTCGCCGCTTCCCTCGGCGGCGTCGAGCTGATCAACCTGGGGTTCGGCGGCAGCGCACTGCTCGATCCCTTCGTCGCGCGCACGCTGCGGGACACCCCCGCCGACCTGATCAGCGTGAAGATCGGCATCAACCTGGTCAACGCCGACCTGATGCGGCTCCGCGCCTTCACCCCGGCCGTGCACGGCTTCCTCGACACCATCCGCGAGGGCCACCCGAACACGCCACTGCTGGTCGTCTCGCCCCTCCTCTGCCCCATCCACGAGGACACGCCCGGCCCCAGCGCGCCGGACTTCGGCAACCTCAGCGCCGGGCGGCTCCAGTTCCGGGCCGAGGGCGACCCCGCCGAGCGGTCGGCGGGAAAGCTGACGCTCAACGTCATCCGGGCGGAGCTGGCCCGCATCGTGCGGCAGCGCGCGGCCGACGACACGCACCTGCACTACCTGGACGGCCGCGACCTCTACGGCGAGGCGGACTTCGCCGAACTGCCGCTGCCGGACCAGCTGCACCCGGACGCCGCCGCCCACCGCCGCATCGGCGAACGCTTCGCGAAGCTGGCCTTCACCGCCAACGGCGCCTTCGCGGACGGGGCGTCCACGGACGGGGACTTCGCGGACGAGGAGGGCTGAGGGGCCGAGTCCTCCCCGCACGGCTCAGGAAGCGGCGGTGCCGTGCGGTTTACGGGGTGGGCGTCGCCGCACGGCTCAGGTAGCGGCGGTGCCGTCCCACCGGCCGAAGGCCCCCGCGCGGGCCAGTGACTCCAGTTCGTCCAGTGCGCGGCGGGCCGCGGCCGCCGCCGCGGGATCACGGTCCGCGAGGCCACTGGCCGCGAACTCGTCCTCGTCCAGCCGCAGTACGGTCCCGCCGTCCGCCGACAGCCACAGGTCGAGGTCCAGGTCTTCCACGGTGATGCCGTCAGGGCCGACGTCAGCGGGGCGCGTGACGTCGCAGTACCAGCCCTTGACGGTGCCGTCGGCGGTACGCACCTCCTTGACGGCGTACCAGCGGTCGCGCCAGAAGTGCTCGGTGAACACATCACCCGGCTCGAAGCGCACGAACCCGAAGTCCCGCGTCCCCTCCCCCGCCCACGGCGCGCGCACGACGACGTGCGTGCCGTCGTCGTGCAGCACGGTCGCCGGGTAACGCACCTTGGTCCGCGCCCGCTTCACCAGCCTGACCGTCACTTCCCCGCCCACGCGCAGCGTTCCGCTTCCCACGGTCACTCGACTCCGCTCCCTCGCCTCGTCCGTTCCGACGGTCACACCCTCTCCCGGCGACGGACCGCCGGGACAGTGGTTTTCCGCGGCTCCGGGCCGCGAGAAGCCGGGCTTCGCGCGGCTGCGCACCGCGGGGAGACGGCCTGCCCGGCAGCGGGCCGGCGGAGCGGTGGGGCCGTCCCGGCGAACGCTGCGCCGCGACACGCACGTGGCCGGCCGGTCCCCTGGCCGCTCCCCCGCGTCCGGTCATAATCGACGGAGGACCAACACGGCGGGCGTGCCGTGGAAGGGAGGCGGCCGTGCGGACGGGCGCACCGCAGGACGCCGCCGGGCTGCGCTGCCTGGTGACGGGGGCCTCCGGTTACCTCGGCGGCCGGCTGGTCCCCGAGCTGCTGCAGGCCGGGCACCGGGTGCGGTGTCTGGCCCGCACGCCGGGCAAGCTGCGCGACCATCCCTGGGCGGGCGAGGCCGAGGTGGTCGAGGGGGATGTCACCGACGCACCGTCCGTCGCCGCCGCCCTGGACGGCATCGACGTCGCCTACTACCTGGTGCATTCGCTCGGCATCGGCTCCGAGTTCGAGGAGAAGGACCGGCGGGCCGCGCGGATCTTCGCCGAGCAGGCACACGCCGCCGGCGTACGGCGCGTCGTCTACCTGGGCGGTCTGACGCCCTCCGGCGTCCCGGAGCACGAGCTGTCCCGGCACTTGCGCTCGCGCGCCCAGGTGGGCCGGATCTTCCTCGACGCTCCGGTGCCCGCCACCGTGCTGCGGGCCGCGGTGATCATCGGGTCCGGTTCCGCGTCGTTCGAGATGCTGCGGTACCTGACCGAGCGGCTGCCGGTCATGGTCACACCGAGCTGGGTACGGACCCGCATCCAGCCGATCGGCGTCCGTGACGTACTGCGCTATCTGGTGGCGTCGGCCCGGATGCCCACCGAGGTCAACCGCACCTTCGACATCGGCGGCCCGGACGTCCTCACGTACCGGGAGATGATGCGCCGGTACGCCGTGGTGGCAGGCCTGCGCCACCGGCTGATCGTGCCCGTGCCGATGCTCACGCCGCGCCTGTCCAGCCTGTGGGTCGGCATCGTGACCCCGGTGCCGGCCTCCCTCGCCCGCCCGCTCACGGAGTCGCTGCGGCACGAAGTGGTGTGCGGCGAGCACGACATCGCGCAATTCGTACCCGACACTTCCGGGCCGGAGCCGTCGCCGCTGCCGTTCGACGACGCGCTGGCGCTCGCGCTGCGGCGGGTGCGCGAGGCGGAGGTGGTGACCCGCTGGTCGTCGGCCGCGGTGCCCGGCGCGCCGAGCGACCCCCTGCCCACCGACCCGGACTGGGCGGGCGGCAGCCTCTACAAGGACGAGCGGCAGCTGACCGTGGAAGCGCCGCGCGAGGCGCTGTGGCGGGTGATCGAGGGCATCGGCGGTGACAACGGCTGGTACTCGTTCCCCCTCGCCTGGGCCGTACGGGGCTGGCTGGACCGCTTCGTCGGCGGGGTCGGCCTGCGGCGCGGGCGCCGCGACGCGGAACGGCTGCGGACCGGTGACTCCCTCGACTTCTGGCGGGTGGAGGAGATCGAGCCGGGACACCTGCTGCGGCTGCGTGCCGAGATGCGGCTGCCGGGTCTGGCCTGGCTGGAGATGTACGCCGAGACGGACGACGACGGCCGCACGCGCTACCGGCAGCGCGCCCTGTTCCACCCCCGCGGCCTGTCCGGCCACGCGTACTGGTGGAGCGTGGCCCCGTTCCACTCGGTCGTCTTCGGCGGGATGGCACGCAACATCACGCAGGCGGCCACCAAGGGCATGAGCGCACACGGGCGCCGCACCCGCTGACGCGTTCGCCGGCGGTGCGGGCCCCGGCGCCCGCAACCGGCCCCGGCACCGGCATCGGCACCGACCCCTCAGGCGCTCGCTCAGGCGCTCGCCCAGACGGCCGGTCAGTCGGTGGCCAGGTCGTCCGGGGCGCTGCGGGCGAGTCCGGCCAGCGTCGTCAACGCCCTTGCCAGTGCGTCCCGTTCGGGTGTGGCGAGGCCGAGCCGGACGGCGTTCGGTGCGTGGCTGTCGCCGACCGTGAACGCGGCGGCCGGCGCCAGCGCGATGCCGTGGCGTGCGGCCGCCGCGACGAAGGTGTCGGCGCGCCACGGCCGCGGCAGCCGCCACCAGCAGTGGTACGCGTGCGGATCGCCCCGCACCGCGAAACCGGCCAGGTGCCGGGCCGCGATCTCCTGCCGTACCGCCGCCTCCCGCCGCTTGGCCCGTACGAGCGTCTGCGCTGTACCGTCCTGCTGCCAGCGAGTGGCCGCCGCCAGTGCGACGTGCATCGGGCCCCAGCCCCCGGACCGCAGTGCGTTGCCGAGGTCACCCGTCAGGGAGCCCGGCGCCGCGAGGTAACCCACCGTCAGGCCGGGCGCGATGCGCTTGGACAGGCTGTCGACGAGGACGGTCAGTTCGGGCGCCAGCGCGGCCAGCGGCGGCGGGTCCGTACGGAGGAAGCCCCAGATGGCGTCCTCGACGGCGGGGATGCCGGAGCGCAACAGCACCTCGGCCAGCCGCTCCCTGCGGGCGCGGGGCATGGTGAGCGAGAGCGGGTTGTGCAGCGTCGGCTGGACGTAGACGGCGTGCAGCGGCGCCGCGCTGTGGGCCTCCGCCACCGCCTCGGGGATCAGTCCCTCCTCGTCCATGGCCAGCGGTACCGGCGTGACGTGGAGCCGTGCGGCGATGGCCTTGATGACCGGGTACGTCAGCTCCTCGACGCCGAGCCGGGCGCCCGGTGGCGCGAGGGCGGTGAGGGCGGCCGAGAGGGCCTGCCGCCCGTTGCCCGCGAACAGTACGTGTGCGGGGTCCGGGCGCCAGCCGCCACGGGCCAGCAGGTCGGCGGCGGCCTCCCGGGCGTGCGGCAGGCCGGCCGCGCCGACCGGCCGCAGTGCGTGCTCCAGGACGTCGTGGCGCAGCAGCCCGCCGAGGCCCTCGGCCAGCAGCGCGGCCTGCTCGGGCACGACCGGGTAGTTGAGTTCCAGGTCGACGCGGTCGCCGCCGGCGGGTTCGGTGAGGGCGGGCGCGGCCGCGGGAGGCACCGCCCGTACGAAGGTACCGCGGCCCACTTCGCCCACGGTGAGCCCGCGGCGGGCCAGCTCCTGGTAGACGCGGATGGCGGTGGAGTTGGCGAGGCCGTACTGACGGGCGAACGTGCGCTGCGGGGGCAGCCGGTCGCCCGGCCGGAGGACCCCCGCCTCGATGTCCGCGGCCACCCGGTCGGCGACGCTTCGGTAGTCGCGCATGGGGCCACCCAATCACAACACCAGCATTGCACCGAGAGCAATGTCCATATTGCACCGATCCGGGTTGGGCAATAGGCTCCTCACGGCGTCGGCCCGCAGTGCGGCGGCGCCCTCCATCGCGTACGAAGCAACGCCCAACGAGGCGTGCAATCAGGGGGATTCATGGTGGACATCAGCGGGATACTCGGCGTCGTCGTGGTCGCCCTCGGCATGGTGCTCACCCCGGGCCCCAACATGATCTACCTCGTGTCCCGCAGCATCACCCAGGGCAGACGCGCCGGCCTCGTTTCCCTCGGCGGGGTCGCCCTCGGGTTCCTGGTGTACCTGCTGGCCGCGAACCTCGGCCTGTCGGTCGTCCTCCTCGCCGTGCCCGAGCTGTACGTGGCGGTGAAGCTCGCCGGCGCCGTGTATCTCGCCTACCTCGCCTGGCAGGCGCTGAAGCCGGGCGGCGTCTCCGTCTTCACGCCGCAGGACGTGCCCCACGACTCGCCGCGCAAGCTGTTCGCGATGGGGCTGATGACGAACCTGCTCAACCCGAAGATCGCCATCATGTACCTCTCCCTCATTCCGCAGTTCGTCGACCTGACGGCCGGTCATGTGCTGCTGCAGGGGCTCGTACTCGGATCGGTGCAGATCGCGGTCAGCATCGCGGTCAACCTCGCCATCGTGCTGGCGGCCGGTACCATCGCCGCCTTTCTCGCGCGCCGCGTCTCCTGGCTGAAGGTGCAGCGCTATCTGATGGGCACGGTGCTCGGCGCGCTCGCCGTGTCCCTGGCGGCCGACACGTCGGGCCCGGCCCCGGCCGGCTGACACCGGGCCGACAGCCGGGGAGCCCCCCGCCGTCAGCCCGTCTCCCGGCTCAGGTCAGCCGTGTATCCGCGTACGCGTCGATGGCGTCCCGCTGGTACGCGGCCAGCCCCGGCGCGATCGCCTCGTACGCGGCGCACCACTGCGCGTTGTCCACGCAGGAGCGCCCCATCGCGCGGAACTCCTCGGTGGACACCGCGCGCATCCCGGCCAGCGCCCGGTACTGACCGTCGACCTCCGCCTGCACCGCCTCGGCGTCGGCGGGCACACCGGCGGCCAGCAGCTCGGCCAGCCGGATCATCTGCGCCGTACGCTCGCGCTGGCCCGCCTCGATCTCCTCCTGGCTCATCCCCGCGGTGCGCCGCCCGACTTCGGCGGCGTGCTCGGGAAAGTCCCGCAGGCTCTCCCCGTACTGGCCGGGCCGGACCCCTTCGAAGAGGTTCTCCGGCCGGTTGACGCTGGTCATGGGCGTGCCGTCCTTCCTGGACTGCTCCAGCTCGGCGATCGTGCGGGAGACGGTGCCGGCCAGCGCCGCCAGCCGGTCGCGCTCGGCGAGCAGCCGACGGTGGTGGGCGCGCAGGGCGTCCAGCTCGTCGACCTGCTCGGCCAGGACGCGGCCGATCTCCGGCAGCCCCAGGCCGAGCGCCCGCAGGACGAGGATCTGCTGCAGCCGCAGCAGTTCGCGCTCGCCGTAGCAGCGGTGCCCGTTGCTGCCGATCGTGGCCGGCGGCAGCAGCCCGATCTCGTCGTAGTGCCGCAGCGTCCGGGCCGTGACGCCCGACATCCGCGCGACCTCCGCGATCGGCCAGACCATCGCCGCCTCCCTCACGAGTACTCACAGGACCGGTCCCTCCGGCCCTGCTCAGCACGGTAGAAGCTGCCGCAACGGCAACTGCAAGCCCACTGCCGACACACTTCGGAGCCCGCCCTCGGCACCGGTCGTTCGCCCCCCCGGGCGGTGCCCCGGCGTGCGGGTCAGACACCCGGCGGCGCCCCGGCACGTACCGCGGCTCAGCGCACGGCCGGTGTCCTGCCGAGCCAGTCGGGGGAAGCAACCGTGGAGCGGAGGGCGCGGATCAGGGCCCGGACGGCTGCCGAGTCGGCGCATTCGGGGGTGGTGACGTAGCCGACGGTCCGGTGGGGCGGGTCCGGGGTGAGAGGGGTGACGGTGACGCCGGGCGGGGCGCCGGTCAGGGTCATCCTGGGCATGATCGACATGCCCATGCCGCGGGCGATCATCGACAGCACCACGGTGTCGTCCTCGACCCGGACCGTGGCCGGAGGTATCCAGTCCTGTCCCGCCCACCACTCGCGGGTGTAGGAACCGCAGTTCTCGTCCCAGTCGATCAGTGGCAGCGTGCGGGGATCGGTGCCCGCGCTGCCGGCCGGGTGCGCCAGCGCGTACGGCTCCTCGAAGAGGCGCGCACCGGACAGGCCGAGCGGCGGGCCCGTGCCGTCCAGTGTCGCCAGCCCCAGGTCGGCACGGCCGTCGGCGACCTCGCCCGCCGTGCCCCGGCCGATCTCCCGGACGATCCGCACCTCGGGCGACAGCCCCGGGTGACGGGCCGTCAGGCTTTCGAGCACGGCGGGCAGCAGGTGGGCCGCTGCGCTGCGGAACGCCGCGATGCGCAGGGGGCCGGTGACCGCGCCGTCCTCCGTACCGCGCACCTCCTCCCCCATCGCCCGCATCAGTCGCACGATCCGCCGGGCGTAGGCGGCCGCCCGCGTGCCGGCGGCGGTGGGCTGCGCGCCGTGGCGGCCGCGGTCGAAGAGCACGGCGCCGAGCTTGCGCTCGCAGGTCCGTACGGCGTGCGAGACGGCGGACTGGGTCATGCCCAGGCTCGCGGCAGCGGCGGTGAAGCCGCGCTCGCGCTCGACGGCGATCAATATGCGCAGCTCGTGCGGCGCGAGGTCGGTCATGTTCGCGAGTATTCCATGAACGCCGTTCATGGAATGCGGCCATCCATCGATGGCGGCCCCTGCCCAGCGGGCGGACCCCGCCCTACGGTGATCACACCGCGGCACCCACTCTCCTTCCAGTTCCTGCCGCGCCTCACCGCCCCATCCACTCAGGAGTACGCGTGACCGGCACGGCAGCCCGCTTCGTCCACCAGACCGCCCGCCCCGACGGCTTCCCCACCCGCGAGCACTTCGCCTTCGTCGAGGACACCGTGCCCGCGCCCGCCCCGGGCGAGGCGCTGGTGGCGAACCTCTACCTCTCCGTCGACCCCTACATGCGCGAACTCATGGACGGCGGCTGGGACCTGCACACCCCGCTGGAGGGCCGTTCCGTCGGCCGCGTGACCGCATCCCGCACCCCGGACCTGAAGGCGGGCGACCTCGTCTTCCACCGCAAGGGCTGGCGCACCCACGCGCTGGTCACCCCGGACGAGGTACGCGTCCTGCCCAGCCACCGGGGCGTACCGGCCCACACCTACCTGGGCGTGCTGGGCGGCACGGGCCTCACCGCGTACGTCGCACTGACCCGTACGGCGCGCCTGCAGCCCGGCGAGGACGTCTTCATCTCCGCTGCGGCGGGCGGTGTGGGCAGCGCGGCGGGCCAGTTCGCCCGGCTGCTGGGCGCGGGCCGCGTCGTCGGCAGCGCCGGCTCCCCAGCCAAGGTCCGGCGGCTGACCGAGGAGTGGGGGTTCGACGCGGCCTTCGACTACCACGACGGTCCGGTCGGCGACCTGCTCGCCAAGGCGGCGCCCGACGGCATCGACGTCTACCTCGACAACGTCGGCGGTGACCACCTCGAAGGCGCCATCCAGGGCCTCCGCGAGTTCGGCCGGATCGCGTGGATCGGCGCGATCGCGCAGTACCACAGCGCCCGGCCGCCCGCCGCGCCCCGCAATCTCTACGACATCGTGGAGAAGAGCCTCCGCCTGGAGGGCGTACTGGTACGCAACCACCGTGACGCACAAGGCGAGTTGGAGGACTTCCTCGTACCGCATCTGCAGGCGGGACGCGTGCAGGACGTGCACACCATGACGCACGGCTTCGACAGCCTGGTGGACGCGTTCCTCGGCATGCTGGGCGGCGCCAACACGGGCAAGATGATCGTGCAGGTGGCGACGGAGTGAGCGAGCCGGTGACCGCGGTGTGCACCGGCACCGTCCACACGGGCGGTGTGCGCGAGGCGCGCCGTCCACGCGGTGTGCGCGACAGTGCCAGGTGGGTCCCCCTGCGCGGCGCTACGCGACGCAGAACTCGTTGCCCTCGGGATCCTGCATGAGCCACCAGTGCCCCGCAGGTCCCTTGTTCACCTCCTGGACGCGGCGCGCACCGAGGTCCTCCAGCCGTGCCACCAGCTTTTCGAGGCCGCCCGCACGGTCGCCGGACTCGCCATGTGCCTCGCTGTGCACGTCGATGTGCAGCCGGTTCTTGCCGGTCTTGGCCTCGGGCACGTCCTGGAAGAGCAGCCGGCGCCCGTGCCCGATGCCACTGGTCGCGTCGTACGGGTCGTCGGGGTGACGGATCGCGGCGTAACCACGGAAGTTCTTGCGGCCGCGGTGCTGCACCACGGCCTCGGCGCTGAGATGGCCATTGGCCAGCAACTGCTCGATCAGCGGAGTCGGGTCCTCCACCTCGTAACCCAGCGCCTCGGCCCAGAAGTCGGCGAGCGCGGGCGCGTCCTGGCTGTCGATGACCAGCTTCCAACTCAGTGTCATGTGCCCAGTTATATCCGCCGCACGGGTTCTCCGTATGGATGTTCGGTGTATGTCGGGCGATGCGGCTGCTGCGGCGCGGACATGGCGTACGCGACGCGGAACTCCGGACCCACCGCGCCGGCCGGCGCCTGCCCGCTTCCCACCGAGTGAGCTGAGCGCATAACTTCGGCCGCATGGCTGACGAGTGCTTCCGGCATCCACGGCTCGCCGCGCTCTACGACGCGCTCGACCCCGACCGCGGCGACCTCGACGCGTACGTGCGCGTGGCGGAGGAGTTCGGGGCGCGTCGCGTGCTGGACGTGGGCTGCGGCACGGGGGTGCTGGCGCTCCTGCTGGCCGCCCGCGGGATCGAGGTGACCGGTGTCGATCCGGCCCGGGCCTCCCTCGACGTGGCCCGGGGCAAGCCGGGCGGCGAGCGGGTGCGGTGGCTCTGCGGTGACGCGACCGCACTGCCGCCCCTGCAAGTGGACCTCGCGACGATGACGGCCAACGCGGCGCAGGAAATCACCGACCCGCGGGCGTGGCGGGCGACGCTGCGCGGCATCTTCGAAGCGCTGCGGCCCGGCGGACGGCTGGTGTTCGAGACCCGGGACCCGGCGCGGCGCGCCTGGGAGCGGTGGAACCGCGACGTGTCGTACGGCGTGACGGAGGTGCCGGGCGTCGGCGCGGTCGAGAGCTGGGTGGAGGTCACGGCGGTGGCCCGGCCGCTGGTCACGTTCCGCTGGACGTATGTCTTCGCCTCGGACGGGCAGGTGCTGACCTCGGAATCGACGTTGTGTTTCCGCGAACGGCGGGAGGTAGAGGCGGATCTGGCCGCGCAGGGGTTCGTGGTGGAGGAGGTACGCGACGCCCCCGACCGCCCCGGCCTGGAGCTCGTCTTCATCGCCCGGCGCCCCGCGCGGCCGACGACAGCGGAGCACCCGGCACCGGCAGCAGAGCCCCCGGCTCCGGCACCGGCACCGGACACCGCGTGACCAACGGCCGTAACAGCTGTAACACCCCTCTCGGCCTTACCACTGGAGTCCGGCGGCCGCAGGTGTGAATGTACGGGACATGAACACTCGTACCGTTGTGCGATCCCTGGCCGTGTGCGCTGCGTGCGCCGTACTCGCCCCGCTCGCCGGGTGCGGCAGTGGCTCCGCCGACCGGCGGCCCGCTGCCTCGGGCAGTGCCAGCGCGAACGCCGTGCCCACCGCCCCCACGGCGAGCCGGGCACCGGCGCCGGGAAAGGGCACGAAGGATCCCGACGACATCAACGGTGACGGCCACCGCGACCTGCTGGTGCCGGTGTCGGCGACGTCCGGTGGCGGCAACGGCGCGACGGCCGACGAACGGATCGGTGTGGTCTACGGGTCGGCCCGCGGGCTCGACCCGGCGACGCGCACCGTGTACGGGCGGCACGACCTGGGCCTGCCCGGGCAGACGCAGCAGTACGCGGCGCCGGCCGGGCCCGACAGCATCTCGGCGGAGGAAGTGGTCACCGCCGACCTGGACGGCGACGGCTTCCCTGACTTCGTCACCGGCGTCGCGGGCGACACCGTGACGGACGGGAACGTGTCAGCGGCGCGCAACATCCCGTACGTGGCCTGGGGCGGTCCCGGTGGGCCGGACGGGACGTCGCCGGCCACCCCGGTGCGCCTTCCGGCGAGCGCGTCGAAGCAGGGCGTGGAGACCGTCGTACGCGGTGACTTCGACGGGGACGGGCACCACGACCTCGCGGCGCTCGCGCGGAACCAGTCGTCCGTGGTGCTGCTGTACGGCCCGTTCACGCGTGGCGGCGAACCGGCGCGCACCGACACCGGTCTGCCGTGGGCGGACGGTTCGCTCGTCGCCGACGACATCGACCCCACCGGCAAGCCGCGCGCCACCTCGCTGCTGCTCCACACCGTCAGCGACGGCGAACAGTCCGGGAACGTCCTGTACCCGGCCCGCCCCGGCACGGGTCCGTCCGCCGACGGGCGACGGCTGCGGCGGGGGAACGCCCACGCGTTCGGCGACTTCGACGGGGACGGGCGACGCGACGTGGCCATCGGGGACGACGGCAGCCGCAACGACGAACCGGGGTACGAGACGGAGGCGCCCGAGGTCGACGGCTCGCTCACGGTGTACCCCGTGGCCGGCGGCGCCTCGGTCACCCGCCGGCTGCCCGAGGCGCCCAAGGGGCGTGCCACCGACTACGGCCCCGGCGGCTTCGTGGCCGCCGACCCGGACGGTGACGGTCGCGGCGGCATCCTCGTCGCCACCTACGACGGCGCGACGCTCATCGACGGCGACCGGCGCACCGCCGTACGGCGGGACGGCCCCGCACGGGCCGACGGCAAGAAGACACCCGCGAAGTGGCGGCACGCCCGGCCCGTCGATGCCGCCGACTTCGACGGCGACGGCACGGACGGGCCGCCGGCACCCTCTTCGGCCTCTACGGCGAGCACCCCACGCACTGGTGGATCACCCGCGGCACGACCTCCCACGACCAGGCCGCCTTCGCCACGACGCACTGCTTCGGCGATGACGGTGGCAGTGGCAATGACGGTGGCAATGACGGTGGCGGTGGCGACGGCGCTGGTGGTTGTCCGAAGGATTGACGACCTGGCTGATGACCGGAGGGGCTCATGACCGGAGGGGCTCATGACCGGAGGGGCTCATGACCGGCGAGGACAAGACAAAGAAGAACGAAGACGAGACGATGCGGCGCATCGAGGAGGCCATCGGGCTGCAGCACGCCGGAGACACCGAAGCCGCCCGGCAGCGGTTCGCCGCCGTCCGGGAGGAGATCGCCGATGCCGGCGATCCGTTCCACCGTTGCGTCCTCGCGCTCTACATGACCGACCTGCAGGAAGACCCGCGGGACGAACTCACGTAGGGCCTGCGCGCACTGGAGGGGGCGGGCTCGGGGACACCGAACGGGCCCGCGCCCACCTCTCGCAGGCACAACGGCACGACGACGCACTCCACGACGACGGCTACGGCCGGGGCATCCGCTCGGCAATACAACGCCTGGCCACACAAGTGGGCGGGATGGCGGATCCCGGGTCGGAGGGACAGCGGTCGTGCGAGGATTCGGGGACTGTTGGCAGTCAGTGTGGAGGGTGAGATGTTCGCGAGAGCGTTGGGGGACGGGGCTGAACTGCGGCCGCTGGAGCCGTGGCAGGCCGAGGAATTCCTGGCGCACATGGACCGCGGGCGCGATTACATCGGGCAGCACATCGGACTGTCCGACGCCACGGCCGATCTCCACTCCGCGCGCGGCTGGCTGCAGTCGTACGCCGACAAGGCCGCAGCCGACACCGGCCGGCTGTACGGCATCTGGCTCGACGGGCTCCTCGTCGGCGGCGTCCTCTTCCGGACTTTCGACGTCAGTACCGGTACCTGCGAGGCGGGTTGCTGGCTCGAACCGGCCGCCGCCGGACGTGGCCTGGTCACGCGCGCCGTACGCGTGCTCATCGACTGGGCGGTCGAGGAACGCGGGATGTACCGCGTGGAGTGGCAGGTGTCCTCCGCGAACACCCCGAGCATCAACGTGGCCAAGCGGCTCGGCATGAGCCGCGACGGAGTCCTGCGCGCGCACCACCCCTACCGGGGCGTGCGACAGGACACCGAGGTGTGGTCGGTGCTGGCGCCCGAGTGGCGCGCCTCGAACAGCACGCACCACATCTGAATCCCTCCGTGTGAATCCGTCGATAGACGTGAATCCGTCGATGCATCGATGCGTATTGTCCCGGGAACCCGTCATCGTTACACAACGCCACGGCAGCCCCGTAGGCTGCTTGCAGCACCATCGCGAAATGGCCATGGTGGCCGGAAAGAGAAAGGCAGCGTCATGACTTCCACCGTCAGCACGCCGGGCAGCATCGAAAGCACAACGGCTCTGCTCGAAGAGGAACTCCCGCGCCTGGAGGCGCAGCAGCAGACACTGGAGCACGAACTCGCCGCCGTCACCGCGCGGTTGGACTCGGTGCGTACGGCTCTGCAGGCCCTGCAGGCACTGTCCGCGAACGGTGTGGCGGCGGCTGCCGCGGACGCGCCGGCCGCCTCCGCGCCGGTGCCCGCCCAGGCCGCGGCCCCGCGGGTGGAGACCGAGGCGCCCGCCGCGTCGGAGAAGGCCGCACCGGCGAAGGACGCGTCCGCTGCGGCGAAGGAGCCGTCGCCTTCGGACGCTTCGCCGTCGAACACCTCGTCTTCGGACGCCTCGTCAGCGGAGACGTCGCCTGACGCTTCGTCGGCGGACGCTCCGTCGCAGGTCACGGAGGAGAAGGCCGCCGCCCCGGCTCCCGCCGTGCCCAAGGCGCGCAAGGCCGCGGGCAGCACGGCGCGGAAGAAGACGGCGAAGGCGGCGACGGCCACGCCGCAGCGCAAGCGCCGGACGACCGCCAAGAAGACCGCGACCGCACAGCCCGCCAAGGGCGCCGGCACGGCCAAGGGCACCGGCACCGCCAAGGCCGCCGAGGCCACGAAGAACACCGACACGGCGAAGAACACCGACGGCACCAAGAGCACCGAGTCGGCGAAGGCCACCGAGTCGGGCAAGACCTCCGAGTCGGCCAAGGCCGCCAAGACCGCCGCCGCGAAGAAGAACAAGGCGACGACGGCCACCAGCACCGCCAAGGCGAAGGCCGCCAACACCAAGACCGAGGCCAAGACGACCAAGCCGGCCAAGACGGCCAAGACGGCCAAGAAGACGACCGCTTCGGCTTCCGGTACCGCGAAGGACAACGGCGGCCTGACCGAGCGCGTCGTCAGCGCCCTCGCCGAGACCGGCAGCAAGCCGGTACGTGCCCGGGACATCGCTCAGGCCGTGGGCCGCGCCGACTCCCCCGCCGCGGTCAACGCCGTACGCAGCACCCTGGACCGCCTGGTTGCCACCTCCCGCGCCCAGCGCGCCGGCCGTGGCCTCTACCAGGCGTCCGCCAACTGAGTTCCGTACCGCGTCCCGTTCTGGCCCCGGGGCGGGCGGTGGCCGGTGCCGGCACCGGTCCCCCTCCTCGCCGGGGCGCGGCGTTCCGCCTCTGTTTCCCGCCCCACCGCCGGCACCGGCCCGGCCGCGCGTCCGCTCCTCCGCCCCGCCTCCCCACGGCGGAGCGGCCGGGTCACCCCGCCGCGGGGCGGGTCGCCGACAGGTGGCGCACGCCCGAGCGCACCGCCCAGAAGAACACCGCCGTGGCGACGACGGCGACGGCGATCGAGTCGTACGGAGCGGGGAGCAGCCCGGTGCCTTCGAAGGTGCCGAGCCCGGAGAGCACGGTCAGCGCGACGAGGTACGTCACCAGCCAGGCGCCCGTACGCAGCTCGGCGGCGAGCGAACGGTGGCGCGGGCCGATGCCCCCACTGCCGGCGGCCCCTTCGCTGTCGCCGGTGTCATCGCTGCCTGCCGTGCCATCGCTTCCACCCGAGCCGGCCCCGGTCCCGGCGCCGCGCCCGGCTCCGGCCCCGCCCGCGGCTTCAGCCCCCGGGCGACGCATCGCCAGGAAGATCAGCAGTCCGCCCAACACCAGCGGCAGGGCCAGCCGGAGGTCCTGCCAGCCCGACCAGTAGACGAACTCGCTCGCCACCACGAAGCTCAGCGGTGCGATCCACTGCAGCCCGGGAACCCAGCCGGCGGTGCGCCCGCCCGGTTCGGCGCGGAAGACGGCGACGGCGACCGCGGACGCGGCGTAGATCAGCAGGTACATGTCGCCCATGACACTGACGATGTCCTGCCAGCCGCCGAACGGCAGCAGGAACACCACGATGACGGCGAGGTTGACCGCGAGTGCCCGGCGCGGCACACCGAACCGCCGGTCGACCTTCATGAAGTACCGCGGGATCGTGCCGTTCTTGGCGAGCGCGTAGGTGTGGCGTGCGTCGAGCGCGACACCGACGTAGGCCGAACCGCCGGGCGAGACCACCGCGTCCGCATACAGCAGGCTGGACAGCCAGTGCAGGTTGAGGATGAGGGCGAGCTGCCCGAACGGTGAGTCGAACGAGACGCCCTGCCAGCCGTGGCCGAGCAGGTGCTCGGGGACGGTGAAGAGGAAGGCCACCTGCAGGACCAGGTACATCAGCACCGCCAGGCCGATGCCGGTGAGGACGGCGGCGGGGAGGGTGCGGCGCGGGTTGCGGGTCTCGCCGGAGAAGTCCAGTGGGGCCTGGAAGCCATTGACGGAGTAGACGATGCCGCCGCCGGCCAGTGCGGTCAGGCAGGCGACGTAGCCGTACGGCGCGAACCCGCCGTGGTCGGTGAGGCGGCCGGAGTGCCAGCCGGAGGCGATCAGCGCGATGACGGTGACGACCGGCACGGCGATCTTGAACACCGAGACGAGGTTGTTGAGCCGGGCGAACAGCCGTACGGCGAACCAGTTCCCCGCCGTCAGCAGGACGCTGAGGCCGACGGCGAGGGCCAGTCCGGCGAACGTGAGGGTGTGGCCGTTGTAGATGCCCGGGAGGTAATGCGCGGCGTACTGCATGATCGCGCTGATCTCCGCCGCCGTACCGCCGACGGACAGCAGCACCGACCAGCCGATGAGGGTGCCGACGAGGCGCCCGCTGGCGTACAGGGGCCAGCGCACCGTGCCGCCGCCCTCCGGCCGCGAGGCGCCCAGCTCGATCATGACCAGCGCGACCAGGCCGCACAGCAGCCCGGCGCCCACCCAGGACAGCAGGGAGGCGGGCCCCGCAACCTGTGCCGCGTACATCGCCGCGAACAGCCAGCCGGAGCCGACGATGTTGGAGAAACCGATGCCGGTCAGTCCCCAGAAGCCCAGGTCACGGCGGAGTCTGCGCTCCTGCGCCTGGACTCCCGGCGCACCCGCCACCACGGTTCCGCCCGCTCCCCCTGCCGGCACCTGATGCCCGGTCACGCCACTGGCCTCCTCGATCCGTACTGCTCGCTCGCCGGACCCTACTCGACACACGCCACAGCGGAAGCAACCACTCCGGGGCGCCGCACGGGAAGGAGACGTGACGCCACACGGGAGGAACAGGTGGCGCCACACGGGAGGAACACGTGACGCCACACGGGAGGAACACGTGACGCCACGCAGGAAGGAGACGTGACGCCGGGCAGCACGACTCCGTAGCCTCGCCCCATGCTGAGACTTGGATTCCCGGTCATCGGCGTGGTGGACCTCCCCCGCGCCGTGGCGTTCTGGACGGCGGCACTGGACCTCGTGCCCACCGCGGAATGGGAGAGCGAGAACTGGCGTACCCTCAACCACCGCGACGGCTCCGGCCGCGCCCTGGCCCTGATGCGCAGCGAATCACCGGCCGAGCCGCGCCCCCGCCTCCACCTCGACCTGTTCGTCGACACTCCCGAGGAGCAGGCGGCCGAGGTCGACCGGCTCCTCGGCCTGGGGGCCACCAAGGTCGCCTGGGACCTCTACCCGCCCGACCCCGACTTCATCGTCCTGGCGGACCCGGACGGCAACGCCTTCTGCGTCGTCGACCTGAGCAAGGCCCCGAGCGGCGACCACACCTCAGGCGCGTAGGCCCGCCGGGGCCGGTCCACGAGAACGAAAGGTGCTTCCGTGCCGGCGCCCCTGCCCTGACCACCTCAGCACGCAGACATCACCTTGCCGGCCGCGTGCCCTGTGACCGCGTGCTCTGTGACCGCGTGCTCTCTGGCCGCGTGCTCGACGGCCGCTGTGGCCAGTGCGCGGATGACCGGGTGGGGGCGGGTGCCGTCACCGGCGAGTTCCGGCTGGAAGAGGGTGGCGAGGAAGAAGGGATGCTCCGGCAGTTCCGCCATCCGCACCTCACCGTCCGGGTCCGTGCCGCTGAAGCACAGTCCGTGCGCACGCAGCACATCGAGGTGAGCCGCTCCGGGGCCGAACGAGCAGCTGTACCGCTCGACGGTCCGCTCCGCGCCCAGTACGCGCTGCGCCAGCGTCCCCGCCGCTGCCTCGACCACACCTTCGTGGCCACGCAGGGAGCAGGACAGCGGGACGATCAGTGGGTCCTCGGCCTCCGGTCGGTTCTCGGCGTGCTGGACGTCCGGGAGGCCGCAGACATGGCGCGCGAACTCCAGCAGGGCGTGCTGGAAACCGGCGCAAGTACCAAGGAAGGGGATGCCGCGCTCGCGTGCGGTACGGACCGCGGCGACCGCGCCGGCTTCGCTGCGGTACGGGCTGCCCGGCAGCAGCCAGACGGCGTCGAACCCGGCGAGGGCGTCGTCGGCTTCCGCGTCCTGGGTCCCTATCCAGTAGGCGTCCAGCACGAGTTGGTCGCGCCGAGCCAGTGCGTCGAGGAGCGCCGGCACGCGGATGTGGGCCCGGACGCTGGGCGAGCGGTCCCCCACCAGCGCGATCCGGGCCGCCGTCGAAGCCGGCCCGTACGGAGTGAGCGGCCCGGCCGAAGCAGAGGGAGAGGGAGAGGGAGCAGGCGAAGCGGAGGGAGGACCGGCCGGTGAGTGCATGCGGGTATCAGGCATGCCGACATCTTCAGCGAGCCACCGACTTCAGCGCCAACGATGATTCCTGACCACCCCATTAGCGATACTGATGGGCACAGCCATACTGATGGACATGGATCCGCACCTCCTCCGTACGTTCGTGACCGTTGCCCGCTGCGGGTCCTTCTCCGACGCCGCCCGCGAGCTGGGGTACACCCAGTCGGCGGTGTCCCAGCACATCGCCGCGCTGGAGAGCGATCTCGGTACGCCTCTGCTGCGGCGGCGCCCGGTCACGCCGACCCGGGCCGGCGAGCGGTTGCTGGAGCATGCCGGTCCGCTGCTGTTGCGGCTGGAAGCCGCCCGGGCCGACATCGCGCGGCTGACTTCCGCGCCCGCAACGCGGCTCGTCGTCGGCGTGTCACCCCTGGCTCCGACGCACCGGCTCGGTGCCGCGCTGGCCGAGGTGCGCCGGCAGCAGCCCCTGCTGGAGGTGACGGTACGGGTCCTCGGGCGCGATGCGGTCGTACGTGATGTCGCGACGGCCGACCTGGACCTCGGTCTCGTCGACGGTGCGGTCGCGCCCAACGATCCCCTGCACCTCGCCGACGCCGGCCCCCTGACGGCCGGGGCGGTCGCCGAGCAGCCGCTGGTCGTCGCACTGCCCGCACCGCACCCCCTGGCGGGCCGGCCCGGCCTCCGGTTGCCCGACCTCACCGACGCCCGGTGGCTCGACGCACCCGATACGGCCGTACCGCTCGCACGGCTACGGACCGCGGCCGGAACCGACGGCTTCCGCGCGTCGCTGCGCTACGACGGGACGGACGTCCGCGGCCTCCTCAGCCTCGTCGCCGCCGGCCACGGACTCGCACTCCTCCCCCGATCGGCGGTCGAGGACACGGCTGGCATGGTGGAAGCGGTGGGCGCAGCGGCCGTGCGCGGCACGCACGGCACTGCCGGAGTCCGCGCAGTGACACTCTCCGCACCACGCCTCGTACACCGCACCGAAGTACTCCACAACGGCACCGCGCCGGCCCCCGCCACACTCCTCGCGGCGGCCCTCACGGATGCGCCTGCACGGGCGGACCGGGCCGCGGCGTCGTACTGATTCAGGCGGCCCCGGCGGGTGTGGTGAGGCGCGGTGCGTGGGTGACGACGCGGAGGCGTACGAGGGCGCGGTTCATGTCTCGTCTGTTGGGGGTGGGAGGAAGTCGTCCACGAAGGGTTCGCCGGAGAGGGCTGCGTCTACTCGGGAGTTGATGTAGGCGCCGGTCAGCGGGCATTCCAGGGCTCGGTCGGTGCGGCAGCCCAGCATGTGATCCAGGACCGCGGCCGCGCGGGTGAGGCTGCGGATGCGGGCGAGCATCGTGTCGCGCTGGGCGGTGATCAGTACGCGGCGGTCGGCGACGCTGTCGTTGTGCACGACGGCGGCGGTGTCGGCGACCGACATCAGGCCGTCCTCGCGCCACAGCTGGACGTAGGCGAGCTGTTCCAGGGCCGCCCTGTCGTAGTACCGCACGCGGCCGCGCCGCTCGGTGGACGGGACCAGGCCGCACTCTTCGTAGTAGCGCAGCGCTGACACCGACAGGCCGAAGGCCCTGGCGACATCGCTGATCGACCACAGTTCGGGCATGGCACCCGCCACCCTTCGCTTGCACTCAAGTGCGCTTGAGCGTGAACACTACCGGGACATCCGGCCGTGCCGTTCGCTTCGCCGCCAAGGGGTGCTGTGCTCATGACCGTCGTTCGCATGTCGTCCTCATCGTCTTCGTCGTCGTCTTCGTCCGTGTCCGCCGGGGGCTCGGGCTCTGGTGGGGCCGCGCCGTCCGAGAGGCGGGCTGCCGGTGTGTTGTTGGTGGTCGGGTTCGTGCTGCTCAGTCTGAATACGCGGGTGGCATTCGGGCAGGTCGGGCCGTTGGCGCCGGTTGCCGGGTTCAGCAGTGGGACGGTCACGCTGCTGGGGCTGCTGCCACCGTTGTGCATGGGACTGTTCGCACCGCTGGGCGCGTTCGCCCGCGGCGGTAC
>NZ_PQSQ01000105.1 GCF_002920575.1 Streptomyces sp. Ru73 | reverse complement strand
GGAGGGTATGGAACGGGCCCGGGGATCGGCCCAGGCGCCGGCGCTGCCCGGCTGGTGCGGCGATGGCAGCGGAGCCCCCCCTGGGTGCTGCATCCGGTGGCTCTCCGTCTCGTGGGTGAAGTGCGGACGATGGTCGTACCGAAAGGTACTGCCCCCGGCCGTAGTTGTGGGAACGGCCGGGGGCGGCGGAAAGTGCCCGGTGGGCGTCAGGCGGCGATCTCGGCGTGCGCCGCGAGGAGCATCGCCGGGTCCGGGCCCTCCAGCACGGTCGGCCTGGCCAGCCCGTCCAGCACGATGAAGCGCAGCAGGTCGCCGCGGGACTTCTTGTCGACCTTCATCGTCTCCAGCAGCTTGGGCCACTGGTCGCCGCGGTAGGTCAGCGGCAGGCCGACGGAGCCGAGGACGGCGCGGTGCCGGTCGGCGGTCGCGTCGTCCAGCCGCCCGGCGATCCGGCCCAGCTCGGCGGCGAAGACCATGCCCACCGAAACGGCCGCGCCGTGCCGCCAGTTGTACCGCTCGTTCTTCTCGATGGCGTGCGCGAGCGTGTGGCCGTAGTTGAGGATCTCCCGCAGGCCCGACTCCTTGAGGTCGGAGGAGACCACCTCGGCCTTGACGCGGATGGCGCGCTCGATCAGCTCGGCGGTGTGCGGCCCGTCGGGGCGCTTCGCGGCCTCCGGGTCGCTCTCGATCAGGTCCAGGATGGCCGGGTCGGCGATGAAGCCCGCCTTGATGACCTCGGCCAGGCCCGAGACGTAGTCGTGCACCGGCAGCGAGTCCAGCGCGGCGAGGTCGCAGAGCACGCCGGCCGGCGGGTGGAAGGCGCCGACGAGGTTCTTGCCCTCGGCGGTGTTGATGCCGGTCTTGCCGCCCACGGCCGCGTCCACCATGCCCAGCACGGTGGTCGGCACGGCGATCCAGCGCACCCCGCGCAGCCAGGTGGCCGCGACGAAGCCCGCCACGTCGGTGGTGGCGCCGCCACCGACGCCGACCACGACGTCGGTGCGGGTGAAGCCGGTCTGGCCCAGCGCCTTCCAGCAGTACGCCGCGACCTCGGCGGTCTTGGCCTCCTCGGCGTTCGGCAGCTGGATCGCGATGGCCTCGTAGCCCTGGCCCGCGAGGTCCTCGCGCAGCGCCTCACCGGTGGCGGCCAGCGCCTCCGGGTGCAGCACGGCGACCCGCTTGGCGTTGCCGATCAGCCCCGGCAGCTCGCCCAGCAGCTGCCGGCCGACCAGTACGTCGTACGGGTCCGAACCGGCGGAGCCGCCGACGTGGATGCGAGTGGGTGCGTCGGTCATGCTTTCCTCAGCTCCAATGCGTCGAGGACGGCCTCGGCGACCTCCTCGGGCGTACGTCCCTCCGTGGAGACCACCGCGCGGGACACCTCCATGTACAGCGGCCGGCGCTCGGCCATCAGCTCGCGCCAGCGCTGCCGGGGGTTGACGGCCAGCAGCGGGCGCGGCGCGTCCAGGCCGACCCGCTTCACGGCCTCGGCCACGCCCATCTCCAGGAAGACAACGGGCAGCCCGGCCAGCAGCGCGCGGGTGGTGGCGTCCAGGATCGCGCCGCCGCCGAGCGCCAGGACCCCGGCGTGCTCGCGCACGGCGGTGGCCACGGCCTGCCGCTCCAGCTCCCGGAAGTGCGGCTCGCCCTCGTCGATGAAGATCTCGGAGATCGGCTTGCCGGCACCGGCGACGATGTCCGCGTCGGTGTCCCGGAAGGTGGTGCCCAGACGCTCGGCCAGCGCCATGCCGGTCGTGGTCTTGCCCACGCCCATCGGGCCGACCAGCACGACGGCCGGCCCGGTCACCGGCTCGCTCACCGGATCGCCAGGTTGTCGAGGAACGACCGGACGTTGCGGCGGGTCTCGGCGACGCTGTCCCCGCCGAACTTCTCCGCCACCGCGTCCGCCAGCACCAGCGCCACCATGGCCTCGGCCACGATCCCGGCGGCCGGCACAGCGCACACGTCCGAGCGCTGGTGGTGGGCCTGCGCCGCCTCGCCGGTGGACACGTCCACCGTGGCCAGCGCGCGCGGCACGGTCGCGATCGGCTTCATCGCGGCGCGGACCCGCAGCAGCTCACCGGTGGTCAGGCCGCCCTCGGTACCGCCGGAACGGCCCGAGGCGCGCTTGATGCCGTCCTCGGTCGCCAGGATCTCGTCGTGCGCCTTGGAACCGGGCACGCGGGCCAGGTCGAAGCCGTCGCCGACCTCCACGCCCTTGATCGCCTGGATGCCCATCAGGGCACCGGCCAGCCGGGCGTCCAGCCGCCGGTCCCAGTGCACGTGCGAGCCCAGGCCCACCGGCACGCCGTAGGCCAGGACCTCGACCACGCCGCCGAGGGTGTCGCCGTCCTTGTGGGCCTGGTCGATCTCCGCGACCATCGCCTTGGACGCGTCCGCATCCAGGCAGCGCACCGGGTCGGCGTCCAGCTTCTCGACGTCGGAGGGCTTGGGGTAGACCCCGTACGGCGCCTTGGCCGCTGCCAGCTCCACGACATGGCTGACGATCTCGATGCCGGCCGTCTCCTTCAGGAAGGAGCGGGCCACCGCGCCCAGCGCGACGCGGGCCGCGGTCTCACGTGCCGAGGCACGCTCCAGGACCGGGCGGGCCTCGTCGAAGCCGTACTTCTGCATGCCGGCCAGGTCCGCGTGGCCGGGGCGGGGCCGGGTCAGCGGGGCGTTGCGGGCCAGCTCGGCCAGCTCGGCCTCGTCGACCGGGTCGGCCGCCATGACCTTCTCCCACTTGGGCCACTCGGTATTGCCCACCATGATCGCCACGGGCGAGCCGAGCGACAGGCCGTGCCGCACACCGCCGAGGAAGGTGACCTCGTCGCGCTCGAACTTCATCCGGGCACCGCGGCCATAGCCGAGCCGGCGACGGGCCAGGGCGTCCGCCACCATGTCCGTGGTAACGGGGACGCCGGCCGGAAGGCCCTCCAGCGTCGCCACCAGTGCGGGGCCGTGCGACTCCCCCGCCGTCAGCCAGCGCAACCTGCTCAACGGTGCTCCTCGTGTACTGCGCGTACGTTCTTCCCCTGATCCTCCCACGACCGGCGGCGCGCCCGACGCGCAGTCCAGGGAGCGGACCGCGCGGTCCGGCCCGCCGGGGCCGGTCAGGCGCTGACCTGCGCGCGGGTCAGCGGGCCGCGAGCGCCGCCTCGCCCGCCTTGCGCATCGCGGCCAGCGGCGCCTTCTCGCAGCCGGTCATCTGCTCGACCTGCAGCACGGCCTGGTGGACCAGAAGGTCCAGGCCGCCGACGACCGCGCCGCCGCGCTCGGACCAGGCGGCGGCCAGCGCGGTGGGCCACGGCTCGTACAGCACGTCGAAGAGCGTGCCGGGCCGCGCGGGCACCGCCGTGGCCAGCGCGTCGGTGGCCCCGGCCGGGGTGGTGGCGATCACCAGCGGCGCCTCGAAGGCGTGGGCCGCCTCGTCCCAGGGGGCGGTGCGCACGGCGACGCCCAGCCGGTCGCCCCAGCCGCGCATCTCGTCGGCGCGCGCCTCGCTGCGTACGTACACGGTGACCTCGCCGGTGCAGATCCGGGCGAGCGCGGCGAGCGCGGAGGAGGCGGTGGCGCCGGCGCCCAGGATGGCGGCGCCGTCGACCGTGGTCACGCCGCGCTCGCGCAGCGCTTCCTGGATGCCGGGGATGTCGGTGTTGTCGCCGGTGCGGCGGCCGTCCTCGGTGAAGAGCACGGTGTTGACGGCCTCGACGGAGGCGGCGGTCTCGCTGATCCCGTCGAGCAGCGGGATGACCGCGCGCTTGAGCGGCATGGTCAGCGACAGGCCCGCCCACTCGGCGTCGTCCAGGCCCGCCAGGAAGCCGGGCAGGGCCGCCTCGTCGACCTCGAAGCGGCCGTACTCCCGGCCGGCCAGGCCCAGCTCGTCGTACGCGGCGCGGTGCAGCACCGGCGACAGCGAGTGGGCGATGGGCGATCCGAGGACCGCGGCCTTGTGGTGGGTTCCTGACACGGGTACTGCCCTCAGTGATTCGCTAGCGGGTCTTGTTGAATTCCGCGACGAGCTTTTCGTGCTCGGCGTAGGTCTTGGCGAACTTCGTCTTCCCGTTGATGGCGACGAAGTAGTACCAGCCCTCGTCGGTCGGGTTGACGGCCGCCTTGAGCGCGTCCTCGCCCGGATTTCCGATCGGCCCCGGCGGCAGCCCCTTGTAGTAGTACGTGTTGTAGGGGTTGTCGTAGTTCTTGATGGCGCTGATCGGAATGTCGAGTTCGCTCTGGTTCTTGATGTAGTTGTACGTCGAGTCGAATTCGAGCTTGCCGTAGGTCTCGTGATTGGCCGGGTCGAGCCGGTTGTAGACCACCTCGGCCATCTTGCGGAAGTCGTCGTGGCTGGTGCCCTCGGCCTGGGTGAGGCTGGCGACCGTGACGAGCTGCAGCGGGGATTTCAGCCCGAATTTCTTCGCGTTCGCCGCCAGGTCGTAGCGGGCGTAGTTCTGCTTGGCCCGCGCGACCATCTGCTTCAGGACGTCCTCGGGCTTCGACTTCTTGCTCACCTCGTACACCGAGGGGTAGAGGAAGCCTTCCAGCGGGTCCTTGATGTCGGGGTCGTCGTCCGCCCAGGCCGGCAGGCCGAGGTTCTTCGCCTCGCTCCGCGCGACGTCCTGGGTGGTGCCGGCCTTCAGGCCGAGCTTCTTGTCGATCCGCTCGTAGACCGCGACCGCCCGCATGCCCTCGGGGATGGTCAGGCCGTTGCGGCTCTTCGGGCTGAGCATGAGGTCCACGGCCGAGGCGGCCGACATCTCCTTGCGGAGCGTGTAGACGCCGGGCTGGAGCCCCGCCTTCGCCTTGGGGTTCTCGGAGACCGCGGCGGTGAACGCGTCGGCGCTCTTGACCACGCCCTCCTTCTTGAGCAGCAGTCCCATCTGGAGCACGGGCGAGCCGTCCGGGATCTCCACCTGGATGCTGCCGGTGCCCTGCCCGTCGAAGTCCGGCGGCGGCGCGAAGCGGTCGTAGGCGAGGTAACCGCCGCCGCCGATCACCGCGAGGGCGACGACGGCCGCGACGGCCCGGCCGCGCCGCTTCGGGCGCTGGTCCTTGCCGCGGCGCTCGCCGCCCGGACGGCGCTTCCCGCGCGGCGCGGGCTCGTCCTCGGGGTCCTCGTCGGCACGGTCGGCGAAGAAGGAGTGCTCCGGCTCGTGCCTGTCCGGTGCCGGTTCGTCCTGCCACGGCGCGTCCTGGTCCGCTTCCCAGTCGTCGGCCGGGGCGCCGCCGGGCACGACCGGCATCGGCGCCGTCTGGTCGTGCCGCACCTGCTGGTGCTGCTGCTGGTACTGCGGTTGTTGCGGGTGCTGCTGCTGGTGCGGCGCCGGGTAGCCGTCGGGCGCGCCGTAGGGGTCCGGCACCGCGCTGTTGTACGGACCGGGCTGCTGTCCGTACGGGTCGTGCTGCTGACCGTACGGATCGGCCTGCTGGCCGTACGGGTCGTACGGCGCGCCACCCTGGCCCGCGTGCCCGCCGGCCTGCCCATACGGGTCGTACTGCTGCTGCTCGTACCGCTGGTCGTACTGCTGCTCGTACGGGTACTGCTGCCGGCCGGGGGCGCCGCCCCAGCCCGGCTGCTGCTGCCCCGCGTAGGGGTCCTGGCTCCCGTAGGAAGCCTGGCCGCCGTAGGCACCCTGGTCACCGTAGGACTCTCCGTAGAGCGGGTCCTCCGGATGCCACGGTTCGGAGCCGTGGCCCCGGCCATACTCAGTCATCGATCCCCTAGAGCCGCGAGGCGGTGCGCGCCTGCTCGGCAGCGCGCCTGTCGTTCTGCTGACCGCCTCTTCTTGCGCGCGCCCCTGTTCGAACGCGGCCGGTCGCGCGGAACGTTACCGTACCGCGATCAGCCGCCCGCCTCGACGCTCTCACCAGGGACCTGACCGGACGAGCGTTCGGTCTCCAGTGCGCTCTGCAGGATGACCACGGCCGCCGCCTGGTCGATGGCGGAGCGGCCCTTCTTGGCCTTCACGCCGGAGGCCCGCATGCCCTGGGCCGCGGTGACCGTCGACATCCGCTCGTCCACGAGCCGCACCGGCACCGGCGCGATGTTCTTCGCCATGTCCTTGGCGAAGGCCCGCACCTTGGCCGCGGCCGGCCCCTCTCCCCCGTTCAGGGAGCGGGGCAGGCCGACGACGACCTCCAGCGGTTCGTACTCCTCGACGATCGCCTTCAGCCGCCGGTGGGCGGCCGGGACGTCCCGTCCCGGCACGGTCTCCACCGGTGTCGCGAGGACCCCGTCGGGGTCGCACGAGGCGACCCCGATGCGGGCGTCCCCGACGTCGACGGCGATCCGCCTGCCGCGTCGCATACCGCTCACGTGCCTCAGCCGGCCTGCGCGACGAGGCGCTCGACGGCCTCGAGGGCCTCGGGCACGGCAGCGGCGTTCTGGCCGCCGCCCTGGGCGACGTCCGGCTTGCCGCCGCCACCGCCGCCGAGTGTCTTGGCGGCCGTACGGACCAGGTCGCCGGCCTTGACGCCGCGCTCACGCGCGGCCTCGTTGGTGGCGATCACGGTCAGCGGGCGGCCGTTGGCGACCGAGAACAGAGCCACGACGGCCGGGCGGTCGGACGGGATGCGCCCGCGCACGTCGAGGACCAGCTTGCGCAGGTCGTCGGCGGTGGTGCCGTCGGGCACCTGGCCGGAGGCCAGCGCGATGCCGTTCACGTTCTTGGCGCCCTCGGCGAGCCCGGCGGCGGCCTGCAGGACCTTCTCGGCGCGGAACTGCTCGATCTGCTTCTCGGCCTCCTTGAGCTTGGCCAGCACGCCCGAGACCTTCTCGGGCAGCTCCTCGGGCCGGCCCTTGACCAGCTCGGTGAGCTGCGAGACGACCGTGTGCTCACGGGCGAGGAAGTTGTACGCGTCCACGCCGACCAGGGCCTCGACGCGGCGCACGCCGGAGCCGATGGAGGACTCGCCGAGCAGCTTCACCAGGCCCAGCTGGGCGGTGTTGTGGACGTGCGTGCCGCCGCACAGCTCCTTGGAGAAGTCGCCGATGGTGACCACGCGCACGCGGTCGCCGTACTTCTCGCCGAACTCGGCGATGGCGCCCTGCTTCTTGGCCTCGTCCATGCTCATCACCTCGGCGGTGACGTCCAGTTCGCGCGAGAGGACCTCGTTGATCTTCTGCTCGACGTCCGTGAGGACCGTGCCCGGCACGGCGGTCGGCGAGCCGAAGTCGAACCGGAAGCGGCCCGGGGAGTTCTCCGAACCGGCCTGGGCGGCCGTCGGGCCGAGGGCGTCGCGCAGCGCCTGATGGGTGAGGTGGGTGGCGCTGTGGGCGCGGGCGATGGCCCGGCGGCGCTTGACGTCGATGGTGGCGAACGCGGGGGCGCCCACGGTGATCTCGCCGACCTGGACGGAGCCCTTGTGGACGGTGACGCCCGGGACCGGCTGCTGGACGTCGCGGACCTCGATCACGGCGCCGGTGTCGGTCTTGATGCGGCCGGTGTCGGCGAGCTGGCCGCCGCCCTCGGCGTAGAAGGGGGTGCGGTCCAGGACGACCTCGACCTCGTCGCCCTCGTGGGCCGCGGGGGCCGAGACGCCGTTGACGACCAGGCCGACGACCGTGGACTCGCCCTCGGTGTCGGTGTAGCCGGTGAAGACGGTGGCACCGGACTTGTCGGCGACCTCGCGGTAGGCCGACATGTCGGCGTGGCCGTGCTTCTTGGCCTGGGCGTCGGCCTTGGCGCGCTCCCGCTGCTCCTTCATCAGGCGGCGGAAGCCCTCCTCGTCCACCGACAGGCCCTGCTCGGCGGCCATTTCGAGGGTGAGGTCGATCGGGAAGCCCCAGGTGTCGTGGAGCAGGAACGCCTTGTCGCCGGGGAGGACCTTGCCGCCGGCGGCCTTGGTCTCGCTGACGGCGGTGTCGAGGATGTTGGTGCCGGCCTTCAGGGTCTTGAGGAAGGCGGCCTCCTCGGCGAGGGCGACGGTCTCGATACGCTTGCGGTCCTGGATCAGCTCCGGGTACTGCTGGCCCATCGTCTTGATGACCACGTCGACCAGGTCGGCGACGACCGGCTCGGTGGCGCCCAGCAGGCGCATGTTGCGGATGGCGCGGCGCATGATGCGGCGCAGCACGTAGCCGCGGCCCTCGTTGCCGGGCGTGACGCCGTCTCCGATGAGCATGACGGAGGTGCGCATGTGGTCGGCGACGACGCGCAGCGAGACGTCGGTGTCCTGGCCGGCACCGTAGGCGACGCCGGTGAGGTCGGTGGCCTTGTCGATGACCACGCGCAGGGTGTCGGTCTCGTACATGTTCTGTACGCCCTGCAGGATCATGGCGAGGCGCTCGAGACCGAGGCCGGTGTCGATGTTCTTGCTGGGCAGCTCGCCGAGGATCTCGAAGTCCTCCTTGCCGATGCCCTCGCCGCGCTCGTACTGCATGAAGACCAGGTTCCAGATCTCCACGTAGCGCTCGTCGTTGACGGCCGGGCCGCCCTCGATGCCGAACTCCGGGCCGCGGTCGTAGTTGATCTCGGAGCACGGGCCGCACGGGCCGGGCACGCCCATGGACCAGTAGTTCTCCTTCTTGCCCAGGCGCTGGATGCGCTCCTTGGGCACGCCGACGACCTCGTGCCAGATGCGCTCGGCCTCGTCGTCGTCGAGGTAGACGGTGACCCAGAGCTTCTCGGGCTCCAGGCCGTAGCCGCCGTCCGCCACGGGAGTCGTCAGCAGCTCCCAGGCGTACTTGATGGCGCCTTCCTTGAAGTAGTCGCCGAAGGAGAAGTTGCCGCACATCTGGAAGAACGTGCCGTGCCGGGTGGTCTTGCCGACCTCTTCGATGTCCGGCGTGCGCACGCACTTCTGGACGCTGGTGGCACGCGGGGCCGGGGGCTTGACCTCGCCGAGGAAGTACGGCTTGAAGGGCACCATGCCCGCGGGGACCAGCAGCAGCGTCGGGTCGTCCGCGATGAGCGACGCCGAGGGCACGACGGTGTGCCCGCGCTCCTCGAAGAAGCTCAGCCAGCGGCGGCGGATTTCAGCCGACTCCATCAGTGGTCCTCGTTTCGGTTCGGTCCGGTTGTCCGGGTGATTCGTGTCGTGGGGTGGTCTGCTTCGAGCGCGGCGGTCCGGCGGGCGGGCGGCAGTTCGCGCGCCGCTCCGGTCTCCGTCAGACCGAGCGCTTCGTGCAACTGCTCTTCACGGTCCGCCATTCCGTCGCGTACGTCCAATGCAAATCGGCGCAGCCGGTGGCCGGTCTGCACCGCCTTGTCCGCTGCCTGCGCCGCGAGGCTGTCGGGCTGGAGCTTGCGCAGCTTGCTGTGGACCTTGTTGGTGGCCCACACCCCGGCGGCGGCGCCGGTGGTGAACCAGAATGCGCGGCGGAACATCGCGGTGATCAGTCCTTGGTACGGCGGTTGCGGCGCCCGCCCCGGCGGGCGGCGGGCAGGGTGCGGCCGACGACGACGGTGCGCTCGGGCTCGGGCGGTGCGCCCTTCCTGCCGATCGCGCGGCGGACGCCGTAGCCGAACGCGGCGACCTTGACCAGCGGGCCGCCGAAGGCGGAGGAGACGGTCGAGGAGAGCGCGGAGGCGTTGGCCGTGACTTCCTGGACGTCGGAGGTGATCGCGTCGACGCGGGCGAGCTGGGTGTGCGCGGAGCGGACGGTCTCGGAGGCGTCGGCGAGCAGCGGCACGGCCTTCTCGGACACGTCGGAGACCATCTTGGTGGTCGCCTTCAGCGTCTGCGCGAGCCTCACCAGCACCAGGGCGAGGAACGACACCAGGATCGCCCAGAAGACGGCCACGAGGATCCCGGCCACCTCTCCACCGGACACGCTCACACCACTTTCCGACTGGTTCTCTGCTTGTCTCGTCCTGCTCGAACGGCAGGTGTCGACCCTATCGCGCCGGGGCTCCCCGTCCGCACCGCGTTCCCCCGTGCCACGGCCGCATTCCGGGGTGGCGGCGGGGCCGCCGGCCGCGGGGCCGCTCCCCCGCGGCGCGATTGTACGGTCCGCACAGGTCCGAGTACGCTCCGTGTGTCATGCGACGCTCCCGGGGACCGGATCCCGCCTTCCCAGACCGCCGCCCGCCCGTCCCGGGCAACCTGCCCGCCGAACTGAACCGGTTCGTCGGACGCGCGGAGGAACTGGCCGCGCTGACCGCCATGGTGGCGGAGGCCCGGCTGATCACGCTCACGGGGATGGGCGGGGTGGGCAAGACCCGGCTCGCCACCCGGCTCGGGCGGGCCCTGCGGGACCGCTTCTGCGACGGGGTGTGGCTGGTCGAACTGTCCGACGTGCGCGAGCCGCACCTGCTGGACCACGCCGTCGCCGAGGCCCTGGAGCTGACCGACCACAGCGGCCGCCTGGTGCGCGACGCGCTCTGCGACGACCTCGCGGACAGTGAGCTGCTGCTGATCCTGGACGGCTACGAGCACCTGGTGGCCGAGTGCGCGCCGCTGGTGGCACGGCTGCTGGGGCGGGCGCCCGGGTTACGGGTGCTGGCGGCGGGCCGCCGGCCGCTGGGCCTGTGCGGGGAGCGGACCTATCCGCTGGCGCCGCTGCCGGACGCGGACGCCTGCGACCTCTTCGCCGACCGGGCGGGCTGCGTGGTCGCCGGGTTCGCCGTCGACGGGAGCAATGCCGCCGCGGTCGCCGAGCTGTGCCACCGGCTCGACGGCATCCCGCTGGCCCTGGAGCTGGCCGCCGGCCGGCTGCGGGCCCTCTCCGTCGAGCAGGTGGTGCACCGGCTGGACGACCGCTTCCGGCTGCTGACCGGCACCGACCGGGTGGTCCTCCCCCGCCATCAGACGCTGCGCACGGCCGTCGGCTGGAGCCACGAGCTGTGCACGCCGCGGGAGCGGCTGCTGTGGGCGCGGCTGTCGGTGTTCGCCGGCCAGTTCGACCTGGAGGCGGCCGAGTACGTGTGCTCGGGGCCCGACCTGCCGGCCGAGGAACTGCTGGACGTGCTCTCCGAGCTGGTCGCGCAGTCGGTGCTGGTCCGCGAGGAGACCCGGGCCGGGGTGCGCTACCGGATGCTGGACACAGTGCGCGCGTACGGCGCCGAGTGGCTGGCGGCGCTGGACGAGACCGAGCGGCTGCGGCGCCGGCACCGGGACTGGTACGTGGGCCTGGCGACCTGGTGCGAGCTGGACTGGTTCGGGCCGCGGCAGGACGAGGTGGCGGCGCGGATCGACGTGGAGCTGCCGAACGTGCGGCTGGCGCTGGAGAGCAGCCTGGAGGTGCCGGAGGAGGCGTACCTGGGGCAGTACCTGGCCGGGACGCTGTGGTTCTTCTGGGTCGGCTGCGGCCGGCTCTCGGAAGGGCGGCACTGGCTGGAGCGGTCCCTGCGGCTGCCCGCCGACCACCAGGACGCGCGGCTGAAGGCGCTCTGGGTGACCGGCTACGTTGCGGTGCTCCAGGGCGATCCGGCCGGTGCGCGGCGGGTGCTGGAGGAGTGCCGGTCGGAGGCGCTGCGCACGGGGAACGCGCGGGCCGAGGCGTACGCCCGGCACCGGCTGGGCTGCCTGGCGCTGACCGGGGACGACATGCCGCGCGCCGAGACGCTGCTGCGGGAGGCGCTGGCGGCCTACCGGGAGATCGGCGAGCTGAACAGCAACGTGCTGATGGCGCAGGTCGAGCTGGCGATGGCGGTGGCCTTCCGGGGCGATCCGGCGCGAGCCGAGGAGCTGTGCGCCGAGGTGCGGGAGGTCTGCACGGACCACGGCGAGCGGTGGGCGCTGGCGTACGCGCTGTACGTGCTGGCCTACGCGGCCTGGACGCGGCAGGACCTGGCGGGCGCCCGCCGGCTGCTGACCGAGTGCCTGGTGCTCGACCACGCCTTCCACGACCTGCTGGGCGCGGTGCTGGCGGTGGAGTTACTGGCGCTGGTCACGGGGGACGAGGGGGACTCGGTGGAGGCGGCGGTGCTGCACGGGGTGGCGGCGCGGATCTGGCCGTCGGTGGGGCCGCAGCTGTTCGGCTCCCGCACCTTCAACGCGCCGCACGAGCGCTGCGAGCGGCAGGCCCGCGAGCGGCTGGGCGACGCGGGGTACGAGGCGGCGGTGCGGCGGGGCCGGGCGCTGGACCTGGACGCGGCGGTCGCCCGCATCGTGGGCGGTCTCCCGCGGCCGCGCGGGGCGGCCGGCGGCCGGGCCCCGGAAAGGGGCGAGCCCGCCGTTTCCCCGGCCGCGAACGGCGGGGACACGGCGGGCTGAGGCAGCGCGCGCCGGGGTGCGGCGCGCGGCCTGCGCTGCCGGGCCGTTGCCCGGCGCGCGGAGCACTCGGCTCGCTCAGCGTGCGTAGTACTCGACGACCAGCTGCTCGTCGCAGATGACCGGGATCTCCTTGCGGTTGGGGTCCCGGTCGAGGCGGAACGCCAGCGCCTGCAGGTTGACCTCCAGGTAGCGGGGGGTCTCGCCGTCGGGCGCGTAGCCACCCTCGCGCGCGACCTGGAAGGGGTGCTTGTTGCGGCTGCGCTCGCGGACCATCACCACGTCGCCGGGGCGGACGCGGAAGGACGGCTTGTCGACCTTGCGGTCGTTCACCGAGATGTGGCCGTGGACGACCATCTGGCGGGCCTGGTAGATCGTGCGGGCCAGGCCGGAGCGCAGGACGAGCGCGTCCAGGCGGCGCTCCAGCTCGATGATCAGCGCCTCGCCGGTCTTCATGTCGACCTTGCGGGCGCGGTCGTAGGCACGCACCATCTGGCGCTCGCTGATGTCGTACTGGGCACGCAGCCGCTGCTTCTCCAGCAGCCGGACCTTGTAGTCACTGTTCTGCTTGCGGCCGCGGCCGTGCTCGCCGGGCGGGTACGGGCGGGCCTCGAAGTACTTGACGGCCTTCGGCGTCAGCGCGATGCCGAGGGCGCGGGACTTCTTGACCTTGGGACGCGACTGGTTCACGTGGAACGAACCTCCGATGTAAGTTAGGTGAGGCTTACCTTAGCAGCGCGAGGAGACCGCATGTTTCGACCTGGGAACCCCCTGCCCAGTGCAGATGAGAGCACTGAGGCGGGTCAGCCGCGTCCCACGGAAGACGCCCAGCAGCCCACCGCCGCCGAGCGTGTGCGAACCCTCGTGGATTCCCATGCTATGGCCTCTCTGACCATTCCCGGAGTCCACGATCCCGACGAGACCGGCTTCGCCGCGCCCGCCTGCAGAACGGTCGACGGCTCAGGAGACGTGCTGTTGCTGGTTCCTGGGGACTCGGCGGCCGCACGTGCGGCCGCACACGCCCAGGACGACGACGTCACCGCCGTGATGGAACTCACGGACGTCGCTCCGGTTTCGGTGCCGCACCGCATTCGCGGCCGGGCCTGGGTGGCCGGCTGGCTCACCCCCGTACGCGGTGAGGACCGGGCGCACGCGGCCCGGCTGCTCGCCGAGCGGCACCCCGTCGGCGAGCTGCTCGGCATCGGCGAAGCCCTGCGGCCGGCCGCCGGCCCCGTCGGGCGCGCCGCCTGGATGATGCTCCGCCTGGAGGTCGGCGAGGCCACCGTGGACGATCTCTGGGGTGCGGCCTCCGTCGAGCCCGAGGAGTTCGCCACGGCCGCTCCCGATCCGGTGGCGGGCCACGAGGCGGAGCTGCTGCAGCACCTGCACACCGCGCACGGCGAGCAGGTCCGCGACCTGTGCGGGCTGCTCGGCGACCGGGCCGAGCGGGTCTGCGCGGCACGCGGCTCCGTCGTCCCCGTGCGCTGGACCGCTTCGGGCTGCGGGTCCGCTTCTCCGACCCCGGGGCGCAGACCTTCGACGCCCGGTTCGACTTCCCCACGCCGGTCCGCGACCTGATGGAGCTGCGGCGGGCGATGCACCACCTCTTCGACGCCGCGGCGTGAGCGCCCGCGACGGCAACGGCGCCGTCCCGGCCGCCGCACCCGCCCCCGGCCGTCCTCCGCAGACGGGACCGCCCCTCCCGGCACCGGGCCGGGAGGGGCGGTTCGTGTGCGGCGGGCGGCCCGCCGCGGGGTGCGTCAGGCGCTGAGCGCGGCGAGCGCCTTGTTCAGCGTCGCGGACGGGCGCATGACGGCCTCGGCCTTGGCCGGGTCGGGCTGGTAGTAGCCGCCGATGTCAACCGGCTTGCCCTGGACGGCGATCAGCTCGTCGACGATGGTCTGCTCCTGCTCGGCCAGCGTCTTGGCCAGCTCGGCGAACGCCTCGGCGAGCTGCGCGTCCTCGGTCTGCTTCGCCAGCTCCTGGGCCCAGTACAGGGCCAGGTAGAAGTGGCTGCCGCGGTTGTCGATGCCGCCCAGCTTGCGGCTGGGGGACTTGTTCTCGTTGAGGAACGTGCCGGTGGCGCGGTCCAGCGTGTCGGCGAGGATCTGGGCGCGCGCGTTGCCCGTCTTCTGCGCCAGGTGCTCGAAGCTCACCGCGAGCGCGAGGAACTCACCCAGCGAGTCCCAGCGCAGGTAGTTCTCCTTGACCAGCTGCTGGACGTGCTTGGGCGCGGAGCCGCCGGCGCCGGTCTCGAAGAGGCCACCGCCGTTGATGAGCGGGACCACCGACAGCATCTTGGCGCTGGTGCCCAGCTCCAGGATCGGGAAGAGGTCGGTGAGGTAGTCACGCAGCACGTTGCCGGTCACCGAGATGGTGTTCTCGCCGCGGCGGATGCGCTCCACCGAGAACTTCGTCGCCTCGACCGGGGACATGATCTCGATCTGCAGGCCCTCGGTGTCGTGCTCGGGGAGGTACTGCTTGACCTTGGCGATCAGGTTCGCGTCGTGCGCGCGGCTCTCGTCCAGCCAGAACACGGCCGGGTCGCCGGTCGCGCGGGCGCGGGTGACGGCCAGCTTCACCCAGTCGCGGATCGGGACGTCCTTGGTCTGGCAGGCGCGGAAGATGTCGCCGGCGCTGACCGTCTGCTCCAGCAGCGCGGTGCCGTTGGCGTCGACGACCCGCACGGTGCCGGTGGCCGGGATCTCGAAGGTCTTGTCGTGGCTGCCGTACTCCTCGGCCTTCTGCGCCATCAGACCGACGTTCGGCACCGAGCCCATGGTGGACGGGTCGTACGCGCCGTTCGCCTTGCAGTCGTCGATGACGGCCTGGTAGACGCCGGCGTACGAGCTGTCCGGGATGACGGCCAGCGCGTCCTGCTCCTGGTCGTCCTTGTTCCACATGTGGCCCGAGGTGCGGATCATCGCGGGCATGGAGGCGTCCACGATGACGTCGCTGGGGACGTGCAGGTTGGTGATGCCGCGGTGCGAGTCGACCATGGCCAGGTCCGGGCCCTCGGCCAGCTCCGCGTCGAAGGACGCCTTGATCTCCTCGCCCTGGGGCAGGGACTCAAGGCCCTTCCAGATGCCGCCCAGACCGTCGTTCGGGGTCAGGCCGGCGCCGGCGAGCACGTCGGCGTACTTCGCGAAGGTCTTCGGGAAGAAGGCGCGCACCACGTGACCGAAGATGATCGGGTCGGAGACCTTCATCATCGTGGCCTTGAGGTGCACGGAGAACAGCACGCCCTCGGCCTTGGCGCGGGCGACCTGCTCCTTCAGGAACTCGCGCAGCGCGCCGACGCGCATGACGGCGGCGTCCACGACCTCGCCCGCGAGGACCGGTACCGACTCGCGCAGCACGGTGGTGGTGCCGTCGTCACCGACCAGCTCGATGCGGAGCGTGCCGTCCTCGGCGATGACGACGGACTTCTCGGTGGAGCGGAAGTCGTCGCCGGTCATGTGGGCGACGTTGGTCTTGGAGTCGGCGCTCCAGGCACCCATGCGGTGCGGGTTGGCCTTGGCGTAGTTCTTGACCGACGCGGGAGCGCGGCGGTCGGAGTTGCCCTCGCGCAGGACCGGGTTGACGGCCGAGCCCTTGACCTTGTCGTACCGGGCGCGGATGTCGCGCTCCTCGTCGGTCTTCGGGTCGTCCGGGTAGTCCGGGAGGGCGTAGCCCTGCTCCTGCAGCTCGGCGATCGCGGCCTTGAGCTGCGGGATCGAGGCCGAGATGTTCGGCAGCTTGATGATGTTCGCCTCGGGCGTCTTCGCCAGCTCGCCGAGCTCCGCCAGCGCGTCGTCGATGCGCTGGTCCTCCCGAAGACGCTCGGGGAAGCTGGCGATGATCCGGCCCGCCAGCGAGATGTCACGGCTCTCCACGGCGACACCGGCCGTCGAGGCGTAGGCCTCGATCACCGGCAGGAACGAATACGTCGCCAGGGCCGGGGCCTCGTCGGTGTGCGTATAGATGATGGTCGAGTCAGTCACCGGTGCTCCGCTCCACGTCTGCAACATTGCTCGACATCAAGATATCTCGTGAGCCGCCCCCGCTCGACAGGGCCCTGCCGTGCCGTTGCGGAACGCCGCCCTCCGCAGCGGCCTCACTCGCCCGAGGGGCCCGACTCCCCCGCCAGCCGGCCGCGCACCCGCTCCACCACGTCGTAGTAGCGCGCCTCGGAGCCGTACCGCGTGGGGTGGTAGTACCGCTTGCCGTGCACCTCGTCCGGCGCGTACTGCTGGGCCGCGATGCCGCCCGGCAGATCGTGCGGGTACTGGTACCCCTTGCCGTGGCCCAGCTTCTTCGCGCCCTGGTAGTGGCTGTCCCGCAGATGCGCGGGCACCGGCCCGGCGTGCCCGGCGCGCACGTCGGCGAGCGCCGCGTCGATGGCCAGGTACGCCGCGTTGGACTTGGGCGCGAGGGCCAGCGCGATCGTCGCCTGGCTCAGCGTGATCCGCGCCTCGGGGAAACCGATCATCGCGACGGCCTGGGCCGCGGCCACCGCCGTCTGCAGCGCCGAGGGATCGGCCAGCCCGATGTCCTCGCTCGCGGAGATCATCAGCCGCCGGGCGATGAACCGCGGGTCCTCGCCCGCCTCGATCATCCGCGCCAGATAGTGCAGCGCCGCGTCCACGTCCGAGCCGCGGATGGACTTGATCAGCGCGCTGGCCACGTCGTAGTGCTGGTCGCCGGCCCGGTCGTACTTCACGGCGGCCCGGTCGACGGACTCCTCCAGCGTCTGGAGCGTGATCTCCTTCTCGCCCTTGGAGATCGCGGACCCGGCACCGGCCTCCAGGGCCGTCAGCGCCCGCCGGGCGTCACCGCCCGCGATCCGCAGCAGGTGCTCCTCGGTGTCCTCGGGCAGCGTCACCGCGCCCGCCAGCCCGCGCGCGTCGGTCAGCGCGCGCCGCAGCAGCCCGCGCAGGTCGTCGTCGGTGAGCGGCTCCAGCGTCAGCAGCAGCGAACGGGAGAGCAGCGGCGAGATGACCGAGAAGTACGGATTCTCCGTGGTCGCCGCGATGAGGGTCACCCAGCGGTTCTCCACCGCCGGGAGCAGGGAGTCCTGCTGGGCCTTGCTGAAGCGGTGGATCTCGTCCAGGAAGAGGACGGTCTCCTTGCCGTACCCGCCGGAGGCGCGGCGGGCGCCGTCGATGACGGCCCGCACCTCCTTGACCCCCGCGGTGATCGCGGAGAGCTCCACGAAGCGCTTGTTGGTCGCCTGGCTGACGACGTACGCGAGGGTGGTCTTGCCGATCCCCGGCGGGCCCCACAGGAACACCGAGGACGGCCCCGCCGGGCCGCCCTGCCCCTCCCCCACCAGCCGCCGCAGCGGCGATCCGGGCTTGAGCAGATGCTGCTGGCCGACCACCTCGTCCAGGGTGCGCGGACGCATCCGTACGGCGAGCGGGGACCCCGCGGGGTCCTTCTCCTGGCGGTCTTCGGCGGCGGCGGTGAACAGGTCGGGCTCCACGCTTCGACCCTAATTCACGGTACTGACAACGCGTCCGGCGCCCGCGTCGTGCCGGCCCTTTCGCGCCTCAGAGCAGCGTGCTCCAGTACTGCGTCCACCACTTGGTCAGGATGAGCACCGCGATCACGCCGTACCAGAGCACCGGCACGACCCAGTGGAACTCCAGGACGGCACTGCGCAGCCCGGCCGGCACCTTGATGATGTGGTGCTTGATGTTGTGCACGGTGGTGTACCAGAACATCAGGATCGTGACGATCCAGGTCAGCGTGCACCACAGGCACAGCGCGTTGATCACGTACAGCGTCTGGGACATCAGCCACATGCAGAAGACCGTGCCGAGCAGCGTGCCGATGTTCAGGCCGACCCAGTACCAGGCGCGGAAGCGGGCCCGGGCGAGCACCGCCATGCCGATGGCCACCACCACGCCGAAGCAGACCAGCCCGGCCATCGGGTTCGGGAAGCCGAAGACCGTCGCCTGGGCGCTCTTCATGACGCTGCCGCAGGAGATGATCGGGTTGATGCTGCAGGCCGGCTTGAAGTTCGGGTCCTTCAGCAGCTGGTGCTCGTCGAGGGTGATGATCCAGGACGCGAGGAGGCCGAGCACTCCGGTGATCACGAGGAGGAGGGCGAACGGACGGCCCGCGCCGATGGTGCGGTCGCCGGCGCCGTCGGAGGCGTGGTCGGTGGACACGTCATCAAGCGTAGTCGTCGTCATATCGCCGTTCCGTCGATCAGGATGGCCAGTCGGCCCGGTGGGCCTCACATTGTGCCGCAAGCGTCCCACCGTTCACCGTCGGAAGGGCATAAAGCCGACGGCCCCCGGAAGGGCTCCCGGCCCATGACGAAGGGCCCGGCGGCGCATCGCCCCCGGGCCCTTCGCACATAAAGACGACGGTTCAGCCCAGCTTGCGCCGAACCTCCTCGACCACCGCGTCCAGCGCGACCGGCGACTGCTCGCCGCTCTCCAGGTCCTTCAGCTGCACCATGCCCTCCGCGAGGTCCCGCTCGCCGGCGACGATCGCGAGGCGCGCGCCGGAGCGGTTCGCGGACTTCATGGCGTTCTTCAGGCCCTTGCCGCCGTACGCGAAGTCGGTCGCGAGACCGGCCCTGCGCAGCTCGGTGACCGTGCCGAAGAGCACCCGGCGGGCCTCCTCGCCCAGCGGCACCGCGTAGACGGCGGTGCTGGCGGGGATCGCCAGCTCCACGCCCTCGGCCTCCAGCGCGAGGACCGTGCGGTCCACGCCCAGCGCCCAGCCGACGGACGGCAGCGCGGGGCCGCCGATCATCTCCGACAGGCCGTCGTACCGGCCGCCGCCGCCCACCGCGGACTGCGAGCCGAGCCCGTCGTGGACGAACTCGAAGGTGGTGCGGGTGTAGTAGTCCAGGCCGCGGACCAGCCGGGGGTCGTCCTCGTAGGCCACGCCCGCCGCGGTCAGCAGCTCGCGCACCTGCTCGTGGTACGCCTTGCAGTTCTCGCAGAGGTGGTCGCGCAGCAGCGGCGCGTCCGCCAGCTGCTTCTGCACGTCCGGGCGCTTGTCGTCCAGGACCCGCAGCGGGTTGATCTCGATGCGGCGGCGGGTGTCCTCGTCCAGGTCCAGGGCGCGCAGGAAGTCCTGCAGCGCGGCCCGGTAGGCGGGGCGGCACTCCTTGTCGCCGAGGCTGTTCAGCAGGATGCGGAAGTTGCGCAGGCCCAGCGAGCGGTACGCGTCGTTCGCCAGGATGATCAGCTCGGCGTCCAGCGCCGGGTCCTCGGCGCCGATGGCCTCCGCGCCGACCTGCGAGAAGTGCCGGTAGCGGCCCTTCTGCGGGCGCTCGTAGCGGTAGTACGAGCCGGAGTACCAGAGCTTGACGGGGAGGTTGCCCGCCTTGTGGAGGTTGGCCTCCAGCGCGGCGCGCAGCACGGAAGCGGTGCCCTCGGGGCGCAGCGCGAGCTTGTCGCCGCCCTTGGTCTCGAAGGCGTACATCTCCTTCGTGACGATGTCGGTGGACTCGCCGACGCCGCGCGCGAACAGCTCGACGTTCTCGAAGCCGGGGGTCTCGATGTAGCCGTAGCCGGAACGCTTGAGGGGTCCGGAGATCGCGTCGCGGACCGCCAGGTAGGTCGCGGACTGCGGCGGGATCAGGTCGTAGGTGCCCTTGGGGGCCTTGAAGGTGCTCACGGAAGCTTTCGTCACATTCCTCGTCGCGGAGCCGGGCTCTGGGGGCCCGTTCCGAGGCCGGCGGCCACCTCCCGAAGGAAGGGGTTGGTGGCGCGCTCCTGGCCGATGGTGGTCTGGGGGCCGTGGCCCGACAGCACCACGGTCGAGTCGTCCAGCGGGAGGCACACGCGCTCCAGCGACCGGAGGATCTCGGCGTGGTCGCCGCCGGGCAGGTCGGTGCGTCCGATGGAGCCGGCGAAGAGCAGGTCGCCCGAGAAGAAGACCGGCGGGATGTCCGCCTGCTCGGGCATCCTGAACGTCACCGACCCCTTGGTATGGCCCGGCGCGTGCGCGACGGAGAACTCCAGCCCCGCCAGCTCCAGCGTGCCGCCGTCCGCCAGCTCCTTGACGTCGTCCGGCTCGCCCACGGTCAGCTCGCCCATCAGCTGCTGTCCGATCGAGCGGCCCAGCGCCTTCTCCGGGTCGCTCATCATGTAGCGGTCCTCGGGGTGGATCCAGGCGGGGACGTCGTGCGCGCCGCAGACCGGCACCACCGAGGCGACATGGTCGATGTGGCCGTGAGTGAGGACGACGGCGACGGGCTTGAGGCGATGCTTCCTGACCGCTTCCTCGACGCCCTGGGTGGCCTGGTGGCCCGGGTCGATGATCACGCACTCCTCACCCGCGGCGGGGGCGACCAAATAGCAATTGGTGCCCCAGGCCCCGGCGGGGAACCCGGCAATCAGCACGTTCGTCCTTCTATCGTCCGGCGGACAGATCCTGGCGGGCCCCGGCTCGCGGCCCTGGCGGATCTCACAGAAACATGCTGCAAGATCTCTGCTGTTCAGAGCCTACCGGCGGGACTCCGTCTGGAGCGAACCCGTATACGGTACGGCCACGGCGGAGCACACGGACCAAGGAGACGGCCTGGTGGTCAAGGGGGAGCAGCGGCGCAAGCAGCTCGCGCGCCAGAAGTACGAGCGGCAGGCACAGCGGCGTGCCGAGGCCCGGCGGAAGACCAAGCGGCGGAACGTGATCCTCGCGGCCGTCCTCGCGGTGGCGCTCGCCGCGGGCGGCGCCGCGTACGCGACGGCGGGCCTGGTCGGCGCGGACAACGACAACGACGCGAAGGCGGCGGCCGAGCAGCGGCCGAAGGACCCGTGCGCCGCGCCCGCGAAGGGCGAGCCGTCGAAGAAGCAGTGGAAGAAGGAGCCGGAGCTGACGGTGGACACGTCCGCTTCGTACACCGCGAAGCTCGCCACCACCTGCGGCGACATCGCCATGAAGCTGGACGCGAAGAAGGCGCCGCACACGGTCAACTCCTTCGCCTTCCTCAGCCGCGAGGGCTACTTCGACCACAGCAGGTGCCACCGCCTGGTCGACGACGGCCTGCACGTCCTGCAGTGCGGCGACCCCACCGGCACCGGCCAGGGCACCCCCGGCTACACGATCCCCGACGAGAACCTCAAGGACCCGCGGCTCAAGGGCGGCGTCTACCCGGCCGGCACGGTCGCGATGGCGAACCGGTACGACGGGCGGAGCGAGAAGACCCGGAACACCGGCGGCAGCCAGTTCTTCCTGGTCTTCCAGGACAGCAAGCTGCCGCCGAACTACACCCCGTTCGGGACGATCACGCAGGGCATGGACGTCCTGAAGAAGATCGCCAAGGCCGGTTCCACCCCCGACCCGCAGACGCAGAACACCGCACCGAACGCCACCGTCGTCATCGACCGCGCCCGCGTCACGAAGTCCTGACGTACTCCGGCCATCCTTGCCTGGACCACGGAATTTCGGTCGTGCGGGATGCGGACAGCCGGGCCGCCGGTCGCCTAGATTGGCGTTGGGTAGGGTGCCTGCTCCGACGGCTGCCACCCTCACCCGCAAGAACAGTCCGTCGGACCGGCCGGGGCGCAGTCCCGCCGGACAGAAACTGTGGACGATGCCCGGAGCCCCGCGCTCCCGCCGGCATCATGTGGAGGAGGCGCTGTGAGCAGCGACCCATGGGGCCGCGTCGATGAGACGGGGACCGTGTACGTGCGTACCGCCGACGGCGAGAAGGTCGTCGGATCGTGGCAGGCGGGATCTCCCGAGGAGGCCCTCGCCTACTTCGAGCGCAAGTATGAGGGCCTGGTCGTCGAGATCGGCCTCCTCGAGCGGCGGGTCAAGACCACCGATCTGTCGGCCAAGGACGCCATGACCGCCATCGACCACCTGCGGCAGCAGGTGGACGAGCACCACGCGGTGGGCGACCTGGACGCCCTGCGCACGCGCCTGGACGCGCTCGTCCGGACGGTCGAGGCCCGCCGCGAGGAGCGCAAGGCGGCCAAGGCCCGGCAGACGGACGAGGCCAGGGCGGCGAAGGAGAAGCTGGTCGCCGAGGCCGAGGAGCTGGCCCAGAGCGAGCAGTGGCGGGTGGCCGGCGAGCGGCTGCGGGCCCTGGTCGACACCTGGAAGGGGCTGCCGCGGCTGGACCGCAAGTCCGACGACGAGCTGTGGCACCGCTTCTCGCACGCCCGGTCGGCGTTCTCCAAGCGCCGCAAGGCCCACTTCGCGTCCCTGGACGCGCAGCGCGAGCAGGCCCGGCAGATCAAGGAGAAGCTGGTCGCGGACGCCGAGGCGCTGTCGAACTCGACGGACTGGGGCCCGACCGCCGCCCGGTACCGCGAGCTGATGCAGGAGTGGAAGGCCGCGGGCCGCGCCCAGCGCGAGCACGAGGACGACCTGTGGAACCGCTTCCGCGGCGCCCAGGACGTCTTCTTCCAGGCCCGCAGCGAGGTCTTCGCCGAGCGGGACGCCGAGCAGCGGGAGAACCTCACCAAGAAGGAGGAGCTGGCCGTCGAGGCGGAGAAGCTGCTCCCGGTGTCGGACCTCAAGGCCGCGCGGGCCGCGTTCCGTTCGATCAACGAGCGGTGGGAGGCCATCGGCCACGTGCCACGGGACGCCCGCCCGAAGATCGAGGGCCGGATGCACGCCGTCGAGCGCGCCATCCAGGAGGCCGAGGAGGCCGAGTGGCGGCGCACCAACCCCGAGGCGCGGGCCCGTGCCGCGGGGCTGACCGGCCAGCTCCAGGACGCCGTCGACAAGCTCCAGAAGCAGATCGACGCGGCCCGGGCGGCGGGCAACGACGCCAAGGCCGACAAGCTCGCCCGTGAGCTGGAGGGCCGCCAGGCCCTGCTGGACCAGGCCCAGAAGGGTCTGCAGGAGTTCGGCGGCTGAGCAGCCCGAGCACGCGAGGGGGGCCCCGGTACGCCGTACCGGGGCCCTCCTCGCGTCTGCCGTCCGCTAGTTGGGCCGGCGGGCCGAGGTGACGCGGTAGACGTCGTACACGCCCTCCACGCCCCGTACCGCCTTCAGGACGTGCCCGAGGTGCTTGGGGTCGCCCATCTCGAAGGTGAAGCGGGAGGTGGCCACCCGGTCGCGGGAGGTCTGCACCGCCGCGGACAGGATGTTGACGTGCTGGTCGGACAGGACCCGTGTGACGTCCGAGAGGAGCCGGGAGCGGTCCAGCGCCTCGACCTGGATGGCGACCAGGAAGACCGAGGACTGGGTGGGCGCCCACTCGACTTCCAGAATCCGCTCGGGCTGCTTGGAGAGCGAGTCGACGTTCACGCAGTCGGCGCGGTGAACCGATACGCCGGAACCGCGCGTCACGAAGCCGATGATCGGGTCGCCCGGCACCGGCGTACAGCAGCGCGCGAGCTTGACCCAGACGTCCTCGACGCCCTTGACGACCACGCCCGGGTCCGCGCTGGAGCGCCGCTTGGAGCGGCGGATCGGCGTGGACTCCGCGATGTCCTCGGTGGCCTCGTCCTGGCCGCCGAGCGCCTGCACCAGCTTCTGCACGACGGACTGCGCGGTGACATGGCCCTCACCGATCGCCGCGTACAGCGAGGAGATGTCCGGATAGCGCATCTCGTGCGCGAGCGTCACCAGCGAATCGCCGGTCAGGATGCGCTGGATCGGCAGGTTCTGCTTGCGCATGGCCCGCGCGATGGCGTCCTTGCCCTGCTCGATCGCCTCGTCGCGGCGCTCCTTGGAGAACCACGCGCGGATCTTGTTGCGGGCCCGGGGCGACTTGACGAAGCCCAGCCAGTCGCGGGACGGCCCGGCCCCCGGCGCCTTGGAGGTGAAGACCTCCACCAGGTCGCCGTTGTCCAGGGTCGATTCCAGCGGCACCAGACGGCCGTTGACCCGCGCGCCTATCGTGCGGTGCCCGACCTCGGTGTGCACCGCGTACGCGAAGTCCACCGGCGTCGCGCCGGCCGGCAGCGCTATGACGTCGCCCTTGGGCGTGAAGACGAAGACTTCGTTGCGCGAGAGGTCGAAGCGCAGCGACTCCAGGAACTCGCCCGGGTCCTCGGTCTCCTTCTGCCAGTCCAGCAGCTGCCGCAGCCACGCCATGTCGTTGACCGCGTCGTCCTTGCCGGCCTTGCCCTTGGGCACGTCGGTGCGGACCTTGGAGGCGCCGGCCACGGCCTCCTGCTTGTACTTCCAGTGCGCGGCGATGCCGTACTCGGCGCGGCGGTGCATGTCGAACGTGCGGATCTGCAGCTCGACCGGCTTGCCGTTGGGCCCGATGACCGTCGTGTGCAACGACTGGTACATGTTGAACTTGGGCATCGCGATGTAGTCCTTGAACCGGCCGGGGACCGGATTCCACCGCGCGTGGACCGTGCCGAGCGCCGCGTAACAGTCGCGGACCGTGTCGACGAGGACACGGATGCCCACCAGGTCGTAGATCTCCGCGAAGTCCCGGCCGCGGACGATCATCTTCTGGTAGACGCTGTAGTAGTGCTTGGGGCGTCCCGTGACGGTGGCCTTGATCCGCGCCGAGCGCAGATCGGCCTGGACCTCGTCGGTGACTATCGCGAGGTATTCGTCGCGCTTGGGCGCCCGCTCGGCGACCAGCCGCACGATCTCGTCGTACATCTTGGGGTAGAGGATCGCGAAGGCGAGGTCCTCCAGCTCCCACTTGATGGTGTTCATGCCCAGCCGGTGCGCCAGCGGGGCATAGATCTCCAGCGTCTCGCGGGCCTTCTTCTCCTGCTTCTCCCGCTTGAGGTAGCGCATCGTGCGCATGTTGTGCAGGCGGTCGGCGAGCTTGATCACCAGGACCCGGGGGTCCTTGGCCATCGCCACGACCATCTTGCGCACCGTCTCGGCCTGCGCGGCCTCGCCGAACTTGACCTTGTCCAGCTTGGTGACGCCGTCGACCAGCAGCGCGACCTGGTCGCCGAAGTCCCGGCGGAGGGTGTCCAGGCCGTACTCGGTGTCCTCGACGGTGTCGTGCAGCAGCCCGGCCATCAGCGTCGCCGGGTCCATGCCCAGCTCGGCGAGGATCGTCGTGACCGCGAGCGGATGCGTGATGTACGGATCGCCGCTCTTGCGCTTCTGGCCGCGGTGCCAGCGCTCGGCGACCTGGTAGGCCCGCTCCACCTGGCGGAGCGTGGCCGTCTCGATCTTGGGGTCGTTGCTGCGGACGATCCGCAGCAGCGGCTCCAGGACCGGGTTGTACGGACTCTGGCGCTGCACACCGAGACGGGCCAGCCGGGCCCTCACCCGGTTGGAGGAACCGGAGCGGCCGCCGGGCTGGCCGGTGTGGCCGGGCGGCAGCGGCTTGGGAGCCGAGGGCGGCACGGCGGGCTTGGACGCCGGCGCCGCGGGCCGGGCGGCCGTCGGGCCGGGCCCCGCCGGTGCTCCCTTCCCGCCGTTCTTCGGCGCGTCCGCGGTGCCGCCCGCGGGCGCGGGCCGGGCGTCCGGGTGCGCGGCGGGGCCGCCCCCCGGCGTGCGGGGGGAGAGCGGCTGGGCCTCGTCTGGCAAGAGCAACTCCTCGCTGGGACCTTTCCCCCGGCGAACGGGCGGGAAAGAGCGGTGCCGGACCACCGGTCCACGGAGTGGCCGGGCTGCCATGGTATCCATGCCGACAGCCCCGGCTCCTCCGCGGGCCGGTGCTCCTGTGGACACAGCAAAAGGGCACCCGCATTTATGCC
>NZ_PQSQ01000104.1 GCF_002920575.1 Streptomyces sp. Ru73 | reverse complement strand
TGCGCTGGGCCTGGCGGTGGCGTCGCTCTCCCCGTGGGTGCCACTCGCCCTGGTCGGCTGGGCCGTGTTCGGCGCCGGGCTGTCGGGCTGCATCCCGCAGTTGTTCAGCGCGGCGGGCCACGCCGACCAGGACGCGGCGGGTCTCAACGTCTCGCGGGTCGCCGGGCTCGGCTACCTCGGCATGCTCGCCGGGCCAGCGGTCATCGGGCCGCTGACCCGGCTCGCCCCGCTCAACGTGACGTTCTTCCTGCCGGTGGCGCTGTGCGCCGTCGCCGCCTGCACGGCCGCTGTGCTGCGCGCCCCGGCCCGGACCGCCGCCGGACCGGGGACGGAGGCGGCCTGACCGCGGCCCGGCGCTGCGGCATCGCGCCGCGCCCCGGCAGGCGCCTTCCCGGTTCCGCTCAGGCGGCCCGCTTCTCGTACCCGACGAGGCGGACGCAGACGGCGAGGCCCTGGATCGCCTGCTCCAGCTCGGCCGGGCCGGGGTAGCTGGGGGCGATGCGGATGACCGCGTCGCGCGGGTCGTCGCCGTACGGGTGCGTGGCGCCGGCCGGGGTCAGCACGATGCCGGCCTCGGCGGCGCGGCGCACGACCTCCTTGGCGCAGCCGTCCGGTACCTCCAGGGTGACGAAGTAGCCGCCCTTGGGCGAGGTCCAGGTGGCGAGGCCGGTGCCGCCCAGCTCGGCCTCCAGGATCCGGGCCACGGCCTCGAACTTGGGCTGGAGCAGGGCGCGCTGGCGCTCCATGTGGGCGCGCACCCCGTCGGCGTCCCGCAGGAACAGCACGTGCCGCAGCTGATTGATCTTGTCGGGGCCGATCGACCGCTTGGCGTTGTGCGCGAGGAGCCAGCGCACGTTCTCCGGGGACGAGCCGAAGAAGGCGACGCCGGCGCCGGCCGCGGTGATCTTCGAGGTGGAGCCGAACACGAAGGCGCGGTCCGGGTTGCCGGCCTCCGCGCAGGCGCCGAGCAGGTCGGCGATCTCGACGGGCTCGTCGGTGAGGTGGTGGACCGCGTAGGCGTTGTCCCAGAAGATCCGGAAGTCGGGGGCTGCGGTGGGCATGGCGGCGAGCCGGGCGACGGTCGCGTCGCTGTAGCTGACGCCGGTCGGGTTGCTGTACTTGGGCACGCACCAGATGCCCTTGATGCCCGGGTCCTCGGCGACGAGCCGCTCCACCACGTCCATGTCCGGGCCGTCGGCGGTCATCGGCACCTGGATCATGTCGATGCCGAACCGCTCGCAGAGCGCGAAGTGCCGGTCGTAGCCGGGTACGGGGCAGAGGAACGCGATGCGCTCCTGGTCCACCCAGCGCGAGGCGGCGCCGGGAAGGGTCCCGAGCAGGGCGTGCACGAGGCAGTCGTGCATCAGCTCCAGGCTGGAGTTGCCGAGCGCGAGGAGCTGCGCGGCGGGCACCTGGAGCAGGTCGGCGAAGATCTCGCGCAGCTCGGGCAGGCCCTGGAGGCCGCCGTAGTTCCGTACGTCCGTGCCGTCGGCGGCGGTGTGCCGGCCGCCGGGCAGGCTCAGCAGGTCCTCGGAGAGGTCGAGCTGCTCGGGAGCGGGCTTGCCGCGGGTGAGGTCGAGCGACAGCCCCCGCCCGACGAGGTCCTGGTAGTCCTGGCGGGCACGCTCGAGGAGCGTGGTCAGGGCGTCGGGGCTCAGCTCGGTGGTCATGTCGTCCTCTCCTGCGGGTATCGCTCACTGCGGCTGCCCTCCCGGGCAGTGCCGCTGACACTTCTTACCCCACTTCGCGTGCGCATGCGGATCAGCGGGAGAGCGAGACCAGCGCCACTCCGCGCGCGTGCGGTGCGGGGTCAGGGCAGCAGGCGCTGTTCCTTGGCGACCGCCACGGCGCCGGCGCGGGTGTCGACGCCGAGTTTGTCGTAGATCCGGCCCAGATGGGTCTTCACGGTGGCCTCGCTGATGAACAGCGCGCGGGCGATGTCCCGGTTGCCCAGGCCGTGCGCGAGCTGGCCGAGGATGTCCAGCTCACGGGCGGTGAGGGCGGGGCGCGGGCTGCGCATGCGGGCCATGACGCGGCCGGCGACCGGGGGCGACAGCGCGGTGCGGCCCTGCGCCGCGGAGTGGATCGCGGCGAACAGCTCCTCGGGCCGCTCGGCCTTGAGGAGGTAGCCGGTCGCGCCCGCCTCGATGGCGCGGGTGATGTCGGCGTCGGTGTCGTAGGTGGTGAGGACCAGGACGTACGGGGCGCCGTCCCGGTGCGCCGTGATGCGGCGGGTGGCCTCGACGCCGTCGATGCCGGGACCGAGCTGCAGGTCCATGAGCACCACGTCCGGCACCAGCTTCGCGGCCAGCGCCACCGCCTCCTCGCCGCTGCCCGCCTCGCCGACGACCTCGATGTCCGGTGCGCTGCCCAGGAGGGCGAGCAGTCCGGCGCGTACGACGGTGTGGTCGTCGCAGATCAGCAGCCGTACGGGGGCCGCGGCGGTGGATGAGGTGCTCACGCGTGCTCCGGAGGGTTCAGTGTGTCCGAGGGATCCAGCGGGATCGAGGCGGAGAGGACGGTGCCTTCTCCCGGGGCCGACTCGATGGTCAGGGTGCCGCCGGCCTGCCGCAGCCGAGCCCGGATCGCGGGCAGCCCGTGGCCGCGCAGGCCGTCGTCGGACGCCTGCCGGGCGGGCGCGCCGGTCCCGGCCTGCTCCGGCGCGAAGCCGCGGCCGTCGTCCGCGACGTCGAGCACGATCTGGTCGTCCAGGCAGGTCAGGGTGAGGTTGGCGGTGGTCGCGGCGGCGTGTTCGCGCACATTGGCCAGGGCGCCCTGGGCGATGCGCAGCAGGGTGGCCTCGATCCGCTCGGGCAGTGCGGCCGGGGTGCCCTCGATGTGGCAGCGCACGGTCAGTGTGCCGGTGCTCTCGCGTGCGGCGAGGGTGTGCAGTGCCTCGGCGAGGGAGCCGCCGTCGGCCAGGTCCGCCGGGGCGAGGTCGTGGACGAACCGCCGGGCCTCGGCGAGGTTGCGCTCGGCCACCGCCGCGGCCGCGTGGACATGGCCGCGTGCCCGGTCGGGGGCCGCCTCCCAGACCCGGTCGGCGGCCTGGAGGAGCATGCGCTGGCTGGACAGTCCCTGGGCGAGCGTGTCGTGGATCTCCATGGCGAGCCGCTGGCGTTCGGCGAGGGTGCCCGCGCGCCGTTCGGTGGCGGCCAGGTCGCGCCGGGTACGGACGAGGTCGTCGATGAGGGCGCGCTGCCGGGCCGACTGCCGCTGCATGTGGACGAAGACGGCGGTGGCGACGGCGGCCACGGCGGGCGGCGCGAGCAGCAGGTTGGGGTCGGCCCAGCCGGCGAGCTGCAGCTGCGCCGCGACCACGAAGACGGTGAGCAGCGCGACCAGGGCGACGGCGGCGCGTGGCGGCAGCATGCGCAGCCCGGTGTAGAGCAGTGGCACCGCGCACCACGCGAAGCTCGGCGCGAGCACCACCAGGACCACCCAGCCGCCGACGACGAGGACCAGCCACGCCAGGCGGGCCGGCCTGCGGGGTGAGGGCCGGGTCCGCAGTGCCGGTACGAGGACGTACAGCGCGGCCAGTGCGGCCGACAGCGCGATGATCCACGGGGTGCGCGGCTCACCGGGGTGCCGGATCAGGAACCGGACCAGCGAGGCGCCGAGCAGCACGAAGAACGCGGTGTGCATGACGGCGCCGAGCCATCCGGCGTCGGGGTCGGCCGCGGTGTGCTGCCGGTGGGTGACCGCCACTCCGGCCTCCTTCCACTCGTACCGGCAGTCCCAGGGTGCCCCCGCAAGTGCGGGGCCGGGGTCAACCGATCGGATGACCCCGGCGTCGTCCGGTCCGCTCGGCGGGTGGAGCCGGTGGGCCGACGCCCTGCCGCCGGTTCCGGAACCAGCATGGATCACGTCAGCGGACATCACTCACCACACACTCTGGAGCCTTTCGCGATGAAGCACGTGAAGAACACCTCGAAGCGCACCCGTCTGGTCGCCGGGGGCGCCGTGGCCGCCGCGCTGGTCGCCGGCACCGTCGGCGCCGTCTCCGCGCAGGCCTCCCCCGCTGCCCCGGCCGCCGCGGGCGGTGCCGCCGCCGCGCCGAAGGCCGAGGCGAAGAGCGAGGGTCTGGTCAGCTCGGCCCACCTCGGCACCGACGCCGCCGTGAAGGCCGCGCAGGGCGCGCTGAAGGCGGCGGAGAAGGCGAACCAGCACGTGTCCGTCGCGGTCGTCGACCGCAACGGCAACACCCTGGTCACCCTGCGCGGCGACGGCGCGGGCCCGCAGTCCTACGAGGCGGCCGAGAAGAAGGCGTTCACCGCGGTCTCCTGGAACGCGCCCACGTCCGAGCTGACCAAGCGGCTGGAGTCGGCGCCGACGCTCAAGGACATCCCCGGCACGCTGTTCCTCGCGGGCGGAGCGCCGGTCGACGCCAAGGGCGCGCCCGTCGCGGGCATCGGTGTCGCGGGGGCGCCCAGCGGCGACCTGGACGAGAAGTTCGCGCAGGCCGGGGCCGCCACCCTCGCCGAGTGACGGCCGCGGGGCCGTCCCCGCTTCCGGTGACGGGTCAGCCGGCCGCCTGCGTGCCCGTACGCCGCGTCGCATGGAAGCGGCGGTGCAGCTCGCGCATGCGGCCGGCCAGGCCGAGTGCGGGCCCCCGCACCGGCAGGCCGGGCACCACGTCCTGGATGGGGAGTCCCGCCACCGGTCCGGGCGCCACACCCAACTCACCCAGCCACTGCCCCAGTTGGCGCGAGGAGTGGGCGTAGACGATGCGCCCGAGACCGAGCCAGCCGTGCGCGGCCGCGCACATGGGGCAGTGCTCGCCGGACGTGTAGACCGTGGCGGCGGCCCGCTCCTCCGGGGTGAGATGGGCGTGGGCCCAGCGGGCCAGTTCGATCTCCGGGTGCCGGGTGGTGTCGCCGAGGCTGTGCACCCGGTTGCGGTCCTCCGCCAGCACCTCGCCGTCGGCGCTGACCAGCAGCGAGCCGAAGGGCTCGTCGCCGGCCTCCAGCGCTTCCTCGGCGAGCCGGACGCACCGCTCCAGGTGCTGGAGGTCGGTGGCGGTGAGCGCCGTCCCGGCGTCGTCCGGGTGCTCGGTGTGCGTCATTGCTGTGCCTGCTCCTCATCACGGCCGGCGGCCGGTGCCGAATCCTCGTCACGGCCCACAGCCGGTGTCGACGGCGGGGCGGGTCCGGAACTCCGGGCCCGCCCCGCCCCTTTTCTCGATCAGCCGTTCTCGATCAGTCGCCCTCGGTCAGTTGTCCTCGGTCAGTTCTCCACGACGACGCCGGCCCGCACCACCGAGGACGGCCGCGCGAGGACCGACGGGTCGGCCAGCGGGTCGCCGGACAGCAGGACGGCGTCACCGGCGAAACCGGGGGCGAGCCGGCCCGCCGTGCCCGTCAGGCCGAGCAGCTCGGCGGCGTTGGTGGTGGCCGTACGGATGGCGTCCAGCGCGGACAGCCCGGCCTCGTGCATCAGCGCCACCTCCCCGCCGATGGGGTTCACCTCGCCGCCGGACGAGTCGGTGCCGGCCGCCAGCGGCACGCCCAGCTCGTGCGCGGCGCGCACGGCCTCCTTCAGGATCGGGGTGTACCGGCGTCCGCGCTCGTCGAGTACCGGGTTGTCGTCGCCGATCATGCCGGAGATGGCGGTGAGGGTGGGCGTGAAGTACGTACCGCGGCGGCGCATCTCGCGCAGGGTGTGCTCGCCGACGAACACCCCGTGCTCCAGACTGCGGATCCCGGCCATGACGGCGTCGTGGCAGCCCTTCTCGCTGTAGCTGTGGCACAGCACCCCGGCGCCGCCCCGGCGCGCGGCGGCCACCACGGTCGCCAGCTGCTCCCGGTCGTAGACCTGGGTCAGCGGGTCCTGGTCCGGCAGCCCGGCCCGCTCGTTGACCCGGGTCTTCACGACGTCGACGCCGCGGGCGAGGTTGACCCGCACCATGTGGCGCAGCGCCTCGTGCGACCGTACGCCGTCCTTCAAGCCGGCGAGCGGTGCCAGGTCGGGGTCGGCGAGCAGGGTGTCGGCCAGGTCGGGGGTGACGAAGACGCCGGCGGCGCGCAGCCGCGGGGCCTGCCGCGGGAAGCGGCGGGCGACCTCGCGTACGGCGATGTCCTGGAAGAAGTTGGTCGAGCCGCTGCGCGCGCTGGTGGCGCCCTGCCGCACGGCGTCGCGCGCCTCGGCGACGGTGTTGAGGTGGATGTGCGACTCCACCAGGCCGGGCAGCACCCACCGGCCGTCCGCGTCCTGCACCGGAGTGCCGTCGGGCAGCGCCGCGCGTGCCGCGCGGGTGGCGTCCCGGCTGCCGGCCGCCCGTACGGTCCCGCGCTCGATGACGACGACGGAGTCCTCGGTGACCTTGCCGGTGAGCGGGTCGAGGAGGGTGCCGCCCTCGATGACGAGGGAGGCGCCGCCCAGCACCTTGTCGCCGGCCGGGGTGCCGGGGCGGCCCGCGGCGGCCGGGGCCGCCGCCGAGGCTTCGGCCCGGCCCGTCAGCACGGTGCCGGCAGCGGCCAGTGCGGCGGCGCCGGCGAGGACGCCGCGCCGGGTGTGGCGGAAGGGCGGAGGAGTGTTGGGGTCACCGCACATGGGACTGCTCCTGGAGCGAGGGAAGGGGCGGACGGAACGCGCGTGGGGGAAGCCGGCGGACCGAGGCCCTGCTTGCCGACCTGCGGCACTTTGTATACCAAGTGGGATCGGGCAAACAATGGCGTGAGGCAAAGCCGTACCGTTTACCCCATTATGCTGCTCTACAGAGGCCCAACGGGGTAGGCACCGGACGCCCCTGCACGCCACTCCGAGGCATCAGGTATACAAAAGTGATGCAGCGAGAGCAGCCGGAGTACTCACACCGAGACGGCGCGGAGCGCGGCCACCCGGCTGTCCCGGACGTGGACCAGGGTCAGCGCTGCGGCGGCGTCCGGGTCCCCGGCGGCGATCCGCTCGTACATCGCGCGGTGCTGCACGCGCATGTGGTCCGGCTCGGAGTTCAGCCCGAACAGCAGCCGGAGCTGCCAGCTGAGCCGGGCCATCGTCTGCGCGAGCAGCGGGTTGCCCGACAGCGCCACGATCCCGTCGTGGAACGCCGTGTTGGCCACGACCTCGCGGCCCGGCTCGCCGTCGGCCGCCGCCGTCTCGGCGCGCTCCAGCGCGGCCCGCAGCCCGGCCAGCAGCAGCGGCTCGTCGGGGGCCGCGTCCGCCACCCGACGTGCCGCCAGGCGCGACGCCTGGATGGCGAGCGGCTCCCACACCTCGTACAGGTGCTCCACATCGGTACGGTCCAGCCGCCGCACCCGTACGCCGCTGTGCGGCAGCAGCTCCAGCAGCCCTTCGGCCACCAGGCCGCGCAGCGCCTCCCGCACCGGGACCCGCGACATGCGCAGTTCCTCCGCCACTTCGCGCTCCACCACGCGCGCGCCCTGCGGATAGCGGCCGTCGATGACGCGCTCGCGGATGGCGTCGCGGGCGCGTTCGCTCAGCGGGACGCGCTCGGACTCCTCCGCCATCGGCCGTTCGCCGTCGGCCCGCCGGCCGGTTCCTGCCGCCACGTTCCTGCCCCTCGCCCTTACCGGTACCCGGCCGCCTCTTACCGGCCGGTCGCACCGCAACGATATGCCGCGGCCCAGCGGGCCGGGCGGGCGCGGGCCCGCGAACACATCAGCCGATCGGCCGATACGGCCGTCGTCCGGTGCGCACGGGCAGCGGAGCCGCTCCACCGATCCGCGGTGCGTGCGCGCGGTCCGAGGATGGACCGTACGGCCCCCGCGCACCGGCCCGCCCACGCTCACCCCAGCCCAAGGAGGCACCATGCGTCGTGACACCCCGCACCGAGGAGCCGTCAACCGGCTCCTCGGACGCAGCACCGTGAAGCGCAGCACCGTCGTACGGAACACCGCGCTACGAAGCGACGCGGTACGGAGCGACGCGCGGCCGGGCCGGTCGGCAAGTGGCGCCGGGGTCCCAGGGGCCGGGGAACGCGGCGCAGGGGCCCGCGGTGCCACAAGACGGCACACGCGTCCGACCCCCGCCCCGGCCCTCACGCTCGGCATCCTGGTCGGCGGTGTGATGCTGCTCGCGGGGTGCGCCTCCTCGCTCGGGGACGACAGGCCGGCGCACAGGTCGGCGCAGCAGAAGCCCTCGGCCGGGCGGACGTCCCCGTCCCCCGCCGGCTCCGCCGCTCCGAAGCGGCCGGCCGATCCAGCGGCCGACCGCGCGCTGCTCAAGGCGGCCAAGACCGGTGACGCACGGGCCGTGCGCGCGGCGATCGAGCGTGGCGCGCGCCTCGAAACACGCGACGCCAAGCGCCGTACACCGCTCCTGCTCGCCGTCACCGAGGATCACGTCGAGGCGGCGAAGGCGCTGGTGGAGGCCGGTGCCGACCCGGACGCGCGGGACTGACGGCAGGACACACCGTGGCTGGTGACGGGCGTGACCGGCAGCGTGGAGATGGCCCGGGCGCTGATCCCCGCGCACCCCGACTACACCCTCGTCAACCGCTACGGTGGCGTCTCCCTCATCCCGGCGTCCGAGCGCGGCCACGTCGCGTACGTGCGCGAGGTCCTGACCAACCCCGGCATCCACATCGACGTCGATCACGTCAACCGGCTCGGCTGGACCGCACTGCTGGAGGCGGTGATCCTCGGCGACGGCGGCCGGGACCACCAGCAGATCGTGGCACTGCTGCTGGACGCGGGGGCCGACCCCGGTCTCGCCGACGGAAAGGGCGTGACCGCCCTCCAGCACGCCGAACGCAACGGCTACACCGCCCTCGCACGCCTGCTGTCGGCGCGCGGCTGAGACGCACCGTGGCCCCGGCGGATGCCCGTCGGGGCCACGGTGCGGACGCCTGCCGGCGCCCTGCGGTCAGTACGTACGGGCCGCCGTCCTGCCGTCAGGCGGTCGGTGCGCCCGTCACGCGGCGCTCGCCGCCGTTGCGCTGCTGCCAGGTCCGGTACACGTCGATCGCGGCCTCGCGGGACTCATGTCGCATCGGCAGCCGGCGCTCGCTCCAGTCCTTGGCGAACTCGCCGTAGAACGTGGCGAGTTCGAAGTACTTGCGGTCGTCCACGTAGTGCGGCTCGTACTCCTCGCGGGTGGTGAGGAAGACGACCTCGTCCGGGCTGCAGTAGTACAGCGCGCCCAGGCACATGGGGCAGGGGTGGGCGAGGACGTAGATGACGGTGCCCGTCAGGTGCTCGGTGCCCAGCTTCGTGCACGCCTCGCGGATGGCGAGCACCTCGGCGTGGGCGGTGGGGTCGTTGGTCTGCGCGACCCGGTTCGGGCTCTCGGCCAGGATCTCGCCGTCCTTGACGATGACGGTGGCGAACGGCCGGCCGCCCTCCTCGACGTTCTGGCGGGCGATGTCGATGGTGCGCTGCGCGAAGTCCATGCGGGTCCTCCGGGGTGCGGGGTGGCTGAAGGGGCGGGCCGGCGGCCGTCGGGCGCCGGCCCTGGACCTTTTCCACTGTGCATGAGCTGGAGGTATAGCGTCCAAGACACACTGGCCATTACTGCGATCGATGCGGTCTATAGTTGTACGCCGCTCGCCTATAGTGAGCCGCCATGAGGCCGGAACTGCGTCACCTGCGTTATCTGCTCGCGGTCGCCGAGCACGCCAACTACACCCGCGCCGCCGAAGAGCTGCACATCTCCCAGCCGACCCTGTCGCAGCAGATCAAGCAGCTGGAGAAGGCGCTCGGCGCCCAGCTGCTGGACCGTACGGGGCGCACCGTACGGCTGACCGACGCCGGGGCCGCGTACGTGCAGTACGCCCGGCGCGCCCTGCGGGACCTCGCGGCCGGTGAGCGGGCCGTGCTCGACGTGCAGGACCTTTCGCGCGGCCACCTGCGGCTCGCGGTGACCCCGACCTTCACCGCCTATCTCACCGGTCCGCTCGTCGCCGGGTTCCACGCCGCGCATCCCGGCATCACGCTGAGCGTGCGGGAGATGACGCAGGACCGCATCGAGACGGAGCTGCTGGCCGACCGTCTCGACCTGGCCATCGCCTTCACCGCCGCCCATCTGCCGGGGATCGCCGCGACGGAGCTGTTCACCGAGACCCTCGGCCTCGTCGTCGGCCCGCACCACCCCGACGCCGGACGCCGGGAGCCGCTCCCGGTGACCGAGCTGACCGACCGTCAACTAGTACTCCTGAGCAGCGACTTCGCCACCCGTCGCCGCATCGACGAGCACTTCGCCCAGCACCGGGTCCGCCCGCGCGTCGCGGTGGAGGCGAACTCCCTCAACGCGCTCACCGAGATCGTCCGGCGCACCCCGCTCGCCACCGTGCTGCCCGACGCCATCACCCGCGACCACCCCCACCTCTCCCCCACCCCCTCATCCCCGCACTCCCCTCCCGTACCGCCACCCTGCTCCACCGCGACACCGGCTACCGGTCCGCCGCGTCCCGCGCCTTCACCCGGCTCGTCACCGAGTGGGCACCGGAGTCGGCCGGCGGCTGACCTTCAGCAGTGCGCGGCCCGGAAGAGCGGGCCGACCGCCCCCGGCCGCGCCCGCACCCGGTCCTCAGCCCGTCGTCTCGCCCCGGCGCTGCCACGGCCGTACGAGGGTCAGCAGGCAGAGGGCGGCAGCGGCCAGGGCGATGAGCATGAGCAGTGCCATCGGGGCCGAGCTGTCCTCGCCGAAGGCGCCCACCAGCGGGGAGGCGACCGCGCCGAAGAGGAACTGGAGGCCGCCGAGCAGCGCGGAGGCGGCGCCCGGGGCTGCGCGGCCCAGGGTCTGGCCGAGGCTCATCGTCGCCGGGAAGGTCACGCCGATGCCGCCCAGCGTGAGGAACAGGCAGATCCAGGTGCCGGCCAGGGTGCCGCCGACGGTGGCCAGCAGCAGGACCTGCACCAGCGCGCCCAGTACGGAGACGCAGACGCCGGCGGTGAGGAGGGTGTTCAGGGGGACGCGGCGGCGCGCCAGCCTGCCGAAGGCCGCGCCGGCGAGCAGCATGGCGATGGCGTTGCAGGCGAAGATCAGCGAGTAGACGGTCGCGGAGACGCCGTAGAGGTTCTCGAAGACGAAGCTCGAACCGCTGATGTACCCGAACAGGGCGGCCGCGCTGAAGCCGAGGACGAGGACGTACCCCATGAAGGCGCGGTTGCCGAGCAGCGCGCCCATCGCGCGGAAGGTGCCGCCGATGCCGCCGCGGTGCCGGCGCTCGGACGGCAGCGACTCCGGGACCTTGGCCAGTACGGCGAGCAGCAGCAGGGCGCCGATGGCGGCCAGCACGACGAAGACGGCACGCCAGGTGGCGACGGACAGGACGGCACCGCCGACCACGGGCGCCGCGACCGGCGCGACACCGAGGATCTGTGACAGCAGTGCGAAGTAGCGCGGGATGTCCGGGCCGTGGAAGAGGTCGGTGAGCACCGCGCGGGCCAGGACCATGCCGGCGGCTCCGCACACGCCCTGCAGGAACCGGGCCGCGGTCAGCACCTCGATGGTCGGGGCGACGGCGCAGGCCACGGAGAGGACGGTGAAGCCGATGCTGCCCCATATGAGGAGTCCGCGCCGCCCGAGGCCGTCACTGACCGGGCCCACCAGCACCTGGCCGACGACGAGGCCGGCCAGGAAGGCCGTCATGGTGAGCTGGACGGCGGAACTGCTCGCGTGCAGGGTCGCGCCCATGGCGGGGAAGCCCGGCACGTACATGTCGGTGGCCAGCGGGGCGACGCCGGTGAGCGCGCCGAGGACGGCGATCAGCGCGCCCGCGCGCTTGGGCGGCCGGCCCGCGGCGTCGGCGGCGTGCTCGGCGTGTCCGGCATCCGCGTGCCTGCCCGCGTCGGTGCCGGGCGGAGTGTCGCTGGAAGTATGAGGCGGAGATACCATCCGTAAAAGGTAACCAATAGTTCACTGGTTTACAAAGGAGCGTCCGTGACCCTCCCCCCGTCCGCCGTGCGCGAGCAGTGGGCCGCCCACAACCCCGGTCTGGACACCTCGCCCATGGAGGTGGTGGCGCTGGCCAAGCGCATCATCGCCCTCTTCGACCAGGCGGTGGAACCGCTCTACGACGGCGCCCCGCTCACCGCGCCCGAACTGGACGTGCTGGTGCCGCTGCGGTACGCCGACGAACCGTCCATCGCCCGCCGCCTCGCCGCCAACATGGGCGTCTCGCGGGCGGGGATGAGCAAGGCGCTGGCCAAGCTGGAGAAGCGCGGCTTCATCGAGCGCGTGCCCAACCCCGCCGACCGCCGGGCCGCGCTCGTCACCGTCACCCCGGCGGGCGAGGAGGCCATCGACGCCCTCTTCCCGCGCCAGCTCGCCGTCGAGACCGAACTCCTCGCCGGGCTGGGCGAGGACCGGGACCGGGTCGTGGCCGCGATGAGCCGGCTGGCCGAGGTCATGGAGCGGCGGCTGGCCGAGGGCTCCCCCGCCGCGGCGACCGGCACGGGCGGCGCCCGGACCGCGCCCGCCGCGCCGACCGCCTGATCCGCTCCCGCCCCACTAGCCTCGGTGCCATGCGGCACGGCAGCGAGGAAGCCGGCGAAGGCGGGCGGCAGCGGGTCGGGGTGGTGGCCTCGTTCGACTTCACGCGCCGCGCCGAGCTGCTGCGGTGGGTGCCGCCGGAGGTGGAGTGCGCGACGGCCTTCACACAGCCGGTGACGTACGAGGACAACCGGCAGCTGGTCTCCCGGCTCGGCCGCCCGGAGATGCTCGCCGAACCGCTGCGGGAGCTGCGGTCGGCGCCCGGCGGCATGCCGGCGGCCGTGGCGTACCTCTGCACGGCCTGCACGTTCGTCGGCGGGGCTGCCGGTGAGGCGGCGCTGCGGGCGGAGATGACGGCGCGCGGTGTGCGGCGGGCCCTGACGACCAGTGGTGCCGTCACCGCCGCGCTGCGGGCGGTCGGCGCCCGCCGGGTCGCCGTGGTCCACCCGTACCAGCCGCCCGTCGACCGGCATCTGGCGGACTATCTGGAGGCGGCCGGATTCGAGGTGGCCGGGCTGACCTCCCTGGGGCTGGGGTCCACCGACGAGGTGTACGACGTGCGGCCCGGGCAGGTCGAGGACGCCGTCGCGGAAGGGGACCGGCCGGGGGCCGAAGCGGTGTTCGTCAGCTGCACGGCCCTGCCGACGTACGACCTGATCCCGGCGCTGGAGGACCGCCTCGGCAAGCCGGTGATCGGCGCGAACCAGGCGACGGCGTGGGCGCTGTTGCGTGCGGTCGGGTCGCGGGCGCGCGGACATGGACAGCACCTCTTGAACCACTGACGACGGCCGCCGGACAGCGGATCAGACAGCCCTGCCATGCGGCTAGTTGAGAAGTTTTGTTGTCTTCATTGACATATATCAACAGGACTCGACAGACTCAGCGCGTTCAGCTGCCCCGTCACCCCCCCTCACGGATACCGGAAGGCACACATGGCCATCTCACGACGCGCGGTTCTGGGCGGAGCCGGCGCCACCCTCGGCGGAGTCCTCGGTGCGCAACTGGCGATGAACCCCACGGCTTCGGCCGCCGGGCGGGCCACACCGGCGGCCGGGGAAGCGCTGGGTGCCGAGCGGGCGAGCGACCTCCGCAACGGGTGGCGGTTCGCCCTCGTCAACACCACCGGCGAGGAGGCGCCCCGGCCCGCGGACGGCGACGCCGCCTGGCACGAGGTGGACCTGCCGCACGACTGGAGCATCGGCCTGGACCCGGTGCAGGACGCGCGCACCACGGCGGGCAGCGGCTACCTCCCCGGCGGACTCGGCTGGTACACCAAGAGCTTCACGCTGCCGGCGAGTACCACGGGCAAGCGCATCTCCGTCGAGTTCGACGGGGTGTACATGGACGCACAGGTGCACTTCAACGGGGAGCTGGTCGCCACCCACCCGTACGGCTACACCGGCTTCGCCGTCGACCTCACCGCTCGCGCGCACACCGACGGCCGGACGGCCAACACGCTGTCCGTCCGGGCACGCAACCAGGTCCCCAGCAGCCGCTGGTACTCCGGCAGCGGCATCCACCGGGACGTACGGCTGATCGTCACCGACCCCGTGCACATCGTCCGGCACGGTGTCACGGTCACCACGCCGGACCTCGCGCGGAACGTCGCCGCCGGGCACGCAGCGGTCCGGGTGGCGGTGGCCGCGGTGAGCGAAGCACACAAGGACGTACGGGCCGAGGTGACGGCGACGGTCCGGGACGCGGACGGCCGGCGGGTCGGCTCGGCGACGGCCCCCGCCACGCTGGGCAGCGACCCGGCGACGACGGCACTGGAGCTGCGCATCGACGAGCCCCGGCTGTGGTCGGTCGAGCGTCCCTACCTCTACACCGTCGACACCCGCGTCACCGTCGGCGGCCGGACCGTGGACGCGACGAGCACACCGTTCGGGCTGCGGTGGGCCACCCTCGACCCCGCGCACGGCTTCGCGCTCAACGGCGAACGGATGAAGCTGCAGGGCGTGAACCTGCACCACGACCTCGGTGCGCTGGGCGCCGCCTTTCACCCCGACGCGGCCCGGCGGCAGCTGGAGATCATGCGGGAGATGGGCGGCAACGCCCTGCGCACCTCGCACAACCCGCCCGCGCCCCAGGTGGTCTCGCTCTGCGACGAGCTGGGCATCCTGCTGATGGTCGAGGCGTTCGACTGCTGGCGCACGCCGAAGAACCGGTACGACTACGGCCGCTTCTTCGACGAGCACAGCGACGCCGACATCAAGGAGATGGTGCACGCCGCGAAGAACTCGCCCGCCGTGGTGATGTGGTCCATCGGCAACGAGATCCCGGACAGCACCGCCGAGGCCGGCGTGGCGATGGCCGAACGGCTGGTCGAGGCGGTGCGTACGGCCGACCCGACCCGCCCGGTGGTCATCGGCTCGGACAAGTACCGCGGTGTGCCGAAGGACGGCTCCCCGCAGGACCGCATCCTGCGCATGCTCGACGGCGTGGGGCTGAACTACAACTCGGCCGCCTCCGTGGACGCGCTGCACGCCAAGTACCCGGACACCTTCTTCTTCGAGTCCGAGAGCTCGTCGAGCACCTCGACCCGCGGCGTGTACGAGACCCCGGACCAGCTCAACACCGGGGAGAACCACACACCGGGGCGGCGCGGCGCCTCGTCCTACGACAACAACCTGGAGTCGTGGACGATGAGCGGCGAGTACGCCCTGAAGAAGGACCGGGACCGGGAGTGGTTCGGCGGTCAGTTCCTGTGGACCGGCATCGACTACCTCGGTGAGCCCACCCCGTACGACGACGTCTTTCCCGTCAAGTCGTCGTTCTTCGGCGCGGTGGACACCGCGGGCTTCCCCAAGGACCAGTTCTCGCTGTTCCGCAGCCAGTGGAGCACGACGCCCATGGTGCACCTGGTGCCCATGGACTGGACGGACCACCGCCCCAAGGAGACGGTCACGGTGTGGGCGTACACCAACGCCGACACCGTGGAGCTGTTCCTCAACGGCCGGTCGCTCGGCGTGCGCCGCTTCGACCGCAAGAAGACCGCGGACGGCCGGGAGTACCTGGAGACGACCGAGGCGACCGGCGACGACAAGACCGTCACCTCGGGCCCGTACCCCGGCAGTTACACCAGCCCCAACGGCAGTGCGGGCCGTCTCCACCTGACCTGGCGGGTGCCCTTCGAGCCGGGGATGCTGGTGGCGGTGGCGCGCCGCAACGGCCGTGAGGTGGCCCGCGACACCCTGCGCACCGCGGGCGAGGCCACGGCGGTGCGGCTGACGCCGGACCGGAGGGAAACCACCGCGGACGGGCTCGTCTTCGTCACCGCCGAGGTGACCGACTCCCGAGGCGTCCTGGTGCCCGGCGCAGACCACGCGCTGACCTTCCAGGTGACCGGCGGGCACCTGCTCGGCGCCGACAACGGGCAGCAGGAGAGCGCCCAGAACTACCGCTCCCCCGTGCGCTCCGCCTTCCACGGCAAGGCCCTCGCGATCGTACGGCCCGCCGGCGGGGCCAGGGCGGTGACGGTCACGGCGCGCGCGAAGGGGCTGCACGCGGCCTCGGCCCGGATCGGGGTGACGGGGAGCAGCCGGACCGCTTGGACCGCCCTGCCCCTGGTCACGGCGGGCGGGGCGCGGGAGGCCGTGGCCGGCGGGCCGACGGCGGACGCGAGCTTCTCCGGCGCGCCGGACACCGTGCCGGCCGCGATGCTCGACGGGGACGCGGCAACGGGCTGGTCGAACCACTACCGCATGGCCGCGACCGGCCTGCTGCCCGCGATCAGCGCGGCGCGGCCGGCGGACTGGGTGGCGGTGACCTGGTCGCGGCGGCGCCACGTGGCGGGCCTGGAGGTGTCGTTCACCACGGACGACGCCACGTACGCGCTCCCCGGCTCACTCACCGTCAGCTACTGGGACGGCCGGGAGTACGTACCGGCGGACCGCGTCCGCATCGCATGGGCGGACGCCTCGGACTCTCCCACCCGGATCACGTTCGACGCCGTGCGCACCACCCGGGTCAGGCTCGGCCTGACGAGCCGGCACCCGGGGAAGGACAACGGTCACCTGCGGATCACCCGGCTGGCCGCCCTCGGCGGGTCCTGACCGGAACCGCTGCAGCCGGGGCCGGTGGGGCACGCCTCACCGGCCGCCGGCCTCCCGGTAGAGGTCCGCCAGCAGGGCCACCGCGGCGTGCGTCGCGGGGTGCGGGTCGTGCCGCCGCCAGATCATGTGGACGGTGACGGGCGGGGCGTGCCGCAGCGGGCGGAAGACGATGCCCTCGCGGCGGTACTGGCTGGCGGTGCTCGCGGGGGTGATGCCGATGCCGCGGCCCGCCGCGATGGCCGCGAGCCAGTCGTCGACGTCCCGGGTGTGTTCGATGACCGGGCGCTCGCCCTCCGGCCACAGCTCGGCCGTGGTGGTGCCGGTGCGCCGGTCGACGAGCACGGTGCGGGTGGCGGCGTCGGCGAGCGGCACGGAGCGGCGTTTCGCCCAGGGGTCGTCGGCGGCCAGCGCGCAGCAGCGCCGCTCCGTGCCGACGGCGGCGCTGGCGAAGCGGTCGCCGTCGAAGGACCGGCGGACGACCGCGAGGTCGCACAGGCCCTCGGCCAGGCCGCCGGTGGCGGAGTTGGTGCGGATCAGCTGGAGTTCGACGTCGGGGTGGAGCGCTGCCCAGCGGCGCTGGTAGGCGGTGGTGTGGCGGCCCATGGCCGACCAGGCGTGGCCGATGCGCAGCCGGGTGTGGCCCGTGGTGGCCTCCCGTATGAGGTTGTCGGCGTCGGCGAGCAGCTGCCGGGCGCGGGCCAGCACCTGCACCCCGGCGGTGGTGGGCGTGACGCACCGGCTGGTGCGGTGCAGCAGCTGTACGCCGAGGACGCCCTCGAGCGCGCCGAGGGTGCGGGACACGGCGGCCTGGGAGACGCCCAGCTCGATGGCGGCGTCGGTGAAGCTCCCGGTGTCGACGATGGCCACCAGGCACCGCAGGTGGCGCAGCTCCATATCCATGACTCCAGCGTATAGATAAGACTCCGCATGCATTTTGCGTATGCGCGGACGCGGCCGATCCTGCCGTGCATGACGCGTAGCCACAGTGGAGAGGACCTGTCCCGCCCCGTCGTCGCCGGCCGGCCGGCGACGGCCTCACCGCGCACGCCGGACCGGCTGGTGGGCACGGCGCTGATGACCGGCAGCGGGCTCGCCAACCAGGTCGGTGCCGCGACCGCGGCGCTGGCGTTCCCGGTCATCGGGCCCGCGGGCGTGGTGGCCGTACGGCAGTGGGTGGCCGGCGTGCTCCTGCTGGCGGTGGGCCGGCCGAGGCTGCGGGCGTTCACCTGGCGGCAGTGGTGGCCCGTGCTCTGCCTGGCGGTGGCGTTCGCCACGATGAACCTGTCCCTGTACACCGCGATCGACCGGATCGGGCTCGGCCTGGCGGTGACACTGGAATTCTGCGGGCCGCTGGCGGTGGCGCTGTCCGCCTCCCGCCGCCCCGCCGACGGCCTGTGCGCGCTGATCGCCGGGGCCGCCGTGGTCGCGCTGACCCGCCCCCAGCCGAGCACGGACTACGCGGGGATCGGCCTCGGCCTGCTCGCCGCCGCCTGCTGGGCCTCCTACATCCTGCTGAACCGTACGGTCGGCGCCCGGCTGCCCGGTACGGAGGGGTCGGCGGCGGCCGCCGGCCTCTCCGCGCTGCTGTACGTGCCGGTCGGCCTCGTCGTGCTGGCCCACCGGCCGCCCACGGCGAGCGCGGTGGCGTACGCGGCGGCGGCCGGCGTGCTGTCCTCCGCGGTACCGATGCTGGCCGACCTGTTCTCGCTGCGCCGGGTGCCGGCCCGGTTCTTCGGCATCTTCATGAGCGTCAATCCGGTGCTGGCAGCCCTGGTGGGCTGGGCGATGCTGGGCCAGGCGCTGCACTGGATCGAGTGGCTGGCGATCGGCGCGATCGTCACGGCGAATGGCGTGAGCGTGCTGACGTCGGCGGAGCGGTGAGGGCCACCGGCGGGACTCAGGCCAGTACGGACGTGCGGTAGGCCCGGCAGGGTCTCGGCCTCGGTCCCGGTCGCGGTCTCGTAAGGTGACTGCCCACCAGTGACCAGGGCAGCGGAGGAACCGGAGATGCCGACCGAGGAGACGAGCGCGGGCCTGCGGGACAGGGCGCGAGGCGCGGCCGAGATCGTGGCTCTGCTGGGACTGGCGGTGGTGTTCGTTGGCGCGGTGCTGGCGGTCGTCGGCCTGCCCCGGTGGCTGGTGCGCAGGGACCCGGGGCTGCTCGAAGGGTGGGTCGGCGGCCCGGCCGGATTCGGGGTGACGTGCGGGCTCGTGGCCGTGGCGGGCGCCTTCGGCGGCTGGTGGATCTCCTTCGCCGACACACGCCGGACGCTGCGGATTCCGCGCGCGGTACGCCGGTTCGTGGGCGGGACCGGAGGCGTCGTCGCCTTCTTCGCCACCGGACTGGTGGTGGGTACGGTGCGAGCGCGCCACTGTTCCGAGTACTGCACGGAACTGCCGGGCGCCTGGGTTTCCCTGCTGGCGTTCGCGGCAACCTCGGTGGTCGGCGGCGGGCTCTACCGGGGAGTGGCCGCGAGCCGGGCCCGACGGGAGGCCGCGGATCGGGCACGGCTCCGCAAGCTGCGCAAGAAGGGAAAGGGCAGGAGCCGGGCGGCCATGCAGAGGCGCGCATGACGCAACGCGACCGCCTGGGGGAACCGGCCGGACGGTGCCCACCGGGCAGCCCGGATGAGCACCGCCGTCTCATTCACCGGAAGGCGCCGTCACCCGACCGTCGGGAGGTAGCGCGGTGGGCGCCAGGCGTCCAGCCGGTCCTCCACCGAAGCCCCGAGTGACAGCAGCTTGCCGTCCTGGCGGTCACCGGCCATCAGCATCAGTCCGACGGGCAGCTCACCCACGAAGCCGGCCGGCACCGACAGGGACGGGTATCCGGCGACGGCCGCCGGGGTGGAGGGCGAGGCCCCTTCGGGGTCGCCCGCCGCGCAGTCGGTCCGCCACGCGGCCGAATCGGCCGGCGCGGCAATGGCGTCGAGCCGGTGGGCGGCCATCGTCTCGTCGATGGAACGCCGGGAGAGGCCCTTCAGCTCCGCGCGCATGGCCCGGTACTTCGGGTCGGTGGTCGACGGCGCGGCGAGCGCCTGCTCGAACACTTCCTGTCCGGCAAAACACGTCCGCTCCGCGGGATGCGTACGGTTGAACTCGATGAGTCCGGCGAGGTCCCGCGGCCCGTGGCGGGTGGCCAGGTAGGCGTCGATGTCCCGGTGGAACTCACTCAGCAGCGCCGGGAATTCCAGTTCGGCCACTCGCTTCTGATACGGCAGCGTCACCTCGACGACCTCGGCCCCCGCCGCGCGCAACTTCTTCGCCGTACGGGTCATCAGGGCATCCACCTCCGGCCCGAGCGAGGGCAGCCGCCACAGACCGATCCGCTTCCCCCGCAGGCCGTCGGGGCGGAGCACGGTGTCCGTGAGGCCGCCGGCACCACTGATCACCGACAGCGTGAGCGCGGTGTCGGTGACGTTGCGCGCCATGGGTCCAGCGGTGTCCTGCTCCGCGGAGATCGGCACGATGCCGTCCTGGCTGACCACACCGAGACTCGGCTTGTGACCCACCACCCCGTTGATACTGGCCGGGCACACGATGGACCCGTCCGTCTCCGTACCGATCGCCACCTGCGCCAGGGACGCGGCGATCGCGGCGGCCGAGCCGGAGGAGGACCCGCACGGGTTACGGTCCAGCACGTACGGGTTATGGGTCTGCCCGCCCACCGCCGACCACCCCGACGTCGACTTCTCCGCCCGGAAGTTCGCCCATTCCGACAGATTGGCCTTGCCGAGGATCACCGCCCCGGCCTTCCGCAACCGCGTCACCAGGTCGGCGTCCGTACGGGGCGGCTTCCCGGCCAGCGCCGGCGAACCGGCCGTCGTGGCCAGCCCGCGGGTGTTCACGTTGTCCTTGACCAGGACAGGGATGCCGTCGAGCGGCCCGCGGACCGTACCGCGCCGATGCCTGGCATCACTCGCGGCGGCCTGCCGCAGAGCCGTCGGGTCCGTACGCAGCACCGCGTGGATCCTGGGATCGATGGCTTTGATCCGCTGCAGATAGGCCCTGGTGAGCGCCGACGAGGTCAGTGAACCGTCCCCCATCCGCGCCTGCAGCTGCGGAATCGTCACCGTGTCGAGGTCGACGCCCAGCCCCGGAGCAGCCGCCGACGGATTCCCCGCACCGGCATCGGCGGCCGCCGCCCGCATGCCCGATTCCCCTCCCAGAAGTGCTCCCGCTACCACGACCGCGACCAGCATCGCGGCGCCCTTGTTTCGCAAGCTCCTCATGGCGGTCAGCTGACTACGCCCCGAACCCCCACCGCAAGACCGCCACAAAGCCACCGCACACGGCCGGTGCGGGTGCCGGCACATCCCCGTTCACGATAAAAGGGCGAGCCCGCGTGCGCGGTCACCGGTCCCCGTTGGGGGCGGGGCCGGTGACCGTGCGGTTCGGCGCCCTGGGGCGCGTGGTGTCAGGCCGAGCGGGAGCCGGCCGTCAGGCCGTCGGGGCTGAGGACTTCTTCGCCGTACAGGTCCTGCAGCCAGTTGGTCTGGTAGATGGTGTCGAGGTAGCGCTCGCCGAGGTCAGGGGCGATGGCCACCGCGGTCAGGTCCGGGTCGTCGTGTTCGGCGAGCCACTCGACCGCACCGCTCACCACGGTGCCGGTCGAACCGCCGAACAGGAAGCCGTTGCGGGCGAGCCGGTGGCAGGCCCGGATGGTGTCGACCTCCCGTACCCGGATGACCTCGTCCACGTAGGTCTCGTCGAGCAGCGCGGGGCGGACGCTGGTGCCCAGGCCGGGGATCATCCGGCGGCCCGGGGGGCCTCCGAACGTCACCGAGCCGACGCTGTCGACGGCGATCACCCGTACCCTGCGGTGGTACTCCCAGAAGTAGCGCGCGCAGCCCATCAGCGTGCCGGTGGTGCCGGCCCCGACGAACAGCACGTCCAGGTCGGGGAACTGCCGGGCGATGGCGGGCGCCGTGGTGCGGTAGTGCGCCTTCCAATTGTCCGGGTTCGCGTGCTGGTTCAGCCACACGTACCGGTCGTCGGAGGCGCACATCTTCCGGACGTAGTCCAGCCGGGCGCCCAGGTACCCGCTCTCGGGGTCCGGTTCGGTGACGGTGTGCACCTCACTGCCCAGCGCCTCCATCATGCGCCGGGTGGAGAGGTTGCACCGCGGATCGGTGACGCACAGGAACCGGTAGCCCTTGCTCGCCGCGATCATGCTCAGCGCCACGCCCAGGTTCCCGGACGAGGACTCGATGATGACCGATCCGGGCAGCAGGACTCCCCTGCGCTCGGCGGCCGCGACCATCTCGGCCGCCGCCTTGAGCTTGATCGAGCCGGCGAAGTTGAATCCCTCGCACTTCAGGTACAGCTGCTGTCCGAAGGTCGACCGCAGGTCGACATAGAGCTCTTCCTCATTGAACTCCAGGGGAACGGATATGACTGGCACGATGACCCCCTCATGTGATGACCCCCCATGTGCGGCCGGAGGACCCGGCCGCTCATCCGTACCGGCGCAGCTCGTGGAAGAAGCCGTCGATGACGTGCAGCTCCCCCGAGCGGACCACTTCGTCGTAGACGTACTTGCCGACCGCCAGGTCCAGGACCCCTAGCCCGAACGGCGAGAAGACCAGCGGGCGGCCGGCCGGCGGCCGCGCCTTCCCCGACATCACCTCGGCCAGCGTCCCGTGCAGGAACTCCCTGTTGCCGGTGAGCTGTTCGGCCAGGTGCGGTGAGGTGTCGGCCTTCAGGCAGTGCTCGACGTCGTCGACGATGTTGGCGGATGCCAGCACGATCTGCGGCGCGAGGTCGCGCAGCGAGACGTGCAGCACCAGTGGATGGTGTGCGAACCACGACACGTCGGTGACGTGCGGCTTGCCGGCGACGGTGGCGAAGATGACCAGGTCGCTGAGCCGGATCAGCTGTTCGGCGCTGTCGTGGACGGTGATCCGGCCCTTGGTGCCGGACTGTTCCAGATACGTGCGGAAGCCCGCCGCGCTGTCGGCGGACACGTCGTGCACGCCGATCTCCTCGAACTCCCAGCCGGTGGCGGCCAGGAAGGTGTGGATGTAGCGGGCGATCAGACCCGTGCCGAAGAAGCCCACGCGTACCGGGCGGGGCCGGCCGCGGCTGAGCCAGTCGGCCGCCGACGCCGCCGAGGCGGCCGTCCGGGTCGCGGAGATGATCGAGCTCTCCAGGCAGGCGAACGGGTAGCCGGTGGCGTAGTCATTCAGGATGAGGACCGCCGAGGCCCGCGGGATGCCGGCCGCCACGTTCTCCGGGAAGCTGGAGATCCACTTCAGGCCGTCCACCCGGTCCGGGCCGCCCACCGAGGCCGGCAGCGCGATGATCCGGGAGGACGGACGGTCCGGGAACCGCAGGAAGTACGAGGGCGGGTTGACCGTCTCGCCGGCGTCGTGCAGCCGGTAGGTGGCCTCCACCAGGTCGACGATCTCCCGCTCGCGTCCCCGCAGGGCGCGCTGCACCTGGGTCCCGGAGATCACCGCGAAGGGCGGCACGCCCGTGGGCTCCTGCCCGGCGGCCCGGGCGTCGGCGGAGTCGATGGTCGTCATCGGGCCATCACCTCGACCGTGGGCGCGCAGTCGGCGAGCCGCACCCCGTCGGCCATCCCCACCAGCACCTCGCGCGGCCCCTCGAAGGGCTCCCGGCTGTGCGCGGTCCGGATGTTGTCCACCAGCAGCAGGTCACCGGCCTGCCACGGTTCGCGTGCCGTGTGCTTTTCGTAGACCTCGTTGAGCAGTTGCACGATGTCCTCTCCGATGGGGTCGCCGTTGCCGAAGCGGGTGTTGAACGGCAGCCCGTCGGCGCCGTACTCGTCCACCATGAATTCGTGCACGTCCGGATCCATGGTCCATTCGTTCAGGAAGGCGACCTGGTTGAACCAGCAGCGCCGGCCGGTGACCGGATGGTGCACCACGGCGCTGCGGCGCTGGCGGGTGCGCAGCCCGCCGTCGTCCTGCCACGCGAAGTCGATGGCGTTGGCGCGGCAGTACTGCTCGACCTCCTTGGGGTTCTCGGTGCCGAACGCCTCGGCCCAGGACGCGCCGATGTCCTCGTTGTAACTGCGGGTGAGGAGCCAGCCCTCCCGCTCGAACCGCGCCACCAGGTCGGCGGGGAGCGCGTCCAGGACGCTGGGTGCGTCGGCCACCGCGGTCGCGCCGCCCTCGGCGGGCGCGGTCAGGCAGGCGAACATCATCAGGCCCGGGAAGGTGAGGGTGTAACTCAGCTCGTGATGCATGCACATCTGCTGGTTCGGCGGCCACTTGGTGGAGGAGTACACCCCGTCGGCGTACGTCCGCCGTGGCGCGAACGCCTCCTTCTCGGTCAACAGGCCGGTGGCCAGCCGCCGGAAGACGGCGCCGGCCCCGCTCGCGTCCCGTAAGCCCAGACCGCGGACGAGCAGCGAGCCGTGTTCGGCAACGGCGGCGCGCAGCGCGTCGCGGTGCTCGGCCACCCAGCCCGCCGTGTCACCGCCGGTCTCGGCCCGCACCATCGGGGGCCTGCCTGGCTGTCGCTCCACATCGAGCAGGGACGCCGGGAATGACGACATTTCTGTTCTTCCTTTCGTTACCGGTTCAAGAAGCCAATAGGGCGGCGGCCGCCCGGACGGCCTGTGCCGCCAGGTCCGGGCGGGTGCGCAGGAAGTAATGGCCGCCTTCGGTCAGTTCGTGCAGCTGGACGTCGTCGGCCAGCAGCTGCCAGTCGCGGTACCGCTCCCCCGCCCCGGCCGTGCTCGGGTCGTCGGCGGCCACGACGACGGTGACCGGCGCGGCGAGCTTCGCCGCCGGCGGGTCCGTCAGCAGGCCGGCGAAGTACTGGTGGGCGGCGAGGCAGTCGTGGCGGTAGGCGGCGCCGACGTGCTCGGCACGCCGTTCGTCCAGCTCACCGAGTTCGGTGTAGCCGCCTTCCGCGCTCAGGGCCGCGGCGATCTCCGCGTCGCCGCGGGCAGACAGTTCGGTCATGGCGGCGCGGCGGGCCGCGGCGTCGCCGGGCAGCTGGGCGGCCAGGAAGAGCCGCTGTACGGTCACGCCGCCGCGCTCCAGCCGGCGGGCCGTCTCGGCGGCGAAGGCGGTGCCCGAGGAGTGGCCCCACAGCAGGACGTCGCTCAGCCCGCGCCGGACGATCTCGGCGACGGTCTGCTCGACCACGTCGTCCAGCGGCGCGAACGCCTCGGTGCCGGCGGTCAGGTCGTGTCCGGGCAGCTCCACGGCGTACACCGCGCGGCCGCTGTCGCGCAGGGCCCTGGCCAGCGGCTGGAAGTTGACCGCGTTGCCGCCGGCGTACGGGAAGCAGACCAGCGCCCCGGCCGTGCCGCCGCCCGGTCCCGTGAGGGCGTGCAGCAGTCCGTCGCGCCGGGCGGAGCGTCCGTCGACCACGTCGGCCAGGTCGGCCAGGACGGGGTGCCGGGTGACGTCCTTCAGGGACACGGCGCGCTTCAGGGTGACCGCGAGCTTCACGGCCGAGAGGCTGGTGCCGCCCCGGTCGAAGAAGTGGTCGCGGCGGCCGATGCGGTCCTGCGGGATGCCGAGGACGGCCGACCAGGCGGCGGCCAGCTTCCGTTCGGTGGCGGTCCGGGGCGCGTGGTACTCCTCCTCCGCCTCGCCCAGCTTCCCGGCCAGCGCGGTGAGCGCCTTGCGGTCGATCTTGCTGTTGGCGGTCAGCGGCAGGCTCTCCAGCCAGTGGAAGGCGGCGGGCACCATGTAGGCGGGCAGTGATGCGCCGAGTCCCCGGCGCAGCTCCGTCACGTCCAGTTCGCGCCCGGAGTAGAACGCCACCAGGTGCTTGCTGCGGTCGGCCCGTTCGGCGACCACCACGGCCCCGTCGCGTACGCCGTCCATGCGCAGCAGGGTGTTCTCGATCTCGCCGATCTCGATGCGGAAGCCGCGGATCTTCACCTGGGTGTCCCGGCGGCCGAGGAACTCCAGCTTGCCCTCGGCCTGCCAGCGGCCCTGGTCGCCGCTGCGGTAGAGCCGTTCGCCGGCCCGGTGCGGGTCGGGCAGGAACGCCTTGCGGGTGCGTTCGGGGTCGTTGATGTAGCCGCGGCCGACGCAGACGCCGGAGAAGACGATCTCGCCGGGTGCGCCGAGCGGCACGGGCGCGAGGTGTTCGTCGACGACGTGGACGCGTACGTTCTGCACGGCCGGGCCGAGCGGTACCCGGTCGCCCTCGGGCGCCTTGAGCATCACCTCGTGATTGGTGTCGTCGGAGGTCTCGGTGAGGCCGTAGGCATTGACCAGCTTGATGGCGGGCTGGGCCGCGAACCAGCGCTGGGCCAGCTCCTTCTTCAGCGCCTCGCCGGTGACCGAGACGCACCGCAGGTCCGGCAGGTCGCGGGGGGCTGCTTCCAGCGCCGAGAGCACCACTTCGAGGTAGGACGGGACGACCTGGAGGATGCCGACCCGGCCGTCGACGACGGTGTCGATGAACCGCTGGACGTCCAGCACCGCGTCCTGCCCGATGAGCAGGGTCCGGCCGCCGACCAGCAGTGCGGAGACCAGCTGCCACAGGGAGATGTCGAAGC
>NZ_PQSQ01000103.1 GCF_002920575.1 Streptomyces sp. Ru73 | reverse complement strand
CGCCCGGCACCGGCCGGGCCTGCGGCGCCGGAGCGCGCTCCGGCGCCGGGGTACGGGCGGGTCCGCGCCGGGGGCCGTGCGCCCAGCTCGGGATGCTCGCCGCCGCGGGCGCCGGCGGCGGCCACTGCGCCTCCACCGGCGTCAGCCCCTCCGGCCGGGCCGGCGCTGCCGGCCGCGCGCCGGCCGGCCCACCCGTGCGCCGGGCGCCGCGGCCCGGGAAGGTCTCGTCCCGCGACCAGGCCGCCGGCTCCCGCTCGGCGCCGGCCAGCCCCCCGTGGCCGACCGCCCGCCGCGGGCCCCCGGCCCCGGTCCGGCCGCCCCCGCTCCGCCCTGCTGGCGCTTCCGTACGGGCAGCCGGGCCGTCGTACGGTCCACCTCCTCCGGCGCCGCGGCCGGGACCTTCCACCCGCCGTTCCCCGCGGGCGGCACGGTCGTCCCCGTGGGCGGCACGGGCTTCCCGGCGGGCGGCACGGGCCCGCCCATGGGCAGCGCGCTCTCCTCCGCGGGCGGTGCGGCCTCCTCGGCGCCGAACAGCGCCCGGTAGCGCGGGTCCTCCCACAGCGTGGCGTGCGGCGCCAGCGCCCGGATGAAGCCGGCGTCGAGCCAGGCGACGAGGTCGGCGCGGGCTGCGGTGGCGGCCCGGTGCGCGATGATCAGGCGGGTGCCGGCGCGCACGTCCCGCAGCAGCGCGCGGCCGACCCGGAGTTCGGTGACCGTGTCGAGGCTGGACGTCGCGTCGTCGAGGATCAGCAGCCGCTCGGCGTGCGCGAACGCGCGGGCCAGACCGAGCCGCTGGGCCTCCCCGCCGGAGAGCGGCACGTCGGCGCACGGCGTGGCGTACCCCTCGGGCAGCCGCCGGATGAAGGAAGCGGCGCCCGCCGCGTGCGCCGCCGCCTCCACGTCGCCGGGCCCCGGCTCGTACACGCCGTACGCGACCGTGTCGTGGACCGTCTCGCCGAGCAGCGCGGGCCGTTCGAAGGCGTAGCCGATGGAGCGGCGCAGCGCGTAGTGGCTGAGGCGGCGCAACGGCTCGCCGTCCAGCAGGACTTCGCCGGCGTCCGGTTCGATCAGCCGGCCGGCGACGGCGGCGAGCACGGACTTGCCGGTGCCGGAGCGGCCGACGACGGCCATCGTGCAGCCGCCGGGCACCCTCAGGTCGAGGCCGTCCAGGACGGTGTGGCCGGCCTTTCGTACGGTGATGCCGCGCAGTTCGAGCGCCCCCGTGCACGGCCCGGCGCCCGCGTCCGCGCCGGCTGCCGTACCCGCTGACGTGCCCGCTGACGCACCGGCGCTCGCCGACGTGCCCGCGCCCGACGCCGCGCCCGCGCCCGCCGGTTCACCCGTTCCCGTCGTCTCCCGGTCGCCGTACTCGATGGCGGGGAGGTCCTGGAGCTCGGTGAGCCTGCGGGCCGCTGCGCGGCTGTGCACCAGGCCGTTGAGGTGGCCGACGAGCATGCCGACGCCGGCCGCGAGCACCGCGTACCGGGAGGCGGCGAGCAGGTCGCCGAGGGTGAGGGCGCCGTCCAGCAGCCGCAGCCCGGCGACCGCGAGCACGGCGATCTGCAGCAGCGGGACGAGCGCGGCGGCCTGCGCGGTGGACCGGCCCTGCACCCGCCACATGCGGTGGCCCTGGCGGGAGAGGGCGGGCAGCGGCGTGAGGACGCGGGCGGCCTCGCGCTCGTGGCTGCCGGCGGCCGCGATGGTGCGGGCGCCGTCGACCGCCTCCAGCAGCCGCCCCGCGATGTCGCCCTGGATGCGCTGGTACTGGGCCACGCAGTCCCCCGTGTCGCGGACGAACGCGCGCATCAGCCACGCCAGCAGCGGCAGTCCGACGACGAAGGCGGCGGCCGTCCACACGTCGAGCACGGCCAGCGCCACCAGCGCGCCGACCGGGGTGAGCGCCGTGGCGGCGGTGGCGGCCAGCGCGGTGGGCGCGGTGCCGGCCGTCGCGGCGTTGCCCACGATGCGCGACACCAGGTCACCGGTGTCGTGGCGTTCGGTCGCCGTGGGCCCGGCGGCCAGCACGCCGCCCAGCGCCCGGCGCCGCAGCCAGGCGGTGGCGCGCGCGTCCGTGGTCCCGGTGAGCAGCCCGTCGAGCGCGGAGAGCAGGACGAGCAGGACGGTGAGCCCGGCACAGGCGAGCAGCCAGGGCTGCGCGGGGCGGCCGTCGAGCAGCAGGTCGAGGGTGTGGCCGAGGACGGCCGGGAGGGTGAGCGAGATCGCGGCGCCGCCGGTGGTGAGCAGCAGGACTGCCGAGGCCCGGGGGGCGCTGTGGCGCAGGGCGCCGAGCAGCAGCCGGTCGGCGGGTTTGGCGGTCACGGTTCTTCCTCCCGGACGGGCTGGGGCGTGCATGAGCTGTACCTGTCAGAGCGATATGCGGACGGGGGGAGCGGGGAATGGTGTGCGTGCGGCCCATGAGGACCGCACGCACACCGGTCCGTACCGGAGGGGCCTCGCCGGAGCAGACCGGCGGACACGGGCGGAGTGCCGCGCCGTACCGGGCCGGACCTCACGGTCCGGTACGGGAACGGCCGCCTCCCGTGCCGCCGCCGGCCTGTCATCACCTCACGGTCTCGGCCGACAGGTTCCGGAACGGACGGTTCAGGGGCGGCGGGCCGGGGCGGCCCACCGCGGGGGTGGTTCACAGGTGCCGCAGCGCGTCCGGTTCGGGCAGCGGCGGCAGGAACGGCAGCTGTACGGGGGCCTCGTGCAGCGCCGAGCCAAGGGCGAGCAGGCAGCCGGCCGTGCCGGTGGACAGGTCCATCGACAGCCGCATCAACTGGTCGCCGGGGAAGGCCAGTTCACCGCGGTACGGCATGGTGTACCAGCTCAGGTCGGCGATCTGCGCGGCGAGCGCGGCCTCCACCTCCGGGTCGGGCGTGGTGGTGCGGGCCAGGTGCAGCACCATGCCCGCGCGCCCCCGGAAGAGCCCCGGCTGCGCGTAGAAGCGGGCCTGCGCCGCGGGCAGGATCGCCATCCGCGCCTCCTCGAACTCCGCGTCGGCGCGGTGCGCGAGGTAGTCGTCCAGGACCATGCCGATGCCCACCGAGCCGGCGCCGAGGTACGGCATGGTGCGCCAGCCCTCGTCGACCAGCAGCGTGCCGCGTTCGTTGCGTACGCACCGGGCGAGGTCGCTGCGCAGCGCCTGCGCCGCGAGGTCGAGCAGCCCGGGGTCGCCGGTGCCTTCGTACAGCCGCAGGAAGAGCAGTGCGGGGCCGCTCGCGCCGCGCAGCAGCCCGGCCCGGTTCGCGCAGCCCTCCAGCCGGTCGGCGGCGTGCCCGGCCGCCTCCAGCGCCCGGTCGCGCAGCTCGCGTGCACCGCGTTCGCGCGCCAGGTGGTCCAGGGTGAGGCCGATGCCGGCCAGCCCGCCGTACAGGTCGGGCGCGAGCCGGTACCACTTCTCGGCGAGCACCCGCTCGATCAGCTCGTCGGCCCGCTCGTGGTGGCCCAGCCGGTCCAGTACGTAGGCGACACCGGCGAGTCCGTCGTAGCACCCGAGGGGGGTGCCGAGGGGAGGCGGAGCGGTCTGCCGCAATAACCACTCCTCACCCTCCTCGAACCCCTCGGCACCCGTCTCGGAGAGCGCGTACAGGACACCGGCCGCCCCGTGGGCGATGCCGAGTCCGCCGCCGTCGGCGAACTGGGCGATGTCGCCGGGGAACAGGCGGTCCGTGCGCTCGGGAGTGGCCGAGGCGAGGATGCCCCGGACCATGGATTCGCGGCTGCGCGGCCAGTCGGCCGGGTCGCAGACGTACGGTTCGCGGGTGTCGACCGCGACGAGGTGGCGGGCCTGCGCGGGGCGCCGGATGCGGGTCCTGACGGGCCGCGGCGCGCAGATCGTGCGCACGGCCTCCTCCAGGAAGCCGGGCGGCACGCCGGGGAATTCGCGGGCGATCGTCCCGGCCAGGTCCGCCGCCTTGTCGCGCTCGATCGCCAGCAGTTCGGTCATCGGCAGGAAGAGCGCGAGCCGCAGACAGGCCAGCGCGTACCGGTCGGCGTCCTGCCCCGTACGGTCGCGCGGGGCTGCGAACGCGGGGTGCGCGAGGGGCTGCCGGACCTCGTCGCCGGTGTCGGTGGCCGACTCGAAGTCCAGCAGGGTGACGCCCATTTCGTCGGGCGCGACCATGACGTTGGCCATGTGCAGGTCGTTGAGGACCAGGCCGCGCCGGTGCACCGCGCTGACCGCCAGCGTGACGGCGGCGTGCATGCCCACCGCCCACTCGGTGTAGGAGGTCAGCGCCTCCGGGTCCGGGTCGGCGGTCAGCAGCGGGTGGCGCTCGGTGACGCAGGCGTCCAGCGTCTTGCCCGGTATGTGCTCCACGGCCAGGAAGCGGTGCTCGCCGGCGGTGAACCAGCCGCGCGCCTCGGGGGCCACGCCGAGCCCCGACAGCCGCTGCAGCGCGGTGTGTTCGCGCTCCAGCCGGGTGACCGCGTCGGCCCCGTCGGCCGCGAGCCCCGCGTGCGGCCGTGCCTCCTTCAGGACGACCCGTTCCCCGGTGCCGCGGTCCCGGCCGAGGTAGACGCCGCCCCCGTTGGAGAGGCGCAGCGCCGATTCCACGGCGTACGGCAGGTCGGCGAAGGTCACGGCGTTCTGTGTCTTCATGTGCGGGGCCAGGAAGTCGGGGAGGGTCACCCACTCCGGGGGCCGGAAGGCGGGTTCGCGGCGGTCCGGGACCAGCCGGCCCTCGGCGTTCTCGATGGCGGGCACCAGGGCGCCGGCGCCGTCGACGCAGTAGCGCCGGGCGAACCCGCCGTACCGCACGTGCAGCGGGCCGTCGTGCCACCGCAGGTCGCCGAGGAGGTGGGGGCCCGGTTCGCCGTCCAGCAGTGAGCCCAGCTCCTCCAGAATGCGGTGGCATTCCGCTTCGTCCAGCGGGTAGAGGGTGGCGAATTTGCCGCCGGCCACCCGGTCCGCGTATTTGGAATTCCGCAGCCGCAGCGGGCGCGGACCCGGCACGAATTTGAACGGCACGGAATGGGAGACGCAGTAGTCCCAGACCTTGGAGGCAACCTTCTCCGCATTGTCCGGGCAGGCCGACACATGTACCTTCCACCCCTGGGCCGGCCTGCCCGGACGCGGGTTCCCCTCGCTGTCCACGGGATTCACGTGGAGCCAGTCCCCGGAGAGGAAACAGCGCCACCCTTCGGGGACCGCGCGCTGCGCCGCTTCGAAAACCGCGCTGTCGTCAGCTGCGGCACCTTCCCCGACGGACAAACGGTCCGGGGTTTCATAGAAATGCCTGTCTGCCAGGCAGTAGACCTCGTACCGCTTGTCCATCGTCTCCCCCCTCGGCGGCGTGGGAAAGAGATTTCCACGCGACGGGCGGGGCGGACAGTCACAGACGTCATGAGGTCACCGTGAGGAACGCACAGGTAACTCTTAGTACGGACCAGGTTATCGCTCAGATGTTCGGCCGGGCATCATTCCTCCGGCGGGAAGACTGATTCCCCGGAGTCGGCCTCCGTAATCAGGATCGCCTCGACCGGACAGCTCTCGGCGGCCGCCAGCACCGCCTCCCCCGCGTCCACCTGGTCCGTCACCGGATGGGACTGCCGCGCCGAGTCCAGCCGGAACCGCTCGGGCGCCGCGCCCGCGCACAGCCCCGAGCCGATGCAGACCCCGCGGTCCACCTCCACCTGCCAGCGGTCGCCCATGCGCTCACGCCCCCGCCGGGAGGTGGACCATCTTGTGCTCCAGGTATTCGCCGTACCCCTCCGGCCCGAACTCCCGCCCGATGCCGCTGTTCTTGTAGCCGCCGAAGGGCCCGAGCATGTCCAGGCTGAAGGTGTTCACGGAGTACGTGCCGGTGCGCACGCGGCGCGCCACCTCGATGCCGCGCTCGACGTCCGCCGTCCACACCGAGCCCGACAGCCCGTAGTCGGAGTCGTTCGCCATGCGGACCGCCTCCGCCTCGTCCTCGTACGGCAGCAGGCAGATCACCGGGCCGAAGATCTCCTCGCGGGCGATGCGCATGCCGGGCGTGACGTCGCCGAAGAGGGTCGGCTCGACGTACCAGCCGGTGTCCCGGTCCGCCGGACGGCCGCCGCCGGCCAGCACCTTGGCGCCCTCCTGCTGCCCGGACGCGATGTACTCCAGCGAGCGGCGCCGCTGCCGCTCGGCGACCAGCGGCCCGACCTCGGTCGCCGCGTCCAGCGGATCGCCGACCGTCAGCGCGGACGCCGCGGCCGCGAACCGCTCGGCGATCTCGTCGTAGTGCGAGCGCGGCGCGAGGATGCGGGTCTGCGCCACGCACGCCTGCCCGTTGATCATCCACGCGAAGGGGGTGATCCCGGCGACCGCCGCGTCCAGGTCGGCGTCCGGCAGGATCACCGCGGCCGACTTGCCGCCCAGCTCCAGCGTGACGCGGCTCAGGTTGCGCGCGGCCACCTCCATCACACGCTTGCCGGCCGCGACCGACCCGGTGAAGGACACCTTGTCCACGCCGGGGTGCCCGACCAGGTACTCACTGACCTCGCGGTCGGCCGGGAGGATGGACAGCACCCCGTCCGGCAGCCCGGCCTCGCTCGCGATCTCCGCCAGGAGGTACGCGTCCAGCGGCGTCTCGGGCGACACCTTCAGCACCGCCGAGCACCCGGCCAGCAGCGCGGGGGCGAGCTTGGCGGCGGCGGTGAACTGCGGGACGTTCCACGGCACCACGGCCGCGACCACCCCGACCGGCTCGCGGCGCACCAGCAGCGGCCCGAGCACGCCCTGCCGCCGCTCTTCGTAGGGGAAGTCGCGGGCGACCGTGATGGCCGCGTCCCAGGCCATCATCGCGGCCAGCGACTGCACCATGACGCTCGAGGTGTACGGAGTGCCGTTCTGCGCGCTGATCAGCCGCGCGAACTCCTCGCTGCGCGCGGCGAACGCGTCCTTGATCCGCGTGACGACCGCGATCCGCTCGTCGAGCGGCGCCCCGGCCCAGACCCCCGAGTCGAAGGAGGCGCGGGCCGCCGTCACGGCCCGGTCCACGTCCTCCCGCGCGGCGTGCGGCACCCGCCCGATCACCTGCTCGGTGTGCGGCGAGACGACCTCGATGGTGTCCCGGCCGGCCGGATCGACCAGCTCACCGCCTATGTAGAGCTGTCCGTGCTCGATCAGATCGGCCATCGACTCCGCCTCCTGCGGTCGCGTTACCCGATGTACTTGCCCGGCGCCTTAACTGACGATGCATCAGAACTGATACCAGTTCTAGTTATGCTGGACAATGCACGTGACACCGTGCGGGACGGGAGGGGCGGGCATGCCAGAGGTGATCGACCACCGGGGCGGGGTTTGGAGCATCGCCGTCCCCATCCCGGACAACCCGCTCGGACACACGCTCGTCCACCTCCTCGAGACGGACCGCGGCCCGGTGCTCATCGACACCGGCTGGGACGACCCGGAGTCCTGGGACACCCTCGTCGCCGGGCTGGCCGCCTGCGGCACCGCCGTCGGCGAGCTGCACGGCGTCCTCGTCACCCACCACCACCCCGACCACCACGGGCTCTCCGCACGCGTCAGGGCGGAGTCCGGCGCATGGATCGCGATGCACGCCGCCGACACCGAGGTCGTCCGGCGGACCCGCGAGGCCGAGCCGGGCCACTGGCTGACGTACCTCATCGGGAAGCTGACCGCGGCGGGCGCGCCCGAGGAACACCTCGCGCCGCTCCGCCAAGCACGCGCCGAGGGGCGCGCCCGGGAGCTTCCCGAGAACCGCCCCGCGCTCCCGGACCGCGAGATCGTTCCCGGCGAACTGCTGGACCTGGCGGGGCGGCGGCTGCGGGCCGTCTGGACGCCGGGCCACACCCCGGGCCATGTCTGCCTGCACCTGGAGGAGGCGCATCCGGCGGCGCGTCCGGGGAACGGGCGCCTCTTCTCCGGCGACCACCTGCTGCCGGGCATCAGCCCGCACGTCGGCCTGTACGAGGACCCCGACGACGCCACCGTCACCGATCCCCTCGGCGACTACCTGGACTCCCTGGAGCGGATCGGGCGGCTCGGCGTCGCCGAGGTGCTGCCCGCGCACCAGCACGCCTTCACCGGCGCGGCCGAGCGGGTCGCCGAACTGCTCGCGCACCACGAGGAACGGCTCGGCGGCCTGCGCGCGCTGCTCAGCACGCCGCGCACCCCCTGGCAGCTCGCCGAGGCCATGGAGTGGAACCGCCCCTGGGAGCGGATTCCGTACGGCTCGCGCACCATCGCCCTCTCGGAGGCCGAGGCCCATCTGCGGCGGCTGGTGAAGCGGGGGCTGGCCGAACCGGTGCCGGGCTCGGACCCGGTGGCGTACGTGGCGGTGTGAGGGGACGGCGGCCGGCCGGGCGGTGCGCGGCGCCGGCCGGACGCGGTGGCGTACGGGCCGCCGTACGCGTCCCGGTCGTCGTACGCATCCCGTACGCGCCGGGGGCCGTCGGCTACCGGCCGGTTAAAGTATTGCGGACAAGTTCATTCGTGCCCGACCGGGGGAAGCCGGTGGAAAACCGGCGCTGACCCGCAGCCGTGAGCCCTGGCGCGCACCCGCGCGCCGGAGTGAGCCGGAACACCCGGCGGGGCACACCCAAGGCTCCCGCGTACCGTACGGCCACCCCGACCGGCCGCCCGGTACGCGGCACCGTCGAGGTATACGGAGCTGAGCCCGGTGCCACCGCGCCCCGCGACCCGCGGACGTGGTGCGGCGGAGTGCGGCTGCGTGACCCCACGGCTGCGTGAGCCCCACCTCGCGCACCCCGCGAACCGACCGAGAGGCACCGACCCCATGGCCATCACGGCCCGCTCCCTCGCCACCCCGGCGCGCCGCTGCGCCGCGGCCCTGGCCGCCGTCGTGCTGTGCGCGGCCGCTGCCCCCGCCGCGTTCGCCGACGCCCCCTCGCCCGGCGCTTCCCCGAAGCTCCCGAAGGGCCTGTACGGGAGCACGGACCCCAAGTACGACGGCGTCTGGCGGCAGTCGCTGGCGCTGCTGGCCCAGGACACCGCGGGCGTGCGCCCGGCGGACGAAGCGGTGGACTGGCTCGCGGGGCAGCAGTGCGCCGACGGCGCGTTCACCGCGTACCGCGCCGACACCCGGCAGGAGTGCGACGGCAAGACCCTGCGGGACACCAACCAGACCGGCGCCGCCGTACAGGCGCTGGCCGCGGTCGGCGGCCACTCCGACGCGGTGCGCAAGGGCGTCTCGTGGCTGAAGTCCGCGCAGAACGACGACGGCGGCTGGGGCTCGGCGGCCGGCACCCCGAGCGACGCCAACTCCACCTCGGTGGTCATCGGCGCGCTGACCGCCACCGGCACGAAGGCGTCGGCGCTGCCCGAGAAGAAGGGCAAGTCGCCGTACGACGCGCTGCTCGGCCTCCGGCTCGGCTGCGACGTGAAGAAGGCCGACCGCGGCGCGTTCGCCTTCCAGGCCAAGGACGGCAAGCTCACGGCCAACGAGGACGCCACGGCGGCCGCGGTGACGGGCGCCATGGGCAAGGGCTTCGTCGTCGCGCCGGGCGGCAGCGCCGCGGCGAAGGCCGGCTGCGAGGAAGCGGCCGGGGACCCGCGGGCCGCCGCGCGCAGCGGCGCCGACCACCTGGCCGCCGTCATGGCCGGACACGGCCACCACCTGATGTCCGCCATGCCCGGCGCCGAGGACCAGCCGGACGTCGGCAACACCGCCGACGCCGTGGTCGCGCTCGCGGCCGCGGGCCGCCCCGACGACGCCGAGAAGCCGCTGAAGTGGCTGCGCGGCCACTCCGCCGCCTGGGCGAAGCAGAGCGGCCCGGCCGCCTACGCGCAGCTCATCCTCGCCGCGCACGCCACCGGCGCCGACCCGCGCGACTTCGGCGGCACGGACCTCGTGGCCGAGCTGAACGCGACCGGGCCGAAGCCCGCTTCCCAGCAGGACACGCAGGGTCAGGCAGCCGAGAAGAAGGACGACGACGGCGTCTCCGTGTGGTGGGTCGTGCTCATCGGCCTGGCCGTGGGCGCGGGCGTCGGCTTCCTGCTGAGCGGCCGGAAGAAGCGGACCCGGCTGTGAGCGACGCCGCCGTCCGCTGCGCGCGCGGCGTCGCGGCGCTGGTCCTGGCCGGCACGGCCACCGGCCTGGCCGCCGCGCCCGCGCACGCCGAGGAGTACCGCTACTGGTCCTTCTGGACCGCGGAAGCGGGCGCGCACGCCCGGAGCGACTGGTCGTACGCCACCGAGGGCCCCTCGACCGCCCGCCCCGAGGACGGCGGCACGGTCGGCTTCCGGTTCGCGGTCAGCGCCGACTCCGCACGCGCCGCGTCGCCGCGCACCGCCGCCGACTTCGACACCGTTTGCGGCGGCACGAAGGCGGCCGACGGCCGCAAGCGGGTCGCCGTGGTCATCGACTTCGGCACCGCGGCGGACGCCCCCGAGGGCGAGACGCCGCCGGCCGCCCGTGAGAAGTGCGCGCGGGTCCCGGAGGACGCGAGCGCCGGCGAGGCCCTCGCCGCGGTCGCCGCACCGCTGCGGTACGACTCCAGCGCACTGCTGTGCGCGATCTCCGGCTACCCGGCGAAGGGCTGCGCCGAGCAGGCCGGCGGGGCGGACCGGGAAACCGCGGGCCCGGCCTCGCCCGGCGGCGCCTCCGACTCCGGCGCGTCCGACCAGCACACCGGATCCGGCGGGCCCTCCGCCGGCCTGATCGGCGGCATCGCCGCGGTCGCCGTCCTCGGCGCCGCCGCGGTATGGCAGGCCCGCCGCCGGCGCGGATGAGGGCGCCCGGCCGGCTGCGTGCCCCGCTCGCCGCGCGGGGGCGCGCGCTGCACGCCGGCGCCTGGTGGCTGTGGGCGCTGGGCCTGGCGACGGCCGCCTCCCGCACCACCAACCCGCTGCTCCTCGGGCTGCTCATCGGCGTCGCCGGGTACGTGGTCGCGGCCCGCCGCACCGACGCGCCCTGGGCCCGTTCCTACGGCGCCTTCGTCAAGCTCGGCCTGGTGGTGCTCGCCATCCGGCTGGTCTTCGCCTTCCTGCTCGGCTCGCCCGTGCCCGGTACGCACACCCTGGTCACGCTCCCCGAAGTGCCGCTGCCCGACTGGGCGCGCGGGGTGCGCATCGGCGGCCGGGTCACCGCCGAGGGCATGGTCTTCGCGCTGTACGACGGGCTGAAGCTGGCCACGCTGCTGATCTGCGTGGGCGCCGCCAACGCGCTCGCCAGCCCGGCCCGGCTCCTGAAGTCGCTGCCCGGCGCGCTCTACGAGGCGGGCGTCGCCGTCGTCGTGGCCATGACCTTCGCCCCGAACCTGGTCGCCGACGTGCAGCGGCTCCGCGCCGCCCGCCGGCTCCGCGGCCGCCCCGACCGCGGCCTCAAGGCACTGCTCCAGGTGGGGCTGCCGGTACTGGAAGGCGCACTGGAGCGTTCGGTGGCGCTCGCCGCGGCGATGGACGCCCGCGGCTACGGCCGTACCGCGCAGGTGCCGCGCGCCGTCCGGCACACCACCACCGTCCTCACCCTCGGCGGCCTCCTCGGCGTCTGCGCCGGCACGTACGGGCTGCTCGCGGCCCAGGGCGCCGGGTACGGGCTGCCGGTGCTGGCCGCCGGGCTCGCCGCTGCGCTCGCCGGGCTGTGGCTCGGCGGCCGGCGCTCCGTCCGCAGCCGCTACCGGCCCGACCGCTGGGGCCCGCGCGCCTGGCTCGTCGCGGGCTCCGGCATCGCCGTGGCCGCGCTGATGATCTGGGCGGGCGACTACGCACCCGCCGCCCTGCACCCGCCGGCCGTGCCGCTGACGGCGCCGGACCTCCCGCTCTGGCCGGCCCTGTCGGTCCTGCTCGGGCTGGTCCCCGCGGTCGTCGCACCGGTACCGGCGAGCGCCCCCGCCCCGCCCGCCCGGCGGCGTACGGAGGGCCCGGAACGGCGCACGCGGTACGCCGGGGAGAACGCGCCGCACACGAAGGACGCGCAGCACACGAAGGAGACCACGACGTGATCCGGTTCGAGCAGGTGTCGGTCACCTACGGGGACGCCGCCGCGCCCGCCGTCCAGGGGATCGACCTGACCGTCCCCGAGGGCGAACTCTGCCTGCTGGTCGGCCCGTCCGGCGTCGGCAAGTCGACCGTGCTGAACGCCGTCTCCGGTCTGGTGCCGCACTTCACCGGCGGCACCCTGCGCGGCCGGGTCACCGTCGACGGCCGCGACACCCGCACCCACCGGCCGCGCGAACTGGCCGACGTGGTCGGCACGGTGGGCCAGGACCCGCTGTCCCACTTCGTCACCGACACCGTCGAGGACGAGCTGGCGTACGGCATGGAGTCGCTCGGCCTCGCGCCCGACGTGATGCGCCGCCGCGTCGAGGAGACCCTCGACCTGCTCGGCCTCGCCGGCCTCCGGGACCGCGCGATCACCACCCTCTCCGGCGGCCAGCAGCAGCGCGTCGCCATCGGCTCCGTGCTCACCACCCACCCCAAGGTGCTGGTGCTGGACGAGCCGACCTCGGCCCTGGACCCGGCCGCCGCCGAAGAGGTGCTGGCCGTACTCCAACGGCTGGTCCACGACCTCGGCACGACCGTGCTGCTCGCCGAACACCGCCTGGAACGCGTCGTCCAGTACGCCGACCAGGTCATCCTGCTGCCCGCGCCCGGCGCGGCGCCGGTCGTCGGCGAGCCCGCCGAGATCATGGCCGTCTCCCCCGTCCACCCGCCGGTCGTCGCCCTCGGCCGGGCCGCCGGCTGGTCGCCGCTGCCGCTGACCGTGCGCGACGCCCGCCGCAAGGCCGGCGCGCTGCGCGAACGGCTCGCCGGGCGCACCCCGGCGTCCCCGGGCGCCGCGGCCGGCGCACCGCCCGTGCCGTCAGCGGCCTCACCGGTCGCCGAGGCCGCCGGGCTGTCCGTACGCCGCGGCCGCATCGACGCGCTGCACCGCGTCGACCTGGCCGTGCGCCCCGGCGAGACCGTCGCCCTGATGGGCCGCAACGGCGCGGGCAAGTCCACGCTGCTGAACACGCTGGTCGGCATGCACGAGCCGGCCGCCGGCTCGGTACGGGTGGGCGGCGCCGTGCCGCACCGCACCGGCCCGCGCGACCTGCTGCGCCGGGTCGGCCTGGTGCCGCAGGAGCCGCGCGACCTGCTGTACGCGGACACCGTCGCCGCCGAGTGCGCTGCGGCGGACGCCGACGCGGGCGCGGCCCCCGGCAGCTGCCGCGACCTGGTCACCCGGCTGCTTCCCGACGTGCCCGACGCCACCCACCCGCGCGACCTCTCCGAAGGGCAGCGGCTGGCCCTGGCCCTCGCGGTGATCCTCACGGCCCGGCCGCCGCTGCTCCTGCTGGACGAGCCGACCCGCGGCCTGGACTACGCGGCCAAGGCCCGGCTGGTGACCGTGCTGCGCGACCTCGCCGCCGAGGGCCACGCCATCGTCCTGGCCACGCACGACGTGGAACTGGCCGCCGAGCTGGCCCACCGCGTCGTCATCCTGGCCGACGGCGAGGTCGTCGCGGACGGCCCGACCGCCGAGGTCGTGGTCGCCTCCCCGTCCTTCGCGCCGCAGGTCTCCAAGGTGCTCGCGCCACTGCCCTGGCTCACCGTCCCGCAGGTCACCCACGCCCTGGCCGAACTGGAGCACACGGCATGAGCGCGGACCGGAGTACGGGCGGGCGTGCCGGTACGGAGCGGGGTGCCGGCACGGAAGGGCGCACGGGCACGGAACGGCGTACGGCGACGGTGCGGGCTTCCGGTGCGGTCCGTACGGCGCAGCGGCAGGTGCGGGCGGTCCGGCTCGGGCCGCGGTCGGTGGCGGCCCTCGTGCTGGTCTCGGCCGTCGGCGTGATGGCCTTCGGCTGGCCGCTGCTGGCGGACTCCGCTTCCGGCCTCGCGCACTCCAAGGACGCGCCCTGGCTGTTCGCCGCGCTGCTGCCGCTGCTGCTCGCGGTGGTGGTGGCGACCATCGCGGACGTCGGCCTGGACGCCAAGGCCATCGCCATGCTCGGCGTGCTCGCCGCTGCGGGCGCGGCACTGCGCCCGCTGGGCGCGGGCACGGCCGGCATCGAGCCGATGTTCTTCCTGATGGTGCTGTCCGGGCGGGTGCTCGGGCCCGGCTTCGGCTTCGTCCTCGGCGCGGTGTCGATGTTCGCTTCCGCGCTGCTCACCGGCGGGGTCGGGCCCTGGATGCCGTTCCAGATGCTGTCGATGGGCTGGGTGTCGATGGGCGCGGGCCTGCTCCCGGGGCCCGACGGGCTGCGGGGCCGGCGCGAGGTGCTGCTGCTGGCCGCGTACGGCACGGTCGCCTCCCTGCTCTACGGCCTGATCATGAACCTCCAGGGCTGGCCGTACATCGCGGGCCTCGCCTCCGGCGTCTCCTTCGTCCCCGGCGATCCGCTCCCGGAGAACCTCGCCCGCTTCGTCGCGTACTGCCTGGCCACCTCCCTCGGCTGGGACGTACCCCGCGCCCTGCTCACCATCGTCCTCACCCTCGCCCTCGGCCCCACCGTCCTGAAGGCCCTCCGCCGCGCCACCCGCCGCGCGGCCTTCGACGCAACGGCCACCTTCGAGGGCCCGGAGAACGACGGCGCGGCGCGCGACGGTGCAGCGCGCGACGGTGCGGCGCGCGACGGTGCGGTGAAGGGCGGCTAGCGGCCGGGGCTGCCCGGCCGCACCGGCTCTGCCCCGGGCTCCCTCCTCCCCGGGGGCCCCTCCCCCCTCCCCCACCCCACCCCTCCGCCGCCGTTTTCTGTGAAGCCCCGCACAGGGACCTTGGTCACATACGAGGCCCGATAGCAGGCCCCGGCGCGGGCCTGCGCCCCGTACGCGGCCCGTTCCGGGCCCGGGCGGGGCCGCCGTGCCGGGCCCGGCCGCGCTGCCCCGTCGCGCGGCCCGGTACGAAGCCGCTACGTACCGGCGGTGCTTGCGAGCACCCCGAACCGCCTCCCACGGTGAAGTGGTCGCCGGGCCGGAAAACCTCACCGCAGCCCGGCGACACCGTGTCCCACCCCCGTCGGAAGGTCCCCCCTCCGTGCTGTCCACCGTGTCCTCGGCCGCCGGCCGTACCGCCTCCCGTCTCGTCACCCGTCAGCGTGCCGCGGGCGTTGCCGCCGCCGGTGCCGTCGCGTTCGGCGCCGCCACCGCCGCCGTCGCCGCCACCCCCGCGCACGCCGCCGAGCGGGCCGGTGCGACCGAAGCCCAGGCCGCGGCGCACCAGCAGATCCCGGACCAGCGCCAGTACCAGTGCTTCAGCAACATCGTGGAGCGCGAGAGCGGCTGGAACCCGCAGGCCACCAACGCCTCGTCCGGCGCCTACGGTCTCGTCCAGGCGCTGCCCGGCTCGAAGATGGCCTCGGCCGGCGCGGACTGGAAGACCAATCCGGCCACCCAGGTCAAGTGGGGCCTGAACTACATGAACGAGCGCTACGGCAGCCCCTGCGGCGCCTGGTCGTTCTGGCAGTCCCACAACTGGTACTGAGCAGCGGGCGGTTCCCTCCCCGGTCCGCCTCCTCTCCCCCTTCTCTCCCCCTTGTCTCCTCCGACGGCGCGTGCCGGGTGCTCACACCCCGGTCGCGCCGTCGAGGCGTTCCCGGAGGAGGTCGGCGTGGCCGTTGTGCCGGGCGTACTCCGCTATGACGTGGACCAGGATGCGGCGCAGGGCGACCGGCTGCCCGGACGCCGCGTGCGTGCCGGTGGCGTCCAGCGTGGGCGCGGCGGCGACGAGCTTGCGGGAGTGCGCGCACTCGGCCCGCCAGAAGGCCAGCTCCTCCTCCACGTCGCCGTCGAGGATCTCGAAGTCCTGGTCGGGGTGGTCGTCGGAGTAGTACGGGAAGTCGTCCCGCTCGCCCGCGAACTGCACCCGGAACCACCAGTGCTCGACCCCTGCGAGGTGGCGGACCAGGCCGTGCAGGCTGAGTCCCGAGGGCGGGACGCTCTTCTCGGAGAGGCGGTCCGGCGCCACTCCGGCGCACTTGAGCTCGAAGGTCCTGCGGTGCCAGTCGAGGAACGAGGTGAGGATCTCGCGCTCGTCGCCGACCAGCGGCGGGGCGGGGCGCTCGGCCGGCCCCGCCCAGACCGGCGGCAGGTTTTCCGGAGGGATGACGGGCGGTACCGCTGAGGCCGCCGTGCCCGTCCGCTCGGTGGGTCCCGTCGATTCTGTCGTCATGGCAGGAGTGTGACATGGGCCACTGACAACGGCCGCTGACCTCCGCGGGACCTCCGGACCGGCACGGTCACGGCAGTGGACGCGACGGCCCGGCGTCACCGCCGCCGGCCGTTCGTCACAGGCGCTGGATGATCGTCCCCGTCGCCAGCGCGCCGCCCGCGCACATCGTGATCAGGGCGAATTCCTTGTCCTGGCGTTCCAGTTCGTGCAGTGCCGTGGTGATGAGGCGGGCCCCGGTGGCGCCGACCGGGTGGCCGAGGGCGATGGCGCCGCCGTTCACGTTGACCTTGTCCAGGTCCTGTTCGAAGACCTGGGCCCAGGAGAGGACGACGGACGCGAACGCCTCGTTGATCTCGACGAGGTCGATGTCCTTGAGGGACATGCCGGCCTTGCCCAGCACCGCGCGGGTGGCGTCCACCGGGCCGTCCAGGTGGAAGTGCGGGTCGGCGCCGACCAGGGCCTGGGCGACGATGCGGGCCCGGGGCTTGAGCCGGAGCGCGCGGGCCATCCGCTTGGACGCCCACATCACCGCGGCGGCGCCGTCGGAGATCTGCGAGGAGTTGCCCGCGGTGTGGACGGCCGTGGGCATGACCGGCTTGAGCCCGGCGAGCGCGTCCGGGCTCGTGTCGCGCAGCCCCTCGTCGTGGTCGACCAGCCGCCACATGCCCTGCCCCGCGGCCTGTTCCTCCTCGGTGGTGGGCACCTGGACCGCGTAGGTCTCGCGTTTGAAGCGTTCCTCGGACCAGGCGCGGGCCGCGCGTTGCTGGGAGAGCAGGCCCAGCGCGTCGACGTCCTCGCGGGTGAGGCCGCGCCTGCGGGCGATGCGTTCGGCCGCCTCGAACTGGTTGGGCAGGTCGACGTTCCACTCGTCGGGGAAGGGCTTGCCGGGGCCGTGCTTGGAGCCGCTGCCGAGGGGGACGCGGGACATCGCCTCGACGCCGCAGCCGATGCCCACGTCGATGACGCCGGCCGCGATCATGTTGGCGACCATGTGGTTGGCCTGCTGGGAGGAGCCGCACTGGCAGTCGACGGTGGTGGCGGCGGTCTCGTACGGGAGGCCGACCGCGAGCCAGGCGTTGCGCACCGGGTTCATGGACTGCTCGCCGGCGTGGGTGACCGTGCCGCCGGCGATCTGCTCGACGCAGTCCGGCTGGATGCCGGTTCTCTCCAGGAGTTCGCGGTACGTCTCGCCCAGCAGGTAGGCGGGGTGGAGGTTGGCGAGCGCGCCCCCGCGCTTGCCGATGGGGGTGCGGACGGCTTCGACGATGACGGGTTCAGCGGCCATGACTCGTCCTCTCCTGGCTGTCCGGGCGGCCCGGCGCCCGGACAGAACTAGTACGCGTTCTAGTTCTGGCGCCCAGTCTCACGAGCCTCACGCGCCCGCGCAAGAGTGCGACGTCGGCCGTATTCGCAAGTATTTCCCGCGTGAGGCTTGCCACTTGTAGAACGCGTTACTACCTTCGCGGCACCTCCTGATGGCCCGTCAGGCCCGTGCCGGGCACGTCAGGAGGCGCGAGCCGGAGCACCCCCGGCCGGAGAACCGGAGAACCGGACCTGGAGACGCCGATGCCTTGTCCCGCGCTGCCCGACGGGTTCGACTTCACCGATCCCGACGTCTACCAAGACCGTGTGCCCCTGCCCGAATTCGCCCGGCTGCGGGAGACCGCGCCCGTGTGGTGGAACGCCCAGCCGCACAACGTCGCGGGCTTCGAGGACGACGGCTACTGGGTGGTGACCCGGCACGCGGACGTCAAGGAGGTCTCCACCCGGCCCGACGTCTTCTCGGCGCACCGCAACACCTCGATCATCCGCTTCAACGAGTCGATGACCCGCGACCAGATCGACGTCCAGAAGCTGATCATGCTGAACATGGACCCGCCCGAGCACACCCGGGTCCGGCAGATCGTCCAGCGCGGCTTCACGCCCCGCTCCATCCGGGCACTGGAGGACGCGCTGCGCGAGCGCGCCGGCCGGATCGTCGCCGAGGCGAAGAAGAACGGCCGCGGCGACTTCGTCACCGACATCGCCTGCGAGCTGCCGCTCCAGGCCATCGCCGAGCTGATCGGCATCCCCCAGGACGACCGGTCCCGCATCTTCGACTGGTCGAACAAGATGATCGCGTACGACGATCCCGAGCTGGCGATCACCGAAGAGGTCGGCACCAACGCCGCCATGGAGCTGATCTCGTACGCGATGAACCTCGCGGCGGCGCGCAAGGAGTGCCCCGCGCAGGACATCGTCAGCCGGCTGGTGGCGGCGGAGGACGAGGGCAACCTCGGCAGCGACGAGTTCGGCTTCTTCGTACTGCTGCTGGCCGTGGCCGGCAACGAGACCACCCGCAACGCCATCACCCACGGCATGCACGCCTTCCTCACCCACCCCGAGCAGTGGGAGCTGTACAAGAGGGAGCGTCCGGCCACCGCCGCCGAGGAGATCGTGCGCTGGGCGACCCCGGTGGTCTCCTTCCAGCGCACCGCCACGCAGGACACCGAGCTGGGCGGCGCGCACATCAGGGAGGGGCAGCGGGTCGGCATCTTCTACGCCTCGGCCAACAACGACCCCGAGGTGTTCGAGCGGCCCGAGGAGTTCGACATCACCCGCGACCCCAATCCGCACCTGGGCTTCGGGGGCGGCGGGCCGCACTTCTGCCTGGGCAAGTCGCTGGCCGTGCTGGAGATCGACCTGATCTTCCACGCCATCGCCGACGCGGTACCGGACATCGCGCTGGCCGGCACGCCCCGGCGGCTGCGCTCGGCGTGGCTCAACGGCGTGAAGGAGCTGCGCGTCACTTACGGGTAACTCCCTTGCAGCGCAAGGGCGGTGGCGGCCGGTGCCCGGCGGCCACCGCCCTTCCCTTTGGCGGAACCCTTTGGCGGAAAACCACCCGGCACGGAACCTTGCCAACGCCCACTGGCGCGCTTACATTTCACTCAACTCGCCGGTAACACCGGCGGTAACACCCGGCTCGCGGCCCGACCCGCCGCGTCCGCCCCCACGCGCCTCGTTCTCCCCCCACGCCTCGATCACCCCTGCGCCGGCCGTTCCCGCGCCGGCGCGGCTCCGTATCGGTCACTCAGGTCTCGATCCACGCATCGAAGGGGACAGCAGCCATGAAAGACGCACACGGCAGACCGGTCACGGGACGCGTCAGCGCACGGAAGTTCGCCGTGCTCGCCGTCCCGGCCTTCGCGGGCACGGCCGCCCTGGCCATCGCCCTCGCCAACGGCGCGCTGGCGGCCTCGTTCGCCGTCTCGGGCCAGCAGTTCAAGGTCTCGGCGAGCAGCCTCAAGGGGGACGGCTTCGCGCAGTACGGCGGGGTGGACGCCAACGCACGCGGCGAGCTGCTGCCGGTCGCGGTGACCGCCATCAAGAAGGCGGAGCTGAACGACCTCTGCCAGTCGGTGGTCACCAAGCTGCCCGTACTGGGCAACATCTCGCTCAATCTCACGGCGGGCAAGGGCGGCAAGCCCGTCGAGGCCAGCAACCTCTACGTCGACGCCACCCAGCTCTCCGGCAACGCGGCCTTCAACAACATCGAGATCGGCCGCGACGCCTCCACGCTGGACAAGGGGCCGGCCGAGGCGCAGGGCATGCAGGACGCCTTCGCGCAGCAGGCCGACGACGTCAGCATCACCGACCTGAAGCAGACCGCCTGGGCGACCAACGCCGGCACCTTCAAGCTCTCCGGGCTGAGCATGAAGATCAGCAAGGGCAAGAAGGAATGCTTCTGACCCGGCGTACGGCGGGCCGCCGGGCGGAGCGGTCCGGCGCCACCGGGAAGCCGCGCTCCGCCTGGTGGCGCTGGCGCCGGGGACGTCCCTTCTGGGGCGGGCTGGCCACGGTCCTCGCCGGCCTGGAGATCTGCGTGATCCCGCTGGCCCCGCTGAAGATCATGCTCCAGCAGGGCATCGCCGGCATCCCGTCCGTACTGCTGGGCCTGGTGATGATCGTGCTGGGCCTGACCGCCTGGTGTGCGCCGCACTACCGCGGGCTGGCGGGCGTACTCACCGTCCTGCTGGCGGCCGCCGCGCTGGTCATGTCCAACCTCGGCGGCTTCCTCGTCGGCACCGTGCTCGGCATCCTCGGCGGCGCGGCGATGTTCGCCTGGCGCCCCGTCCCGACCCCGGAAGCGGCCGACAGCGAGGCCCCGGAACCGGCCGCCTAGCACCCACCGCGTGCCCGGCCGCGCCCAGGAGCCGCCGCGCACCCGGCCGCTCCCCAAGAACGGCGTCCTCGGCCGCCTCGGCCGTGGCCGAGGACGCCCGCACCACCAGCACCGACGCACCACCAGCACTCCGTACCGGTACCGCACGTGCGCACGACCACCCGCAACGGCAACCGAAGAAGGAGACCCCCGTGAGAGACCACCTCAGACCCGGCCGCGCCACCGCCCGCACCCTGCTCGCCGCCGGCACCGGCCTCGCGGCCACGGGCGCGCTGTGCCTGGCCGTCACCGGCTCCGCCACCGCGGCGGCGCCCGCTGCCGCCGGCTCCACCACCGTCACCCCCGCCGGCCACGCCTTCGCCGCGAAGCTCACCGGCAAGGCCACCTTCAAGGCCGGCTCGGTGACCGTGACCTGCACGGTGTCCAACTCCACCGGCCAGGTCCCGGCCGCGCCCGGCAACCACAACGACGCCGGCCCGGTGTCCAGCACGATCAGCGCTCCGACGTACAGCTCCTGCACGACGAGCATGGCGGGCGTCAGCGCCACCGTCACCACCAGTGGCTCGTGGGGCGTCGCCATGCAGAACGGCTCGCCCAGCACCGCCGTGATGAGCATTCCGCAGGGCGGTGTCGTCGTGAAGACCAGCGGCCTCGCCACCTGCACGGTCACGGCCGCACCCGGCGGCCCGGCCACCGTGAACGGCAGCTGGACCAACGGCGCGCCCTCCACCCTGACGTTCTCGGGCGCCTCGGTCCCGGTGACCGTCACCGGCGGCTTCGGCTGCCCGACGAGCGCGACGACCTCGACGTTCGGCGCCACGTACGCGGTGTCGGACACGACGGACCCGGCGTCGCAGATCACCGTCACCGGCTGAGCAGTCGTCCACCCGCCGGTCACCGGTGGTGACCGGCGGCCGTCCGAGTGGCGCGGTCCGGCCGCCGGACGGATGCTGGACGGGCGACGATCCCATGGCGCGGCGTTCCCCGAAACGCCGCGCCATCACGTGGGGCAGGTCACATTCAGGGCCTCAGTTGCAGGTGATCGCAGCGATAAGGATCACAGGAATACTTTCCCGATGTCCGTTTTGCTCGCGGCGTTGCCCCTGCAACGAGCGGGTTTCACCCCATTCCCGGATGCGACTGACCACTCTCCGTGACGTTTCGTTCTGCACCTAAGGTCGACATTCGCCCGTCGGTGGCCCGGCGGGCTGTGCCATGCAGTCGTCCCAGGAAGCGCAGGCGAGCGAACACGTGCCGACGCACACTCCCGTCGCCCCCGGTCCCCATGCCCGTACGAAAACCAAGGCTCCGGCCGGCGAGCAGCGGCACGGCGCCACTGTCGTCGACCCCGCCATGGCGAAGCGGGCGGTCTCGGCTGCTGCTCTCGGCAACGCGATGGAGTGGTTCGACTTCGGCGTCTACAGCTACATCGCGGTCACCCTGGGGCAGGTCTTCTTCCCGTCGGGCAACCCGACCGCGCAGTTGCTGTCGACGTTCGGCGCGTTCGCCGCTGCGTTCCTCGTGCGCCCCATCGGCGGCATGGTCTTCGGTCCGCTGGGTGACCGTATCGGACGCCAGAAGGTCCTCGCCATCACCATGATCATGATGGCGATCGGCACCTTCGCCATCGGCCTGATCCCCTCGTACGCGGCCATCGGCGTCTGGGCCCCGGTCCTGCTGCTGATCGCCCGCCTGGTGCAGGGCTTCTCCACCGGCGGTGAGTACGGCGGCGCCTCGACCTTCATCGCCGAGTACTCGCCCGACAAGAAGCGCGGCTTCCTCGGCAGCTGGCTGGAGTTCGGCACGCTCGCCGGTTACATCGGCGGTGCCGGCCTGGTCACCCTGATGACCGCGCTGCTCAGCCACGACGACCTGCTCTCCTGGGGCTGGCGCATCCCGTTCCTGATCGCGGGCCCGATGGGCATCATCGGCCTCTACCTGCGGATGCGGCTGGAGGAGACCCCGGCCTTCGCCGCGATGGAGAAGGAGGCGGCGGAGCAGGAGAAGGAGCGCCGCGCCGCCGAGAAGAAGACCGGCATCCGCGAGATGGTCTTCGGTCAGTGGCGCGCGATGCTGCTCTGCGTCGGCCTGGTCCTGGTCTTCAACGTCACCGACTACATGCTGCTGTCGTACATGCCGAGCTACCTGACCTCGGAGCTGAAGTACGACGAGACGCACGGTCTGCTGGTCGTGCTGGCCGTGATGGCCCTGATGATGTGCGTCCAGCCGTTCGCGGGCCGGCTCTCCGACCGCTTCGGCCGCCGCCCGGTCATCGCCGCGGGCTGCGCCGGCTTCCTGGTGCTGTCCGTGCCGGCGCTGCTGCTGATCCGCCAGGGCTCGCTGGCCGCCATCGGCCTGGGCATGGCCGCGCTCGGCCTGCTGCTGGTCTGCTTCACCTCGACGATGCCGTCCACGCTGCCCGCGCTGTTCCCGACGAAGGTGCGCTACGGCTCGCTGTCCATCGGCTTCAACGTCTCCGTCTCGCTCTTCGGCGGTACCACCCCGCTGGTCGTGACGGCCCTGATCGGCGCCACCGGCGACAAAATGATGCCCGCTTACTACATGATGGCCGCCGGCGTCATCGGCGGTATCGCGGTGTGGAAGATGAGCGAGAGCGCCGGTCGTCCGCTGCCGGGCTCCCGGCCCGCGGTGGCCAGCGAGGCCGAGGCCCGCGAGCTGAGCAAGGCGGCCTGACGCCGCCGCACTCCGTACCGGCCGAACGAGGAGGCCCCCTGCCGCCGGCAGGGGGCCTCCTCGCGTGTCCGGGGTGCCCGGGGGCGGCTCCGCCCGATGCGGCAGGATGGCGGCATGAGCATCGTGAAGATCAATGTGCTGACCGTCCCCGAGGAGCAGCGGGAGGTGCTGGAGAAGCGCTTCGCCTCGCGCGCCGGCGCCGTGGAGTCCTCCGACGGCTTCGAGTGGTTCGAGCTGCTGCGCCCGGTCGCGGGCACCGACCAGTACCTCGTCTACACCCGCTGGCGCGACGAGGAGTCCTTCCAGGCGTGGATGGAGGGCCCGATGAAGGCAGCCCACCAGGGCGGCGAGGGTGCCGAGCGTCCGAAGCCGGCCGCCTCCGGCTCCACCGTCTGGTCCTTCGACGTCGTCCAGCAGGCCGCCCCGAAGCAGGGCTGACCCGCATGACGGGGGAATGCGTGACGGGCCGCCCGACCTGGACGGTCCGCGCGGAACCGGTCACCTCGCCGGAGGCCGCCGCCGTCCTGCGGGCGTACCTCGACGAGGTGGCGTCCCGCTGGTACGGCCGCCCGGCCACCGAGGCGGAGCTCGACCGGGCCGTCGCCGACGACCCGGTCGACGGCCTGGCGCCGCCCGCCGGGGTGTTCCTGCTGGGCCGGTACGGTGCCGAGCCCGGTGGCTGCGCGGGCGTACGGCTGCTGTCCGCCGACACCGCCGAGCTCAAGCGGATGTACGTCCGTCCCGGGCTGCGCGGCAGTGGCGGCAGCGCGGGCCTGCTGGCCGCCGCCGAGGCCGCGGCGCGCGGCATGGGTGCCCGGCGCATCCGGCTGGACACCCGGCTCGACCTGGTGGAGGCGGTCGCCTTCTACCGGCGGTCGGGATTCGTGGAGATACCGGCGTACAACGAGGGCCCGTACGCACAGATCTGGTTCGAGAAGCGGCTGGACTGACCTGAGGGCGCGGGCCGCGCCCTCACACCGGCCGGGGGCCCGCCGGGCGGTGCGGGGCGGGCCGGGCGTCGCCGTTGTGCGGCCGTTCGGCGTCCGAGCCGCCCATCTCGGCGGTCAGCTGCCGCACCAGCTCGGTCAGGTCGGTGGGGCGGTCCTTGGTCCACCAGTCGCCGAGCAGCTCGGCCAGCGCCTCCTGGCGCGCCGCGGAGAGCCGCTGCGCCGTCCGCTCCCCGGCCTCGGTGAGCACCATCGGCATGCCCTCCCGCTCGGCGAGCCCCCGCTCCTCCAGCTGCCGGGTGGCCTCGGAGATCACCCCGAGCGGTACGGCGCTGCGCTCGGCGAGCAGCGCGGGCTCCACGGAGCCGTAACGGAGCATCCGCAGCACCATCCAGCTCGCCGCCGGCTTCAGGTCGAGCCCGGCCCGCGCGGTGATCGTCTCGTAGAGCCGCTTGCGGCCCTCCAGGCAGCCCAGCTTGGACAGCGCGCGGGCGCACTCGTCGTACGAGGACCGCTCCACCGGGTTGGAGGAGAGCACCTCCGTGGTGTCCGGGGCGGTGACCGAGCCCCGCAGCGGCTCCTCCTTGAGCAGCCAGGCCAGTGCGAAGGCGAGCAGGACGACGGGCACCGCGTACAGGAAGACGTCGGTGATCGAGGTCGCGTACGCGTCGAGCACGCCGGAGGCCGGGCCGGGCGGCAGCTGGGAGACGGCGCGCGGGTCCTGGGCCAGCTTGCCGGGGTCGACGCCCGGCGGCAGCGGGCGGCCGGCGAGCGCGTCGGCGATCCGGGGGCCCAGCATGTTGGCGAAGACCGTGCCGAAGATCGAGACGCCGAAGGACGCGCCGATCGAGCGGAAGAAGGTCGCCCCTGAGGTGGCCACGCCCAGGTCGGCGTAGGGCACGGCGTTCTGCACGATGAGCACCAGTACCTGCATGACCAGGCCGAGGCCGAGGCCGAAGACGAAGAAGTAGCCGCTCATCTCGGCGACGCTGCTGGACCGGTCGAGCTGGTGCAGGAGGAGCAGGCCCACGGCGGTGACCGCGGTGCCGGCGATGGGGAAGATCTTGTACCGGCCGGTGCGGCTGACCAGCTGGCCGGAGACCGTGGAGGAGAGCAGCATGCCGATGACCATCGGCAGCATGTGCACCCCGGACATGGTGGGCGAGACCCGGTGCACGACCTGCAGGAACGTCGGCAGGTACGTCATCGCGCCGAACATCGCGAAGCCGATGACGAAGCCGATGGCCGAGGTGAGCGCGAAGGTCCGCAGCCGGAAGAGGCGCAGCGGCAGCACGGGCTCGGCGGCCCGCCGCTCGGCCAGCACGAAGGCGCCGAGCAGCAGGACGCCCAGCACGCCGAGGCCGATGATCTGCCAGGAGCCCCAGGGGTAGGAGACCCCGCCGAGCGAGGTCATCAGCACGAAGCAGGCGGCGACCGCGGCGATCAGCGCGGTGCCGGGGTAGTCGATGCGGTGCGGGGTGCGCCTCGACGGGATGTGCAGCACGGCGGCGATGACGATGAGGGCGACCGCGCCGATGGGCAGGTTGATGTAGAAGACCCAGCGCCAGCTGAGGTGGTCGACGAACAGCCCGCCGAGGAGCGGCCCGAGGACGCTCGTCGCGCCGAAGACCGCGCCGAAGAGGCCCTGGTACCGGCCGCGGTCGCGGGGCGGCACGATGTCGCCGACGATCGCCATGGACAGCACCATCAGCCCGCCGCCGCCCAGGCCCTGCACGGCGCGGAAGGCGATCAGCTCCGGCATGTTCTGCGCGATGCCGCAGAGCACGGAGCCGATGAGGAAGATGCCGATGGCGGCCTGGAAGAGTTTCTTGCGGCCGTACTGGTCGCCGAGCTTGCCCCACAGCGGGGTGGCCGCGGTGGACGCCAGCAGATAGGCGGTGACCACCCAGGAGAGGTGGTCCAGGCCGCCCAGCTCGCTGACGATCGTGGGCAGCGCGGTCGAGACGATGGTCTGGTCGAGCGCCGCGATCAGCATGCCGAGCAGCAGCGCGCCGATCGCGACCAGTACGGTCCGCTGCGGCGGGGCCTCGGCGGGGACGGCGGGAGCGCGGGTGTCCTGCGCCATGGACGTCTCCTTCACGTCGGAACCGCGGCGGGGAACGGGTCGGGGACCCGGAGCGCGGCCGGGGAGCGGAGCCGCACTCCCCGTTCCGATCATTTTGCCCCGCTATGCCCGGACGGGCGACGCGTTGTACCCCACTTCTTCACGTTCCGGTGCCCTGTGCAGGAGGCGACGAGGTCTGCATAATCGCAGCCGACGACGAGGGAGGGGACCGTACGTGGAGGCCAGGAACTGCCCGACCTGCTTAGCCCCCGCTCGGACCGGCGGCCGGCCCGGCTGCCGGTGCGAGCAGGCGGCAGCGCCGGATTTCGACCCGCTGCACATCCGGCCGTACGTCACGCTGCCGGACGCGCCGGATCCGGACGATCCGCCGGACCCGCCCCGCGGGCCACGCCCCTTCACGGTCCGCGCCTACGCCCCGCCGGCGTTCCCCCCGCCTTCGTACGTACGGGTGCCCCGCCCGCCGTACGTCCCGCCGGACGCCGCCGCTCCGCCGCCCGCGCCGGC
>NZ_PQSQ01000102.1 GCF_002920575.1 Streptomyces sp. Ru73 | reverse complement strand
CGAGCAGTTCGGCCGAGAAGCGCAGCATGTTGGCGGGCGCCACGTTGTCGTCGGCGAGACCGTGCACGAGCAGCAGCGGGCGGCGCAGCAGATGCCCCCGGCCGGTCAGCGACGACCGCTCGTAGTTCTGCGGCTGCTCGTCGGGGTGGCCGAGGAAGCGCTCCTTCCAGTACGTGTCGTACAGCCGCTGGTCGGTCGTCGCCGCGCCCGCCACCGCCGCGTGGAAGACCTCGGGCCGCAGCAGCACGGCGGCCGCGGCCAGGAACCCGCTGAAGGACCAGCCGCGGATCGCCACCCGGCCCAGGTCCAGCTCCGGCACCTGGGCGGCGGCCGCGTGGAGCGCGTCCACCTGGTCCTCCAGGGCCGGCGTCAGCTGGTCGCCGTGGATCTCCTTCTCCCACTCGGGGCCGCGCCCCGGCGTGCCGCGCCCGTCGGTGACCAGCACGGCGAAGCCCTGCTCGGCGAACCACTGCGAGACGCAGGCGGTCCAGCCGCGCGCCGCGACCGCCAGCCGCATGCCGGGCCCGCCGTACGGATCGAGCAGCACGGGCAGCGGGCCCGTGCCCGGCTCGTACCAGGACGGGAGGTACAGCGCGGTCCGCAACTCCCGCACACCGAGACGGAGATGACGTGGGCGCGGAGTGACGACGGGGGTTTCCGCGAGACAGGTGACGGTGGTTCGGGGCGCCGCCGGGGAGTGGGCCGCCGCTTCCTGGCGTACCTCGGCGTACGGCCCCTCCGGCGTCAGCCCGTGGCAGACCACCGTGCCGCCGCGCACCACGGCGGTGTGCGTGCCCGGCCCGTGGCTCAGCCGCACCGGCCCGTCCGCCGCCGGGTCGTGGCACCACACATGGGTCTCCGCGGGGTCCTCGGAGGCGGTGAAGAAGACGCGTTCGCCCTCCGTGCCCAGCACTTCGAGGACCTGCAGCCCGGCCGGTGTGACGACGTCGCCGCCGACCGCGAGGTGCCGGGTGCCGGCCACGTCGTGGGTGAGCACCAGCGCACCGGACGCGGTCCGGCTCGGAGTGCCCGGCACCCGCTCCACCCACGCCGGGTCGGTCCGCTCGTCGAGCAGCGTGGTCGCCCCGGTCTCCGGGTCCACGGCGAGCGTGCGCAGCGTCCGCTGGTCGCGCGGCTGCACCGAGATGACCGGGCCGTGCGCGTCCCAGCCGGCGGTGGGCAGGTACTCGTACGCCGCGCGGTCCCGGACCACCTCCGTGCGGCTGCCGTCCAGGCCGTGGAGCCACAGGCTCACGTCGGCGTTGGCGGTGCCTGCCCTCGGGTAGCGGAGGGCGCGGGGCGGCCGGTCCGGGTGCGCCGGATCGCTGATCCAGCGCCGCTCGACCGGTGTGGTGTCCACCCGCGCGACGAGCAGCCGCTCGCCGTCCGGCGCCCACCAGTGGCCGCGCAGCCGGCCCATGGACTCCGCCGCGCAGTACTCGGCGAGGCCGTAGCTGATCTCCGGGCCCTCGGCGGCGGCCAGTTGCCGGTCCCGGTACGCGTCCGGGGAAGCGTCCGGGCCGCCGTCCGGTACCTCGACGACGTGCAGCGAACGGCCCGTCACGTAGGCGATGCGCCGGCCGTCGGGGGAGGGGTGCGGGTCGAAGACCGGCCCGGCCGCCGGTACCGGGAAGGGCTTGCCGCCGTCGGTGCGCACCGCCCACAGCGCGCCGCCCAGCGCGAAGACCGCGAGCCGCGCGTCCCGGTCGGTCGCGTACGCCACCACTCCGGCGGAGCGCTCGCGGGCCCGCTCGCGGCGCAGCCGTTCCTCCTCCGGCACCTCGGCGCCGCTGCCCACCAGGGCCGTCGGGTCGGCGAGCAGCCGCTCCTCGCCGTCCGCCAGCATCCAGAGCCGGCCTATCGGGTCCCGGCCGCCGCCGGTACGGGTGAACAGGACGCGCCGACCGTCGGGGGAGACGGTGAAGTTCCGTGGCACGCCGAGCGAGAAGCGCCGGGTGCGGGCGAATTGACGGGGGAACGGGTCGGAGGAGGAAGTGTCCATGAAGGTGTCCTATCGGTATCCGGCCGTCCGGCGACAGTGAATTGGCGCGGGGGGAGCGGCCGGTGCCGAGGCGTCCTGGGCGGTGGGTGCCGGGTGGGCGTGTCAGCGGGTGAGTGGGTGAGGGGGTGAATCGATTCACCGGCTCGCGAACCTGCGCTGCCGAGCCCCGTGTTCCGTTTTTTGGTCCGGCCCGTTGACCCCAAGAGTCAGCGTCCCTACTTTGTCTCAGCACGGCAGCAAGCGCTTTCCTTTAACGATTCAAGCAACCGCTTCGAGTCGCTTCCCCCGCATGCTCGGCGCGCCCGGCAGGCGCCGCTCACCGCGCTGCGGCGAACCCGTACGGAAAGGACCGACGACGATGTCTCCGATCCCCCGCAGAGCGATCCTGAAGGCGGCCGCGGTCGCCGGTGCCGCGACGCAGTTCGGCCGGGTCCTCGGCAGCGCCCCGGCGGCCGCCGCCGACGGACCCGGCAAGCGTGCCGCCGGCGGCCCCGTCGAGCTGACCTGGCTGGAGGACGGCGGCCTGGGCGCGGCGCCGGGGTCGACCGTCGGCGTGCCCTGGCCCAAGGGTGCGTACGGCGCCGACCAGGAATTCACCCTCACCGACGGCGGCGGCAAGGCCGTACCCGTACAGACCTGGCCGCTCGCCTACTGGCCCGACGGCTCCCTGAAGTGGACCGCGCACGCCGTGGGCCCGCAGTCCGACGCGGGGAAGTACACGCTGAAGGCCGGTGCGCCGGCCGCGCCCGCGAAGACGGTCACCGTGGCGCGGAAGGGCGGCGCCGTCGAGGTGGACACGGGCGTGATCACCGCCCGGATCGGCACGAGCGGCGCCGCGCTCGTGACGTCCGTCCGCCGGGGAACCACCGAGATCGCCAAGGACGGCCGCCTCGTGCTGCTGCGCCAGGGCGAGATCGAGGACGGCGACCAGGGCACCGAGAAGTACGAACGCTTCGAAAGCACGATCGCCGAGGTGAAGGTCGAGCAGGACGGGCCGCTCCGCGCGGTCGTCCGCATCGACGGCAAGCACCGCCGCGGCAGCCGCTCCTGGCTGCCCTTCTCCGTCCGCCTCTACTTCTACGCGGGCGCGGAATCCTTCCGCATGGTCCACACGATCACCTACGACGGTAAGCAGGAGCCCGGCAAGCCGAGCGGCGACTTCATCCGCGGGCTCGGCGTGCGGTTCACCGTGCCGATGCGCGACGAGACGTACGACCGGCACATCCGCCTCGGCGGCGACGGCACCGGACTGCTGCGCGAGGCGGTCAAGGGCGTCACGGGGCTGCGCCGGGACCCGGGCGCCGTCGTGCAGGCCGCGCAGTTCGAGGGGAAGAAGCTGCCCGACCCGGCCACCTGGGACCAGCGGGTGACCAGCCGGCTGCACCTCATCCCCGAGTGGGGCGACTACACCCTCTCCCAGCTCTCCGCCGACGGCTTCACCGTGCGCAAGCGCACCAAGGAGGGGCACGGCTGGATCGCGGCCGGCGGCGGGCACCGGGCCTCCGGTTTCGGCTACGTCGGAGGGGCGAGCGGCGGACTCGCCTTCGGGCTGCGCAGCTTCTGGGAGAAGCACCCGGCCGGGCTCGACGTCCGGGGTGCGGCGACCGAGGAGGCCGAGGTCACCCTCTGGCTCTGGTCGCCCGAGGCCCGGCCCATGGACCTGCGCTTCTACCACGACGGGATGGGCCAGGACACGTACGAGAAGCAGCTCGACGGGCTGGAGATCACCTACGAGGACTACGAGCCGGAGTTCGGCACGCCGTACGGCATCGCCCGCACCAGTGAACTCCTCTTCTGGGCACACGACACCACCCCCGCCGCCGAAGCCCTCGCGCGGCAGGTCGAGGCGGTCCGCACGCTGCCGCAACTGACCGCGCCACCGCGCCAGTTCATCGCCGCCGGCGTCTTCGGTCCCGGCCTCTACGCCGAGCCGGACCGCTCCACCCCCGCCAGGGCGGAGATCGAGGACCACCTCGACTTCCTCTTCGGCTACTACAAGGACCAGGTGGAGCAGCGGCGCTGGTACGGCTTCTGGGACTACGGCGACGTCATGCACTCCTACGACGCGGCCCGCCACCAGTGGCGCTACGACGTCGGCGGCTACGCCTGGGACAACTCCGAACTCTCGCCCGACCTCTGGCTCTGGTACGCCTACCTGCGCTCCGGGCGCGCCGACATCTTCCGCTTCGCCGAGGCCATGACCCGGCACACCGGCGAGGTCGACGTCTACCACCTCGGCAAGTGGGCGGGGCTCGGCACCCGGCACGGCGTCCAGCACTACGCCGACAGCGCAAAGCAGCAGCGCATCGCCAACACCACCTACCGCCGCTTCTACTACTTCCTCACCGCCGACGAGCGGGTCGGCGACCTGATGCACGCCAACGTCGACTCCGACGAGACGTTCCTCGTCCTCGACCCGCAGCGCAAGGTGCGCCCCGACCCCGACTACAAGCCCGACCGGCACGCCCTGTCCATCGGCTTCGGCACCGACTGGTCCGGGCTGGTCTCCGCGTGGCTGACCGAGTGGGAGCGGCGCGGGCCCAAGTGGGAGAAGGCCAGGTCACGGGTGCTGTCCACCATGGCGACCATCGCGGCGCAGCCCAACGGCTTCGTGCAGGGCAGCGGGCTGTACGACCTGGACACCGGGAAGTTCGCCATAGCCGCGAAGCCGGTGGTCAGTGTGTCGCACCTGTCGGCGGTCTTCGGCCTCAACGAGCTGTGCGCCGAGCTGATCGACCTGACCGGCGACGAGGAGTTCGAGAAGGCGTACCTCGACTACTGCCGTTACTTCAACGCCACCAAGGCCGAGCAGAAGGCGCGCTATGGCACCGACTTCGGCAGCCTGAACCTCTTCCAGGGGCACTCGCGGCTCGACGCGTACGCGGCCCGCCGCACGGGGGACGACAAGCTCGCCCGGCGCGCGTGGGAGAAGTTCCTGCGCTCCGACGGGTACACCGAGAACGCGCCCTGGAAGGCGGTGAAGACGTCCGGGCCGGTCACCCTGGTGCCCGGCAGCGAGGCCGCCTGGGTGTCCACCAACGACACCGCGCTCTACGGCCTCGCCGCCATCGAGAACCTGGCACTGCTCGGGGAGCCCCGGCGTGTGCTTACGGCGCGGTGATCCTCGGCCGGGGCGGCGTCCCCATGCCGTCACCGAGGAAGAAGCTGGGGTGCGGGGGCTGGTTGTAGCCGGAGTTCTGCCAGGCCAGGGCGGTGCGGTACTGCGTGTCGTGAAGCAGTGTGGTGATCTTCCTGTCCGTCTCGTACGGCGTGGCGTAGATGCGCAGGGCGCGGTTGTCGGAGGTGCGCCAGACGACCTCCTCGCGCCAGTCGCCGAGGAGGTCGCCGGAGAGCACCGGGGTCGCCTTGGTGCCGTTATTGGAGGCCACGGACGCGCCGGTCAGCAGGCGGGTGTCGCCGCCCGTGCCGTACTTGTCGATGTGCGTGCCGTCGAGGAGTTCACGGGTGGTGTCCCCGTCCCACCAGGACAGGAAGTTGGTGCCGGCCGGCTTGCGGCCTGCGACCACCGTGCCCTTGGGGCTGCGGAGGCCGCTCTCGGCCGACGACCAGGACTCGGCGCCCGCGCTGCCCGCCCAGATGTCGGCGGAGACGCCGCGGCCGTTGTCACCGTTGGCGGCGGTGGACCAGAGGACCCGGCCGGTCCTCGCGTCCGCCATCCAGGACGACGGCTTGGCGCCGTCCTCGTCGACCTTGAACTCCTCCAGGCCGGGCCGGGACGGGTCGAGGTCGCCGACGTGCATCGCGTCGCCGTGGCCGTTCTTCGTGGTCCACAGCCCTGCGCCATTGTCGTCCACGGCCATCGAGCCGTAGACGATCTCGTCCTTGCCGTCACCGTCGACGTCCGCGACGGACAGCTGGTGGTTGCCCTGCCCGTCGTATCCCTTGCCCTTGTTGGCGGAGGAGTCGGTGTCGAAGGTCCAGCGGCGGGTGAAGGCGCCGTCGCGCCAGTCCCAGGCGGCGATCACGCTGCGGGTGTAGTAGCCGCGCGCCATGATCAGGGAGGGCCGCGCCCCGTCCAGGTAGGCGGTGCCGGCAAGGAAGCGGTCCACGCGGTTGCCGTAACCGTCGCCCCAGGATGCCACGTCGCCGCGGGCCGGTACGTAGTCGGTGGTGCCCATCGCCGCGCCCGTCCGGCCGTTGAACATCGTCAGGTACTCGGGCCCGGACAGCACATAGCCGCTGCCGTTGCGGTGGTCGGCGGAGGCGTTGCCGATCGCCTTGCCCCGCCCGTCGACCGTGCCGTCCGCGGTCTTCATGGCGACCTCGGCCGAGCCGTCGCCGTCGTAGTCGTACACCTGGAACTGCGTGTAATGCGCGCCGGAGCGGATGTTGCGGCCCAGGTCGATGCGCCACAGCCGGGTGCCGTCCAGCTTGACGCCGTCCACGATCGTGTTGCCGGTGTATCCGGACTGGGAGTTGTCCTTGGCGTTGGTGGGCTGCCACTTCAGGACGAAGTCCAGCGCGCCGTCGCCGTCGAGGTCGCCGACGGACGCGTCGTTGGCCTCGTAGGTGTACGCCACGCCGTCCGGAGTGGTGCCGCCCGCCGGCGGGGTGATCGGTACGTCCTTGTAGCTGGCGCGGAACTGCACGGCGTGTACGGAGTCGCCCTGTTCCACGCCGTCGACGACCGCGCGGACGGTGTAGTCGGCCTGTTCGGGGGCGCCCGCGTGGAAGTAGTTGGTCGAGCCGGTGATGGGGGAGGGGTTGACCTTGGTGCCGGCCCGGTAGACGTTGAAGGCGACGTCGTCCGGGTCGGTGCCCAGCCAGCGCCAGCTGACCAGGTTGCCGCCGCTGGTGTGGACGCTGGTCAGGCCGCGGTCGAGCCGCTCGGCCTGGCGGGCGGGCGCCGCGGACGCGGTGTCCGGCAGCGCGGCGAGCCCGCCGGCGGCGAGCGCGCCGGTCAGGACGGCGGTGACGAGGGCGCGACGGCGGCCGCCCGGTCTGCGGGCGTGGCCGGGGCGGGGACGGTGCGGATGCTGCACGGTGCCTCCTGGCATGGGGTCGTGGGGTACGGGAGGACTCCCGTGTGTTCCGGTGGGAGAGCAGGTCCCGGGAGGGTTGCCGCCGTCGGGCGAACCGGTCCGGCGCCGCCCGGCGGTTGCCCGGTGCTGGGCCCCCGCCTAGCCTGTGTTCGCCATGCCGAGTAGTGGTCGAAATATCGGACGCCGGGGAGGCGGAGTGAACGGATCCGTGGACGGGGCGGCGGCCGGGACCGCCGACGCCGCCGTGGAGTTCCGTGCGTTCTTCGAGCGCCACTACGCCGAACTCGCGCGGCTGGCACGGCTGCTGACCGGCGACAGTGAAGGCGCCGACGACCTGGCCGCCGACGCACTGGTCGCGCTCTGGCACCGCTGGGACCGGGTGCGCGCCGCCGACCACCCCGCCGCGTACGCCCGGGGCGTGGTCGCCAACCTGGCCCGCAGCCATATCCGCAGCGCGATCAGGGAGCGCCGCAGGATCGCCCTCTTCTGGGCGCAGGGCCCCGAACACGCCGACGCACCGGACGTGCCCGCCGTCGTCGACGTCCAACAGGCCCTGCGTACGCTGCCGTTCCGCAAGCGGGCCTGCGTCGTGCTGCGGCACGCCTTCGACCTGTCCGAGCGGGAGACCGCGCTCGCCCTCGGTGTCTCGGTCGGTACGGTGAAGAGCCAGACCTCCAAGGGAATGGCGCAGCTCGAACGGCTGCTGGGTGCCCGCGCCGCGGGGGAACTCGTCGCCAGGAGGACGTGATGGACGAGGTGCGCCGCGCGCTGCGGCAGGCCGCGGCGGCCCACCGCCCGGACCGGGAACGCATGCGGGCACGGGTCGAGCGGGGCATGGCGGCACCGGAGCGGCCGGCCCAGCGGCGCACCGGCCGGGCGGCGCCGTGGCTGCGCGTCGCGGGCGCCACGGCGGCCGTCGCCGGGGTGCTGGCGGCCGGCGGCTACGGCGTGACGGCGGTGTTCCACGGGCCCGACCGCGGCGGCGGCCGGTCCCTGCACGCCGGACCGCCCGCCCCCACCGCTGCGCCCTCGCACGGCCCTGCGCCCGCGACCGGTGGCGCGCCGCGGGCCTCCCGTACCGCGGACGGCCCCCTCTGGAGCGACGGCTCCGTCGACCCGCACAGCAACGACTACTGGGCCCAGAGCAACGTGACCCTGCAGACGGCGGAGCCGCTCACCTCACTGACCGTGGAGCTGCGCGTCGCGCGTACCGAAGGGGTGCGGCCGACCGGTGCGTGGCGCACCCTGCCGGCCCGCGACTTCACCTTCACCACGACGTCCGAGGACGGCTTCCTCGTCTACCGCTGGACGCTCAAGGACGGCCGTACGGTGCCCGCCGGCCGGCATGTCTTCGCGGGGCAGTACGACCACGCGCACGCCGGCCGGGACGCGGGTGCCGATACGTACACGGCGACCGCGCGGTCCGGTGGCGAACGGGCGGCGGTGCGCGGCGACTTCGCTCCGCACGGCCGCTGAAAAACCTCTCCCGTACCGGCAACCCCTCCCGTACCCGGTGGCGACCTGACGACGCACAGTCTCACCCCACCCAAGGAGACGGGACATGAGATCAGCAGCACAGCGGCCCGCCGGCCGCCACCGCAGGAGCCTCGCCCGCCGCAGGGCGGTGCTCGGCGGTGTCGCCGCCGCCGGGCTGACCGGCGCGGCCCTCCTCACCACGACGCTGACCGGCACGGCGAACGCCGCCGGCTGGCCGACGCCCGGCGGCAGTCAGGCCGTCAGCAGGACCATCGAGGTGTCCGGCACCTACGACGGCGGCCTCAAGCGCTTCTACGGCAGCGGCGACCTCGGCGGTGACGGCCAGGAGGAGGGCCAGGACCCGATCTTCAAGCTGAAGGACGGCGCGGTGCTCAAGAACGTCGTCATCGGCTCGCCCGCCGCCGACGGCGTCCACTGCTCGGGCAGCTGCACGCTGCAGAACGTGTGGTGGGAGGACGTCGGCGAGGACGCCGCCACCTTCAAGGGCACCTCCTCCGGCGCGACGTACACGGTCACCGGCGGCGGCGCCAAGAAGGCCGACGACAAGGTCTTCCAGTTCAACGGCGCGGGCAGGCTGAACATCAGCGGCTTCCAGGTCGCCGACTTCGGCAAGCTCGTCCGCAGCTGCGGCAACTGCTCGACGCAGTACAAGCGCACCATCGGCGTCAGCGACGTGGACGTGACCGCGCCGGGCAAGGACCTGGTCGGCATCAACACCAACTACGGGGACACCGCGACGCTGAAGAACATCCGCATCCACGGCGACAGCAGCAAGAAGATCAAGCCGTGCGTGCGCTACACGGGCAACAACACCGGCAAGGAGCCGGTCGAGACGGGCAGCGGCCCGGACGGCACGTACTGCCGCTACTCGGCGTCCGACATCTCGTACAACTGATGCCCGTTGGGCATTAGTTGAGCCGTGCGGCGGCCGTTTCTCCCGTTCTTCGTCAGAAGCGTTGACGCGTCCCCTGAGGCGCTCTAGCTTCATCGCGTCGTACCTCATACGTCATATATGAGACGTGATGCGCCGGATATGAGAGCTGAGAGCGGCCGCCCATGACTTTCGCCCCCGCCCCGATCCCCTCCCGCACGCAGTACGTGCTGGAAGCGATCAAGCACCGCATCCTGACCGGGCAGCTGAGCCCCGGCCAGTCGCTGGTCGAGACCGAACTCGCCGCCCAGTACGGGGTGTCCAAGACGCCCGTGCGCGAGGCGCTGAAGACCCTCGCCGGCACCGGACTGGTGGTGATGAGCCAGTACAAGGGCGTCACCGTGCGGACCGTGGACACGGCCATGGCGCGCGAGGTCTACGACGTGCGGCTGCTGCTGGAGCCGGAGGCGGTCCGCCGCACCGTGCGCGCCGGTGCCGGCCTGGCGGACGCCCGTACGGCACTGACCCGGGCGGCCGAGGCCGCCGACCCGGCCGACCGGTCCCTCGCCAACCGCGCCTTCCACCGCGCCCTGTACCTGCCGTGCGGCAACCCGCTGCTGACCCGCATGCTCGACGAGGTCCGCGACCAGGCGGCCCTGGTGTCGACCGTCGCCTGGGCGGCCGTGCCGTCCTGGGAGCGGGAGGCCGCCGAGCACGAGGAGATCCTCCGGCTCGCCACGGCCGGTGACGCCGAGGGCGCGGCCCGCGCGGTCCACGCCCACATCGCCTCCTTCGTCGAGCGGGCCTTCCCCGTCACGGACGGGGCACCCACCGCCGAGGGAGCACAGAGATGACGACGGCCCCGTACGAGACCCACCGGGCGGCGCTCGCCGGGGTCGTCGCGATCCCGGTCACCCCGTTCGCCGGCAACGGCGCCCTCGACACCGAAGCCCACCGCGCACTGCTCCGCCGGCTGCTCGACGGCGGCGTCCGCACCCTGACGCCGAACGGCAACACCGGCGAGTTCTACGCCCTCACCCCCGACGAACGGCGTGCCGTCACCGAGCTGACCGTCGCCGAGGCGGCCGGCCGGGCCACCGTGCTGGCCGGGATCGGCCACGACGTGCCGACCGCCGTCGCCTCGGCGCGGCACGCCCGGGACGCCGGCGCCGACATGGTGATGGTGCACCAGCCCGTCCACCCGTACGTCTCGGAGGACGGCTGGGTCGACTACCACCGCGCGATCGCCGAGGCCGTCCCCGAGCTGGGCGTCGTTCCCTATCTCAGGAACGCCGCGCTGGACGGCCGGCGGCTCGCCGCACTCGCCGACGCCTGCCCGAACGTCATCGGCGTGAAGTACGCCGTCCCCGACGCGGCACGCTTCGCCGCCTTCGCGCGGGACGCGGGCCTGGACCGCTTCGTGTGGATCGCGGGGCTCGCCGAGCCCTACGCCCCCTCGTACTTCTCGGCCGGCGCCACCGGCTTCACCTCCGGACTGGTGAACGTCGCCCCCGCCGTGTCGCTGAACATGCTCGAAGCCCTCAGGGCCGGCGACTACCCGGCCGCCATGAAGGTCTGGGAGCAGATCCGCCGCTTCGAGGAGCTGCGCGGCGCGAACGGCTCCGCCAACAACGTGACCGTGGTCAAGGAGGCGCTGGCCTCGCTCGGCCTGTGCCGCCGCGACGTCCGCCCGCCGAGCAGGCCGCTGCCCGAGAGCGAACGCGCCGAGGTCGCCGCGATAGCCGCCGGGTGGCCCGCATGAGACGCCCGGAGGAGCTCAGGAGCCACCAGTGGTACGGCAGCGGCGTCTCCTCGGGCGTGCGCTCCTTCAGCCACCGGGCGCGCACCCGGCAGCTCGGCTACCTGCCCGAGGAGCACCTCGGCAAGCCGGTCATCGCGGTCCTCAACACCTGGTCCGACATCAACCCCTGCCATCAGCACCTGCGCGACCGGGCCCAGGCCGTCAAGCGCGGGGTGTGGCAGGCCGGCGGCTTCCCGCTGGAGTTCCCGGTCGCCACGCTCAGCGAGACCTTCCAGAAGCCGACCCCGATGCTCTACCGCAACCTGCTGGCGATGGAGACCGAGGAGCTGCTGCGCTCGTACCCGGTGGACGGCGCCGTGCTGCTCGGCGGCTGCGACAAGTCCACGCCCGCGCTGCTGATGGGCGCCGCCAGCGTCGACCTGCCCACCGTGTTCGTGCCCGCCGGGCCGATGCTGCCGGGGCACTGGCGCGGCGAGACCCTCGGCTCCGGCACCGACATGTGGAAGTACTGGGACGACCGGCGCGCCGGGCTCATCGGCGACTGCGAGCTGGCCGAGCTGGAGAGCGGACTGGCCCGCTCGCCCGGCCACTGCATGACGATGGGCACCGCCGCCACCCTGACGGCCGCCGCCGAGGCGCTCGGCGTCACCGTCCCCGGCGCCTCCTCGATACCGGCCGTCGACTCCGGGCACGAGCGGATGGCCGCGGCGTCCGGCCTCCGCGTCGTCGACCTGGTCCGCCGGGACGTACGGCTCTCGCGCCTGCTGACCGCCGAGGCCTTCGAGGACGCCGTCACCACCGTCCTCGGGCTGGGCGGCTCGACCAACGCGGTGATCCACCTGATCGCGATGGCCGGGCGCGCGGGCGTACGGCTGGCCCTGGACGACTTCGACCGCCTCGCCCGCAAGGTGCCGGTGCTCGCCAACGTCCGGCCCGGCGGCGGCCCGTACCTCATGGAGGACTTCCACTTCGCCGGCGGACTGCCCGGCTTCCTCTCCCGGATCACCGACCTGCTCCACCTGGACCGGCCCACCGTCGCGCACCCGACGCTGCGCGAGCAGCTGGCCGGCGCCCTCGTCCACAACGACGACGTCATCCGCACCCGCGAGAATCCGGTCGCGGCCGAGGGCGGCGTCGCGGTGCTGCGCGGCAACCTCTGCCCGGACGGCGCGGTCATCAAGCACATCGCCGCCGCACCGCACCTGCTCCGGCACACCGGCCCCGCGGTCGTCTTCGACGACTACCGCGAGATGCAGCGCACCATCGACGACCCGGCGCTCGGCATCACCGCCGACCACGTGCTCGTTCTGCGCAACGCCGGGCCCAAGGGCGGCCCCGGCATGCCCGAGTACGGCATGCTGCCGATCCCCGGCCACCTCCTGGAGCGGGGCGTGCGGGACATGGTGCGGATCTCCGACGCGCGGATGAGCGGCACCAGTTACGGCACGTGCGTGCTCCACATCGCTCCCGAGTCCTACGTCGGCGGGCCGCTCGCGCTGGTCCGCACCGGCGACCCCATCACCCTGGACGTCGCGGCGCGCACCCTGCGGCTGGACGTCCCGGACGCGGAGCTGGCGCGCCGCCGGGCCGCGTGGACCCCGCCGCCCGCACGGTACGAGCGCGGGTACGGGGCGCTCTACGCCGACCAGATCACCCAGGCCGACACCGGCTGCGACTTCGCCTTCCTGGCGCGCCCCGGCAAGGTGCCCGACCCGTACGCGGGCTGAGCCGCCGCCCGTGCCCGTCCCGGTACGCCGTCATGGCCGATATCTCGAACGCCGTCCTGCTTTCCGGTCCTCTCAGAACGGAGAAGAGTCATGGCCCAAGCCGCAGCCGTGGCCGAGTCACCGCCCAGAAGCCGCCACGGGACCGGGGCACCGCCGCCCGGCCGCCGGCGGGGCACCGGCACCCACCCGCGGCGGCTGCCGTACCTGCTGATCGCGCCCGCCGCGCTGCTGATGCTCGGCTTCATCGCCTACCCGGTGCTCAGCGTCTTCTGGACCGCCCTGCAGCACGCCAACCCCACGAAGCCGTGGCGCAACGGCTTCGCCGGGCTGGACAACTTCACCGAGATCTTCACCCATGACCCCCTCTTCTGGGGCACCCTGACCTTCAGCCTCAAGTGGGTCGTCGTCGAGGTCGGGCTGCAACTGCTCTTCGGGCTGGCCCTCGCCCTGCTCGTCAACCAGACCTTCGCCGGCCGGGCGCTGGCCCGCGCGCTGGTCTTCTCGCCGTGGGCCGTCTCCGGCGTCCTCACCTCCGCGATCTGGGTACTGCTCTACAACTCCCAGACCGGCCTCACCCGTTACCTCGCCGACGCCGGCATCGGCGAGTACGGCACCTCATGGCTCTCCGACACCGGCACCGTCTTCCCGGCCGTGGTCGTCGCCGACCTCTGGCGCGGGGTGCCCTTCTTCGCCATCCTCATCCTCGCCGACCTCCAGTCCGTCTCGAAGGACCTCTACGAGGCGGCGGAGGTGGACGGCGCGGGCCGGCTGCGGAAGTTCCTGCACATCACCCTGCCGCACCTGAAGGACGCCATCATCCTGTCCACGCTGCTGCGCGCGGTGTGGGAGTTCAACAACGTCGACCTGCTCTACACGTTGACCGGCGGCGGCCCGGCGGGGGAGACCACCACCCTGCCGCTCTACATCGCCAACACCTCCGTCGACGCGCACAACTTCGGCTACGCCTCGGCGCTGACCACCGTCGCGTTCGTGATCCTGCTCTTCTGCTCGCTCGCCTACTTGCGGATCGGCAAGTTCGGAGGTGACGACAAGTGACCGCCCTGCCCGCCACGCCGGCCGTCACCAGGAAACGCCCCGGGAACGAGGTCCCCCGCTGGCAGATCCATCTGCCCCTCGCCCTCTACCTGCTCTTCACGCTCGTTCCCTTCTACTGGATCCTGCTCTTCGCCCTCCGCCCGGCCGGCTCCACCTCGCTGGTGCCCTGGCCGGTCACCTTCGAGCACTTCGCGAAGGTGTGGACGGAGCGCAGCTTTGCTACCTACTTCCAGAACAGCGTGCTCATCGGCGTCGCGACCCTGGTGCTCACCACCCTCGTCGCCTTGGCCGGCGGCTATGCGCTCGCCCGCTTCGACTTCCGCGCCAAGAAGGGCTTCATGCTGGCCCTGCTGTGCTCGCAGTTCGTGCCCGGAGCGCTGCTGCTGGTGCCGCTGTTCCAGATCTTCGCCGGACTGCGGATGATCAACTCGCTGGGCAGCGTCGTCCTCGCGGAGACCGTCTTCCAGCTGCCGCTGTCGATGATCCTGCTCAGCGGCTTCATCAAGAACGTGCCGTACGCGCTGGAGGAGGCCGCCTGGGTCGACGGCTGCGACCGCCTGCGGGCCTTCCGGGTCGTGGTCCTGCCGCTGCTGCGGCCCGGCCTGGTCGCCGTCGGCTCCTTCGCCTTCGTGCACGCCTGGAACCACTTCCTCTTCGCGCTGATGTTCCTCAGCAACCAGGAGAAGCAGACCATCCCCGTCGGCCTGAACACCCTGATGGGCGCGGACAGCGTCGACCTCGGCGCGCTCGCCGCCGGCGGTGTCATCGCCGCTGTGCCCGTCGTCATCGTCTTCGCGTACATCCAGAAGTGGCTGATCACCGGCTTCAGCGCGGGGGCGGTGAAGGGATGAGCCGCACCGCCCGTACGGGAGAGCCGCTGCCGGTCGTCCTCGCCGGCGCCCGCGGCCACGGCCGGTGGCACCTCGCCAACCTCCGCCGGCTGGCCGAGCGGGGCCTGGTCCGGCTCGCCGGCGTCTGCGACCTGACCCCGCTGACCGACGCCGAACTCGGCGGCTTCGGCCCCCTCGCGCAGTCCGACGACTTCGAGACGCTGCTCACCCGCACCGGGGCCCGCGTCGCCGTCCTCTGCACCCCCATCCCCACCCACGCCGACCTGGCACTGACCGCCGCGCGGCACGGCGTCCACCTGCTCGTCGAGAAGCCGCCGGCGCCCTCGTACGCGGAGTTCCGGCGTATGGCGGACGGCATCGAGGCGGCGGGCGTGGCCTGCGTCGTCGGTTTCCAGTCGCTCGGCTCGCACGCCCTCCCGGCCGTCCGCGCCCTGCTCGCCGACGGCGCGATCGGCGAGCCGGCCGGCATCGGCGCCGCCGGGGCGTGGGTGCGCGACGAGGCGTACTTCCGCCGCGCCCCCTGGGCCGGGCGCCGCCGGCTCGACGGCACCGACGTGCTGGACGGCGTCCTCACCAACCCCCTCGCACACGCCGTCGCCACCGCCCTCGCGCTGGACGGCAGCACCGCGGCCGAGGACGTCGCGCACGTGGAGACCGAACTCTTCCGGGCCCACGCCATCGAGTCCGACGACACCTCCTGCGTCCGCGTCACCACCGGCGGCGGCAGCCGCGTCACGGTCGCCGCCACCCTGTGCGCCGCGACGGCGGCCGAGCCGTACGTCGTGGTGCACGGCACCCGCGGCCGCCTCACCCTCTGGTACAAGCAGGACCGCGTCCTGGTGCAGCGCGCGGGACACGCCCCCGAGGAGACCGTGCACGGCCGCACCGACCTGCTGGAGAACCTCGTCGCCCACCTCACCGACGGCACCCCGCTGCTCGTACCGCCCGTCGCCACCGGCGCCTTCATGCGCGTCCTCGAAGCGGTGCGCTGCGCACCGGACCCGGTGCCCCTGCCGCCCGACGCCTGGCACACCGCACCCGGCACCAGCCACGGCGCCCAGCGCCGTGTCGTCCGCGGCATCGACGGCCTGGTCGCCGCCAGTGCCGACACCCTGTCCCTCTACTCCGAACTCGGCGCCCCCTGGGCGCTCCCGCAGGAGGTGCGCTCCCGATGACCGCGCCCCGGACCACCCCGGTCCTCACCCTGTGCTGTGCCGGCCGCCCCGTCGCCCGGTACGCCTACCGCCCCGACCTCGACGCCCGGTCGGCCCCGCGCCCGTACCTGCACCCCGTCACCACCCTGCGCGGCACCCCCGTCACGGAGCTGATGCCCGCCGACCACCCGCACCACCTCGGCGCGGGCGTCGCCGTGCCCGACGTGGCGGGCCACAACTTCTGGGGCGGCCGCACCTACGTACGCGGCCGTGGCCCGACCGACCTGGACAACCACGGCATCCAGCGCCACACCGCCTTCAACCTCCGCGACCCCGACGGCTTCGTGGCGGAGCTGAGCTGGAGCGTGGGGGAGGACGAGCTGCTGCGCGAACGCCGCACCGTGGCGGCCACCGCGCTGACCGACACCGCATGGGCGCTGGACCTCACCTTCTCGCTCACCAACACCACGGCCGGCCCGCTGTCGTTCGGCAGCCCCGCCACCAACGGCCGTCCGGGCGCCGGGTACGGCGGCTTCTTCTGGCGCGCCCCGAAGGAGGCATCAGCCCCCGAGGTGTTCACCGCCGAAGCGGAAGGGGAGTCCGCCGTGCACGGACGCCCGGCGGACTGGCTGGCACTCGGCGGCGCGGGCTGGACGCTGGTCTTCGCCGGGGCGACCGACCGCACCCGCCGCGACCCGTGGTTCGTGCGCACCGCCGCGTACCCCGGCGTCGGCTCCTCCCTCGCCCCCGACGCGCGCCTGGACCTCCCGGCAGGGGACACGGCGGTGCGCCGCGTCGTCACCGTCGTCGCCGACGGCCGCCTCGCCAGGGACGAGGCGGCGGCCCTGGTCAGAAAGGCGGTCAGCCCGTGAACGCGGCCTTCTCCGCCGACCTCGGCGACGGCACCTACCGCAACCCGGTCCTGAACGCCGACTGGTCCGACCCCGACGTGATCCGCGTCGGCGAGGACTTCTACCTCACCGCCTCCAGCTTCGGGCGCGTCCCGGGACTGCCCCTGCTGCACTCCCGCGACCTGGTCAACTGGACCCTCGCCGGGCACGCCCTGGACCGCCTCGCACCGGCCGAGGAGTTCACGGTCCCGCGCCACGACTGCGGGGTCTGGGCACCTTCCCTGCGCCACCACGACGGCCGCTTCTGGATCTTCTGGGGCGACCCCGACCACGGGATCTTCCAGGTCAACGCGCCGGACGTACGCGGGCCGTGGACCGCTCCGCACCTGGTCAAGGCGGGCAAGGGGCTCATCGACCCGTGCCCGCTCTGGGACGCGGAGAGCGGCGAGGCGTACCTCGTGCACGCCTGGGCCCGGTCCCGCTCCGGCATCAAGAACCGGCTCACCGGCCACCGCATGCGGCCCGACGCCACCGGCCTGCTCGACGAGGGCCGGGTGATCATCGACGCCGACCGCATCCCGGGCTGGTTCACGCTGGAGGGGCCCAAACTCCACCGGCACGACGGCTGGTTCTGGATCCTCGCACCCGCCGGGAGCGTGGAATCCGGCTGGCAGGGCGCCTTCCGCGCACGGGACTTCTTCGGCCCGTACGAGGAGCGGATCGTCCTGGAGCAGGGCCGCACCGACGTCAACGGGCCGCACCAGGGCGCCTGGGTGGACACCCCCTCGGGCGAGCACTGGTTCATGCACTTCCAGGCACGGGGCGCGTACGGGCGGGTGGTACACCTGCAGCCGATGCGCTGGGAGAACAGCTGGCCGGTGATCGGGGACGCGGGCGAGCCGGTCCGCGTCCACCGCAAGCCGGACCTGCCGCCGCAGCCGCCCGCCGCGCCCGCCACCGACGACGACTTCCCCGGCGGCCGGTTCGGGCCGCAGTGGCAGTGGACCGCGCACCCTGCCGAGGGCTGGGCGCCCCCACACAGCGGCGACGGCCTGCGCCTCACGTGCGTCCGCACCCCCGACGTGCACGACCTGCGCCGACTGCCGAACGTGCTCACCCAGCGGCTGCCCGGCGTCCCCGCCACGGTCACGGTGGACCTGCGCCTCGACGACAGCGCCGGACCGGGCGCGCGGGCCGGGCTCGCCGTCCTGGGTGACGCGTACGCCTGGATCGGGCTGCGCCGGGCGGCGGACGGGGCCGTGCGGCTGGTGCACCGGTTCGCCGAGTCCGCCGCCGGGGCACCGCCCGCGCCACCGGAACGGGACGCGGCGCCCCCGGTGGACGCACCGGCCGGGCGGGCCCGGCTGTGGATCGAGACCGGCCCCGGCGCGCGCTGCCGCTTCTCCTACGACGTCGGGGACGGGCGCAGGCGGTCCGGGCCCGTCTTCGCGGCCACGCCCTGGCGCTGGGTCGGTGCCCTGCTCGGCCTGTTCGCCGCCGCGCCCGCCACCGCCGGCCGGACCGGCGACGACCCCGCCGGCACCGCGCTCTTCACGCACTTCCGCGCCACCCCGACCCGCACCGCCCCGGCCGACTGAGGCCACTCACCACCCCCCCGTACGCCTGTTGGGAGTAGCCATGCCGTATCTCCGTAGCAAGCGCTTACTGACCAGCGCCCTGACCGCCGCCACCGCCCTGGCGGCCGCGTGGGGCCTCGGCCCGCCGGCCCCGGCCGAGGCCGCCGCGGCCCGGCCGCCGGTCATCGCCGGCCATGCGTCGGCACCGGCCGACCGCCCGCACGGATTCGCCTCCCTCGCCGGCGGCACCACCGGCGGGGCCGGCGGCAAGGTCGTCACCGTCCGCACCCAGGCCGAACTGGCCAAGTACGCCGCGGCCGACGAGCCGTACCTCATCCGGGTCGCCGGTGCCATCGAGGTCGCGCCCTTCGGCTCGGACATCGACGTCGCCTCGGACAAGACGATCGTCGGCGTCGGCACCACCGGCGAGATCGTCCACGGCGAGCTGCATCTGAACCCCGGCACGCACAACGTCATCATCCGCAACCTCACCATCCGCGACTCCTACGTGGAGGGCGACTGGGACGGCAAGACCCAGGACTTCGACGCGATCCAGATGGACTCGGTCCACCACGTCTGGATCGACCACAACCGCTTCACGCACATGGGCGACGGCCTGCTCGACGTACGGAAGAACAGCGAGTACCTCACCGTCTCCCACAACCGCTTCGACACCCACAACAAGGCGTTCGGCATCGGCTGGACCGATGACGTCAAGACGCAGATCACCATCGACCACAACTGGTTCCGCGGCACCAAGCAGCGCAATCCGTCCGCCGACAACTGCGCCTACGCGCACCTCTACAACAACTACCTCTCGGCGCAGGTCGACGACGGCGATCCGGTGTGGTCGTACGGGAACTACGCGCGCGGCCGCACGAAGATGGTCATCGAGAACAGCTACTACGACGGCGTCCAGCACCCCTACCAGGCCGATGACACGGCCGAGTTGGTGCAGCGCGGCTCGGTACTGAAGAACGCCACCGGACGGCACGACACCCGGGGCACGGCCTTCGACCCGCGCGCCTTCTACGCCTACCGGATCGACCCGGCGGCCGCCGTACCGGCGCTGGTGAAGAAGCACTCGGGGCCGCAGAAGAACATCGGCACCAGCACCGTTCTCCACGTGCCCGCCGACTACCCGACCGTGCAGGCCGCGGTGGACGCCGTCCCCGCGGGCAACGACGGCGCCGTCACCCTGGCGCTCGCGCCCGGCACCTACCGCGAGCAGGTGCGCGTCCCGGCCACCAAGCCGCACCTCACCTTCCTCGGCACCGGCGACGACCGCGAAGACACCGTGATCGTGTACGACACGCCGAACGAGCACGGCGGCTCCTCCGGCAGTGCCACCGTGCTCCTCGCCGCGCACGACACCACCGCACGCCACCTCACCTTCGTCAACGACTTCGACGAGGCGGCGCACGACCTGAACAGCGAACAGGCCCTCGCCATGAAGACGACCGGCGACCGGATCGTCTTCGAGGACACCGCCTTCAAGGGCAACCAGGACACCCTGATGACGGACAGCCCGAAGCTCGACACCGTCAGCCGGGTCTACGTGCACGATGCGTACATCGAGGGCGACGTCGACTTCCTCTACGGACGCGCCACCACCGTCATCGAGGACTCCGTCATCAAGGCACTGAGCCGCGGCTCGGACACCAACAACGGCTACATCACGGCCGCTTCCACCTGGCAGGGCAACCCGTACGGCATCCTCATCACCGGCTCCCGCATCATCAGCGACGCGCCCGCCGGCACCTTCCACCTCGGCCGCCCCTGGCACCCGGGCGGCGCGCCGGACGCCGTCGGCCAGGTGCTCGTCCGGGACACCGAGCTGCCCGCCGCGATCAAGGCATCGCCCTGGACCGACATGGGCGGCTTCTCCTGGCGGGACGCCCGCTTCAGCGAGTACCGCAACCACGGCCCGGGCGCCGCGGTCACCGCCGACCGGCCGCAGATGAGCGCCGCCGAAGCGGCCCGCCACGAGGTCGCCGACTACCTCGGCGGCACCGACGGCTGGGCCCCGTACCGCCGCTGACCTCCCTGCTGACCACGGACAGAAAGAGCCGACCATGACTATCTTCCGTAAGCCCGGCAGACCCCGCGCCACCGCCGCTCTCGCGGTCACCGCAGTGCTCGCCCTCACCGCCACCGCCTGCGGCGACGACGGCAGCGGCATCGCCGGCGAGACCGGCGGCGAGGGCTCCGGCAAGGGCACGATCACCTTCTGGGACAACAACGGCGGCGTCCGCACCGCCGTCTGGAAGGAGATCATCAAGGACTTCGAGAAGGCGAACCCCGACATCAAGGTCGACTACGTCGGGATCGCCGCGACCGAGGTGCAGTCCAAGTACGACACCGCCATCCAGGGCGGCGGGCTGCCCGACGTCGGCGGCATCGGCGCCGCCATGCTCGCCGGCATCAGCGCCCAGGGCGCCCTGGAACCGCTGGACGGCCGCCTGAAGGACAGCTCGCTCGACGGCAAGCTCAACGCCCGCATGCTGGAGAGCGTCCGCTCCGCCGCCGGCGGCAAGCAGCTCTACACGGTCCCGACGTCCGCCAGCAACGGCGTGCTGTACTACCGCACCGACCTGTTCAAGGCCGCGGGACTGCCCGCGCCCACCACCTGGTCGGCGTTCTACGAGGCGGCCGAGAAGCTCACCGACAAGCGCGCCAACAAGTTCGGCTACACCATCCGCGGCGGCGCCGGCTCCATCGCGCAGGCCCTGGACGCGATGTACGGCCAGTCGGGCATCACCGGCTTCTGGAAGGGCGACCGCACCACGGTCAACGACCCGAAGAACGTCGAGGCGCTGGAGAAGTACGCCGCCCTCTACAAGAAGACCACCCCGGCGGCCGACATCAACAACGACTTCACCAAGATGGTCGCCCAGTGGGACAGCGGCACGATCGGGATGCTCAACCACAACCTGGGCTCCTACCAGGACCACGTGAAGGCGCTGGGCCCGGCGAAGTTCCGCGGCATACCCAACCCCACGCTGGACGACGGCACCCGCGTACAGGTCTCCAACCCGGTCGACGGGCTCGGCCTCTTCAAGTCGAGCAAGAACAAGACGGCCGCCTGGAAGTTCATCGAATTCGCCGCCTCGCACGCGTCCAACAGCAAGTGGAACGAGTCGGCGGGCGCGATCCCGGCCAACACCGAGGCGGCCGGGGACGCCTGGGTGCGGAAGTCCGAGACCACCAGGCTCGGCGCCGAGGCGCTGAGCAGCCCCAAGACGAAGATCGTCGACCTGCCGTACTACCTGCCCGACTGGAACACCCTCTCCAAGGCCGACAACGAACCGGCCTTCCAGAAGGTGCTGCTCGGCAGGACGACCGCCGAGAAGTTCCTGGACGACCTCGCCGCCCAGCTCAATGCGGCGCAGGCCGAGTGGAAGCAGCAGGCCGAGTGACCACCACCCGCCGCCGGATGGTCGCGGCACTCGCGGGGACCGTCCTCGCGGGCATCGCGGCCCCGGCCACCGCCGCGACGTCAGGAGCCACCCGCCGCATGCCCGCCCTCCACCTGGCCGGCGACTCGACCGCCGCCCAGAAGTACGCCGACGCAGCGCCCGAGACCGGCTGGGGCATGGCGCTGCCCTTCTTCCTCCACCGCGGCCTGGCGGTCGCCAACCACGCCGTCAACGGCCGCAGTTCCAAGAGCTTCATCGACGAGGGGCGGCTGACCGCCGTCCTCGCCGCCCTGCGCCCCGGCGACCTCCTCCTCGTCCAGTTCGGCCACAACGACGAGAAGACGGAGGATCCCACGCGCTGCACCGAGCCCTGGTCCACGCACCAGGACTGCCTGCGGCAGTACCTCGACGGGGCACGGGCCCGCGGCGCGCGGCCCGTGCTGCTCACCTCCGTCGAACGCCGGAGGTTCGACCCCGGGGGCAACGCACTGCCCACCCACGGCGAGTACCCGGCCGCGATGCGGGCCCTGGCCGCCGAGGCGGACGTGCCCCTCCTCGACATCCAGCGGCAGTCCCTCGCGCTGTGGCAGCGGCTCGGCCCCGAGGAGACCAAGGCGTACTTCAACTGGACCGCGGCCGAACAGGACAACACCCACTTCAACCCGCCCGGCGCGATCGCCGTCGCCCGGCTGGTCGCCGCGGGACTCCGCACGGAAGGGCTGCTCGCGCCGCGTGACGTGCGCCGGCTCGACGACGCGGTCCCCGCCTCATGGATCACCTGGCCGGAAGGGAACGCAGCATGACGAGAGAACGCTGCCTGACGAGAGAACGCATGACGAGACGTACCACGGCGCTCGCCACCGCACTGACGGCCTGCGCCGCCCTCGCCCTCGCCGGGGGCGGCCCGGCCCACGCCGCAGAGCCCGGCCGCGACACCCTCCCGGCCCGGGACGGCTGGGCGTCCGCCGACGGCGGCACGACGGGCGGCGCCGCCGCCGACGCCGCGCACACCTACACGGTCACCACCTGGGACCAGCTGCGCTCGGCACTGGCCGACGACCCCGGCGCCCCGCGCATCGTCAGGGTCAAGGGCACCCTGAATGCGGCCACCGCAGGCTGCGCCTCGTACGCGGCCGACGGCTACGACTTCGCCCGCTACCTCGCCGACTACGACCCCGCCGTATGGGGCCGCGACCGGCCCGTCAGCGGCGTACAGGAGGACCTGCGCGCCGCGTCGCAGCGCAACCAGGCCACCGCCGTCAAGGCGTACGTCCCCGCCGACACCACCCTCGTCGGCGTCGGGAAGCACGCCGGGATCACCGGCGGCAGCCTGCAGATCGCGCACACCCACAACGTCATCGTCCGCAACCTCACCGTGGAGAGCCCGCTGGACTGCTTCCCGCAGTGGGACCCGACGGACGGTGCGACGGGCGCCTGGAACTCCGAGTACGACGGCATGGTCGTCACCGGATCCACCCACGTCTGGCTGGACCACAACACCTTCACCGACGGCGCGCACCCCGACAGCTCGCTGCCCTCGTACTACGGCGAGCTGTACCAACAACACGACGGCGAACTGGACGTCGTGCGGGGCGCCGACCTGGTCACCGTCTCCTGGAACGTCTTCGCCGACCACGACAAGACCCTGATGATCGGCAACAGTGACGGCGCTGCCGCCACCGACCGCGGCAGGCTGCGCGTCACCCTGCACCACAACCTCTTCCGCGACGTGACCGAGCGCGCCCCGCGGGTCCGCTTCGGCAAGGTGGACGCGTACAACAACCACTACCTGGCGGGGCCGGGCACGCCGTACGCCTACAGCTTCGGCATCGGCATCGAGTCCCAACTGGTCGCCGAGAAGAACGCCGTCACGCTGCCGGCCGGCACCGGAGCCGGCCGGGTGCTGAAGAGGTGGAAGGACGCGCCGGTCACCGCGGCCGGCAACCTCGTCGACGGACGTCCGGCCGACCTGATCGCCCTGCACAACGCGGAGTTCCCCGCCGAGCCGCTGCGCTCCGGCGCCGGCTGGACCCCCACCCTGCGCCCGCGCGTCGACGACCCGCGTGCCGTACCGGGGCTCGTCGGCCACCGGGCGGGCGCGGGCCGGCTGCGCTGACGGCGGCCCGGACCGCATGCCGAGGCCGGTGATTCTGCCGATGTGCGCGGAGCCGCGCGGCACGAGAGTGGCGGCCGTCAGCGACCGCGACCGAAAGGAACTCCGTCGTGCAGCAGCACATCAGCGCGTCCGCCGGCACCCCGGCCCGCCAGGGACCCGGCCGGCTCAGAACCCGCCTGACGCGGTGGGGGCTGGCCGGGCTCCTGGCAGCGAGCGGTCTGCTGGCCGCCCAGCCGGCGCCGGCCACGGCAGCGGACAACCCGTACGAGCGGGGGCCGGCGCCCACGGTCTCCAGCATCGAAGCCTCCCGCGGCCCGTACGCCGTCTCGCAGACCTCCGTCTCCTCCCTCAGCGTCACCGGCTTCGGCGGCGGCACCATCTACTACCCGACCAGCACCACCGACGGCACCTTCGGTGCCGTCGCGATCTCGCCCGGCTACACCGCCTACCAGTCGTCCATCGCCTGGCTCGGCCCGCGGCTGGCCTCCCAGGGCTTCGTGGTGTTCACCATCGACACCAACACCACGCTCGACCAGCCCGACAGCCGCGGCCGCCAGCTCCTCGCCGCACTGGACTACCTGACCCAGCGCAGCTCGGTGCGGGACCGCGTCGACAGCAGCCGGCTCGGCGTCATGGGCCACTCGATGGGCGGCGGCGGCACGCTGGAGGCGGCCAAGAGCCGGCCGTCCCTCCAGGCGGCGATCCCGCTGACCGGCTGGAACCTCGACAAGTCCTGGCCGGAGATCACCACGCCGACCCTGGTCGTCGGCGCCGACGGCGACACGATCGCCCCGGTCGCCACGCACTCCGAGCCGTTCTACGAGAGTCTGCCGGGCTCCTTGGACAAGGCGTACCTGGAGCTGAACAACGCCACCCACTTCACGCCGAACACCTCCAACACCACCATCGCCAAGTACAGCATCTCCTGGCTCAAGCGATTCATCGACAACGACACCCGCTACGAGCAGTTCCTCTGCCCGCTGCCCCGGCCGAGCCTGACCATCGAGGAGTACCGGGGCAACTGCCCGCACACCTCCTGACCCGGGGGCGCGAAGGCACGGACGGGACGGGGGAGTTCGCGGGACGGAGGGGTTACGTGAACGTTTACACGCCAGTAACGTGACGGACGTGACCGGAACGACGACCGTACGCAGTCCTCTCCGGCTCCACGGCAGGGACACCGAACTGGCCGCCGCGCACACCCTGATGGGGCGCCTCGCACACGGCACGGGAGGCGCCCTGGTGTGCGCGGCGGGTCCCGGCCTCGGCCGCACCGCCTTCCTGGAACGCGCCGTCCAGGACTTCACGGCGGGCCACGCACTGCTCGTCCGGGCCGTACCGGCGCACGGCACACGACCGCACGGAGGAATCGGCACGCTCCTCCGTGCGGTCGCCGCCGCGTGCCCGCACGCCCGTGGTGCGGCGGAGGGTGTCCAGGCCGGTGAACCGGACGCCGTACTGCGGCTGCTGCGTGCCGCGACCGCCGCTCGCCCCCTCCTGGTCTGCGTCGACGACGTCCACCTGTGGGACGCGCCGTCCCGTACCGCACTGGGCCGTGCCGCGTGTTCCCTGAGCACGTCGTCCCTGCCCGCCGGCCTGCTGCTGTCGGTCGCCGGCCACCGCGCCGGCGACCCGGCCCTCGCCGGGCTGCCCCGCGTCCGGATCGGCCCGCTCGACGGGCCGGCGGCGGCCGCCCTGCTCGACGACCTGACCGACGGCAGTGCCGACCCCGCCGTACGGGAGGAACTGGCCCGCGCCGCCGACGGCAGCCCCCGGCTGCTCGGCGAGCTGGCCGCCGGACTCACCCCCGCCCAGCTGGCCGGGCGCGCACCGCTGCCCCGGCCGCTCGCCGACCCCGCCACAGTGCTCCGTGCCTGTGGCGCACGCGCCGCCGAACTGCCCCCGGACACCCGCCGCCTCCTGCTGCTGGCCGCCGCCGCACAGGAACAGCGTCCCGCCGGCCCCGGTGCCGACGCTGCCCTCGTCCTGCGGGCCGCCGGGCCCGGCACGTCCGGCGCGGCGGCCCTGGCACCGGCGGAGTCCGCGGGGCTGGTCCGCACCGCCGGGGACCGCATCCACTTCGCGAGCGAGCCGCTGCGCCGGGCGGTGTACGAAGCAGCCCCGCTCGCCCGGCGGCGCGCCGCCCACGCGGCCCTCGCGGCGGCGAGCGAGGACGGCCACGGGCACCGGCTGCCGTACCTGCTCCACCGCGCCCTGGCCGCCGAAGGGCCCGATCCCGTCCTCGCCGGCCGGCTGGCCGCCGCCGCACGGGCCGTACAGCCGCACCTCTCGCACGAGGAACGCGCGGTGGCGCTGGCCGTCTCCGCACGCCTCACCGCGCACGACACCGACCGCGCCGGCCGGCTGACCGAAGCGGCCGACCACGCACGCCTCGCGGGGCGCCCCGCGTACGCCCGCGACCTGCTCGCCCCGGTCCGCGCGCTGCCCGCCGCGGCGCCGGTGCGCGGCCGTGCCGAACTCGTCCACGGGCTGCTCTCGTTGCGGGACGGCCCGGTGGCCGACGCCAGGGAGGAACTGCTGCTCGCCGCGGCCCTGCTCGGCCCCCACGACACCGCCGCGGCCCTGGCCGCCCGCCTCGCCGCCACGGAGGCGGCCTGGGCGATGGGGGACGCGGCGGCCTACGTGGAGGCGCTCGGCGGCGGCCGGGAGCAGCCGGGCGCGGACGCGGGGGGAG
>NZ_PQSQ01000101.1 GCF_002920575.1 Streptomyces sp. Ru73 | reverse complement strand
GGGAGATCAAGCACACGAGCGATTTGTGGGCCGACGACCTGCGCGGCCGGGTCACCCTGCTGGCCGGCATGGACGAGGCGTTCGCGCTGCTCATGCAGGGCGAAGGGGTGGACATCACGCGCTGGACGGCGGACGACTTCCACCGCATGGCCGACCGGATCGCGGCGCTGGTCCGCACGAAGCACATCCGGCGCTTCACCGGCAACGACTACATCAAGGACCTGTCCTCGGGCGACGTGCTGGCCGCGCAGGCGTACTCCGGCGACGTCATCCAGCTCAAGGCCGACAACCCCGACATCGAGTTCGTGGTCCCCGAGGAGGGCGCCGAACTGTGGTCGGAGAGCCTGATGATCCCCAACCTGGCCGCGCACAAGCGCAACGCGGAACGGCTCGTCGACTACTACTACGAGCCGGAGGTCGCCGCCGAGCTGGCCGCCTGGGTCAACTACGTCTGCCCCGTCCCGGCCGCGCGCGACGTCCTCGCCTCGTCACGGGACAAGGAGACCGCCGCGCTGGCCGAGGACCCGCTGATCTTTCCCGACGACGCCATGCGCGGCCGCCTCGCCATCGCCCGCGACATCAGCTCCAAGGAACGCCCGGACCTCTCGAAGCGGTGGAACGCGATCGTGGGGCTGTAGGACGGGTCGGGCCGGCGCGGCGCGGCGCGGTTCGGCCCGGCGCGGTTCGGCCGCCGGCCGGGCGTCTCGGGGGGCTGGCCGCGGGCCGGGCGTCTCGTGGCTCAGCTGCGGGCCGTGGCACGCGCGAACCGCTGGGCCAGGGCTTCGCGCCGCCGTCCTTCGTGTCGGCCGCGTTCACCGAGTGGACCACGCTCCGCGGGCCGTCCCCGGCGGACGCGATGGCGTTCGTGTACCCGGAGCGCGCGCCGGTCGACGCCGCGGCCGTGGCCCGGCCGAGCGCGGGGCGCAGGGCCGGGGACGGGCGCGGTGGCGTGTGCCGGTGGGGCGCGGCGGTCGCGGTGCGTGGGGCACGCGGCGGCGGTGTGTCAGGGGGTGAGCCGGGCCCTGGTGTACGCGTCGATCTCGGCGGCCAGCCGGGCCTTGGCGGCGCCGTCCATGAAGGACGCCTCGACGGCGTTCTTCGCCAGCGCGGCGAGGCCCGCCTCGTCCAGCCCCAGCAGCCGCGCGGCCACGCCGTACTCGGTGTTCAGGTCCGTGCCGAACATCGGCGGATCGTCGCTGTTGATGGTCACCAGCACGCCGGCCTCGACCATCTCCTTGACCGGGTGCTCGTCGAGGGTGCGGACCGCGCGCGTGGCGATGTTGGAGGTCGGGCAGACCTCCAGCGGGATGCGGTGCTCGGCGAGATGGGCCAGCAGCTTCGGGTCCCGCACGGAGCTGGTGCCGTGGCCGATGCGCTCGGCGCGCAGCTCGTTCAGCGCGTCCCAGACCGTCTCCGGGCCGGTCGTCTCGCCGGCGTGCGGCACGGAGTGCAGGCCCTCGGCGATCGCACGGTCGAAGTACGGCTTGAACTGCGGGCGGGGCACGCCTATCTCGGGCCCGCCGAGGCCGAACGAGACCAGCCCCTCGGGCTTGAGCTCGCAGGCGATCCGCGCGGTCTCCTCCGCCGACTCCAGGCCCGCCTCGCCGGGGATGTCGAAGCACCAGCGCAGCACGACGCCCAGCTCGGACTCGGCGGACTTGCGGGCGTCCTCGATGGCCTCCACGAACGCGGCGTCCGGGATGCCGCGCCGGGTGGAGCTGTACGGGGTGACGGTCAGCTCGGCGTACCGGATGTTCTGCCGGGCCATGTCACGGGCGACCTCGTACGTCAGCAGGCGCACGTCCTCGGCGTCCCTGATGAGGTCCACGACGGAGAGGTAGACCTGGATGAAGTGCGCGAAGTCCCGGAAGGTGAAGTAGTCCATCAGCGCCTCGGGGTCCGTGGGCACCTTGGAGTCCGGGTGGCGCGCTGCCAGCTCGGCGACGATGCGCGGGGAGGCCGAGCCGACGTGATGGACGTGCAGCTCCGCCTTGGGCAGGCCCGCGATGAATGCGTCGAGATCGGACAACTGTGCCTCCTGGTCGCCGGAGCGTGGGCCGGCGGGCGCCGGCCGGTCGTCATCGTATGCGGGAGGGAGAGCGGAGCTCCCCGGCAGGCCGTGCGGGACTGGGCACCGCGGGGCAGCGGCCCAGGGGTGCCGCGGCGCAGCGGCCCGGCGCGGGAGCGGCGCGGGCGTGCCCGGGAGCACCGCGGACCCGGCGCGGGAGCAGCGCGGACCCGGCGTAGGAGCGGCGCGGACCCGGCGTGGGAGCGGCGCGGACCCGGCGTGGGCCCGTGGTGCTCCCCGGCGCGAAGGAGCCCGGTGGCACTCCGACGGCCCCGTAACCCCGGGCCGGAGGCGCCCCCGCAATCCCCGGCCGGAGGCACCCCGTGCGGCCCCGCAACTCCCGACCTGCCCCGCCCCCGTGCGGCCCCGCAGCCCCCGGGCGGTGCCGGGGGGCGAGGTCTTAGCATGGGACCCAGCCAATGGGGGAGAGCCATGTCCGAGAGTCAGCAGCCCGAGCCGCGCGATCCGTGGGCGCCGCCGCCCGAGGACGCGGCCGCGCCGCGCCGGCCGGAGCCCCCGGCGCCGGGGCTGCCGCCGTACGGCACCGCAGCAGCTGACCAGCCCACCGCGGGTGCCGGATTCGCCGTGCCCGCGCCGCCGCGGGCCCCCGGCCACGGCGCCGCCCCCGCCGCTCCGTACCCCGGCGGCCCGCAGGGCTACGGGACGCCGTACGCCCCGCAGCCGTACGGCGCACCGTACGGCGCGGCCCACCCCCAGCCGCCGTACGCCGCGGCGCCCGCCCCCGGCCACCCCGGCCACCCAGGGCCCTACGGCGCGGGTCCCGCGGGCATACCCGGCGCCGGGCCCTACCCCATGGCCGGCGGGCCCGGCACCCAGGCGGGCTGGCCAGGGCAGCCCGCCAACGGCATGGGCGTCGCCGCGCTCGTGCTCGGCATCCTCGGCATCGTCTCCAGCCTCACCCTTTTCTTCGGCGTCGTCCTCGGCGTCCTCGCGATCATCTTCGGCGCCCTCGGCCGGGCCAGGGCCCGGCGCGGTGAGGCGACCAACGGCGGCATGGCACTGGCCGGTCTGCTGTGCGGCGTGGCCGGACTGCTCGTCAGCGTGCTGCTGATCGTCGCGATCGTCGTCGCGGCGGGCGAGCGCGGCTCCCGCACCTCCTACGACGACTACTCCGACACCTACAGCGCGGCCCCCGCGGCCCCCGGCCCGGCCCGCTGACCCCTTCCGCGGAGCCCGGCCGCTCAGCCCTGCCCGGCGGCCAGCCGCTGCCGCGCCTCCATCAGCGCGAACCCCAGCAGGTTCAGCCCCTGCCACTGGGCCGGGTCCGCCACCCGCTCGTCGTCGGCGGCCAGCCCGATGCCCCATATCCGGTCCAGCGGGCTCGCCTCGACCAGGACCCGCTCCCCGGTGCCCAGCAGGTAGTCCCGCAGGGCCGGGTCCTGCCCGAACTTGTGCATGCTGCCCCGGACCACCAGCTCGTACCGGTGGCGCGCCCAGATCTCCTCGTCGAAGCCGCGCACCGTCCGGCCCGCGTCCTTGGCCTGCTTGGGATGGCCGGCGCGCAGCACCCGCTGCAGCGCCTGCCGGTCGCCGAAGAGCCGGGCCTTGCCGGCCATCATCCAGTGCTCGGCGGTGGCGTACCGCACCCCGTCCACCGTGAACGGCGCGGGCCACCACTGGCTGAAGCAGCTCGCCCCCAGGCTGCCGTCCCGCCGGGGCGCATGGCCCCAGAAGTACACGTATTTGTACGTACCGCCCGTCTCTAACGCGGTGCGCAGCTCCGCCACCGACCGCGGCCCGTCGGCCACGCTTCCCCCTGCCGTCATCCCCGGTGCCCCCACTCTCTCCCCTGTCCGTCTTCCCCGGTCCTGCACCATGCCGGGATTCTGTCAGCGGGCACTGACAACCTGTCGGGCACCCCGACGACGGATTTCGCAGAATCCGTCGCGTAACCAAAAGGCAACAACGGAATCACTTGTTGGGCCCCCGCTGCTCTGTCAAGATCGGCCATCAATTCGGGAAAGAGCTACGCCCGGCAGGCCCTGTGAAAGCCCGGCCGCCGGTGGAGGAGAGCGCCATGGACCAGCGATTCGATGTGACCGAACGATTCGCCCAGGGGGCTCAGTTCATCGCCGGAGAACTGCGCGCGGGGACCTCGGGACGCACCCAGGCCGTGGTCGACCCGGCCACCGGCGAGCAGGTGTACACGTACGAGCTGGCCGGCACCGCCGACGTGGACGCGGCGGTCGAGGCCGCCCGGCAGGCGCTGCCCGAGTGGGCCGGCGCCACGCCCGGCGAGCGGTCCGACGCGCTGCACCGGTTCGCCGCCGTGCTGGACGAGCGGACCGAGGAGTTCGCGTACGCCGAGTCGCTGCAGTGCGGCAAGCCGATCAAGCTCAGTCGGGAATTCGACGTGCCCGGCTCCGTGGACAACGCCGCCTTCTTCGCGGGCGCCGCGCGCCACCTGGAGGGCAGGGCGGCCGGCGAGTACAGCGGCGACCACACCTCGTCCGTGCGCCGCGAGCCGATCGGCGTCGTCGGCTCCATCGCGCCGTGGAACTACCCGCTGCAGATGGCCAGCTGGAAGATCCTCCCGGCCGTCGCGGCCGGCAACACCATCGTCCTGAAGCCCGCCGAGATCACCCCGCTGACCTCGGTGATGTACGCACAGGCCGCGCAGGAGGCCGGGCTGCCGGACGGCGTGATCAACATCGTCTCCGGCGCGGGCCGGGACGCGGGTGAGCACCTCGTCGGCCACCCGGACGTCGCGATGACCTCCTTCACCGGCTCCACCGCGGTCGGCAAGCGGGTCGCGGAGATCGCCACCGCCACCGTCAAGCGACTCCACCTCGAACTGGGCGGCAAGGCCCCCTTCGTGGTCTTCGACGACGCCGACCTGGACGCCGCCGTGCACGGCGCGGTGGCCGGCGCCCTGATCAACACCGGCCAGGACTGCACCGCCGCCACCCGCGCCTACGTACAGCGCCCCCTCTACGACGCGTTCGTCAGCGGCGTCGCCGACCTGATGGCGACCGTACGGCTCGGCGACCCCTTCGACCCGGCCACCGACCTCGGCCCGCTCATCTCGCACGCCCAGCGCGACCGGGTCGCCGGCTTCGTCGACCGCGCACGCACGTACGCGACCGTCGTCACCGGCGGCGAGGCGCCCGGCGGCGACCTGGCCAAGGGCGCCTACTACCGGCCCACCCTCATCACCGGCGCCGCACAGGACAGCGAGGCCGTGCAGTCCGAGATCTTCGGCCCGGTGCTGGTCGTGCTCCCCTTCGACTCCGACGACGAGGGCATCGCGCTCGCCAACGACACCCCCTACGGGCTCGCCGCCTCCGCCTGGAGCCGGGACGTCTACCGCACGGGCCGCGCCGTCCGCGACATCAAGGCCGGCTGCGTGTGGGTCAACGACCACATCCCGATCATCAGCGAGATGCCGCACGGCGGCTACAAGGCGTCCGGCTACGGCAAGGACATGTCGGCCTACTCGTTCGAGGAGTACACGCAGGTCAAGCACGTCATGTACGACATCACGGGGGTGGCCAGGAAGGACTGGCACCGCACCGTCTTCGGGGACCGCGGCTGAGCGCCGCCCGGCGCGCCGCACCGCCGGCGCGCCTCCGAGTCCGTCACTCCACCGGCTGACCACCGGCCGACCTCGAAAGGCCACCGCGTATGGAGCACACCGCGCAGCCCGAGCCGTTCTCCGCGGCCGAACTGGCCGCCGTACGGCGCAGCATGACCAACGGCCGGATGGCCCTGACCCGCCGGTCCCTGCTGCGCGCCGGCAGTTCCGCTGCGCTCGCGCTCGGCGGCGCCGGTGCGCTCTCGGCCTGCGGCATCCCGCCCGCCGGCCGTACCGACGCGGGGTCCTCCGACGACCACTCGCGCCAGGAGAAGCGGGTCGCCTTCTCCAACTGGACCGAGTACATCGACGTCAGCGACGACGAGAAGCACCACCCGACGCTGGAGGCGTTCACCAGGCGCACCGGCATCAGGGTCAAGTACACCGAGGACATCAACGACAACGACGAGTTCTTCGGCAAGGTCCAGGCCCAGCTCGCGGCCGGCCAGGACACCGGACGCGACCTGATCTGCCTGACCGACTGGATGTGCGCCCGGATGATCTCGCTGGGCTGGATACAGCCGCTGGACCCCGCGCACCTGCCGCACGCCTACGCCAACCTCTCGCCCCAGTTCCGCACCCCCGACTGGGACCCGGGCCGCGCCCACTCCTACACCTGGCAGGGCATCCCGACCGTCATCGCGTACAACAAGAAGGCCACCGGCGGCCGCAAGGTCACCTCCGTCGACCAGCTGCTGTCCGACCCGAAGCTCAAGGGCAAGGTCGCCTTCCTCTCCGAGATGCGCGACAGCATCGGGATGACCCTGCTGGACATGGGCAAGCGGCCCGAGCACCTCACCGCAGACGACTTCGACGCGGCGCTCGCCCGGCTCCAGAAGGGCGTCGACACCAAGCAGATCCGCCGCTTCACCGGCAACGACTACCTCAACGACCTCAGCAAGGGCGACCTGGCGGCCTGCCTCGCCTGGGCGGGCGACATCGTCCAGCTCCAGAACGACAACAGCGACGTCCAGTACGTCATCCCGGACGCCGGCTACATGACCTCGACGGACAACCTGATGGTGCCCAACAAGGCGCGCCACAAGGAGAACGCCGAGCGGCTGATCGACTACTTCTACGAGCCGAAGGTGGCGGCGCGCATCGCGGCGTACATCAACTACGTCTGCCCGGTCGACGGGGTGCGCGAAGAGCTCGCGAAGATCGACAAGAAGCTGGCGGACAACCCGCTGATCCTGCCGGACAAGGACATGGCAGCGAAGTCGCACACCTTCCGCGCGCTCAGCAGCAAGGAGAACAAGGAGTTCGCGCAGAAGTTCTCCGACCTCACCGGCGCCTGACCACCCGGCCCGGCCCCGCTTCCCCCACCACGACACCGCCCGGGAATGGATACATGACCGATCTCGCGACGAAAGACAGCAGCGGCGGCGACGTCCGCCTCACCGGGATCAGCAAGACCTACGGCTCCTTCACGGCCGTGCAGCCGCTGGACCTCACCGTCCCCGCCGGCTCCTTCTTCGCCCTCCTCGGCGCCTCCGGCTGCGGCAAGACCACCACCCTGCGCATGATCGCCGGCCTGGAGGAGCCCACCACCGGCACCGTCGAGCTGGCCGGCAAGGACGTCACCGCGCTGCCGCCCTACAAGCGCCCGGTGAACACCGTCTTCCAGAACTACGCGCTCTTCCCGCACCTGGACATCTACGAGAACGTCGCCTTCGGCCTGCGCCGCCGCGGCATCAAGTCCGTGAAGAAGCAGGTCGAGGAGATGCTCGACCTCGTCCAGCTCGGGCCCCTGGCCCGCCGCAAACCGCAGCAGCTCTCCGGCGGCCAGCAGCAGCGCGTGGCCGTGGCCCGCGCTCTGATCAACCACCCGCAGGTGCTCCTCCTCGACGAGCCGCTCGGCGCCCTGGACCTCAAGCTCCGCCGCCAGATGCAGCTGGAGCTCAAGCGCATCCAGACCGAGGTCGGCATCACCTTCGTGCACGTCACGCACGACCAGGAGGAGGCCATGACGATGGCCGACACGGTCGCGGTCATGAACGGCGGCCGGGTCGAGCAGCTGGGCGCCCCCGCCGACCTCTACGAGAACCCCGGCACCACCTTCGTCGCCAACTTCCTCGGCACCTCCAACCTGATCGCCGCCGAGATCGCCGAGGCGGGCGGTGAGCAGCTGCTGCTCACCGCCGGGGACGCCAAGCTCCGGCTGCCGACGGCGCGCTGTTCCGCGAGCAGCGTCCGTACCGGCGAGAAGGTGCTGGCCGGCGTACGGCCCGAGAAGGTCGCCCTCGCGCACGCCGACGACGCGGGGTCGATACCCGACGGCGCCAACCGGCTGCCCGGCCGCATCAAGGACGCCAGCTTCATCGGCGTCTCCACCCAGTACGTGATCGACGCCCGCGGCGCCGGTGAACTGGCCGTCTACGAGCAGAACATCGAGCGCGACGGCCGGCTGGTCCCGGGCGCCGAGGTGGTCCTGCACTGGAACCCCGCGCACACCTTCGGGCTCTCCGCCGACCAGGACATCGACGCCGGCGCCGACGTGGACGAGGAGGCCGCGTGAGCACCGCCACCGAGGCGCCGCCGGAGCCCGCGCCCGCCCTGGAGATCCGCAGGCCGGCCCTGCGCAAGCGGCTCGTCCCCTACTGGCTGCTGCTGCCCGGCATCCTCTGGCTGCTGGTCTTCTTCGCCGCGCCGCTGGTCTACCAGGCGTCCACGTCGATCCAGACCGGCTCCCTCGAAGAGGGCTTCAAGGTCACCTGGCACATCGCCACCTACTGGGACGCGCTGGGGGAGTACTGGCCGCAGTTCGTCCGCTCGGTGCTCTTCGCCGCCATCGCGACGCTGCTCTGCCTGGTCCTCGGCTACCCGCTCGCCTACCTGATCGCCTTCAAGGCCGGCCGCTGGCGCAACGTGGTGATGATCCTGGTCATCGCGCCGTTCTTCACCAGCTTCCTGATCCGCACGCTCGCCTGGAAGACGATCCTCGCCGACAGCGGCCCGGTCGTCTCGGCCCTGAACGCGCTGCACATCCTGGACCTCACCAGCGCGATCGGCCTCACCGAGGGCACCCGGGTGCTCGCCACCCCGCTCGCCGTCGTCTGCGGCCTCACGTACAACTTCCTGCCGTTCATGATCCTGCCGCTCTACACCTGCCTGGAGCGGATCGACCCCCGGCTCCACGAGGCGGCGGGCGACCTCTACGCCAAGCCCGCCACCACCTTCCGCCGGGTGACCTTCCCGCTGTCGATGCCCGGCGTCGTCGCCGGCACGCTGCTCACGTTCATCCCGGCCGCCGGTGACTACATCAATGCCGAACTGCTCGGCTCCACCGACCAGAAGATGATCGGCAACGTGATCCAGTCGCAGTTCCTGCGCGTCCTGGACTACCCGACGGCGGCGGCCCTCTCCTTCATCCTCATGGCGGCCATCCTCGCCATGGTCACCCTCTACATCCGCAAGGCGGGAACGGAGGACCTGGTCTGATGCGCCGGCTCCGACGCAACGCGGTGGTCATCGCGGGCCTGCTGACGCTGGCCTACCTGATCCTGCCCAACGTCATCGTGATGGTCTTCTCGTTCAACAAGCCGAACGGGCGCTTCAACTACGAGTGGCAGCGGTTCTCCACCGACGCCTGGACCGACCCCTGCGGCGTCGCCGACCTGTGCGGCTCGCTCGGTCTCAGCCTGCAGATCGCCGTCTGGGCCACGATCGGCGCGACCGTGCTCGGCACCCTGATCGCCTTCGCGCTGGCCCGCTACCGCTTCCGCGCCCGCTCCTCCGTCAACACCCTGATCTTCCTGCCGATGGCGATGCCCGAGGTCGTCATGGCCGCCTCGCTGGCCACGCTCTTCCTCAACATGGGCATCCAGTTCGGCTTCTGGACGATCCTCATCGCGCACATCATGTTCTGCCTGAGCTTCGTCGTCACCGCCGTCAAGGCCCGCGTGATGAGCATGGACCCGCGGCTGGAACAGGCGGCCCAGGACCTCTACGCCTCGCCCGCGCAGACCTTCCTGAAGGTGACGCTGCCGATCGCGGCGCCCGGCATCGCCGCCGGCGCGCTGCTCTCCTTCGCCCTCTCGTTCGACGATTTCATCATCACGAACTTCAACGCGGGCTCGACCGTGACGTTCCCCATGTTCGTCTGGGGATCGGCACAACGGGGCACACCCGTTCAGATCAATGTCATCGGAACGGCGATGTTCCTCATCGCCGTGCTCTGCGTCCTGGGCGGACAGCTGTTCACCGGACGCCGTAAGAGGAGCTGAGAACCATGGCACGAGCTGCCATGAACCCCACCGGGCCGACCACCCGGACCCCCGCACCGGCCGTCCACGCGCTCGCGGACGCGGCCCCGACCCCCTTCTGGCTGGACGACCCCGACCGCCCCGCGGCCCTCCCGGCCCTCGTCGGCGACGAACGCTGCGACCTGCTCGTCGTCGGCGGCGGCTACAGCGGCCTGTGGACCGCCCTGCTCGCCAAGGAGCGCGACCCCGCACGCGACGTCGTCCTGGTCGAGGGCCAGCAGGCCGGCTGGGCCGCCTCCGGCCGCAACGGCGGCTTCTGCGCCGCCTCCCTCACCCACGGCCTGGGCAACGGCCTGGCCCGCTGGCCCGGCGAGCTGGAGAAGCTCGAAGAGCTGGGCGCCCGCAACCTCGACGCCATCGGGGAAGCGGTCGAGCGGTACGGCATCGACTGCGCCTTCGAGCGCACCGGCGAGATCGACCTCGCCACCGAGCCGCACCAGATCGCCGAGCTCCGCGAGGCCGCCGAGGACGCCGACCGCCTCGGCCTCACCGGATACGAATTCCTCGACCGGGACGCCGTACGCGCCGAGGTCCACTCGCCCACCTTCCTGGCCGGCCTGTGGAACCGCGACGGCGTCGCCATGCTCAACCCCGCCCGCCTCGCCTGGGGACTCAAGCGCGCCTGCCTGGACCACGGCGTCCGCATCTACGAGCACACCCGCGCCACCGACCTGGCCGCCGACGGCACCGGCATGGCCGTCCGCACGCCCTACGGACGCGTCTTCGCGCGCCACGTCGCGCTCGGCACCAACGCCTTCCCCAGTCTGGTCCGCAGGGTCCGCCCGTACGTCGTCCCGGTCTACGACCACGCCCTGATGACCGAACCGCTGACCGGCGAGCAGCTCGCGGCCATCGGCTGGAAGAACCGGCAGGGCCTGTCCGACAGCAACAACCACTTCCACTACTTCCGCATCACCGCCGACCACCGCATCCTCTGGGGCGGTTACGACATCGTCTACCGCTACGGCGGCGGCGTGCGCGCCGAGTACGACCACCACCCGGCCACCTACGAGAAGCTCGCCCGCCACTTCTTCCAGTGCTTCCCGCAGCTGGAGGGCGTCCGCTTCAGCCACGCCTGGGGCGGCGCCATCGACACCTGCTCCCGCTTCTCGGCGTTCTTCGGCACCGCGCACGGCGGCCGGGTCGCGTACGCCGCCGGCTACACGGGCCTGGGTGTCGGCGCCACCCGCTTCGGCGCCGACGTCATGCTCGACCTGCTCTCCGGGGAGCGCACCGAGCGCACGGAGCTGGAGATGGTCCGCACGAAGCCGCTGCCGTTCCCGCCGGAACCGCTGCGCTGGGCCGGCATCGGCATCACCCAGTGGTCGATGAGCCGGGCCGACGCACGCGGCGGCCGGCGCAACCTGTGGCTGAGGGCGATGGACAAGGTGGGCATGGGCTTCGACAGCTGAACGCCGTGCCCGGCGGGGCGCGGGCGGGCCTTCGGGGCGCGCCCGCGCACCACCACGTGCGGCGTGTGACCCACGCCACCCCAAGATCACCGATCAACCCGTGTAAGGAGGCGCTGGCCTCCCCCTCTCCCTCTCGGAACGCGGCCCCGACGGGCCGGCGAGCGGAGAGGGAGGCAGACATGGACCCCACGGGGGACAAGCGCGCCGTGGAATGGCTCGTGGCGGTGGCACCGGACCCGGAGGCCTGCCGCTTCGAATGGGAGCGCAACCCGCTGGGGGTGGCGCTCCTCCCGGCCGGCCTGGCCTGGGACGTACTGATCATCCCAGGCGCCCTGGGCTATCCGGCGCTCGACGTGCTCACCCACTGCCTCGACCGGCCGGGCCCGGTGCTCGCCGACTTCGGCGACAGCCGCATCGGCTTCTTCGTGCCGCCGGGCACGTCGGCCCGCTGGGTGGGCACGGGGGTACGCGGCGCCGGCCGCGGCACCTGGATCGTCGTCCCCTACCCGGGCCGCTGCACCGGCGGCACCCGCTGGCTGATCCCCCCGGACGGCGACGGCACGCTCACCGACCCCGGCGTACTGGAACTGGCCCTGCACGAGGCGGCGGCGCGGGTGGCCGGGGAGCCGTGAAGGGACCGGGGCCCCGGCGGCTTCGGGAGCGTCAGCGGCCCCCGAAGCCACCGGGATCCCGGTGGCCGCGGCCGCTGACCTCTGCGGTCGCCGCGCTCCCGGCCGCCGCGGAGGTCAGCGACCGCCGGAATCGCCGGGGCCGTCGCCGGAGCCCCCGTTGCCGGTATCGCGTCGCCGGATGCCGTACGGCGTCAGCGGCCGGAGTCCCAGTGGGTCGTCAACGGCCGCCGGAGTCGCCGTGGGGCGTCAGTGGCCGCCGGAGTCGCCCGGGCCGTCGTTGGAGTCAACGGGCCTGTTGCCGGGGCCGCCGGGGCCGTCGTCGGAGCCGCCGGGCCGGTCGCCGGAGCCGCCGGAGGCCCCGTCACCGATGCCGGAGCCGGCGGAGTCCCCGTCCCCGTCGCCGGTACCGCGTCGCCGGATGCCGTACGCCGCTGCGTACAGCGCCGTGAGGAGGGCCGTCGACAGGGCCCATGAGGCCAGGACGTCCAGCGGCCAGTGGTAGCCGCGGACGACCAGGCCCGGTCCGGTGGCCAGGATCAGCACGAGCGCGGCGGTGATCAGGAGCCGGCGGGCGTACGGGGCGGCCGCGCACGGCAGCAGGAGCAGCGCGGCGGCGCCGTACGCCACCGCGGCCGTCGCCGCGTGCCCCGAGGGGTAGAACCCGGTCCCGCCGGCGAGGGGGCCCGGCGGCGCCGGCCGGGCCAGCACGGCCTGCAGCGGCCCGACGAGCGCCGGCACCAGCGCCATCGCGACGGCGGCGGCGAGCGGCGGCAGCCACCAGCGGGGGAGTCCCGCGGCACGGGCCCGCCACCCCGCGTACGCGGCGGCGGCCAGCAGGACGGGCAGCGCCACCGTCATGTTGCCGAGATCGGCGAGGAGTTCGGCGAGCGGACCGGGCAGGGCACGGCCCAGGAGTACGTGGTCCAGCCGGGCGTCCAGCCGCAGCAGCGCCCCGTGGGCGGCGACCTGCCAGGTGAGGAGTGCGAGGAGCGCGACCGGCGCGGCCAGTGTGCACGCGAGCGCGGGGAGAGAGGCCGGCCGCCCCGGAACAGGGGGGGTGATTCCGGGGCGGCCGCGCTGACCGGTGAACCGCGCGCCCCGGGGGGTCTGGGGCGGGCGGCCATCCGATCGGTGAGGATTCCCGGAGCCGGGGGCTCCGGTGGTGTGCGCGAGGGCACAGCCAGGTCGAAGCCGGGGAAGCGCCGACCGGGCATCGCTCGCAGTCCCCTGCGAGCGGGGTGTTTCTCTCATCTGCAGAAACCGTACGGCAGGGCGGGGCCGCTCCGACACCCGGATCACCCACCCGCCATGGGCCCCGCACATCTTCTTCACGCCGTCTCGCCACTTCGGCCCGGTGGCCCGGATTCCGGTCCCGGAAAGCGCCGAGCGCCCGTGCCGGCAGGCGGACGGGCGCTCGATTCCTCGCTCACCTGAACGGTGGCGGGGGCGGCTCCGAAGGCTGTGCTCCAGGAGCCGCTGAGGGACTGCTGAGGAACTGCTGAGGAACCGCTCAGGAACCGGGAGGGCTCAGAGGGCCGCGAAGGCCGACTCCAGGATGTCCAGGCCCTCGTTGAGCAGGTCCTCGCCGATGACCAGCGGCGGCAGGAAGCGGATGACGTTGCCGTACGTACCGGTGGTCAGGATCAGCAGGCCCTCCTGGTGGCAGGCCTTGGCCAGCGCCGAGGTCGCCTCCGGGTTCGGGTCCTTCGAGCCGGACTGCACCAGCTCGATGGCGATCATCGCGCCGCGGCCGCGGACCTCGCCGATGATGTCGTACTTCTCGGCCATGGTCGCAAGGCGCGACTTCATGACCTCTTCGATGCGCTGGGCCTTGGCGTTCAGGTCCAGCTCGCGCATGGTCTCGATCGCGCCGACGGCGGCGGCGCAGGCGACGGGGTTACCGCCGTACGTACCGCCGAGGCCACCGGCGTGGGCGGCGTCCATGATCTCCGCGCGGCCGGTCACGGCGGCCAGCGGCAGACCGCCGGCAATGCCCTTCGCGGTCGTGATCAGGTCGGGGACGATGCCCTCGTCCTCGCACGCGAACCACTGCCCGGTCCGGCAGAAGCCCGACTGGATCTCGTCCGCGACGAACACGATCCCGTTGTCCTTCGCGAACTTCGCCATCGCGGGCAGGAAGCCCTTGGCCGGCTCGATGAAGCCGCCCTCGCCGAGCACCGGCTCGATGATGATCGCGGCGACGTTCTCCGCGCCGATCTGCTTGGTGATCTGCGAGATGGCCTGGTCAGCGGCCTCCTGGGCGCAGTTCTCCGGGCCGGTCAGCCAGCGGTAGGGGTAGGCCAGCGGCACCCGGTAGACCTCGGGCGCGAACGGGCCGAAGCCGTGCTTGTACGGCATGTTCTTCGCCGTCAGCGCCATCGTCAGGTTCGTACGCCCGTGGTAGCCGTGGTCGAACACGACCACGGCCTGCCGCTTGGTGTAAGCGCGCGCGATCTTGACGGCGTTCTCCACGGCCTCCGCGCCGGAGTTGAACAGCGCCGACTTCTTCGCGTGGTCGCCCGGGGTCAGCTCGGCGAGCGCCTCGCAGACCTCCAGGTACGGCTCGTACGGCGTGACCATCGCACAGGTGTGGGTGAAGTCCGCGAGCTGCGCGGCGGCGCGGCGCACGACGGCCTCGGCACTGCTGCCCACCGAGGTCACCGCGATGCCGGAACCGAAGTCGATCAGCGAATTGCCGTCCACGTCCTCCAGCACGCCGCCGCCGGCGCGCTTGATGAACACGGGCAGGACCGCGCCGACACCGGCCGCCACGGTCTCCTGCTTGCGCGCCCACAGCTCCTGGGACTTGGGGCCGGGGATCGCGGTGACGACGCGGCGCTCCTGGGGGAGGGCGGGGCCTCCGGTCAGTTCGGACATGGCAGTCTCCTGGAGGGAACGAGGACGCGGACGCGGACGCACGGAGGCGGCGCGGCGTACTGCGTGACGTACTAAGGGGTTGCGTTCGCAGGCTAGGGGCGGTCGGGCGGCCGGGGCATGCACCGTTCGGGAGAAGTGCGGGGGGCGCGTTGTCCGCACCGGACATAGCGCGGGACGGGTATGCCGACGGCGTACGGCCAGTAGATTGATCCGCGGCACACCGCCCGCGCTCACTAGGGGGAACAGGGACACCGGATGGACACCGAGGGCACGCACGACGCACGCAACACCCACTCGGACCGCATCCCGCCTCCGACGGCACCACCGACGATGCCTACGGGGGGCGGGGGAGCGGCGGGGCAGGCCCCGATGCCGTCTCCGCCCGGGGGTGCGGCGGGCCAGGCGCCGATCCCGCCGATGCCCGCCACGGCACCCCCGGCACCCGCCGCACCGGGCGCCACGTCATCCGGCGCGGCGGAGTCCCCCTTCATGGCCTGGCTCCGCGCCCCCCGCGTCCTGGCGGGCCCGGGCATCTGGTCCTTCGAACACCGGCCCCGGCCGAAGGAGGAGCCGCAGGAGATCGCGGTGCCGCAGCTGATCGCCGGGGCCGTCATCTCGTTCCTGTGCGCGTGGCTGCTGTGGTCCCTGCTGATGAACAGCTACCTCGGCCCCTACTGGAAGTGGCCGCTGGAGGTGATGCTGCCGGACTCGTGGCGGACGGGTAACACCGGCGTCGTCTCCTCCTTCCTCTACATGGCGCTCATCCTCGGCGCCATAGTCGCCGTCTTCGGACGGGTGGGCCGCTGGCCCGCGCTCTTCCGGCGGCTCCTCGCCCCGGTCGGCCGGCGGGTCTGGAAGCGGCTGCCCGGCTGGCTGGCTCCGAAGGACCTCGAGGCTCTTCCCAGCGGCGCGCTGGTCCTGCGTGCCGTGGCGGCGCTCGTCGTCGCCTGGCTGCTGTGGCAGTGGTGCACGGACGAGGCGCGCGATTCCTCGCTGCTGATGCTGCAGCTGAAGAACTGGACGCCGGCGTCCGGCGATTCCACGTCGTACGTGTACTACTCGGCGAGTTACTCCCTCATCGACCTCGGCCTCGTGCTGGCCGTCTGCGCCCCGTTCGGCCTCTGGGGCGAGGTATGGCGCCGGTTCGCGCCGGCCGGCATGCGCCGCAAGGCCGACACCGCGGACACGTCCGAGGCCGGTGCCCAGGTCCTCCAGGTCGACCACGCCGAATGGGCGGAGCTGCGGGCCGCAGGGGCCGGGGAGGCGGCGGAGCGGCTGGCGCGGGAGGCGCGGGCCGGGCTGATGAACGACGTGGACCACTCCCGGATCACCCGCGCCTGGCAGTCCGTACGGATGCAGACCAGCCGCTTCCCCGCCTTCGTCGAGAGCGTCCAGCGGCACGGTTCCGCCGCCTGCGGCCACCCCTCCGGCGCCCGTGACCTGCCGGTGCGCACCGCCCGGCACGACCTGCTCACCGGGCAGGTGCGCATCGGCACGGCGTCCGACGATGTCCGCAACCCCTACGACCGGCGCGGCACCGGCGCCGCGCTCGACCCCGCCGTTCTGGGGACCTCGCTGCTGGCGGTCGGCCCGCCCGGCTCGGGCAAGACCACCCGGCTGGTGCGTCCCGTGCTGGAGACGATGTGCCTGCAGGCGCTCGCCGGCCGGGCCGCCGTGGTGTCGGTCGGCGCGGCGGGCGACGGGCCGGCCGGGGACGACGCCTTCGACGCCGTCGTCCGCGTCGGGCACCGCGACTCCCCCTGTGACCTCGACCTCTACGGCGGTACCAGCGATCCCGACGAGGCGGCTGCCGTGTTGGGGGAGGCGTTGGTGGGGGATCTGGCGGTGGGGGTGCCGGGTGGGGAGAGCCGGCGGGCCGCGACGGTGCTGGGGCAGGTGCTCGGGCCGTTCCGGGCGGCGCACGGGCGGTTCCCCGGGGTGGCCGAGCTGCGGGAGCTGCTGGACGGGGCGCCGGAGGCGCTGGGCTCGCTGCGGGCCGCGCTGGAGGCGGCCGGGGAGCAGGGCGCGCTGCGCGAGCTGGACGCGCGGGAGCGGCAGGCGCAGCGGGCGGGCGACGCCGGGGCGCTGCTCGCGGACCGGATCGCGCTGCTGGACCGCCCCGCTTTCGCCGGTTTCTTCGACACCACGGGCCGGTCGCGGCAGGTGTCGCTGCGCGCGCTGGACCGCCCGCTGCGGGTCCGGATCGACCTGCCGGAGCGCGGGCACGCCGATGCCTCGCGGATCCTGGCGCGGCTGGTGCTGGCGCAGTTCACGGAGTGCGCGGTGGCGCGCTCGGACCGGTCGGTCTTCGCGTGCCTGGTGCTCGACGACGCCTCGCACGTCGTGACACAGGAGGCGTTGCGCGGGCTGCAGCGGCTGCGGTCGGCCAACGCCGGCGTCGTGCTGACGCTGCGGGCGCTGGACGACGTACCCGAGTCGCTGCGCGGGGCGCTGCTGGGCACGGTCGGCTGCCGGATGGCGTTCGCGGGCGTGACGACGTGGGACGGCGCGCGGTTCGCCGAGGTGTGGGGCAAGGCCTGGGTGGAGACGCGGGACGTCACCGACCGGCAGATCGTCTCCGACGAGCCGTTCACCAAGCTGATGCACTCCATCCGGCGGCTGGTGACGGGGAAGGACGTGACGGCGAAGGCGGTCACGGTACGGACCGTGGAGCGGGAGCGGTGGTCGGCGTCGGACCTGGCCAATGCCGTACCGGCCGGGCACGCGGTGCTGTCGGTCACCTCGGTGACGGGGGAGTCGGCACCGCCGGTGCTGGTGGATCTGCGGGGGTGAGCCGTGGGGAGTCGTGATCGTGGGGCGGGCCGAGGGGCCGTGGCCCGCGTAGGGCTCCCGGTCCCTCGTAGCGGGGCTTCGCCCCACTCCGCAGCGCGGAAGCGGGCGCCCCGATTCCTCCGCTGAGGCAGAATTGAGGGTGGCCGTTCGTACGGGACGGAGAAAACCCGACGGAGAGAACCCGGCTCCCGCCGCACGCGCACCGAAGGTCCCATGCCTCACACCCTTGCCTCGCTCGCCCACCACTCCGCGCTCAAGCTGACCGTGCTCGCGGGCGGGGACCGGCTGGACACCCCCGTCCGCTGGGCGCACGTGAGCGAGCTGATCGACCCGGTGCCGTACATGGAGGGCGGCGAGCTGCTGCTCATCACCGCGCTCAAGCTGGACGCCGAGGACCCGGAGGTCGCCCGCCGGTACGTACGGCGCATCGCGGGCGCCGGGGTGGTCGGCCTGGGCTTCGCGGTCGGGGTGAACTACGAGGACGTGCCCGAAGCGCTGCTCACCGCGGCCCGCGAGGAGGACTTCCCGCTGCTGGCGGTGCCGCGCCGGACGCCGTTCGTCGCGATCAGCAAGGCCGTCTCGGCGGCCGTCGCCGCCGACCAGTACCGCGCCGTCACCGAGGGCTTCGAGGCGCAGCGTGAGCTGACCCGCGCCGCCCTGTCCGCCGAGGGCCCGGCGGAGCTGCTCGCCCGGCTCGCCGCCCACCTCAAGGGCTGGGCGGCGCTGTACGACGCCTCCGGCGCCGTGGTCGCCGCCGCCCCCGACTGGGCGGCCCGCCGGGCCGCCCGCCTCACCGACGACATCGCCAGGCTGCGCGAACGCCCGGCCCCCGCGAGCTCCGTCGTCTCCGACGCCGAGGGTGACGACCGGGTCGAGCTGCAGTCCCTCGGCACGGGCCGCCGGGCCCGCGGGGTGCTCGCCGTCGGTACGGGCGCGCCCCTGGGCACGGCCGAGCGGTACGCCGTGCACTCCGCCGTCGCCCTGCTGACCCTGACCACCGAGCGGTCCCGCGCCCTGCAGGAGGCCGAACAGCGCCTCGGCGCCGCGGTGCTGCGGATGCTGCTGGCCGGCGAGCCGGACCACGCGCGCGCGGTGGCCGGGCGGCTGTACGGCGGACTGCTGGACGCCCCGTTCCGGGTACTGGTGGCGGAACCGGTGCCGAACGGCAACGGCGAGGAGCGGTCCGCCGCCGAGACCACCGCCGCGCTGGACGCGCTGGCCGACGCGATGGAGTCGGCGGCGGCCCGCAGCGGCGAGGCGGTGCTCGCGGTACCGGACGGTACCCGGCTGACCGTCCTCGCGGCCGACGGCGGTGCGGCGGCCGAGGCCGGCGCGGCACACGCCGCCGCGCTGGAGAACCGGGCCGAAGCGGCCACCCGCCGGCGCCCGGCCGCCGCGGCGAGTACGAACGGCGCCCCCGACCTCGCCGTCGGCGTCTCCGCGCCCTCGGGGCCCGCCACCGCAGCGGTGGCGCACCGGCAGGCCGAGCAGGCCATGTCGGTGGCCAGGCGGCGCGGCCGGGTGCTGGTGGGGCACGAGGACGTGGCGGCCGGTTCGGTGCTGCCGCTCCTCGCCGACGAGGCGGTACGGGCCTTCGCCGACGGCATGCTGCGCGCGCTGCACGACCATGACGCGACCGGCCGCGGCGACCTGGTGGCCTCGCTGCGCGCCTGGCTGTCCCGGCACGGCCAGTGGGACGCGGCCGCCGCCGACCTGGGCGTGCACCGGCACACCCTGCGCTACCGGATGCGCCGCGTCGAGGAGATCCTGGGCCGCTCCCTGGACGACCCGGACGTCCGGATGGAACTGTGGCTGGCCCTGAAGGCCACGTCGTTCACGACGGAGAACTGAGCCGCGGGGACGGCCCGAACCGCCGGGCGCGGCCCGAACCGCTGGGTGGGGCCCGAACCGCTGGGCGCGGCCCGCTTCCCGGGCGCGGCCGGAGCCCCCGGAGGCCGGCCCGCCGGCGCCCCGGGCCGCCCGTGTCCGGGCCGCGGCACCCGCTGAAGCGGCGTGCAGCGCCCCGCGCACTCGCCAATCCGTAGGACCCGGCCCGCGGAGTAGTACGTCCCGGACAAACACCGGGCCGGGAGTGCGCACCTACCGTGGTTCCCGTCCGGAAGGGCGACCGAGGCCGGGCGCGGCAGGCAGCAGCGCCGCGCGCCGCCGGCACGCCACTCACCCCGCCACCGAGAAGGGCCGGTAACCACTGTGCCGATCCGTAATGACGCAGCCACCACGGCTTTCTGGCTCGCCGGCCGAGAGGCGACCGGCGCGGAGACCTTCGAGGTCACCTCGCCCTGGGACGGCCGCACCGTCGGCACCGTGAGCGTGCCCACCGAGGAGCAGGTCGAGGAGGCCGTGGCCGCGTCCGTCGCGGTGCAGGCCGAGTTCGCCGCCACCCCCGCGCACGTGCGCGCCGCCGCGCTGGACCACGTCACCCAGCGCCTGGTCGAGCGTACGGAGGAGATCGCCCAGCTGATCTCCGCGGAGAACGGCAAGCCGATCAAGTGGGCGCGCGGCGAGGTCGGCCGCGCCGTGTCCGTCTTCCGGTTCGCCGCCGAGGAGGCCCGCCGCTTCAACGCCGGCGAGGCCATGCGCCTGGACACCGACGGCGGCGGCACCGGCCGGCTCGCGCTGATCCGCCGGGTCCCCAAGGGCACCGTGCTCGGCATCGCCCCGTTCAACTTCCCGCTCAACCTCAGCGCCCACAAGGTCGCCCCGGCCATCGCCGCCGGCGTGCCGATCATCCTCAAGCCCGCCCCGGCCACCCCGCTCTCCGGCCTGATCCTCGGTGAGCTGCTGGCCGAGACCGACCTGCCGGCCGGTTCCTGGAGCATCCTCCCGGTGCCGAACGACCGGATGCCCGCGCTCGTCCAGGACGAGCGGCTGCCGGTGATCTCCTTCACCGGTTCCGAGAAGGTCGGCTACGCGATCATGGACTCGGTGCCGCGCAAGCACTGCACCCTGGAGCTGGGCGGCAACGGCGCGGCCGTGATCCTCGCCGACTACGCCTCCGAGGCCGACCTGGACTGGGCCGCGCAGCGCATCGCGACCTTCTCCAACTACCAGGGCGGCCAGTCCTGCATCTCCGTGCAGCGCGTGATCGCCGACGCGAGCGTGTACGACCGGCTGCTGCCGAAGATCGTCGAGCGCGTCGAGGCGCAGGTCACCGGCGACCCGACGGACCCGGCCACCGAGGTCGGCCCGCTGGTCAGCGAGGACGCCGCCAAGCGCGTGGAGTCCTGGGTCGACGAGGCCGTGCAGGCCGGCGCCCGGCTGCTCGCCGGCGGCAAGCGCGAGGGCGCCACGTACGCGCCGACCGTCCTGGCCGACCTGCCCGAGGGCACGACCCTGGCCTGCGAGGAGGTCTTCGGGCCGGTCCTCTCGGTGCAGAAGGTGGACGGCGAGGAGGCGGCCTTCGCCGCCGTCAACAGCTCCAAGTACGGCCTCCAGGCAGGCGTGTTCACCCACGACCTGCAGACCGCCTTCCGCGCCCACAAGGTGCTGGAGGTGGGCGGCGTGATCATCGGCGACGTGCCGTCGTACCGCGCCGACCAGATGCCGTACGGCGGCGCCAAGCAGTCCGGTGTGGGCCGCGAGGGCGTCCGCTACGCGATGGACGACTACACCTACGAGCGAGTGATGGTGATGACCGGGCTGGAACTCTGACGCTTCCGGCCACCGGGCCGGACACTGGACAGCAGGGGCCGGGGCGCGCATCGGGCGCGCCCCGGCCCTCCGGTCTTCCCGGGCGCGGGCCGGGCACCCACCTCGCGTAAACATGGGAATCATTTTCATGTAGGGTGGCGGCCGTACCGCAACCCCTGCGCCACAGGAGGCAGCTCATGGCCGTCCCCAAGCGGAAGACGTCCCGCGCCAACACCCGGCACCGCCGGAGCAACTGGAAGGCCGCCGCGCCCGACCTCGTACCGATCACCATCGACGGCAGCCAGTACACCGTCCCGCGCCGTCTCGTGAAGGCGTACCAGCGGGGCCTGATCGACCCGCCGCGCGACTGACGGCGGGAGCGGCCCCGGGGCCGGCCGCCGGGACCGGGCGGCGGGCCGGGGGAGTGCGGCCGCACCTCCGTGTGCGTGAGGACTGGTGCAAGCCGTGCGGATCGGGTACAGACTCACAAGTAGCACTGACCGGTAGCCAACCCGGGCAGGCAACTGACCGGTAGCCGACCCGGCGGACCGGTACGGACACCCGACTCCGCGGTGAGGTGACCCTCCTCATGACGGCTCCAACCACCCGCAACGTCTCCGAGCGCGAAGCACGCCAGGTCGCCGAGGCGGCCCGCGAACAGGACTGGCGCAAGCCCAGCTTCGCCAAGGAACTGTTCCTCGGGCGGTTCCGGCTCGACCTCGTCCACCCCCACCCCACCCCCGCCGCGGAAGCGGTCCAGCGTGGTGAGGAATTCCTCGCCAAGCTCCGCGACTTCTGCGAGACGAAGATCGACGGCGCGCGCATCGAGCGCGAGGCGCAGATCCCCGACGAGACCATCGCCGGTCTCAAGGAGATCGGCGCGCTCGGCATGAAGATCGACACCAAGTACGGCGGCCTGGGGCTCACCCAGGTGTACTACAACAAGGCGCTCGCGCTCGTCGGTTCCGCCAGCCCCGCGATCGGCGCCCTGCTCTCCGCGCACCAGTCGATCGGCGTACCGCAGCCGCTGAAACTGTTCGGCACACAGGAGCAGAAGGACCAGTTCCTGCCGCGGCTGGCCCGTACGGACATCTCCGCGTTCCTGCTCACCGAACCGGACGTAGGTTCGGACCCGGCCCGGCTGGCCACCATGGCCGTACCGGACGGCGACGACTACGTACTCGACGGCGTCAAGCTGTGGACGACCAACGGAGTCGTCGCCGACCTGCTCGTGGTGATGGCCCGGGTACCGAAGTCCGAGGGCCACAAGGGCGGCATCACCGCTTTCGTCGTCGAGGCCGGCTCCGACGGCATCACCGTGGAGAACCGCAACGCCTTCATGGGCCTGCGCGGCATCGAGAACGGCGTCACCCGCTTCCACCAGGTACGCGTCCCGGCCGCCAACCGCATCGGACCCGAGGGCGCCGGCCTGAAGATCGCGCTGACCACGCTCAACACCGGACGCCTGTCGCTGCCCGCCATGTGCGTCGGCGTCGGCAAATGGTGCCTGAAGATCGCCCGCGAATGGTCGGCGGCCCGCGAGCAGTGGGGCAAACCGGTCGCCAAGCACGAGGCGGTCGGCGGCAAGATCTCCTTCATCGCGGCCACCACCTTCGCACTGGAAGCCGTCGTCGACCTCGCCTCCCAGATGGCCGACGAGGACCGCAACGACATCCGCATCGAAGCGGCCCTCGCCAAGCTGTACGGCTCCGAGATGGGCTGGCTGATGGCCGACGAACTGGTCCAGATCCGCGGCGGCCGCGGCTTCGAGACCGCCGAGTCGCTCGCCGCGCGCGGGGAGCGCGCCGTCCCCGCCGAACAGGTGCTGCGCGACATGCGCATCAACCGGATCTTCGAGGGCTCGACCGAGATCATGCACCTGCTCATCGCCCGCGAGGCGGTGGACGCGCACCTCTCCGTCGCCGGCGACCTCATCGACCCCGAGAAGTCCCTCGGCGACAAGGGCAAGGCCGCGGCGCGGGCGGGCGGTTTCTACGCCCGCTGGCTGCCCAAGCTCGTCGCCGGACCGGGCCAGGTGCCCGGCACGTACGCGGAGTTCGGCGAGCTGGCGACCCATCTCCGGTACGTCGAGCGGACCTCACGCAAGCTCGCGCGCAGCACGTTCTACGCGATGTCGCGCTGGCAGGGCCGGATGGAGACCAAGCAGGGCTTCCTCGGCCGGATCGTCGACATCGGCGCCGAACTGTTCGCGATGAGCGCGGCATGCGTACGCGCCCAGCACCTGCTGACCACCGGCGAGCACGGCCGCGAGGCACACCAGCTGGCGGACGTCTTCTGCCGGCAGGCCAGGATCCGGGTCGAAGAACTGTTCGCGCGGCTGTGGACCAACACCGACGAGCTGGACCGCAAGGTCGTGGCCGGCGTGCTGACCGGCACATACGCCTGGCTGGAGGAAGGGGTCATCGACCCCAGCGGGGACGGCCCCTGGATCGCCGACGCGACACCGGGGCCCGCGCGGAAGGAGAACGTGCACCGGCGGATCCGGTGACGGGCGGACCCGCCCGGTGACGGGACGGGGGACGGGCCGGCCCCCGCAACACGGGGACCGGCCCGTGCGGTCCGTACGGAGGGGCGGGTGGCGGCGCCTCGTGTGCGGTACGTGGCGGCGCCTCCTGTACGCCGCGGGCGGTCCCGCTCCGTACGCCGCGAACGGCGCCCCTCCGTACGCAGCGGGCGGCGTTCCCGTACGGCTGCGGGCCGCGGACGAGGCGGCGTCCGCACCACCCCGCGCGCCTCCCGGCGCCCCTGGCACGGGCGTTCTTCCGCGAGCTGGTGTCCGCACTCCGGACGGGACCGGCCACAATGGTGCCCATGACGGAATCCCTCGCCCATCCGCACCTGCGTTTCACCCCGGCGCCCGCCGCACCCGGCGAGCCACGCGACATCGTGATCCTCGGCTCCACCGGCTCCATCGGCACCCAGGCGATCGATCTCGTCCTGCGCAACCCGGACCGCTTCCGCGTCACCGGACTCTCCGCCGCCGGCGGCCGGGTCGCGCTCCTCGCCGAGCAGGCGCGGCAGCTGCGCGTCCGCACGGTCGCGGTGGCCCGCGAGGACGTCGTGCCCGCGCTCCGCGAGGCACTGGCGGCGCAGTACGGACCGGGCGAGCCCCTCCCGGAGATCCTGGCCGGCCCCGACGCCGCCACCCAGCTCGCCGCCACGAAGTGCCACACCGTACTGAACGGCATCACCGGCTCCATCGGCCTTGCCCCCACCCTCGCGGCCCTGGAGAGCGGCGCCTCCCTCGCGCTCGCCAACAAGGAATCGCTGATCGTCGGCGGCCCGCTGGTCAAGGCGCTCGCCGAGCCCGGCCAGATCGTCCCCGTCGACTCCGAGCACTCCGCGCTCTTCCAGGGCCTGATGGGCGGCCCCCGCGAAGAGGTGCGCAAGCTGGTCGTCACCGCCTCCGGCGGCCCCTTCCGCGGCCGCAGCAAGGCCGAGCTGGCCACCGTCACCCCCGAGCAGGCGCTCGCGCACCCCACCTGGGCCATGGGCCCCGTCATCACGATCAACTCCGCGACCCTGGTCAACAAGGGCCTGGAGGTCATCGAGGCACACCTGCTGTACGACGTGCCCTTCGAGCGCATCGAGGTCGTCGTCCACCCGCAGTCCTACATCCACTCCATGGTCGAGTTCACCGACGGCTCCACCCTCGCCCAGGCCAGCCCGCCCGACATGCGCATGCCGATCGCGCTCGCACTCGGCTGGCCCGAGCGCATCCCCGACGCCGCCCCCGGCATCGACTGGACCAAGGCCCACACCTGGGAGTTCTTCCCCCTCGACCAGGAAGCCTTCCCCTCCGTACCGCTCGCCTGCCACGTCGGCGCGCTCGGCGGCACCGCACCCGCCGTCTTCAACGCCGCCAACGAGGAATGCGTCGACGCATTCTTGAAGGGCGGGCTGCCGTTCACAGGAATTGTCGATACGGTCGCCGAAGTCGTCGCCGAGCACGGCACGCCCGCGCCGGGAACGTCCCTGACCCTCTCGGACGTACTGGAAGCGGAGAACTGGGCGCGCGCCCGCGCCCGTGAACTGGCCGCCCGCGCGGCACGTACACCATCGGAGGCCCGCGCATGACGACCTGGATGACCATCCTCGGCATCGTCGTCTTCGTCGTCGGCCTGCTCTTCTCGATCGCCTGGCACGAGCTGGGGCACCTGTCGACGGCCAAGATGTTCGGCATCCGGGTGCCGCAGTACATGGTCGGCTTCGGGCCGACCCTCTTCTCCCGCAGGAAGGGCGACACCGAGTACGGCATCAAGGCCATCCCGGCCGGCGGCTACATCCGCATGATCGGCATGTTCCCGCCCGGCGACGACGGGAAGCTGGCGGCCCGCTCCACCTCGCCCTGGCGCGGCATGATCGAGGACGCCCGCTCGGCCGCGTTCGAGGAGCTGCAGCCGGGGGACGAGAAGCGGCTGTTCTACACCCGCAAGCCCTGGAAGCGCGTCATCGTGATGTTCGCCGGGCCGTTCATGAACCTGATCCTCGCGGTCGTGATCTTCATGAGCGTCCTCATGGGCTTCGGCATCAACACCCAGACCACCCAGGTCGGCTCCGTCTCGGACTGCGTCATCGCGGCCTCCGCCAAGACCGACAAGTGCCCCGCCCACGCCAAGGACTCCCCGGCCAAGGCCGCCGGACTGCGGGCCGGCGACCGCATCGTCGCCTTCGACGGCCGGCCCGTAGCCGACTGGGGCACCCTCCAGCAGGCCATCCGGGACACCACGGGACCCGCCACCATCACCATCGAGCGGCACGGCGCCCGCCAGGTGCTGCACGCCGACCTGATCGAGAACAAGGTCGCCAAGACCGACGGCCACGGCGGCTACGTCCCCGACCAGTACGTCACCGCAGGCTTCCTCGGCTTCACCCCCGCCAGCGGCATCGTCCGGCAGGACTTCGGCCAGTCCGTCGACCGCATGGGCAACATGGTCAAGCAGGGCGTCGACTCGCTGATCGCCCTCCCCGGCAAGGTCCCCGACCTGTGGAACGCCGCCTTCAACGGCGGCGAGCGCAAGCAGGACTCCCCGATGGGCGTGGTCGGCGCCGCCCGCGTCGGCGGCGAGGTCTTCTCCCTGGACATCCCGCCCTCGCAGCGGGTGGCGACCATGCTCTTCCTGGTCGCGGGCTTCAACCTCTCGCTCTTCCTGTTCAACATGCTGCCGCTGCTCCCGCTCGACGGCGGCCACATCGCGGGCGCCCTCTGGGAGTCGCTGCGCCGCGCCTTCGCCAAGGTCTTCCGGCGCCCCGACCCCGGCCCCTTCGACGTGGCGAAGCTCATGCCCGTCGCCTACGTCGTCGCCGGCATCTTCATCTGCTTCACGCTGCTGGTGCTGGTCGCGGACGTGGTCAACCCGGTACGGCTGACCGGCTAGGACCTCGCTCCGAGGAGGCCGTACGGCCGCGGGGGACACCGCTCCGGTACGCCGGGCACTCGTGCGAACACGTACGGGTGTCCGGCAACCGTCCTTTCGGGCGGTGTCAACCTCCGCGATGTGCCTCCGGCAAGCCCCGTGACGTAACCTCGGCCCCGGAGCCCGCCGATCTCGGGTCCTTGATCACACCTTGGGGAAGCTCGTCAGATGACTGCCATCGCGCTGGGAATGCCGGACGTTCCGACCAAGCTCGCCGACCGCAGGGTCAGCCGCAAAATTCACGTCGGTCCCGTCGCCGTGGGCGGTGACGCA
>NZ_PQSQ01000100.1 GCF_002920575.1 Streptomyces sp. Ru73 | reverse complement strand
GCAGCACCACGGCCGTCACCACCAGCCCCGAGCCGATCAGCCAGCGGCCGCTGAACCCGGTGAGCTCGCGGCCCCCGACGACCGGCCCCGGCACGAGGAGGCGGGCGGTGAAGGTGGCGTCCGCGGGGTCGAGCGTGATCCGCGCCTGGTCGAAGTCGAGCCAGCGGCGGGCGAGCGGATACCAGGCCTTGAAGACGCTCTCCTTCGCGCTGAAGAGCAGCCGGTCCCAGCAGGTGCCCGGTACGAGGGCGGCCAGCCGGGCCAGGTCTGCGCGCTCCTCGGGCAGTGCGACCAGGCGCATCGTGTCCGGGTCGGCCACCGGCGCGTGCGGCTCGGCGTCCAGCCCGAGCGTCAGCACGTCGGAGGCGCGGGCGACGGCGGCGGCACGGTAGCCGTCGCAGTGGGTCAGCGCCCCGACGACGCCTTCGGGCCACCGCGGCGCGCGGTCGGGCCCCGGCAGCAGCGGCGCGGGCGCGAAGCCCAGCCGGCCCAGCGCGTCACGGGCGCAGCGGCGCACCGTGCCGAACTCCCGCTGCCGCTTCGGTACGGCACGGGCGACCAGCTCCCGCTCCTCGGGGAACATCCCGTCGAGCGGCGCGTCACCGAACGTCTCGGCGGTCACGACGGGCGCGGGCAGCAGCTTGTCGATCATGCGGGGCTCCCGGCGGTACGGCGCGGTCCGGCCGGTGCGCCGGCCGGCCGGGGGCCGTCGGGAGCGCGGGGCGTCTCGTGGGTCACGACTGAAGTAAAGACCGTGCGGGCCACGGAGTGAAAGCGCGGCAGCGGGTCCGTAAGCCGCTGCGCGGCGGGGCCGCTGCCTTACGGAGTGCGGCGCCCCGCCGCAACCGCTCGGGCCCGCCTGTGGCCCATCCGGGCGGCGGCCGCACGAGAGGGGGATGAGGACGGGCCTGAGGGGGCACCCGTGGGCCATGCTTCTCCTACGACTTCTCGCCCGGCCCATGCTGGCGTCGACCTACGTCATCCAGGGCTACCAGACCTTCCGCAACCCCGAGCAGCTGGCTCCGGTCGCCGAGCCGGTGGTCAAGCCGATCGCCGAGCGCGTCCCGGTCCTGCCGCAGGAGACGAAACAGCTCGTGCGTCTCAGCGGCGGCGTCCAGCTGGTGGCCGGTTCGCTGCTGTCGATCGGCCGGCTGCCGCGGCTGTCCGCGCTGGCCATCGCCGCCACGCTGGTGCCGACGACACTCGCCGGACACCGGTTCTGGGAGGCCGAGGACGAACAGACGCGTACCGCGGAACGCATCCAGTTCCTCAAGAACCTCTCGATGCTCGGCGGGCTGCTGATCGCCGGTGCCGACACCCACGGCAAGCCGTCGCTCGCCTGGCAGGGCAAGCACGCGGCACAGCAGGCCCGCCGCGAGGCGGCGCTGCGCGCCCGCACGGCCCGCCGCACACACAGGATCAGCAGCCGGCTGCCGGTCGGCTGACGCGCCGGTACGCCTCTCCGCCGCCTCCCCCGGCCCGGGCCCGCCCCTCACCCGTAGCGGATGAGGCGCGGGCCCCGGCGGTGTGCTGCGATGCCGGGGTGGAGCGGCTTCCCGGAGCAGCGGTACGGCGGCGCGCGGTGCGCGAAGCGGCGGCCCTGGGCGGACGGGCCGTCAGCCGGTGCCTGGCCGCGACGCGTTGGCTCGTACCGGGGCTCGTACCGGGCGGCGCCCGGCGTGCGGCCGGCACCGTCCACGCGGCGGTCCGGGCGGCGCTCGGCGCCGCGGTCCGCACCACGGTCGGTGCCGTGCTCGACCAACTGGACCTGGACGCCGTGGTGGCGCGGGTCGACCTCGACGCGGCGGTCGCGCGGGTCGACCTCGACGCCGTGGTGGACCGGGTGGACGTCGACGCCGTCGTGGCGCGCGTGGACCTGGCGTCGGTGGTGGACCGGGTGGACGTGGACGCGGTGGTGGCACGGGTCGACGTGGGCCAGGTCGCCCAGCGCGTCGACGTCGACGAGGTGGCCGACCGGGTGGACGTGCGCCGGATCGCGGACCGGGTGGACATCGACGCGATCATCGCCCGGATCGACCTGGTGCCGCTCGTCGAGGCGGTGCTCAACGAGATCGACATCGGCCGCATCGTGCGGGAGACCGGCGGCGGCATGGCCGAGGAGACCGTCGACGCCCTCCGCCTCCGGGCCGTACGGGCCGACCGCCTCGTGAACCGCGCCGCCGGCCGGCTGCTGCGCAGGGACGGCCGCCCGCCGCCCGCACTGCCCCCGGCCCCCGGTGAACGCCGCGCACCCGGCACCGGACCGGCGCGCCCGGCGACGCCGTGACGGCACCCGTCCCGCGGCGCGGCCCGGCCGAGGTCCAGGGGCAGGCCGCTGGGCTCGTCTCCCGCGCCGTGGCGGCCGTCGTCGACGCGCTCGCCGTGCTCGCGCTCGGGCTCGCGGCGCTGCTGGCCGCGGGGGCCGTACGGTTCATGGTCGCCGGGCCGCCGTTCACGCTGCCGCATCTGCCGCCCCGGCTCAGCACCGCGTGCGCCGCCGTGCTCGCCGTCGGCTACCTCACCGTGAGCTGGCTGACGGCCGGCCGGACTGCGGGCGGCCGGCTGATGGGGCTCCGGGTGGCCGGCCGGTCGGGACGCCCGCTGGGCCCCGGCCGCGCCCTGCTGCGCGCGGTCCTCTGCGTCGCGTTCCCCTGGGGCCTGCTCTGGATACCGCTCGGCCGGTACGGCAGGTCGCTCCAGGATCTGATCGTCGCGAGCACGGTCGTCCACGACTGGTATCCGGGGCCGCCGGGGCACCGGCTCACCCGTTCCGGGTGACGCCGCGCGGCCCGGGAGACGGCTCAATGGACCCGGGATCCACCGGATCCGTAGGAGGTTGCGATGACCGATCTCGTCGTGCTCGGCTTCCCCGACAAGGAGAAGGCCGAGGCCGTCATGCGGCTCGGGAAGGAACTCTCCCGGCAGGAACTGCTCGACCTGGAGGACGCCGCGCTGGCCTGGCGGACGCAGGACGGCAAGATCCACGTGGAGCAGACGTTCAACACCACGGCGGCGGGCGCGGCCGGCGGCGCCCTGTGGGGCACCCTGTTCGGCATGCTCTTCCTGATGCCGGTCTTCGGCGCGGCCGTGGGCGCCGCCTCCGGCGCGCTCGTCGGCAAGCTCACCGACGTGGGCGTGAACGACTCGTTCATCAAGGAAGTGGCGGGCACCCTGGAGCCGGGCCGGGCGGCGGTCTTCGCCCTCGTCCGCCGGTCGACCCCGGACCGGGTGCGCGAGGCGCTGCGCCCCTTCAACCCCACCGTCCTGCGCACCTCCCTCACCAAGGACCGCGAGGAGGAACTGATTTCCGCCCTTCAGGGGACGTGAGCCCGGCCCCCGGGACGAGGGGCCGCTGCCCCGCCGCCGGGGCGGGCGGCCCTGCACCCGGGTGAGTTGGCCCGGTACCGGGTGCCGCCCCTCCCGCGGGGGCGGCACACTCGTCGGACACACCTGCTCCGAGAGCGAGGTGCCGGCGATGGGCCACTCCGCCGAACGACGGCCGCTGCCGCCCGGCCAGTACCGGGCCGCGCGCACCGCGCCGGACCGGCCGTCCGTCCCGCGGCCCCGCCTGGTGGCACGGCTGTCCGCCGGGGTGCTCGGGCCGCTCACCGTCGTCATCGGGCCGCCCGGCTCCGGGAAGACGGCCCTCCTGGACGAGTGGACGCTGACGGGTGCCGCGCCGGGCCCGGTGGCCCGGGTGACGTGCGACGGCGGGGCGCCCGGCGCCGGCACGTACGGCGGCACCGCGGAACCGCCGGGTCTCTTCTGGCACCGGGTGGCACGAGCGCTGGCGGGGGCGGGGGTCACGGCGGCGGGCACCGCGACACCGCCGTGGGCTGGTGACGCGCCGTCAACGGGGCCCGGAGGTGCCGCCTGTCCTCGACCTGGCGCGCGAGGCCGGGTACGGGAGCCGGACGGCCGAGTACGGGAGCCGGACACCCATGGTCCGCCGGGCGGCGGCCCGCGGGGCGGTCCGGCGGCCGCCGCCCGGCTCGCCGACGCGCTCGCCGCGCACCGCGAACCGGTGGTGCTCGTCCTGGACGGCTTTCCCGCCGGCGCCGGCTCGCCGTGTGCCGCCGGGGTGCTCCAGCTGCTCACCCACGCCGGAGGCGTGCTGCGGCTGGTGGTGGCCGCACGTGGCGACCCGGCGCTGCGGCTGCACCGGCACCGGCTGGCCGGCGGCCTCACCGAACTCCGCACCGCCGACCTGGCCTTCGACGACCGCGAGGCCGCTGACCTGCTGGCGCTCCACGGCATCGCGCTGCCCCGCCGCGCCGTCGTCGCGCTGACGCGCCGTACGGAGGGCTGGGCCGCCGGGCTGTGCCTCGCCGCCCGGGCCATGGCGGAACAGGCCGATCCGGAGCGGTGCGCGGCGCGGTTCAGCGGCGCCGACGAGACCGTCGCCGGGTACGTCGCCGAGGAGGTGCTGGACGTCCGCCCGGCCGACGTGCGCCGCCTGCTGCTGGCGACCAGCGTCCTGGACCGGGTGGACGCCGCGCTGGCCGAGGCGGTCGCGGGCGGCCGGGCCGGGCGGCACTTCGCCGCGCTGGTACGGGAGAACGCGTTCCTGGAGCCGTGCGGCCAGGGCTGGTACCGGTACCACCGGATGACGGGCGAGGCGCTTCGGAGCCGGCTCGCCGCGGAGTGCCCGGGGCGCGCCACGGCACCGCACCGCCGGGCGGCGGCCTGGCTGGGCGGCCACGGGCTGCTCGCGGACGCGGTACGGCACGCCCTCGCCGCCGGCGACCGGCGGTACGCGCACCGGCTGATCGTCCAGCATCTCGCCATCGGTGAGGTACTCGGCCTGACCGCCACCCGCCTGCCCCGCGACCTGCTGCCCGGCCCCGCCGATCCGGCACCGGAACCCGAGCCACCGGAGACCGCCCTCGTCACCGCGGCAAGCGCCCTGGCGGACGGCAGCCTCCCGGCCTGCGCAGCGGCCCTGACCCGCGCCGAACGACGGCTCAGCCCCGGCCCGACCGCGCAGGGCACTCCAGCGGCGTACGGCCGTCCGACAGCGCACCCCGGGCCGGACAACGGCGGCCCCGCCGGAGGCGGTTCGGCGGCCGGTGACGATCCGCTCCTGCGGCACCGCATCGCCCACGCGGTCATCCGTACGCAGCTGGAGCGGTACCGGGACCCGGCCTCGGCCCCGGAAGCCGCGGCCGAGGCGCAGCGGCTCCTCTCCCTCCTCCCCCGCGAGACGCTCGCCGGCCGGCCCGAACTGCGAGCGCTGGTCCTGCTGGTGCGCGGCAGCGCCGAGTTGCGGCTCGGGCGGCAGGCCGCGGCCGAGAGCGCCCTGACGGCCGGGCTGCGGGCGGCCGGTGCCGCGGGGAACGGGGCACTGCGCCGCGACTGCCTCATCGAACTCGCCCTGCTGGCGGCGGTGCGCGGCCGGTTCCGGGCCGCGGCGGAACTCGCCGCGGCCGCGCAGCGGCCCCCGCTGCCCGTCTGCTCCCCCACGGACCGCTCGCACGCGGCGCTGCAGGCCGTACGCGCCTGGACCGGCCTCGCCGGCACGGGGCGCCCGGTCCAGGCCCGTGACCCGTCGGCGCCGGGCCAGGCGGAGGACCGCGCCCGGCAGCCGGCCGTCGCGCTCAGCAACCGGGAGCGGGACGTACTGGCCCACCTGGCACGCACGTTGACCACGGAGGAGATCGCGGCCGAGCTGCAACTGTCGGCCAACACCGTCAAGACCCACCTGAAGAGCGTCTACCGCAAACTGGCCGTCACGCGCCGCTCGGCCGCCGTCCGCCGCGCCCGCGAACTGGGCCTGCTGCCGCAGCCGGCACCGCTGGAGCCCGTAGCCGCGTCGGCCGCGCACGACGGCGGGCCGCCGCAGCACAACGGCGGGCCGCCGGCCTGACGTACCCCGTGCGGGCCGCCGGCCTGACCGCCCGTCGGCCCGCACGGGGTACGCACGCGGAAGGGGCGGACCGGAGGACCGGCCCGCCCCTTCCGTCAGGAGTGGTGTCAGCGGGTGTAGCGCATCAGGGTGCGGACCATGTGGCAGGTGGTGTCGGACGGGCGGTGGATGCCGATGAGCGCCGCGGTGTCGCGAATGAGCCGGTTCGGCGCGCGGTCCGGCGTGTGCACACCGGAGTCGAGCAGCGCGATGGCCAGACGCATGGCCTTCAGCCGGCGGTTGTGCGCGATGTACCACTCACGCGGTCGGCCGGCGGGCAGCGGCTTCTTGGCGAGCGGGGCGTACGGCAGGTCGAAGAGAGCGGACGTCGGAGTCATTGCGGCAGCCGGCACAGGGTCCCTCCTGTCGTGGTCGAGAGCCCCCGGACCCCCCGTGAGCTCTCTCGAACACTGCTTCTATATTACCGCGCCGCACTGACAAAAGCCCCTGGCCAGAGGGGTTTTGCGACCCTCCGGAAGGATTTCGCGGCGGGTCCTTAAACCTCGCCGCGGCGGGCGTTTTCCTCCCTCGGGCCGCCCACCCACTCCCCGGTCCCCGCGAGCAGGCCGCGCACACCCATCACCCAGCCACCCCTCCCAGGGATTGAAAGGTTTCAAGCAAAAATTCCCGCACCACCTATTGACCCTCAAGCTCTCTCCGCCCATTGTTTGAGTCGTTTCAAGCCCGACGCACGAGCGCGAGGACGAAGGAGTCCCAGGTGACATCCCTGCAGAGCACGCAGCCCTCGGCGGCCGATCCGGCCGGGGAGGGCACCGTTTCGCGGCAGCAGTGGAAGTGGACCGGGCTGGCCGGCATGGCGTCGTACCTGGATGCCGGGTCGATCGTCGCGCTCAGCTCCGGCCTCGCCCTCTTCCAGGACCGCTTCGGCCTCTCCCAGAACGGGCTCGGCGCGCTCACCGCCATCGGCCCCAACGCCATCGGCGCGGCGATCGGCGCGTTCATCGGCGGCCGGCTCGGCGACAAGCTCGGCCGCAAGCGCATCTACCAGTACGACCTGCTGGTGTACGCGGGAGCCATCCTGCTCATCACCTTCGCGGTCAACCCGCTGATGCTCTTCGCCGGCACCTTCATCGTGGGCCTGGCGGTCGGCGCCGACGTGCCGACCTCGCTCGCGCTGGTCGGCGAGTTCTCCCCCGCCAAGGCGCGCGGCAAGCTGCTCGGGCTGACCCAGGTGACCTGGAGTCTCGGCCCGGTGGTCGTACTGCTGGTGGCGTGGGCCCTGTCCGACCTGGGCCTGCTGGGCATCCGCATCGTCTTCCTGCACCTGTTCGTGGTGTCACTGGTGACGTACGCGATGCGCCGCGGCATGGTCGAGTCGGCGGTCTGGCGGACCGCGGCGCAGGCAGGGCCCGCGGCCCGTCCGAAGGTCCGTGACCTGCTGCGCGGCGCCCATCTGCGGGCGCTGCTGTTCACCGGCGGCATCTACCTCTTCTGGAACCTCGCGGCCGGCACGAACGGCATCTTCACGCCGTACATGGTCAAGAGCCTGGGCGCGGGCAGCCAGGCCACCAGCGTCCTGCTGTCCTGTGCCAGCTTCGCGCTGGTGATCGTCGGCACGGTGGCGGTCTACATGCGGTACGCCGACCGGGGCCACCGCTACCGCAAGGCGATGTGGATCACCGGCTCGGTGATGCAGGTCTGCGCGTACGGCGTCTTCCTCGTACTGCCCTTCACCCTCCCCGTCATCGTCTTCAACGTGGTGCTCTTCGGCGTCGGCCAGGCCATGGCGGGCGAGGCGGTCTACAAGACGGTGAGCCAGGAGGTGTTCCCGACGATGCTGCGCGGCACCGCGCAGGGCATCACCTTCGGCACGTCCCGCGTGGTCCTCGGCGTGTGGTCCTTCTTCGTCCCGGCGCTGGCGAGCACCGGCATCGCGCCGGTCGCCGCCTTCCTCACCGCCTCGCTGCTGATCTGCGGTGTGATCGGGCTGTTCATGCCGAACACGGCGGGCAAGCCGCTGGCGCAGGTGGAGGCCGAGCGCGCGGCCACCGGCTGACGTACCGTCACTTCCTGTGCCGGCTGACGCACTGTCACGCACGGCCCCGCCCACTCGCCCCCGGCCTCACCCGCTCATCCGCGGGTGAGGTCGCGTTCGATCTCCTCCAGGCTCTTGCCGCGGGTCTCGGGGATGCAGCGGACCGTGAAGAGGGTGAGCAGCGCGCACACCACCGCGTACGCGGTGAAGGTGGCGGCCCCGCCCAGCACGTCGAGCAGGGTGAGGAAGGTGAGCGAGACCAGGAAGTTCATCGTCCAGTTGGCGAACATCGTGGCGCTCATGGCCGTGCCGCGGATGCGCAGCGGGTACAGCTCGGACGGGATGATGAAGACGACCACGTTGAGCGTGGTGGCCACCGCGGCGATGAAGAGGACCACGAAGGCCACGGCGAGCCAGGCGAAGGAGGAGTCCCGGCCGCCGGCCGCCAGGGTCACCGCGAGTCCGGCGAGCGCGAGCGTCATGACCGAGGCGCCGGTGGCCAGCAGTTTCTTGCGGCCGATGCGGTCGACGGCGACCATGCCGACCGGGGTCATCAGCAGGTTGACCAGGCCGACGCCGACGGTGGCGAGGACGGCCGAGGAGGAGCCGAGGCCGCTGCTCTGGAAGATCTTCGGGGCGTAGTAGATGACGGTGTTGACGCCGGACGCCTGGCCGAGGATCTGCAGGCCCACGCCCGCGACGATCGCCGGGCGCACGGCCCGGCCCGCGAGCGCCCGCCACCGCCCCTTGCCGGCCCCCGCCGTGCGGTCGTCGTGACCGGCCGTCATGGCGGCCAGTTCCGCCTCGACCGCCGCCGTGTCGCCGCCGCGCAGCCGCGCGAGGACGGCTCGGGCCCGGTCGGTACGGCCGCGCAGCGCCAGCCAGCGCGGGGATTCGGGCATCGCCAGCATGCCGGCGCCGAAGAGCAGTGCGGGCACGGCGGCCAGGCCGAACATCCAGCGCCAGCCGTGGGTGGCGTGTTCCAGGCCGTAGTTGGCCACGTAGGCGAGGACGATGCCGAGGGTGATCATCAGCTGGTTGAGGCCGACCAGCCGCCCGCGGTGGCGGGGCGGTGCCGCCTCGGCGATGAAGACGGGGACGAGGTTGGACGCGGTGCCGATGCCGAGGCCGAGGACCAGGCGGGCCACCGTGAGCACGGCCGCCGAGGGCGCGAGGGCCGCCAGCGCGGCGCCGAGCGTGAAGACGCCCGCCGCCGCGACGAGGACCGGGCGGCGGCCGTACCGGTCGGCGAGGTTGCCGGCGGCGGCCGCGCCCGCCATGGCGCCGACCAGGATCGAGCTGACCACGACGCCCGAACCGAAGGCGGAGAGCCCGAAGTCCGACTCGATGGTGAGCAGGGCGCCGGAGATGACGCCGGTGTCGTAGCCGAACAGCAGCCCGCCGAGCGCGGCGACCAGCGCCGTGCCGATCACCGGCCGCAGCGTGCTGCCGCTGCCGCTGCGCGTCACGGTGTCCGTACCGGGTGGCGCCATCACGCTTCCCTTCACTCAACCCAATTGGACGGTACCAATCTGGCACTCGACTTGGCAGTGCACAAGATCTCACGCCATAATTCCTGTATTGGTTGGCACCAATCACAACGACTCAAGAAGGTGAAGCGTGGCCCGACAGGCCAAGCACGAGGAACTGCGGCTGGCGCTGCTGGCCGAGATGGCCGGGGCTCCCCCGCACACCCCGCTGCCCACGGAGCGGGAGATCGCCACGGACCACGGCGTCTCGCGCAACACCGTCCGGCAGGCGCTGGACGCCCTGGAGGCAGCGGGCAGCGTCTACCGGGTCCAGGGCGCCGGCACGTTCGTCGCGCCGCCCGTGGTCTCCAAGACGCTCACCCTCACCTCGTTCTCCGAGGACATGCGCGCCCGCGCCCTCGAACCGGCCTCGCGGCTGCTGGCCGCCGAGACGGTACGGGCCGGCCGGCAGATCGCCGAGCGGCTCGGCGTCGCGCCGGACTCCGACGTGGTCCGGGTCTCCCGGCTGCGGCTCGCCGACGGCTCCCCCATGTGTCTGGAGAACGTCCACTTCCCGGCCGACCGCGTGCCGGGGCTCACCGACGAGGACCTGTCCGGTTCGCTGTACGAGCTGCTCGACGAGCGGTACGGACTGGACATCCGCTCGGCGGACCAGATCATCCGCGCCGTCGACCTCGACGAGACCGAGTCGGCGCTGCTGGGCGTGGCGGTGGGCAGTTCGGGCCTGCGGGTGCAGCGGGTCGGCCTGGACCGCCGCGACACCCCGGTCGAGGCGACCACCACGATCTACCGCGCCGACCGCTACGACATCCGTTTCACCGTCCGCAGGGGGCAGCCGTGACGGCCGTACGCACACCGCACGTACCGGAGTCCGGGGCCGGCTCCCCCGCACCGCGCCCGCTGGTCGGCGTCGACGTCGGCGGCACGAAGATCGCCGCCGGGCTCGTCGCGCCCGACGGCACGCTGCTGACCTCGGTCGTCCGGCCCACGCCCGCGGCCCGGGGCCGGGCCGCGGTGCTGGACGCCATCGCGGCCGCCGTCCGCGAGCTGCCCGGGTACGAGGAGGCGGCGGGCCTCGGCATCGGCACCGGGGGCGTCGTCGACCGCGCCCGTGGCGTCGTCCTGTCCGCCAACGCGCTGCTCCCCGGCTGGGCGGGCACCGCGCTGGGCGAGGAGCTGACCGGCCGGCTCGGGCTGCCGGTGGCGGCCGACAACGACGCGAACGTCTTCGCGCTGGCCGAGCAGACCTACGGCGCCGGCGCGGGCTGCGCCTCCGCGCTGTACGTGAGCGTGGGCACCGGCATCGGCGGCGGGCTGACCGGCGGCGGGCGGCTGGTGCGCGGTGCGCACTGGACGGCGGGCGAGTTCGGCCACCTCGCCGTGCCGGAGGCCGCCGGACGGCCCTGCAACTGCGGCCGTACCGGACACCTGGAGGCCGTGGCGGCCGGGCCCGCGATCACCGCCCGGTTCCGCGCCCTGACCGGCGACGACAGCGTGCACGACCTCCGCAGGGTGGCGGCACTCGCGGAGCAGGAGACCGGGGCGGAAGCAGAGGCCGCGCGGACCGTGCTCGCGGAGGGCGCGGGCGCGCTGGGCCGCGCCCTGGCCGGGCTGGTCAACACCGTGGACCCCGAGCGGGTGGTGGTCGGCGGCGGGGTCGCCTCGATCGGCGCACCGTTCTGGGAGCCGCTGACCGCGGCGTTCACCGCCGAACTGCTGCCGGGCCCGGCGGGACTCCGTCCCGTACCGGCGGCGCTCGGCCCGCGCGCCGCGGTGGTGGGCGCTGCGGCACTGCTGCTGGAGGACGGCCCCGACGGTCCCCACGGCCCCGGTACGCCCGAGAGCACACCGGTACGACACCCCGACCCGCAGCACTGACCACCCACCGCACGGACCGATGACCGACGACGAGGGACAGCACATGACCGAGACCGCACCCGGCACCGGCAACGGCCGGGGCCCCAGCCGCACCACGATGCCCGCCGGCCGCGCCCGCGCGCTCCTCGACGGGCTGCGCGGCCGGCTGATCGTGTCCTGCCAGGCACCGCCCGGCGATCCGCTGCGGTCGCCTGCGCACATGGCCGCGATGGCCGCCTCGGTGACGGCGGGCGCGCCGGTGGCGGGCGTACGGGTGCAGGGCGTGGCCGACATCGAAGCCGTGCGGGCCGTGGTGGACCTGCCGATCGTCGGATTGTGGAAGGACGGCGCGGAGGGCGTGTACATCACGCCGACCGCCGACCACGCGCGGGCCGTCGCCGGGGCCGGCGCGGAGATCGTCGCCGTGGACGCAACGGACCGGCCGCGGCCGGACGGCCGCCCGCTGCGCGAGACGGTCGAGGCGGTGCACGCGCTGGGCAGGCTGCTGATGGCCGACGTCTCCACCGCCGAGGAGGGCGAGGCGGCCGCCGCGCTGGGCGCCGACGCCGTCTCCACCACCCTGTCCGGCTACACGCCGTACAGCCGTCAGCAGCCGGGCCCCGACCTGGAGCTGGTCCGCGAGCTGGCCGCGCGGCTGGACGTGCCGGTCTTCGCCGAGGGCCGGCTGCACACGCCGGAGCAGGCCGCGGCCGCGGTCGAGGCGGGCGCGTGGGGCGTCGTCGTGGGCGGCGCGATCACCGCGCCGGCCGCCATCGCGACCCGCTTCGCCGCCGCGCTGCCTCCCCGCTGACGATGCATCAGGCCCGGAGTCGGCTCACAGGTGCGGCAGCAGTGCGTCCGGGGTGACCGGCAGCGCGCGGACGCGGACGCCCGTGGCGTGGTGCACCGCGTTGGTGACGGCCGCCGCCGTGCCGACGATGCCGATCTCGCCGATGCCCTTGGAGCCCATCGGGTTCAGGTGCGGGTCCTCCTCCTCGAGCCAGTGCACCTCGATGTCCGGCACGTCGGCGCAGACCGGCACGTGGTACATGGCCAGGTCGCGTTCCGCGTAGTCGCCGAACTCCCGGTCCATGGTGCTGTGTTCCGTGAGCGCCATGCCGAGGCCCATCGTCATGCCGCCGAGGAACTGCGAGCGCGCGGTGCGCGGGTTCAGGATGCGGCCCGCGGCGAAGACGCCGAGCAGCCGCCGCACCCGCGTCTCGCCGGTCGCGGTGTCCACCTGCACCTCGGCGAACTGGGCGCCGTACGCGTGCCGCGCGTACTCCTTGCCCTTCTCGCTGTCCTCGGTGGTGTCGGCGGTGACCGTCAGGCCGGTCTCCGGCACCTCGCTGTGCTCCTCCAGCTGCCTCCGCAGCCCCGCGCACGCCTTGTGCACCGCCGAGCCCCACGAGGAGGTGCCGGACGAACCGCCCGCCACCGGGGCCTCGGGCAGGGCGCTGGAGCCGACGTGGATGCGGACCCGGTCCAGCGGCAGCCGCAGCGCGTCGGCGGCGATCTGGGCGAGGACGGTGCGGGCTCCGGTGCCGATGTCGGTGGCGTTCACCCGTACGTCGATGAGGCCGTCGGCGCGTGCGTGCGCCTCGGCGCGGCAGGGCGAGACCATGACCGGGTACGTGGAAGCGGCCACGCCGGTGCCGAGCAGCAGCCGGCCGTCGCGGCGCGCCCGGACGGCCGGGTCGCGGTCCTGCCACCCGAAGCGGCGGGCGCCCTCGCGCAGGCACTCCACGAGGTGGCGGCTGCTGTACGGGCGGCCGGAGTCCGGCTCGCGGTCGGGCTCGTTGCGCAGCCGCAGTTCGATGGGGTCCAGGCCGCAGGCGAGGGCGAGTTCGTCCATGGCCGCTTCGAGCGCGTACATGCCGGGACACTCGCCGGGCGCCCGCATCCAGGACGGCGTCGGGACGTCCAGCCGGGTCACCCGGTGGGTGGTGCGGCTGTGCGGCGAGACGTACATCGTGCGGCTGGGTGCAGCGGCCTGCTCCACGAACTCCTTGACGGTGGAGGACTGGGTGACGATCTCGTGCGCGAGGGCCTGGATGCGGCCGTCCTCGTCGGCCCCGAGGCGGATGTGCTGGATGGTCGGGGCGCGGTGGCCGGTGACGGCCTCCAGCAGCTGGCGCGGCAGGGCGAGGGTGACCGGACGGCCCGTCGCCCGGGCCGCCATGGCGGCGAGCACCGCGTGCGGGCGCGGTGTGCCCTTGGAGCCGAAGCCGCCGCCGACGTGCTCGCTGATGACCCGCACCTGGTCCGTGCCCATGCCGAAGAGCTGCGCGAGCATCTGCTGGACGGTGGACGAGCCCTGGCTGGAGTCGTACAGGAACAGCCGGCGGTCCCCCTCCCACCAGGCGGTGGCGGCGTGCGGTTCCATCGGGTGGTTGTGCAGCGGCGGGGTCTCGTAGACCGCGTCGTGCCGGACGGCCGCCCGGGCGTACGCGGTGTCGAAGTCGCCGCGTTCCCGGTCGGCGGGGTGGCCGCCGTTGGCGGTCTCGGGGGCGTACAGGCCGGGGTGGTCGGGTCCGAGGAGGACGTCGTGCGGTTCGGCCGTGTAGTCCACGTGGACCGCGGCGGCCGCGGCGCGGGCCGCTTCCAGGGAGGTGGCGACCGCCAGGGCGACGATCTGGCCGCGGTGCGCCACGCGCGGGGACTGGAGGACGGCGAGGGTGGGGTCGTCGGTCTCGCCGAGGCGGGGCGCGTTGTCGTGGGTGAGGACGGTGAGCACGTCGGGGGTGGCGAGCGCGGCGCCGGTGTCCACGCCGGTGATCTCGCCGCGGGCGACCGTGGCGGGCACGGGCCAGGCGAAGAGGCCGTCGGGGTGGCCGTGGTCGGCGGCGTACCGCGCGCTGCCGGTCACCTTCTCGCGGCCCTCCAGCCGGGCGTTGCCGGTGCCCAGGGTGCGGGGCAGGGTCGTCATGATGCGCCTCCCACGTGGGCGTCCGTCAGGTCCGTCAGCAGCGCGACGGCGAGCCCGCGGGCCAGCGGGACCTTGTAGCCGTTGTCGCGGAGCGGTTCGGCGGCCGCCAGCTCCCGGTCCACGGCCCGTCCGAAGGACTCGGCGGTGGCGGGCTCACCGAGCAGCGCCGCCTCGGCGGTCCTGGCCCGCCAGGGCTTGGCCGCCAGCGCGCCGAACGCGAGCCGTACGTGCTGCACGGTGCCGTCACCGACCCGCAGGTCGGCGGCGGCCGAGGCGAGCGCGAAGGCGTACGAGGCGCGCTCCCGGGCCTTGCGGTACGCCGAACGGGCGCCGGGTGCGGGCGGCGGCAGCTCCACTGCCGTGATGAGTTCGCCGTGCTCCAGCACGGTGTCCCGGTCGGGCGCGTCGCCCGGCAGCCGGTGCAGTTCGGTGACCGGCAGGGTGCGCGTGCCCTCCACCGACACGCAGTGCACCCGCGCGTCGAGCGCGGCCAGCGCCACGGCCATGTCCGAGGGGTGGGTGGCCACGCAATGCTGGGAGGCGCCGAGGACCGCGAGGTCGCGGTGGACGCCGCTGCGCGCGGGGCAGCCGGAGCCGGGCCGCCGCTTGTTGCACGGCTTGCCGACGTCCTGGAAGTAGGGGCAGCGGGTGCGCTGGAGGAGGTTGCCGCCGATGGTGGCGACGTTGCGCAGCTGGGGCGAGGCGCCGGCCAGCAGGGCCTGGGACAGTACGGGGTAACGCGCGCGGACGGCCGGGTGGACGGCGAGGGTGCTGTTGCGCACGGTGGCGCCGACCCGCAGGCCGCCGCCGTCGGTCTCGGTGATCTCGTCGAACGGCAGCCGGCTGACGTCGACCAGCATCTCGGGCACCTCGACCCCGAGCTTCATCAGGTCCACGAGGTTGGTGCCGCCGCCGAGGAAGGCGGCGCGCGGCTGCCGCGAGAGCAGGTCGACGGCGGCCGCCGGGTCGGTGGCCGTCGCGTAGCGGAAGGGCTTCACCGGGCCGCCTCCCGTACCGCGTCGATGATGTTGACGTACGCGCCGCAGCGGCAGATGTTGCCGCTCATCCGCTCCCGGACCTCCCCGCCGGTCAGTTCGACCGGGCCGACGGGCGCGTCCTCGGGGGTCACCGCACTGGGCCAGCCCTCGGCGGCCTCGGCGATCGCGGCGACGCCCGAGCAGATCTGGCCGGGGGTGCAGAAGCCGCACTGGAAGCCGTCGTGCGCGAGGAACGCCTCCTGGAGCGGGTGCAGCGCGTCGCCCTCGGCCAGGCCCTCGACGGTCGTGACCTCACAGCCGTCGGCGGCCACCGCGAGCAGCAGGCAGGAGTTGACCCGCCGGCCGTCCAGCAGGACGGTGCAGGCCCCGCACTGGCCGTGGTCGCAGCCCTTCTTCGCGCCGGTCAGCCGCAGGTCCTCGCGGAGCATGTCGAGCAGCGAGGTGCGGTTGTCGACCGTGCGTTCCTGGCGTTCGCCGTTGATGTGCAGGGTGAGCGCGGTGGTGGTGCCCGCGTCACCCGTACCCGTGCGTCTCATGGAGTCACCAGTGCCCCTGAAGGCGGCACCCGAAAACGGACAAAGCGGCGGCACACCTCGCTCGGACCAACCGGCGCGGGTCAGTCGAGTCCGATCCGGCGCGCCGCGGCGTCCCAGGCGGCGCGGTCGCCGCCCGGGGTGTAGTGGCGGAGTGGCTGGGTGGCGGCGACCAGGCGGCGCATCGCGGCCCGGTCGGGGACGAGGCCGTGCGCGCGGGCCTGGACCAGGACGTTGCCGAGCGCGGTGGCCTCGGCGGGTCCCGCGACGACGGGCAGGCCGGTGGCGTCGGCGGTGAGCCGGCAGAGCAGTGCGTTGCGGCTGCCGCCGCCGACCAGGTGGACGGTGCGGATCTCCCGCCCGGCCAGTGCGGCGGCCTCTCGGAGGGTGCGGGCGTGGGCCAGGGCGAGCGCTTCGAGGATGGTGCGGACGAGGGACCCCTGGTCCTCGGGCGGGCGCTGGCCGGTCCGTACGCAGTATGCGGCGATCCGTGCGGGCATGTCGCCGGGGGCGAGGAATTCGGGCGCGTCGGGGTCGATGACGGCGGCGAACGGGCGGGCCCGCTCGGCGGCCGTCAGCAGCGGTCCGATCTCGTGCGGCAGCCCCTGGTCCCGCCAGGTGCGCTGGGTCTCGCTCAGCAGCCAGAGGCCCATGATGTTGCGGAGGTAGCGGGTGGTGCCGTCGATGCCCAGTTCGTTGGTGAAGTTCGCGGCGCGGGACGCCTCGGTCAGTACCGGTGCGTCCAGCTCCAGCCCCGCCAGGGACCAGGTACCGCAGGAAACGTAGGCGAAGTCCGGGCCTCCGGCCGGTACGGCGGCGACGGCGGAGGCGGTGTCGTGCGAGGCGACGGCGGTGACGGGGGTGCCGGCCGGCAGCCCGGTGGCCCCGGCGACGTGCGGGAGCAGGGTGCCCGCCGGGTCGCCGGGGCTGCGCAGCGGCGGCAGCAGGGCCGGGGCGATGCCGACCCGGCCGAGCAGCTCCGCCGACCAGGTGCCGGTCCGGGCGTCGTACAGCCCGGTGGTGGAGGCGTTGGTCGCCTCGGCGCCGATCGTGCCGGTGAGCCGGTGCACCAGCAGGTCCGGCATGAGCAGCAGGGTGCGGGCCGCCGCGAGCCGGTTGCCGTCCGCCGCCAGCTGGTAGACGGTGTTGAACGGCAGGTGCTGCAGTCCGGTGACCGCGTAGTGCTCGGCCGGTCCCACCGCGGCCCGCACCCGCTCCGCCACGCCCTCGGTGCGCGGGTCGCGGTAGTGGAACGGCTGGTCCAGCAGTGCCCCGTCCGCGTCGAGCAGGCCGTAGTCCACCGCCCAGGTGTCGATGCCGACCGAGTCGGCCCCGCCGGCGCCGGCCACCGCGCGCAGCCCGTCGAGCACGCCCCGGTGGAGCGCCTCCACGTCCCAGCGGAGCCCGTCGGGACGCCGGAGCGGGGTGTTGGGGAAGCGGTGGGCCTCGGTCAGTTCCAGCCGGCCGGGGCCCACCCGGGCGCGCATCACGCGCCCGCTGGTGGCACCGAGGTCGACGGCGGCGAAGGTACGGGTGCTGGTCACAACGCCTCCGTCAGCGCAGGAAGGCCGCGGCGACCCCGGCGTCCACGGGCACGTGCAGCCCCGTCGTATGGGTCAGGTCGCCGCCGGTCAGCGCGAACACCGCGTTCGCCACGTGCTCGGGCAGCACCTCGCGCTTGAGCAGGGTGCGCTGGGCGTAGAACTCACCGAGCTTCTCCTCCTCGATGCCGTACGTGGCCGCGCGCTGAGCGCCCCAGCCGCCGGCGAAGATCCCGGAGCCGCGCACCACGCCGTCGGGGTTGACGCCGTTGACGCGGATGCCGTGCCCGCCCAGCTCGGCGGCGAGCAGCCGCACCTGGTGCGCCTGGTCGGCCTTGGTGGCGGAGTAGGCGACGTTGTCGGGCCCGGCGAAGACGGCGTTCTTGGAGACGATGTAGACGAGGTCGCCGCCCATCCCCTGCGCGGTCATGACGCGCGCCGCCTCGCGGGAGACGAGGAAGGAGCCGCGGGCCATGATGTCGTGCTGCAGGTCCCAGTCCTTCGCCGTGGTCTCCAGCAGCGGCTTGGAGAGGGAGATGCCGGCGTTGTTGACGACCAGGTCGACGCCGCCGAAGGCGAGCACGGCGGCCCGGAAGGCGGCGGCGATCTGCGCCTCGTCGGTCACGTCCACGGTCACCGCGACGGCCTTGTCCGCACCGCCCAGCTCCTCGGCCACCGTGCCGGCGCTCTCGGCGTTGAGGTCCGCGACCACGACGCAGGCCCCTTCGGCGACCAGCCGGCGGGCAATGGCCCTGCCGATGCCGCTGCCCGCGCCGGTCACCAGCGCCACCCGCGTGGCCAGCGGCTTCGGCTTCGGCATCCGCCGCAGCTTGGCCTCCTCCAGTTCCCAGTACTCGATGCGGAACTTCTCGGCCTCCTCGATCGGCGCGTACGTGGACACCGCCTCGGCGCCGCGCATCACGTTGACGGCGTTGAGGTAGAACTCGCCGGCCACCCGCGCGGTCTGCTTGTCCTTGCCGAAGGAGAACATGCCGACGCCCGGTACCAGCACGATCGCCGGGTCCGCACCGCGCATCGGCGGGGAATCAGGCGTGGCGTGCCGCTCGTAGTAGGCGCGGTACTCGGCCCGGTACTCCTCGTGCAGCTCCTTCAGCCGCGCGACCGTCTCGTCCACGGAAGCGGTGGGCGGCAGGTCCAGGACCAGCGGGCGCACCTTGGTCCGCAGGAAGTGGTCGGGGCAGGAGGTGCCGAGCGCGGCGAGCCGCGGGTGCTCGGCGCGGGCGAGGAAGTCCAGCACCGGCTCGGCGTCGGTGAAGTGGCCGACCTGCGGCTTGTCGGTGGCGGCGAGGCCGCGGATCACGGGTGCGAGCGCGGCGGCCCGCTCCCTGCGCGCGTCCTCGGGCAGCGCCTCGTACCCCTCGATGACCGGCCCGAACGGCTCGGCCCTGCCGTGGTCGGCGAGGTACTTCTCGGCCGTACGGATGATCCACAGGGCGTTGCGCTCGCACTCCTCGGAGGTGGCGCCCCAGGCGGTGATGCCGTGGCCGCCGAGGATGACGCCGACGGCCTGCGGATTGGCCTCCTTGACGGCGGCGATGTCCAGGCCCAGCTGGAAGCCGGGGCGCCGCCACGGCACCCAGGCGACCTTGTCGCCGAAGCACTCGGCCGTCAGCTTCTCCCCGTCGGCCGCGCAGGCCAGCGCGATGCCGGAGTCCGGGTGCAGGTGGTCGACGTGCGCGGCGTCCACCAGGCCGTGCATCGCGGTGTCGATCGACGGTGCGGCGCCGCCCCTGCCGTGCAGGCAGTAGTCGAAAGCGGCGACCATCTCGTCCTCGCGCTCGACACCCGGGTACACGTCGGCCAGTGCCCGCAGCCGGTCCAGCCGCAGCACGGCGAGCCCGGACTCCTTCAAGGTGCCGAGGTCACCACCGGACCCCTTGACCCACATCAGCTCGACACCACCGCCGGTCACGGGGTCGGTGTCAGTGCCCTTGGCGGAGGCGTTGCCGCCCGCGTAGTTGGTGTTACGGGGATCGGCGCCGAGCCGATGGGCGCGTGCGAGGAGAGCGGCGACTTCGGGGTGCGTGGTCATGACGTGATCAGTCCTTCAGTAGGTGACGTACGGGGAGGGGGCGCCCCGAAGGGGCGCGGGGCTGCGGTCTCCTGTGCGGCTCCGCCGCGTGGGCGCAACCAGCCACAGACGGCCCGCAGCCGCCGTTGAACGGAGCGGAGCAGCCGCTTACGCGCCCCACCCGGCCTGCTGGCCGCCCACCCGCTCAGCGACAATCCGCTCCTGCCACCCCGAGCCCCGGTACGCCGCCATCGGATCGGGGTCCAGCCCCATCTCCTCCCGCACCTCGGCGAGCAACGGCCGCACATCGGTGTGGTACGCGTCCATCAGGACGCCGTTCGCCGCGAGCACGTCGCCGGAACACTGCGCTGCCCGCAGCGCCTCCGTGTCCACGAGCAGCGCCTTCGCCGTGGCCTCCTGCACGTTCATGACGGAGCGGATGACGGCCGGGATCTTGGTCTCGATGTTGTGGCACTGGTCGAGCATGAAGTTCACGCCCCGCTCCGGCTCCAGCCCGCCGTTCTTGATCACCTCGTGCATGATGCGGAACAGCTGGAACGGATCGGCGGCGCCCACCATCAGGTCGTCGTCCGCGTAGAAGCGGGAGTTGAAGTCGAAGGCGCCGAGCCGCCCTTCGCGCAGCAGGAAGGCGACGATGAACTCGATGTTGGTGCCCGGCGCGTGGTGCCCGGTGTCGACGACGACCCGCGCCTTGGGGCCCAGCTTCAGGCAGTGCGCGTACGAGGTGCCCCAGTCCGGCACGTCCGTCGTGTAGAAGGCCGGTTCGAACAGCTTGTACTCCAGCAGCATCCGCTGGTCGTCACCGAGCCGTGCGTACACCTCGGCCAGCGACTCGGCGAGCCGGTCCTGGCGGCCGGCGATGTCGTCCTGGCCGGGGTAGTTGGTGCCGTCGGCGAACCACAGCTTCAGGTCCTTCGAGCCGGTCGCGTCCATGATGTCGACGCACGCGAGGAGGTGGTCGACGGCCTTGCGGCGGACGGCCGGGTCGGGGTGGGTGACGGACCCGAGCCGGTAGTCGTCGTCCTGGAAGGTGTTGGAGTTGACCGCGCCGAGGGTCAGGCCCTGTTCGGCCGCGTACGCGGCGAGCTTGCCGTAGTCCTCGACGGTGTCCCACGGGATGTGCAGCGAGACGCGGGGCGCGACGCCGGTGAACTCGTGCACCCGCGCCGCGTCGGCCAGCTTCTCGTACGGGTCGCGGGGGACGCCGGGCTGCGCGAACACCTTGAAGCGGGTGCCGGAGTTGCCGTACCCCCAGGACGGTGTCTCGATCACCTGGTCCTTGAGTGCGGCCTTCACGGCGGACGGTGCGGGCGTGCTCGGCATGGTTCACCTCGGCGGTGTGCGGCGGCGAAACGCTTTTGAATCGTTTCAGTGCGCCTGAGGCTAGGCCGCCGGAGAGGAGAGCGTCAAGGGGGCCGTTCCCGGTCACGCCACCGGGCCCACACCCGCGGAACCCGGCCCCCGCCCGACCGCCGCCCCGCCCCCTCCGCACACCGATTCCCCCTCCACACACCGACAGGGGCGGCCCCGCCGACGGTCCGAGCGTCGGCGATGCCGCCCCTGCGTACCGCGCGGGCCTACGGCTGCCGGCGGGCCTGCTCCCCCGCCGCCCGCGCGGCGCCCGCCTCGCTGGACTCGTGAGCGGTGCTGAGCCTGCCGCCGGAGCTCTCCAGGTGGGCCCGGATGAACCACTGGAACAGCTCCAGGCTGCGCAGCTGCTCGATGAGCATGTCCTGGGTGATCGGGTCCGGCTCGTCGGTGGCGCGCACCGCCTCGCGGTGGTCCTCGATGATGCCGGTGTAGACGACGTCCAGCGCACCCAGGTGCTCGATCGACTCGGCCCGCCCGATGGCGTAGTCCTCCCAGGTGCGCTCGGCGACCAGTGCGCCCGGGGTGCCGCAGGGGACGCCGCCCAGCGTCGAGATCCGCTCGGCGGTGGTGTCGATCATCTCGCGTACGGCGTCGACCTGCGGGTCGAGCATCTCGTGCACGGCGATGAAGTGCGGGCCGACCACGTTCCAGTGCACGTGCTTCAGGGTGAGCGCGAGGTCGTTGAGCGCGTGCAGGCGCATGCGCAGCAGCTGGACGACCTCCGAGCCTGCGGAGGTGCTCATGCCCGGAACCGTGTAGGCGAGTTTCGGGTCGGCGTTCGAGGCCACGGCACTGTCTCCTTCGACGGTCTTGCGGGCGGCCGGCGGGCCGCCGGGCGTCCGGCCCGACGGGGCGCCGGGCGTGCGCCACAGCCGTACCACCGGGCCTCGCACGGCAAACGCCGGGTTCCTCCCGTCAGACCCCTTTCGTCCGCCAGCTGCCGCTCACCGGGTGACCGCGGCCGTACGGTATGACCGCCGTGCCGGCCGGCTCAGGAGGTCGCCGTCTCCAGGGCGTTGGCGAGTTCGACGGGGGCCGACAGCATGGGCCAGTGCCCGGTGGGCAGGTCGACGCGGCGCCAGGGCGGCTGGTTGAGGAACGCCAGCATGGGCACGCCCCCGTCCAGCAGGCCCTTGAAGTCGTTGCAGGCGATGAGGACGCGGCCCACTTCGGGGCCGGGCTCGGCCGGGACCGAGAGCGGCTGCTCGTACGTGCGGAAGGGCTGGGGCGTGGCGCGGTCGCGCATGACCGCGCGCCGGTCCTCGGTGAGCCCTTCGAGGTCGCTGGAGAGACCGAGGGCCTCGAACGGCGGCATCGGGAACCGCCAGCCGTCCCCGTGCTCGTCGACCTGCTGGCGCGCCACCTCCACCTCCGTCTCCGACATCAGGTCGAGCATCCGCATGCCGTCGGCGAACGGTGCGCTGTCGACATACACGACGCGCGCCAGCCGCTCCCCGAGGCGTCCGGCCGCGCCGGTGGCCGGGGCCGCCGCATAACTGTGTGCCACGAGAGTGACGTCGTGCAGGTCGTGTTCCTCGACGAAGGCGACGATGTCCTCGACATGGGTGTCCAGGCCCGTGTCCGGGGTCCCCTCGGCGGCCCGCTCGCCGAGCCCCGTCAGCGCGGTGGCCAGCACCGTGTGCCCGCGTTCCCGCAGCTCACGGGCGGTGTCTTCCCAGGCCCAGGCGCCGAGCCAGGCACCGGGAACCAGCACGAACGTGGCCATTCGCTTTTCCCCTCTCACAGGCGACGGGGGAAACACTAGGGCACATGGCCGCCCCATTCCGGCAGAAGATACCGGGAAGACTCTTTCGACTCGGCCACGTTCAACATTCACCGAACGTGACGGAAATGCGGGCCCCGGCTCCGCTCTCAAAGCCCTGCGCGACCAACGAGTTGGCGACTCCCTGACCATCCCTTTGCTGTAGCGTTACCCCCTGCCAGATCGGCATTTGGGGGGATGTCTTGAACCGGTTCGTCTTCAGAGTGCTGGGCCCGCTCACCGTCCAGTCGGACGACGGACCCCTGCGCATTCAGGGCCGCCGCCAGTCCGTCGTCCTCGCCATGCTGCTGCTCTCCGCCGACCGGATCGTCTCCGTCGACACCCTCGTGGACGCCGTCTGGCCGGATTCCCCGCCGACCACGGCCCGCAATCAGATCGCCATCTGCGTGGCGACGCTGCGCAAGACCTTCAAAGCGGCCGGGGTGAGCGATCTGCTGGTCACCCATGCGCCGGGATATCTGCTCGCCCGCGGCGAACACCGGATCGACGTCCTGGAATTCCTGGAAAAGGCCGAACAGGGCCGGGACGCAGCCCGGCACGGCCGCGCCGAAGAAGCCTGCGCCCTGCTGGAGGAGGCCCTGAACCAGTGGCGGGGCCCCGCGCTGGACGAACTGGGCGGCGAGCGCATCGAGGTGGAGGCCGTACGGCTGGAGCACATACGCCTGGACCTGATCGAGGAACGGGCCGGGCTCATGCTGGAACTCGGCCGGCACCGCGCCCTGACCGGCGAACTCACCGAGCTGGTCAAGCTGCACCCGCTGCGCGAGCAGTCGCGCGAGCACCTGATGCTGGCGCTGTACCGCTCGGGACAGCGCGCCGAGGCGCTGGACGTCTTCCGCCGGGGCCGCCGGCTGCTCATCGAGGAGCTGGGCATCGAACCGGGCCCCGGCCTCCAGCAGTTGCACGACCTGATCCTGAACGACTCCCCCGAGCTGACCCGGCCCCCCACCGTGGCCACCGTCTCGCCGACCCCGGTGCACACCGTCCCCGCGCAGCTGCCGGCCGACATCATGGGGTTCACCGGGCGGCAGGAGGAGATGGCCGCGCTGGACCGGCTGCTGAAGGAGCCGCACGGTGCGCACGCGCCGGCCGTGGCGACCATCGCGGGCGCCGGCGGCGTGGGCAAGACCGCGCTGGCGGTGCACTGGGCCAGCCAGGTCGCCGACCGCTTCCCGGACGGCCAGCTCTTCGCCGACCTGCGCGGCTACGACGAGGAGCACGCGCCCGTCTCCCCCACCGTCGTACTCGACCGGTTCCTGCGGGCGCTCGGGATGCCGGCGCCGCAGATCCCGGCGGAGCCGGACGAGCGGGCCGCGCTGTTCCGCAGCATGCTGAGCACCCGCCGGACCCTGCTCGTGCTGGACAACGTACGGTCGTTCGCGCAGCTCAGGCCGCTGCTGCCGGGCGGCGGCCAGAGCGTGGTGCTGGCCACCGGCCGGGAGACGCTGGACGATCTCACCGGCGACTACACCGCGTTGCGCATCCGGCTGCGGGTGCTCGCGCCGACCGAGGCCACCACGCTGCTGACGAAGATCGCCGGTGCGGACCGCTTCGGCACCGACCCGGTGGCCGTCGAGCAGCTCAGCACGCTGTGCGACCGGCTGCCGCTGGCGCTGCGGATCGCCGGCGCCCGGCTCGCCGCCAAGCCGGGGCTGAGCGTGCGGAGCCTGGTCGACCGGCTGCGCGACCAGCGAAGACGGCTGGACATCCTGAGTCCCGGGGAGGGCGGGGTGCGGGCCGGCTTCCGGCTGACCTACCGCGACCTGCGCCCGGAGGCGGCCGCGATGTACCGCCGGCTCGGGCTGCTGCGCACCGCCGACTTCGCGGCCTGGGCCGGGGCCGCCGTCCTGGGCACGGACGTCTGGCAGGCGGAGGAGCTGATGGACCAGCTCGTCGACGCGCAGCTGCTGGAGGTGTCCGACGCCGGGCCCGACCGGCCGGCCCGCTACCGCTTCCAGGACCTGCTGCGGCTGTTCGCGCGGGAGCGCGCGGAGGCCGACGAGCCGGCGGCGGAGTGCGACGCGGCGCTGGAGCGGGTCTTCGCCGCCTGGCTGTGGCTGGCCGAGGAGGCGCACCGGCGGATGTACGGGCGGGAGTTCCCCGTCGGGCGGGCGGCAGCGGCCGCGCCGCCGTACCTGGCGGAGTCGGCCGACGAGCTGCTGGCCACTCCCCCGGACTGGTTCGAGTCCGAGCGCGGGACCATTCCGGACGTGGTCGCGCACGCGGCGGAGACCGACCGGGCCCGGTACGCGTGGGCGCTGGCCGAGAGCGCCGTACCGCACTTCGAGACCCGGAACTACCTGGAGGACTGGCAGCGCTGCGCCGAGGTGTCGCTCTCCTCTGCCCGGCGCACCGGGGACCGGCAGGGCGAGGCCACCATGCTGCGGCTGCTGGGCTCGCTGGCGATCTACCAGCGGCGGTACGAGCAGGCCGAGGGGTGGAACGTCGCCGCGCTGCGGCTGCTGCGGGACACCGGTGACGTACGGGGGACGGCGCTGGCCCAGCGCAATCTGGCCATGTGCGCGCGGTTCCAGGGCGACTGGGACCGGGCGCTGGAGCACTGCCGGGCGGCCCTGGACGGCTTCCACGCCACGGGTGACACGGGCAACGAGGCGCATCTGCTCGGTTTCCTGGCTCAGATCGAGACGGACCGGGGGCAGCTGGCGACGGCCCTGCCGCTGGCCGTGGAGGCGGTGGCGCTGAGCCGGCGTACGGGGTCCGTGCGTGCCGAGTCGCAGAGCGTCTACCGGCTGGCCGAGGTGCGGCTGCTGGCCGGTGAGCTGGACGAGGCCGCGCTGTCTTTCGGTGAGGTGCTGCAGCTCACCCGCAAGGAGGGCGACCGGGTCGGCGAGGCGCACGCGCTGCGGGGGCTGGGCCAGACGCAGTGGAGCCAGGGCCTGCTGACAGCGGCGGGGGAGACGCTGCAGCAGGCCCTGGGGATCACGGAGGAGCTGGCCGACCGGTTCCTGTCCGCGCGGGTGGAGACCGACCTCGGCTGTGTGGCGGCGCTCGAGGGCCGGACCGGGGCTGCGGCGGAACGTTTCGCGCGAGCCCACGCCGCGTTCGGTGAGGTCGGGGCCCAGCTGTGGCGCGCGCGGGCGGCGCGGCTGCTCGCCGCGGTGCGCGGCGACGGGGCCGGGAAAGGTGCGGACGGCGGCGACGCCGACAGTCAACGCACCTTTACTGCGGAGGAGTTGACGCTCCTGCTGGCGCACGTACCGGACTGACCGGGCGCGCGGCGGGACGGTGGTGCGGTCCGGGCGGCGCCGGGCGGACGGGCGCCGGACCGCGTCAGGTGTGCGGGGCCGGTGCTCAGCCCCACGGCATGTCGTCCTCGCCGCTGCCCGCGGCGTGCGGGCCCGTCGGCTGGACGACGCCCCACGGCATGTCCTCGCCGCCGGCGACGGTGACCGAGTGGGCCGGGGCCGCGGGCCCGCCGGCCACCCCCAGGAAAAGCCCCGCGAGCACGACCAGGCAGCCCGTTCTCACGCTCTTCGCCGTACGAATCCTGCGCATTCGGAATTCCCCTCCCGGATGACCGTCGGCACCGCTGCTGCGGCACGGACGGAACAGTAGGGATGGCTCGTTTTGAACCCTTGTCGTTCCTGTTTTGCGCGGGAGAGCCCCGTGAAATCGCCACGATATCGAGAGAACAGCGACGTCGGCCAGCATCGTCCGGAGATTCTTCTGTTGAATCACGAACGGGGGCTGAACATGGAATTCCGGGTGCTCGGAACGGTAGAGGCACGCCGCGACGGCCGCAGGATTCCGCTCTCCGGAGCGAAGCTGCACACCGTACTCGCGGCCCTCCTCCTCGCCCGCGAAGAGGTCGTCTCCGACGAACGGCTGAGCCGGCTGCTGTGGGGGTGGACTCCGCCGGCGACCATGAGCGCGCAGATATACACCTATGTTTCCCGGCTGCGGAAAATGCTCGGCGACGAGATCCGTATCGACCGCCGCCCGCCCGGCTACGCCATGGCCGTGGGGCATTCCACGGTGGACGTGACGGAATTCGAACGGCTCGACCACGAAGGCCGCGCCGCGCTCGCCGAGGGCGACTTCGACGCGGCGGCCGAGCTGCTGCGCGCGGCCCTGGAGCAGTGGAACGGCCTGCCCTTCGCCAACGCCACGGAACACCTCGCCGACGCCGAGGCCCCGCGCCTGATGGAGGCCCGGGTGGCAGCGCTGGAGCACCGCGTCACGGCCGACCTGGCGCTCGGCCGGCACGAGCAGATCACCATGGAACTCACCGGCCTGGTCGCCGAGTTCCCGCTGCGCGAGCGCATCCGCAGCCAGCTCATGACCGCCCTGTGCCGCTCCGGCCGCCGGGCCGACGCGATCCACCTCTTCCACCACGGCCGCGCGGTGCTCGCCGAGGAGCTGGGCGTGGATCCCGGTGAGGAGCTGCAGGCCACGTACCAGGCGCTGCTCGACGGCAGGCTGGACCGGCAGCCCCCGGCCGTACCCGCCCAGCGGGCCGTGCGGCCCGCGCCCAAGTCCGGCCGGCGCCACGCGGCGCCGGAGATGCTGCCCCCGGACACCGCCGACTTCACCGGCCGGGCGCGCGAGCTGGACCTGGTGTGCCGGGCGCTGGCGCCGGACGCCGCCGACCGGCCGCGCCGCGTCCTGGTCACCGGGATGGCGGGGCTCGGCAAGACCACGCTCGCCGTGCACGCGGCACACCGCTGCCGCCGGGACTTCCCCGACGGCCAGCTCTTCGCCGACCTGCGTGCCCCCGACGGCTCCCCGCAGCACCCCGGCCGGGTACTGCTGCACCTGCTGCGCGCGCTCGACGCGCCGGACGACGGGGCGGGCGCCGACGACCTGGACGAGCTCGTGCGCCGCTACCGCGCGCTGACCAGAGGCAGACGGCTGCTCAGTC
>NZ_PQSQ01000099.1 GCF_002920575.1 Streptomyces sp. Ru73 | reverse complement strand
CACGACCCATATGAGCCCGATGTATTTCGCGGCTCACGAGGCCCCGGAGTATTCGCAGCCAAGTACCGGGTACGCGCCTGGCCCGTACCCGTATCCATACGGACGCCAGCCGGCCTGAACAGTGGCACGTGAGGCAACATGCGAGGCAATGAGAAAGGGGCCTGGCGGCCCCTTTCTCATTCCTTAGCCCTTCGCCGCTCCCGCCTCACAGCCGCCCGGACGCCTTGAGCGCGAGGTAGGCGTCGGCCAGCTCCGGCGCGAGGCGAGAAGGTACGGCGTCGACGACCGTGACGCCATGGCCGCGGAGACGTTCCGCGGTGCGGTGGCGTTCGGCGCGGGTGCGTTCCGCTGCGGCCGCGGCGTACACATCGGCCGGCGTATGGCGGGACCGGGCCATGGCTTCGATGCGCGGGTCCGCCACAGCGGCCACGAGGACCTCGTTGTTCCGCGTGAGTCCGGGGAGTACGGGGAGCAGGCCCTCTTCGACCGGGGCCGCGTCGAGGCCGGTGAACAGCACGATGAGGGACCGGCGCGGGGCGCTGCGGCGGATGGCCGCGGCCAGGCCCCGGGCATCGGTCTCGACGAGTGCCGGCTCCAGCGGCGTCAGGGCGTCGGTCAGCGCGGGGAGCAGGTCGCGGGCCGTGCGGCCGTTGACGGCGGCGCGTACGCGTCGGTCGTAGGCGAGCAGGTCCACGCGGTCACCGGCGCGGGCGGCGAGCGCCGCGAGGAGGAGGGCGGCGTCCATGGCGGCGTCGAGGCGGGGGATGTCGCCGACACGGCCGGCCGAGGTGCGGCCGGTCTCCAGGGCCAGGAGGATGTGGCGGTCCCGCTCGGGGCGCCAGGTGCGTACGGCCACGGTCTGCTGGCGGGCCGTCGCGCGCCAGTCGATGGACCGGGTGTCGTCGCCGGGCGTGTAGTCGCGGAGGCTGTCGAACTCGGTGCCTTCGCCGCGCGTGAGGATGCTGGTCCGGCCGTCGAGTTCGCGCAGGCGGGCGAGCTTGGCGGGGAGGTGCTTGCGGCTGGTGAAGGGCGGCAGGGCGCGGACGGCCCACGGGACGTGGTGGCTGCCCTGGCGGGCGGCCAGGCCGAGCGGGCCGTACGAGCGGACGGTGATGCGTACGGCGTGGTGCTCGCCGCGGCGGGTGGGCCGGAGAGTGGTGGTGACGCGGCGGCGCTCGGACGCGGGGACGCGGAGGCGGTGCCGGGACTCGGCGTACTCGGTGCCGGAGTGGAAGGCGCTGGGCGGCCACGCGTCGCGGAGGTCGGCACGCAGGAGGCGGCCGGTGGGGTTGGTGACGGTGAGGTGTGTGGGGACAGCGTCACCGAGTCGAACTGATGTGTCCCCAGTACGGGTGAACTGCAGCTTTCGCACTGGCGCTGCGAGTGACAGGTCGCACAAAATTGCTGCAAGCAAAGCGAGTTGGACGGCGAGGATGCCGGTCCAGCCGGGGAGGAGCAGGCCGACGACGAGTGCGCCGAGGGCCGCGATGAGTGCGGTGCGTCCGGTGAGGGCCATGGCGTGGCTCAGCGGGGGACGGGAAGGTGAGCGAGGACCGCGGAGATGACGGAGTCGGCCGTGACTCCTTCCATCTCCGCCTCGGGGCGGAGCTGGACGCGGTGGCGCAGTGTGGGCAGGGCCAAGGCCTTGACGTCGTCAGGAGTGACGTAGTCGCGGCCGGTCAGCCAGGCCCATGCGCGGGCCGTGGAGAGCAGTGCGGTGGCACCTCGGGGGGAGACGCCGAGGGAGAGCGAGGGGGATTCACGCGTGGCACGGCAGATATCGACGATGTAGGCGGCGATGTCGGGGGAGACGGCGGTCTTGGCGACGGCCGCCCGGGCGGCTTCGATGTCGGCGGCGCCGGCGACGGGGCGTAGCCCGGCGGAGTCGAGGTCGCGCGGGCTGAAGCCCTCGGCATGCCGGGTGAGGATGCCGATCTCGTCCTGGCGGGCGGGCAGCGGGACCGTGAGCTTGAGCAGGAAGCGGTCGAGCTGGGCCTCGGGCAGCGGGTAAGTGCCCTCGTACTCCACGGGGTTCTGGGTCGCGGCGACCAGGAACGGTTCGGGGAGCGGGCGCGGCGTGCCGTCCACGGTCACCTGCCGCTCTTCCATGGCTTCGAGGAGGGACGCCTGTGTCTTGGGCGGGGTCCGGTTGATCTCGTCCGCGAGCAGGATGTTCGTGAAGACGGGGCCGGGCTGGAACGAGAACTCCGCGGTGCGCGCGTCGTAGACGAGTGAGCCGGTGACGTCGCTCGGCATCAGGTCGGGAGTGAACTGAACGCGCTTCGTGCCCATGTCGAGCGCTGCCGCGAGGGAGCGTACGAGCAGGGTCTTGGCGACGCCGGGCACGCCTTCGAGGAGGACGTGGCCCCGGCAGAGCAGCGCGACGACCAGGCCGGTGACGGCGGGGTCCTGGCCGACGACGGCCTTGGCGATCTCGGTGCGCAGGGCCTCCAGGGAAGCTCGGGCGCTGTCAGCTGTCGGGGTGCTCACGAGGTGCGTGCCTCTCTTGGTGAAGTATCGAGCGTTCGAGGTCGTCGAGTTGGTCGGCGAGCCGGACCAGGGCCTTGTCGTCCGCGGGGGCGGGCCCGAAGAGCAGCGTGTGCAGCGCCGCGGGAGTGCCGCCGTCCGCGGTGAGGCGGGTGGCGACGGCCGGGACGAGGACGTCCGCGGTGTCGACGTGGAGGGGAGGGACGCCTACGAGAGGAGCCAGCCGGGTGCGGGTGGCCGAGCGCAGGACGGCGGCTGCCTGGTCGCGGGCGTTGGCCTGCTGGTAGAGGCGGGCGCGGCCCTCGGTCGTCTCGGCGGCGGGGACGGTGACCGGCAGCCGTTCGGGGACGAGGGGGCCGAGTCGGCGGGCCCGCCAGAGGGCGGTCAGTACGGCGGCGATGGCCAGCTGCAGCAGGCCCCAGCCCCAGCCGGAGGGGATGAGGTCGAGGAAGGAGCGCTCGCCGTCGCGGGCTGTCGCGGGATCACTGACGGAGGGGAGGTACCAGACCAGATGACGGTGCGAACCGAGGAGTTGAAGGGCGAGCGAGGCGTTGCCCCGTTCGGCGAGGCGGTGGTTGTAGAGCAGGTCGGGGGCGCCGAGCAGCACGGTGTCGCCGGCGGTCGGTCCGGTGCCGCCCGGTGGCTGCGTGCCCTCCGCCGTCTTGCCCGGCAGGCGCAGCAGGGTGGGCAGGCCGTCGACGGGGTAGCAACCCTCGGCGCCGGGGGCGGAGCCGGAGTAGCGCATTCCGCCGAGGTCGGCGTCGCCGGCGCGGCGTGCCGCGGGCAGGGTGCAGTCCGGCGCGCGGACGGTGACGTCTGTCTCCGTGGCGGTCCGGATGCCGGGGGCCAGGGAGTCCAGTGCCGTCTGGTCGGGCGCGAGGAGGACGGTGCGGCCGGAGGCGCGTCCGGTGGCGGTGCGCAGTGTGTCGAGCTGCTGGCCGGTCAGCAGGTTCGGGTCGGTGACCAGAAGGGTCGTGTCCGGTCCTGCCGCTGCGGCGGCCTCGCGCGTGCTGGTCACGACGCGGGTGCTGACACCGCGTTCGGAGAGCAGGGTGGCGAGTGCGCGGCTGCCGGCGGGGTCGGCGGAGCGCGGATCCAGGCGGCCGTGCTGTTCGCCGGACCGCAGTGCCGCGATGACGATGCCGCCGAGGGCGAGGACGAGCAGCGCGATCAGAAGGCCGCGGGAGCGGGACCAGATCCTGGCGGCGGTGGGCGAGACGGAGGTGCTGTACGCGGGAGCGGTCATCCGGCGGCCCCGGCCCGGTCGGTGGTGAGTTCGGGCTTGGCCCGGGCGAGGTCGGTGTCCAGGGCGCTGAGCCGGGCGTACTCCTCGGCGGTGCCGAGATGGCGCCCGTACGTGAGGGCGTCGAAGGTCCGGGCGGCGGCGCGCAGCCGGTCGGCGTGGCCGGGGAAGGCGCGGCCGGACTCGGCCGCCGCCTCGTCGGCGGTGCGCCCCGGGGCAGGCGTGAGCAGCGCGCGTTCCTCCAGGGCGAGGACGATGGCCCGCATCCGTTCCTGTACGGCGGCGGTCCAGTCGTTGCGGGCGGCGTGTGCTTCCGCGGCCGTGCGGTGTTCGGCGGCGGTGCGCGGCCGGTCGGTGAAGAGCGTGGCACCGGTGGTGGGGGTGCGGCGCAGCGCGCCGAGCCGCAGGCGGAGCGCGACGACCAGCAACAGGACGACCAGGGCGATGACGAGCAGGCCGACCCAGCCGCCGGGGGTGGCCCCGGCGGCCGCGCTGAAGAGGTCGTCGACGCGCTGCCAGAGCCAGTTCAGGGCGCGCTGGAGCGGGTTGGGGTCGTGCTGGTGGTACCGCGGGTCGGACAGCTCGCGCTCGGCCGCCTCGCGGGCGGGGACGCGCGGCGTCCGTACGGGCACGTCGTCGCCCCCGAGGTGCACGCCCCCGAATTGCAGCGCGAGCACGGCGACTCTCCCCCCGGCCGTCACCGCATCAGCTCCCGGGCGTGGGACCGGGGGCGGGGGCCGCGTCGGCGCCGTAGCCGGGAAGCCCGGCGGCGCGCGCCAGTTCGAGGTCGAGCGCCTCGCGGCGGATCCGCTGGTCCATGTAGAGGAGCGCGGTGACGCCGGCACTGATCGGGAAGGTGACCGTCGAGCTGATCACGGCACCGATGCCGACCACGATCAGGAAGGTCCAGCCGGTGGTGGCGGTGCCGTCCATCCAGTCGGCCGCGCTCTCCCCGCCGAGCAGGATGGCGACGATGGTGGCCGGGATCTGGACGATGAACTCCACGATCATCACGATCAGCACGGTGAGCAGCTGGATGCCCAACACCCGCCACCAGGCGCCGCGTACGAGCTTGGCGGAGCGGCGCATGGACGTGATGACGCCCTGCTTCTCCAGCATCAGCGCGGGTGCGGCGAGGGAGTAGCGGATCCACAGCCAGACCCCGACGACGGTGGCGGCGAGCGCGCCCAGCAGGACGAGTGCCACGCCGCCCGGCACCGAGCCGGCCAAGGAGACGGCGATGCCCGGGGCGAGGCCGACCGCCATGACGGCCAGGATGATCAGCGGGAGGAGGATGAGCAGGCCGAAGAGGCGGGGCAGTTGACGGCGCGAGTCGCGCCAGGCCTCACCGGTGGAGACCGAGCGGCCCAGGACGGCACGGCTGACGACGATGGTGATCAGCGCGGTGGCGATCACGGTGCCGAGCATGGCGATGAACCACGTGATGCCGCTGGCGGCGAGCTGGCCGCCGGCCTCGCGCATGACCTGTTCGACGTCCGCGTTCGGATCGGTGCCCAGGGTCAGGTTGTCGGCGCGGTCGAACCACAGGCCCGACACGACCGTGGCAACGGCCTGCGTGATCACGGCGACGACCAGCGAAATGCCCAGCATGGTGCGCCAGTGCGCCCGCATCGTGGCCACGGCGCCGTCCAGGATCTCGCCGACGCCGAGCGGACGCAGCGGGATGACGCCGGGCTTGGCCGCCGGGGGCGGCGGGGACCACGAGCCGCCCCAGCCGGGCCGGCCGCCGCCCCACTGCGGGCCACCGGGGCCGGGCTGTCCCTGCCATCCGGGCTGGCCGCCCCACCCCGGCTGCCCGCCGGGAGTGCCGGGACCACCGGGACCGCCCGGCGGGTTCCAGCCGGACCCGCCGTTCGCGCCGGCGCCATCGGCTCCCGGCGCCCCGTTGGCACCGCCCGCGCCCGGCGCGCCGCCACTGGGCGCGGACCACTGCCCGGCCGGGGGCTGTTCCTTGGCCCACTGGACGGAGGGGGCCTGACCGGCCTGCTGGGATTCGGACACAGGCTGCTGGCCCGACGCCTGCTGCGGCGCGGGCGCCGCCTGCTGCGAAGGCTGCTGATCCACCGTGCCCTGTTCGGATCCCGCCGCATCGGCGGGCTGCCGGTCAGCGGACTGCTCGGACGGTGCGGGCTGCTCCTGGGGGCCGCGGTCCGGCTCGTCGGAGGGGGAGGATCCGGGCGAGGCCCAGCCCGGAGAGTTGTTCATCGTCGCTCCTTCACACTGCCCGTCCGCGGCGGCGGTCGGGTTCCGGGATCCGCGGTGCCAGTCATCGTGCCACGGCAAGTCCGGATTCGTACCGGCCCCCTTGCCAACAGGGGCTGTTCCGCTGCCGGGCCGAGATGTTCCGGTTGCCGCGACGGTTGTCCGGGACCTGGGGGAAGACCTTCTGCTACCCCCGTCGCTGACGGCAGACTGAGCGGATGGCCGATCCGTACGGAGTACCCCAGGCGGGTGCCGAGGCACCCACGATTCCCGCGCTGCGCTGGGAGGAACCGCCCGAAGGACCGGTGGTGGTCCTGCTGGATCAGACGCGACTGCCCACCGAAGAGACGGAGTTGGTGTGCACGGACGTGCCGGCTCTGGTCCACGCGATCCGGACGCTGGCCGTGCGCGGCGCTCCCCTGCTGGGCATCGCCGGGGCGTACGGCGTCGCGCTGGCGGCCGCCCGCGGGTTCGACGTGGCCGAGGCCGCGACGTCCCTGGCGTGCGCCCGGCCGACCGCCGTCAACCTCATGTACGGCGTGCGGCGGGCGGTGGCGGCGTACGACGAGGCGCTGGCCGCCGGCGGTACCGAGGAGAAGGCCGCGGCGGCCGCCCTGGCCGAGGCCCGGGCCGTGCACGCCGAGGACGCGCGAGCCAGCGCGCGGATGGCGGAGAACGGCCTTCAGCTGCTCGGCGAGCTGCTGCCGGGCGGCGGTCACCGCATCCTCACGCACTGCAACACCGGCGCGCTGGTCTCCGGGGGCGAGGGCACCGCCTTCGCGGTGGCGCTGGCGGCGCACCGGGCGGGAGAGCTGCGACGCCTGTGGGTGGACGAGACCAGGCCGCTGCTGCAAGGCGCGCGGCTGACCGCGTACGAAGCCGCGCGGGCGGGAATGGCCTACACAGTGCTGCCCGACGGGGCGGCCGGGTCGCTCTTCGCGGCGGGCGAGGTGGACGCCGTACTGATCGGTGCCGACCGGATCGCGGCGGACGGCGCGGTGGCCAACAAGGTGGGCAGTTACCCGCTGGCCGTGCTGGCGCGCTACCACCACGTGCCGTTCGTGGTGGTAGCCCCCACCACGACGCTGGATCCGGAGACCGAGGAGGGAGCGTTGATCGAGGTCGAGCAGCGGGGCGGGCACGAAGTGACCGAAATCTCCCTGCCGCATGTGCTCGCTTCCGGCGCGGAGGCGGGCGTCGCCCTCCCGGTGGCGCCGCCGGGCGCGCAGGCCTACAACCCGGCCTTCGACATCACCCCGGCCGAGCTCGTGACGGCGATCGTGACCGAGGCCGGCGTGGTGTCGCCGGTCACCCGGGACGCCCTTACGGAGCTGTGTTCCACGTCACGATTCGGTAAGTCACGATCAGGTAATGGGATGATGGCCGAATGAAGGGACGCGTCCTGGTCGTCGACGACGACACCGCACTGGCAGAGATGCTCGGCATCGTGCTGCGCGGCGAAGGCTTTGAACCGTCGTTCGTGTCGGACGGCGACAAGGCGCTCGCCGCGTTCCGCGAGGCCAAGCCCGACCTCGTACTGCTCGACCTGATGCTGCCCGGACGGGACGGCATCGAGGTGTGCCGGCTGATCCGGGCGGAGTCCGGTGTGCCGATCGTGATGCTCACCGCCAAGAGCGACACCGTCGACGTGGTGGTCGGCCTCGAGTCGGGTGCGGACGACTACATCGTCAAGCCGTTCAAGCCCAAGGAGCTGGTGGCCCGGATCCGCGCCCGGCTGCGCAGGTCCGAGGAGCCCGCGCCGGAGCAGCTGGCCATCGGTGACCTGATCATCGACGTGGCGGGGCACTCCGTGAAGCGGGACGGGCAGTCGATAGCGCTGACCCCGCTGGAGTTCGACCTGCTGGTGGCGCTGGCGCGCAAGCCGTGGCAGGTCTTCACCCGCGAGGTGCTGCTGGAGCAGGTCTGGGGGTACCGCCACGCCGCGGACACCCGGCTGGTCAACGTCCACGTCCAGCGTCTCCGGTCCAAGGTCGAGAAGGACCCGGAGCGCCCGGAGATCGTGGTGACGGTGCGCGGCGTCGGCTACAAGGCCGGACCCAGCTGACATGCTCCGGGACGGTTCGGCTCCGGAGGGGACGCGGGGGCGGGCCGCTGACACGGCGGACGACATGTCCTTCTTCGAGCGCTTCGTACGAGGCGGGCAGCAGCTGCTGCCCGACGGGCCCGGCAGCGGGCCGGTCCACCCCATGCTGCGCCTCATCGGCCGCTGGGTGCGCCGGCCGCTGCTGCCCGCGATGCGCCTGTGGCGGCGCAACATCCAGCTGCGGGTCGTCGCGACGACCCTGCTGATGTCGCTCGGCGTGGTGCTGCTGCTCGGCCTCGTCGTGATCGGACAGGTACGGAACGGTCTGCTGGACGCCAAGCGGCAGGCCGCGCAGAGCCAGGCCGCCGGCGGCTTCGCCGTGGCCCAGCAGATGGCCGACGGCGCCGGGGACACCCACGGGGACGACTCCCAGCGGCCCGGCAACCGCGGCGCGCAGGACTCGGCAACCTGGCTCACCAGCCTGGTCGAGCAGCTCGCCAGCGGCGGGCAGGGGGTCTTCTCGGTGGTCGCGCTGAGCTCGGACTCGGCCGTCGAGCAGCCCTTCGTGGACGACAGCCCCGGCATCCGCGGGCCGCGCGCCTCGGGCGACGTGGACCCGGAGCGGAGCGTGCCGGCGGAGATGCGCCGGAAGCTGGACGAAAAGGCGGGCACGTACCGCGAGTACACCCAGATCAAGCGGGTGGGGTCGGACGAGGGCGAGCCGGCGCTGGTGATCGGCAAGCGGCTGGACGACGTCAACAGCAACCCCTACCAGCTCTACTACCTGTTCTCCTTCAGCCAGGAGGAGAAGTCGCTCAGCCTGGTGAAGGGCACGCTCGCCACCGCCGGGGTCTTCGTCGTGGTCCTGCTGGGCGCGATCGCCTGGCTGGTCGTGCGGCAGGTCGTCACCCCGGTACGGATGGCCGCGGGCATCTCCGAGCGGCTGGCGGCCGGCCTGCTGCAGGAGCGGATGAAGGTCACCGGCGAGGACGACATCGCACGGCTCGGTGAATCGTTCAACAAGATGGCGCAGAACCTCCAGAGCAAGATCCAGCAGCTGGAGGCGCTCTCCCGTATGCAGCGCCGCTTCGTGTCCGACGTGTCGCACGAACTGCGGACGCCGCTGACGACCGTACGGATGGCCGCCGACCTCATCCACGACGCGCGCGAGGACTTCGATCCGGCCACCGCGCGCTCGGCGGAGCTGCTGCGCGGCCAGCTGGACCGGTTCGAGTCGCTGCTGGCGGACCTGCTGGAGATCAGCCGGTTCGACGCGGGAGCGGCCGCGCTGGAGGCCGAGCCGATAGACCTGCGGGACGTCGTCAACCGCGTCATAGAGGGCGCCGAGCCGCTGGCCGAGGCCAAGGGCAGCCGCATCGTCGTGCGCGGCGCCGAGTACCCGGTGGTCGCGGAGGCGGACGCCCGTCGTGTGGAGCGGGTGCTGCGCAACCTGGTGGTCAACGCCGTCGAGCACGGGGAGGGCCGGGACATCGTCGTACGCCTGGCCTCGGCGGGCGGCCGGAGCGGCGGCGCGGTGGCCGTGGCGGTACGCGACTACGGCGTCGGGCTGCGGCCCGGCGAGGCCACGCGGGTCTTCAACCGGTTCTGGCGTGCGGACCCGGCCCGGGCCCGCACGACCGGCGGCACGGGCCTCGGACTGTCCATCGCGGTCGAGGACGCCCGGCTGCACGGCGGCTGGCTCCAGGCGTGGGGCGAGCCGGGCGGCGGCTCGCAGTTCCGGCTGACCCTGCCGCGTACGGCGGGCGAGGCGCTGCGCGGTTCGCCGATCCCGTTGGAGCCAGAGGACTCGCGGCGCAACCGTGCCCGCAGCCGTGCGGCGGGACACCGCGCCATCGAGGCGCGCAAGCCCGCGCCCATGGTGCCGGCCCAGGCCGGCAACGGCGCCCCCGGAGCCGCGGCCACGCAGCACCCGGAGGGCAACGGTGCGGCCGGTAACGGGGCCGCGGGCAACGGTGCCGCGGGCAGTGGCGCCGCGCCTTACGGGAACGCGCGCAACGGAGCGGACGGCGACGGAGCGCCCCACAACGGGGCCGCGCCGCACAACGGAACCGCGCCGCACGACGGGGCAGCGCCGCACCGGACGGAGCCTCGGGGCGCCGCGTCAGAGGGAGCGGCCGACACCGGCGTACGCACGGACACGCGCCCCGGTGCCGGAGAGGACCGGGACGGCGAGGGACAGGAGGGCGAGCTTCGTGACCGGCGCTGAACGGAAGCACGGCGGAGCGCGTGGCGGGCGCCCGCGCGCGGCCCGCCTCCGTACCGTCGCCGTGCTCGCGGCCGGGGCGCTGCTGCTGGCCGGATGCGCGTCGATGCCGGACAGCGGCGAATCGCTCGCGGTGGACCAGGCGTCCCGCGCCGACGCCGACTCGCAGGTGCGGGTGTACGGCGTGCCGCCGCAGGAGGGGGCGCAGCCGACCGACATCGTGCGCGGCTTCCTCGACGCGCTGACCAGTGACGAGGCCAACCTCCGCACGGCCAAGCAGTACCTCGCCGCGTCGGCCCGCAAGACCTGGCAGCCGTTCGCGACCACCAAGGTGCTCCAGGAGCGGCCCAAGGCCACCCCGGAGGGCAGCCCGGCCAACCGCGAGGACGCCAGGAGCTTCACCGTCTCCCTCGTGGGCACGCAGGTCGCCACGGTGGACCGCAAGCACGCCTACACGCCCGAGGAGCGGGCGTACCGGGAGACGATGCACCTGACCCGGGAGAACGGGCAGTGGCGCATCGACCGGCTGCCTAACGGCCTGGTCCTCGGCCTGCCGGACTTCCAGCGCATCTACCAGCCGGTGAACAAGTACTACTTCGCGTCCTACAAGTCCGAGGCCGGGGAGCCGCGCGCGGGCAAGGACGTGCTCGTCGCCGACCCCGTGTACCTCCGGCAGCGCATCGACCCCGTCACGGCCAGCGTGAACTCGCTGCTCCAGGGGCCGACCAACTGGCTGGACAAGGTGGCGCTCTCCGCGTTCCCCAAGGGCACGCGCGTCACCCGGCCCACCCTGACGCTGGACGACTCCAACGCGCTCCGGGTGCGGCTCAGCAAGCAGGCGAACGGTGTCGAGACCAACCAGTGCCGGCGAATGGCCGCCCAGGTGCTCTTCACCGTGCAGGGCATGGCGCGCGCCTCCAAGGTCAGCGAGGTCGAGCTGCAGGACGACGGCGGCGACTCGCTGTGCAAGCTGTCGCAGGAGGAGGCGGCCGACCGGTTCGGCCAGCAGGCCCGGATGCGGCACACGGCGCTGGAGTACTACATCGACGGTGACCACCGCGTGGTCAGCATGACGGACTCCGTGACCGGCGCGACGCCGGTGCCGGGCCCGCTGGGCTCGGGGAAGATCGCGCTGCGCTCGGTGGGCGTCGCGCACGGGGAGGAGACCGCGGCGGGCGTCTCGCTCAACGGGCGCGCGCTGTACGTCGCCGACCTGGACGAGAAGACCGACCGCGCCGAGGTCCGGCTGCGCAGCAAGGCGAAGAACGAGACGGACGGGCTCACCGCGCCCAGCTGGGACGGGCTCGGGGACCTGTGGGTCGCGGACCGGGACGGCGACGGTTCGCGGCTGCTGCGGCTCCGCTCGGGCAAGGGCGAGCCGCAGGAGGTCGCGATGCCCGGGCTGGGCAAGCGGCGCATCAAGGCGATCAGGGTGGCGTCCGACGGCATCCGGATCGCGATGCTCGTCGAGGACAAGGGCCGGACGACGTTGCAGCTCGGCCGGGTGGAACGCGGCGGTACGGCGATGAACCCCAAGCTGTCCGTCGAGGCGCTGCGCCCGATAGCGCCCCAGCTGGAGGACGTGGTGGCCGCCTCGTGGGCGGGCGACAGCCGGCTGGTCGTGGTCGGCCGGGAGTCCGGCGGGGTGCAGCAGATGCAGTTCATGGAGACGGACGGTTCGGCGTCCAACACGCAGACGCTGCCCGGCGTGAACGGCGTCAAGTCGGTCGCGGCCTCGGAGGACGAGAGCCGGCCGCTGATCGCGGACGCCGACGAGGGCATCGTCCGGCTGCCGGCGGACGCGAACTGGAAGACGGTGGCGACGAGCGGCACGGCACCGGTCTATCCGGGCTGACGGGCCAGGGGCCGTTTCGCCGGGGTCCGGCTGCTGAGCGGGGTTCGGCCGCCGAGCCGGGTTGCGGCGACCGAGGCGGGTCGGGGCCGCTGGGCCGAGCCGGACCCGGGTCGGCTGGAGACCGTCGCCGCGGCTGCCGGGGCCGAGGAGGGCGCGACCGCCAGGGCTCCCGCCTCGTCTCTCATTGCCATTCCCGCAGGTAGAACGCCTGCCACCGATCCCGCTTCCATCCACCCGCGCGAGTTATCCACAGGGGTGGCAGGCCGGCGGCCGGGGCGGGACAGTGGAGACATGCGGGGGTTGTGGCGGGAATTTGCCGGGCTGGTCCTCCCGGTCGGCTGCGCGGGGTGCGGCAGGCCGCGGACGGAGCTGTGCGAGGAATGCGGGCGGGCGCTGTACGCCGGGGGCGGACGTGCCGGGCGGCGGCGCGGGCCACGGCGGGTGCGGCCGAGCCCGGTGCCGCCGGGGCTGCCTCGGGTGTACGCGGCGGCCGCGTACGCCGACGCCGTGCGGGCGGTCCTGCTCGCGCACAAGGAGCGGGGCGCACTGGCCCTGGCCGGGCCGCTGGGCGGGGCGCTGGCGGGGGCCGTACGGGGCCTGCGGCCCGGGCCGGGGCCGCTGCTGCTGATACCCGTGCCGTCCGCCCCGAGCGCCGTGGCCGGGCGCGGCCACGACCCGGTACGGAGGATCGCGCTCGCGGCGGCGCGGGAGCTGCGGCGCGGCGGGACCGAGGCGCGGGTACTGACGGTTCTGCGCCAGCGGCGGACGGTGTTCGATCAGGCCGGCCTGGGCGCGCGGCAGCGGCAGCTGAACCTCGCCGGAGCCCTGTCGGCCACCGGCGGCGGGCGGCTGCTGCGGGACGGACAGGCGGTGCTGGTGGACGACCTGATGACCACGGGAGCGTCGCTGGCCGAGGCGGCACGGGCGGTCCGAGCGGCGGGCGGGAGAGTGACGGGAGCGGCCGTCGTGGCGGCCTCGCCCAGCGCTTTCGAAATCAACTGGAACTGACCGAGAAAATTCATCGTTGCAGGTACTGAGGGCAAAAAATCACTCAAACGGAGCTAGGCCCCGTGAGGGGGTGCCGACAACCCGCCGAGCGAGCTATGTTCGGTTGTGAGGACTTGGCGGACGCTTTGCCTCGTATGCCGGATAGGTGCGCTATGCGGTGCCGGCAGAGATGCTGAAAACGGTTGGAGTGGAGTTCTGGTACGTGGGGGAGAAGGAGGTGAAAGTCGCCAAGTCCGAGGCTTCGGCACTTGTCGGAGCCTGGTGCAAGAAGGCATCACCCCGCCCACACCGAGCGGAGTGATCCGGGAACGGAGTTCTGCGTGGACATCGTCGTCAAGGGCCGCAAGACCGAGGTGCCCGAGCGGTTCCGCAAGCACGTGGCCGAGAAGCTGAAGCTGGACAAGGTCCAGAAGCTCGACGGCAAGGTGATCAGCCTGGACGTCGAGGTGTCCAAGGAGCCCAACCCGCGGCAGGCCGACCGTTCCGACCGAGTGGAGATCACTCTCCGCTCCCGTGGCCCGGTGGTCCGGGCCGAAGCGGCTGCCGCCGACCCGTACGCCGCGCTCGATCTGGCCACGGCCAAGCTCGAGGCGCGACTCCGTAAGCAGCACGACAAGCGACACTCGCGGCGTGGCAGCGGGCGCATCCCGGCCAGCGACGTGGCCGTGAGCGTCCCGGACGCCGCGCGACTCAACACCAACGGAGAACTGGCCGGCCAGGAGGCCGACGACGAGGAGAAGGTGCCGACCACGCGGATCGGCTCGCTGGAGGTCCAGGGCGAAGGACCCCTGGTCGTCCGCGAGAAGACCCACTCCGCGGCACCCATGACCCTCGACCAGGCGCTCTACGAGATGGAGTTGGTCGGACACGACTTCTACCTCTTCGTCGACGCCGACACCAAGCAGCCCAGCGTGGTCTACCGGAGGCACGCGTACGACTACGGCGTCATCCGGCTGAACTCCGATCCGTTCGCGGACGGAGCGCCCACCGATGCAGGCGGGGCGCTCGGCGGCTGACGCCACCGGCGAGGCGCCCCCGGCGTGCGCCGGGGGCGCCATTGTGGCCGCTGTGACCAGGAGTTGAGACCGTATAGAGTCGGTGTGGCCAGGGTGGTGGAACGCGAAGTGGCGACATGCCGGGGAGACGGTTTGTGTATGGCGCTGATCGGGCTGGCCGTAGCGGGCTGTTGTCAACCAGCCTTATGAGCAAGCTCAGGCCTTTCGGGCCGAGTAGTTGACGGGGAGGAACGATGGGGGACAGCTTCGGGCCCGTGCGCGACGAAGCGGACGATGACGGCGTCGGTGTGATCGACGGTGTCGGCTCGGACGCGGCCGCGTCCCGCAAGGAGCCGATCAGGGTCCTGGTGGTGGACGATCACGCGCTGTTCCGGCGCGGCCTGGAGATCGTGCTGGCCCAGGAAGAGGACATCCAGGTCATCGGTGAGGCCGGGGACGGCGCCGAGGCCGTGGACAAGGCCGCCGATCTGCTGCCGGACATCGTGCTGATGGACGTCCGGATGCCCCGGCGGGGCGGTATCGAGGCGTGCACCTCCATCAAGGAAGTGGCCCCCAGCGCGAAGATCATCATGCTGACGATCAGCGACGAGGAGGCCGACCTCTACGACGCGATCAAGGCGGGCGCCACGGGTTATCTCCTCAAGGAGATCTCCACGGACGAGGTGGCCACGGCGATCCGTGCGGTCGCGGACGGCCAGTCGCAGATCAGCCCTTCCATGGCGTCCAAGCTCCTCACCGAGTTCAAGTCGATGATCCAGCGGACGGACGAGCGGCGGCTCGTCCCGGCGCCGCGGCTCACCGACCGTGAGCTGGAGGTGCTGAAGCTCGTCGCCACCGGCATGAACAACCGCGACATCGCCAAGGAACTCTTCATCTCCGAGAACACCGTGAAGAACCACGTGCGCAACATCCTGGAGAAGCTGCAGCTGCACTCCCGGATGGAGGCGGTGGTGTACGCGATGCGCGAGAAGATCCTGGAGATCCGCTGACGGTCGGCCGCCCTGCCAGCCGGCGGTCGGCCGCACCGTCAGCGGCCAGCCGCACTGTCGGGTAGCGGACAGGCCCACCGGCTGTCGGGTGACGCGGGCCGTCGTCCCGGCGGCCCGCGGTGGGCCGCTTGAACACCGGCGGGCAGCCCGCCCGGCAGGGGATCAGGCATTCACCAGCGGCGGGCAGCCGTTCCGTCAGCTGGGTCAGCCGGCAGCCGTTCCGTCAGCTGGCAGTTGGCCGGACCGGCAGTCGGCGAGGTTGGCCGCTCCGGCAGTAGAGACCAGGCATCCCGTCAGCAGCGGGCACCGGCCCGGCAACGGGCGAGCTGGGCACCGGAATCCAACCGGCCCCGTCCGCGCCGAGCGGCCAGCCCGCGCCGAGGAACCCACCGGCGGCCCGCGCCGGAAACCCGACCGGCCCGCCCGCCGGGAACCCGACCGGCCCGCCCGCCGGGAACCCGACCGGCCCGCCCGCCGGGAACCCGACCGGCCCGTCCGCCGAGGAACCCACCGGCCCCTCCGCGCCAGGGAAGCCCCCCGGTCTGCCCGCGCCAGGGAGACCCCGCCCGGCCCGCGCCCGGGGCACGCGCCCCTGCCGCCCGTATCAGCCCGACAGTTCGGCAATCAGGGCGGCTCGCAGAACAGGATCGTCGCAGCGGTCGATTCGTACGTTGTCGCAGCCCACCCAGCTGGCGGCTTCCTGGAGGGCCTGGGCCATGGGGCGGACGGCCTTGGGGCCCCGCATCGAGACCTGACGGGCCACCAGCGTCGTGCCCTCGCGGGCCGGGTCGACCCGGCCCGCCAGCTTGCCGCCGGCCAGCAGCGGCATGGCGAAGTAACCGTGTATCCGCTTCGGCTTGGGGACGTACGCCTCCAGCCGGTGGGTGAAGTCGAACATCCGCTCCGTACGCGGGCGGTCCCAGATCAGCGAGTCGAACGGCGAGAGCAGCGTGGTGCGGTGCCGGCCGCGCGGCGGCTCGGCCAGCGCGGCCGGGTCGGCCCAGGCGGGCTTCCCCCACCCCTCGACCTCGACCGGCACCAGCCCCGTGTCCCCGATGACCGCGCTGACCTGCTGGGCCTTGAGGCGGTGGTAGTCCGCGAGGTCCGAGCGGGTGGCCACGCCCATGGCGGCGCCGGCCTGCGCGACCAGGCGGCGGACGCACTCGGTGTCGTCCAGCTCGTCGTGCAGCAGGTCGTCGGGGATGGCGCGCTCGGCGAGGTCGTACACCCGCTTCCAGCCGCGGCGCTCCGTGCAGACCACCTCGCCCGTGTCGAGCAGCCACTCGACCGCGATCTTCGTCTCGGACCAGTCCCACCACTCCCCGCCGTTCCGCCCGCCGCCCAGCTGGGTGGTGGTGAGCGGGCCGTCGGCCTTCAGCCGGTCCAGGACGGCGGCGCACGAGCGCTGGGAGTCCTTCATGACGTGCCAGCGGTGGCCGCGCGCCCGCATGGCCCGGCGGCGGAACGCGAAGTGCGGCCACTCCTCGATGGGCAGGATGCAGGCGGCGTGCGACCAGTACTCGAAGCTGTGCGGCGCGTACGCGGCCTCCGGCGCGGCGTCGCCCGTGTCCGGACGTGGTGTCCAGTACGCCGATTCCACGGCCGTGCGGCCGACCGCGCCGAGGCGGGCGTACGGGATCAGCTCGTGGGAGCGGGCGAGTACGGAGATCGTGTCGAGCTGCACGGCGCCCAGGCGGCGGAGGACGCCGCGCACGCCCGCGCGCCGGTCGGGCGCGCCGAGGAACCCCTGGGCGCGGAGCGCGAGGCGGCGCGCTTCGTCGGCGGACAGACTGGTCACGGGCTGCACGGCAGGCTCGGCTGTCATGTCGATCAGAGTAGGACCGGGCACTGACAACGACCCCGGGAATCGATCAACGGTTCCCGGCAGGGCCCAGCGCGGAGAGGGGCCCGGCCCGCCGGTCCGCTCCGCTCAGACGGCCCGCCCCTCGTACGGCAGGTACGGCGTCTCCGAGGAGAGGTCGAGGTCGGAGGGGAGGAGGGAGGCGGCCCAGGCGTCGCGGCGGGTGTCCCGGTGCGGGATCTTCGCGCGGAGCGTGCCCTCCATGCGGAAACCGGCCTTCAGGGCGACGGCGCGCGAGGCTTCGTTGCCCGCCTCCGCGTACCACTCCATGCGCTCCACCCCGAGGTCGGTGAACGCCCAGCGCACGAGGGCGCGGGCCGCCTCGGCGGTGTACCCGCGGCCGCGGTGCTCCTTGACCGTCCAGTACCCCAGCTCGGCCTCCCGGGCGGGCGGCGCGAGCTGGGCCAGCCGTACCAGGCCGGCCGAGCCGACCAGCGTCCCGTCGCCCGCCGGCCGGCCGTCCTCCTTGAGGGTCACGGCGAACGTGTAGGTCGTGTCCTCGCGCCAGCCACGGGCGGTGGCGGGGCCGACGAAGTCCTCCGCGTGCGCGCGCGTGTACGGGAAGGGGACGGTCGTCCAGCGCGGGATGTCGGGGTCCTGACAAGCGGCATGCACCGCGGGGGCGTCGGCCGGGCGGAAGGGCCGCAGGACGAGCCGCTCGGTGGTGAGGGTGACGGGTTCCATGCCTGCAGTGTGCTTATTGGCCGCGGCGGGGGCGAAGGAATTACGCTGCGGGCCGGTGCGCCCGGAACCGCAGTGCTCAGGGAGTACGCGGCGTCGCGGCACGCCGGGCCCGCCGCGGGCGCGTGCACCGGAACACGGTTCCGGCCGCACACCGGCACCTTCTGCGGTCCTCGCGCGTTGTCGTAGCGAGAGGACGGGAAGAGGTGACCGACAGTGCCGTAGCGAGTCGTGGAAAGTTGTGAAGAAGGGACAGGGGCCTTCGGGCGACGGACCTCCCTGCTGAGCGGGGTCCTCCCTTACGATGGCCGTTGCGGCGGGGCCTGCCCCTTGGAAAAATGCCGCGCCCGCGCACCGACCGTGCACAGGCCCGACCGGCGAGGAGACCAGCCCAAGTGTCCGTCTTGACGAAGATCATGCGTGCAGGCGAAGGCAAGATCCTGCGCAAACTGCACCGCATCGCGGGCCAGGTCAACTCCATCGAAGAAGACTTCGTCAAACTCTCCGACGCCGAGCTGCGCGCCCTCACCGACGAGTACAAGGAGCGGTACGCCGACGGCGAGAGCCTGGACGACCTGCTCCCCGAGGCGTTCGCGACCGTCCGCGAGGCCGCCAAGCGCGTGCTCGGCCAGCGCCACTACGACGTGCAGCTCATGGGCGGCGCCGCGCTGCACCTCGGGTACGTCGCGGAGATGAAGACCGGTGAGGGCAAGACCCTGGTCGGCACCCTGCCCGCCTATCTGAACGCGCTGTCCGGCAAGGGCGTCCACCTCATCACGGTCAACGACTACCTGGCCGAGCGCGACTCCGAGATGATGGGCCGGGTCCACAAGTTCCTGGGCCTCACCGTCGGTTGCATCCTCGCGAACATGACGCCGCAGCAGCGCCGCGAGCAGTACAACTGCGACATCACCTACGGCACGAACAACGAGTTCGGCTTCGACTACCTCCGCGACAACATGGCGTGGTCGAAGGACGAGTTGGTCCAGCGCGGGCACAACTTTGCGATCGTCGACGAGGTCGACTCCATCCTGGTCGACGAGGCCCGTACGCCGCTGATCATCTCCGGTCCGGCGGACTCCGCGACGAAGTGGTACGGCGACTTCGCGAAGCTGGTCACCCGCCTGAAGAAGGGCGAGGCGGCCAACCCGCAGCGCGGTATCGAGGAGACCGGCGACTACGACGTCGACGAGAAGAAGCGCACGGTCGGCATCCACGAGTCCGGCGTCACCAAGGTCGAGAACTGGCTGGGCATCGACAACCTCTACGAGTCGGTCAACACCCCGCTCGTCGGTTATCTGAACAACGCCATCAAGGCGAAGGAACTGTTCAAGAAGGACAAGGACTACGTCGTCATCGACGGCGAAGTCATGATCGTCGACGAGCACACCGGCCGTATCCTCGCCGGCCGCCGCTACAACGAGGGCATGCACCAGGCGATCGAGGCGAAGGAAGGAGTGGAGATCAAGGACGAGAACCAGACCCTCGCCACGATCACCCTCCAGAACTTCTTCCGCCTCTACGACAAGCTCTCCGGCATGACCGGTACGGCCATGACCGAGGCGGCCGAGTTCCACCAGATCTACAAGCTCGGCGTCGTCCCGATCCCGACGAACAAGCCGATGATCCGCAAGGACCAGGCGGACCTGATCTACCGCACCGAGGTCGCCAAGTTCAACGCGGTCGTCGAGGACATCGTCGAGAAGCACGCGAACGGCCAGCCGATCCTGGTCGGCACCACCTCGGTCGAGAAGTCCGAGTACCTCTCGCAGCAGCTGAAGAAGCGCGGCGTGCCCCACGAGGTGCTGAACGCCAAGCAGCACGACCGGGAGGCGTCGATCGTCGCCCAGGCCGGCCGCAAGGGCGCCGTCACGGTCGCGACGAACATGGCGGGCCGCGGTACGGACATCAAGCTCGGCGGCAACCCCGACGACATGGCCGAGACCGAGCTGCGCAACATGGGCCTGGACCCGGTGGAGCACGCCGAGGAGTGGGCGGCCGCGCTGCCCGCGGCCCTGGAGAAGGCCGAGGCCGCGGTCAAGGCCGAGTTCGAGGAGGTCAAGGAGCTCGGCGGGCTCTACGTCCTCGGTACCGAGCGGCACGAGTCGCGCCGTATCGACAACCAGCTGCGCGGCCGCTCCGGCCGTCAGGGCGACCCCGGCGAGTCGCGCTTCTACCTCTCCCTCGGCGACGACCTGATGCGGCTCTTCAAGGCCCAGATGGTCGAGCGCGTGATGGCCATGGCCAACGTGCCCGACGACGTGCCGATCGAGAACAAGATGGTCACCCGGGCCATCGCCTCCGCGCAGTCCCAGGTCGAGCAGCAGAACTTCGAGACGCGGAAGAACGTCCTGAAGTACGACGAGGTGCTCAACCGCCAGCGCGAGGTCATCTACGGCGAGCGCCGCCGCGTCCTGGAGGGCGAGGACCTCCAGGAGCAGATCAAGCACTTCATGGACGACACCATCGACGCCTACATCCAGGCGGAGACGGTCGAGGGCTTCGCCGAGGAGTGGGACCTGGACCGGCTGTGGGGCGCGTTCAAGCAGCTCTACCCGGTCAAGGTCACCGTGGAGGAGCTGGAGGACGAGGTCGGCGACCGCGCCGGGATCACCGCCGAGTTCATCGCCGAGGCGATCAAGGACGACATCCACGAGCAGTACGCGGCCCGCGAGGAGCAGCTCGGCTCGGAGATCATGCGTGAGCTGGAGCGCCGCGTCGTGCTGTCCGTCCTGGACCGCAAGTGGCGCGAGCACCTCTACGAGATGGACTACCTCCAGGAGGGCATCGGCCTGCGGGCGATGGCCCAGAAGGACCCGCTGGTGGAGTACCAGCGCGAGGGCTTCGACATGTTCACCGCCATGATGGAGGGCATCAAGGAGGAGTCCGTCGGCTACCTGTTCAACCTGGAGGTCCAGGTCGAGCAGCAGGTCGAGGAGGTCCCGGTGGCGGACTCCGCGGAGCGGACCTCGCTGGACAAGGACGTGCAGGAGACGGTGCCGGCGCAGGCCGGGGCCCGTCCGGAGATCCACGCCAAGGGGCTGGAGGCGCCGCAGCGGCCGGAGCGCATGCACTTCTCCGCGCCGACGGTGGACGGCGAGGGCGGGGTCGTCGAGGGCGACTTCACCACCGACGCCGTGCCCTCGGGCCAGACCCGCTCGGAGGCGGACGGCATGACGCGCGCCGAGCGCCGCAAGGCCCAGAAGGGCGGGCGTCGCCGCAAGAAGTGACGCGGCCCGGCCGGCGCTCCGCCGGCGGGTGCGACGACGGCCGGGGCGCCGCAGCGAGGGCTGCGGCGCCCCGGCCTTGTCGTGCGCCGTCGTGTCACGTGGTGCGGCTCCAGACCGCGGGGGAGGGGCCGATGTCGAGGGCGGCGCAGCGCCAGCGGGCGTCGGGGCCGCGTTCGAGGCGGAAGGCGAGGGCCCGTACGCGTTCCCCGGCGGCGATCCGGGCGAACGCCTCGATGACGCCGCGCCGCGGGGAGTACACGCCGCACTCGCGGACCTGGGGCTCCGGGCCGCGGCGGTACGGGCCGGCGGGGCGCAGCGGGGTCTGCGGCGCGAGTTCCGCGAGGCGGTCGTAGGCGGCGGGCAGCGCGTATCCCAGCAGCGCGTGGACGGGGCGGCGGCCGCTCAGCGTGAGCACGAGCTGATCGGCGAACCAGCGGTGCGGCATCCGCTCCGCGGCGCGGCGCCGTGCGGCGGCCTGCGGGAGCGGGGGAGCGGCGTCCCGGGGCCGGAGCCCGGCGTCCCGGGTTCGGGGCGCGGCCTCCCGGCTTCGCGGCCCGGCCTCTCGGGCCCGGGGCCCGGGGCGGGGGCCGCCGGGGCGGCGGCTGTCGCGGCGGGCGCCGGGGCGCGACGGTGCGCCGGGGCGGGGCGGTGGGGGCGTACGCCTTACGGTCGCGACCCCGGCCATCGCCTCGGCCACGGCGGCTCCGGATGGCCCGGAGGTCCGGGAGGGCTCGGCCGAGGCGGTGCTGACCGAGGCCGCGGCGGCCGTCGCGACCGCTGCGGCTGCCGCCGCGGTCTCCGCAGTGATTGCTGCCGCGGCCGCCGCCGCGGCGTTCTCCGCAGCGGCCGCCGCCATCCTCGCCGTGACGGCGCTCGCGGTGGCGCTCGCAGCCGGGCCGGCTGTGCTGGCTGTACGGGTCGTGCTGGCTGCGCTGGTCACGCTGGTCGTGCTCATGGTGGTCCCCCCGTTCCGCCCGGACTGTCTGGATACCGGGCAGTAGCTTTCTGTGGTGGGGCTCTTCTACCGACGTGGCGGCGGGGGCGGCAAGGCGGTCGCGAGGCGGGTGGCGGGGGCCGGGAAATTCACCTATCAGGGTGATGGGAGGTACGTGAAGAGGACGGGGAGCGGGTCGGGGGAGGTGTCCGGCGGGCCCCTTCCGGGCCGTACCGGCAGCACGAAGGGGGACCCGCGCCCGTATGCTGGCTGCCTGCGCCCGATCGGAGCAGCACCTGTCCCAGCAGTCCGAAACGAAAGCGGCGGCCATGCGTGTCTACGTCCCCCTGACCCTCTCCGGACTCGCAGAGGCGTACAAGGCGGGTGAGCTGGGCTCCGGCCCGCTGGACGCCTACGCCGTCACTCCCGCGCTGCGCGAGTGGTACGTCTCCGACGACATAGAGGAGCTGGAGTACGCGGCGCTGAACCGCGCCGCGCAGGCCTCGCTGCGGCTGCTGGCCACCGACCCGCAGGCCGCCCGGCGGCGCGTCGTGGTGGCCGTCGACGTCGCCGACAGCGCCGCGTCCGTCGACCCCGGCCTGGGGCTGGACCGGTCCGCGCTGGGCGCGGTGCGGGTGGCCGGGCCGGTGCCGATGAAGAAGGCGGCAGCGGTGCACGTGGACTCCGACGACGCGGAGCCGGACGTGACCGCGGCGGCGGCAGCGCTGGGCGCGGCGGACCAGGGCGACGACGACGCGCAGTTCACGGTGGACGGGGCGGAGGACCACGAGCTGATGTGGTTCGGCGTGCAGGAGATCCCGAACCTGATCGGCTGAGGCGGCGGGCCGCGCCCGGTCCCGGCGGGGCGACCCGGTGGCCCATTACGGCCCGTTTCCCTGCCTGACCTGCGGCTTCGCCGTGCTGCGGTGGGGCTGTCAGTGGTCGCGGGTACCTTTTTCGCATGGGGAAGCATGCGACGCACGCGACGCACATCGTCTGGGACTGGAACGGCACGCTCTTTCACGACATCGACGCCGTGATCGGGGCGACCAATGCCGCGTTCGGTGAGATCGGGCTGGAGCCGATCACCCTGGAGCGTTACCGCGAGCTGTACTGCGTGCCCGTCCCGCGGTTCTACGAGCGGCTGATGGGGCGGCTGCCGACGGACGCCGAGTGGGTGGTCATGGACGAGGCGTTCCACCGGCACTACACCAGCCGGCGGGAGGCGTGCGCGCTCGCCGAGGGCGTGGAGACGCTGCTGGCGGGCTGGCGGACGGGCGGCCGCAGCCAGTCGATCCTCAGCATGTACGGCCACGACGAGCTGCTGCCGCTGGTGCGTGCCTTCGGCATCGAGTCGCACTTCATACGCGTGGAGGGCCGGACCGGGCCGTCCGGCGGGAGCAAGGCCGAGCACATGGTGCGGCACCTCGCGGCGCTGGCGGACGAGCGGGTGGACCCCGGCCGTACGGTCGTCATCGGCGACGCCGTGGACGACGCGCTGGCGGCCCGGCACGCGGGCGCGCACGCCGTGCTCTACACGGGCGGCTCGCACAGCCGGGCCAGCCTGCTGGCCGCCGGGGTGCCGGTCGTCGACAGCCTGGCCGAGGCCGTCGAAACGGCGGAACGCCTACCGCTCTGAGCCCCGGCCCCGCCGGCCGGGGCGCACCGCAGCCCGGGCCGCGCCGGGCCCGGCCCCTCCCCGCGTGCGGCAAGTGCCCCGGCCCCGCCCCAAGCCCGCGTCCTCAGTTCGCCGGGGCCTTGGCCCGTAGTACCTTCAGGAATTCGCGCATCCAGGCGGAGTGGTCCGGCCAGGCGCGGGAGGAGACCAGGGTGCCGTCGACGACGACCTCGGTGTCGCGGAAGCCGGCGCCCGCCGCCTGCATGTCCAGCTCCAGGGCGGGATACGAGGTGACCCGGCGGCCGGTCAGGAGGCCGACGGCGGCGGTCAGCAGCGGGCCGTGGCAGATCTGCGCGACCGGCTTGTCCGCGTCGAAGAACGCCTTCACGACCTTGCGCAGCTCGGGGTCGTTGCGCAGGTACTCGGGGGCCCGGCCGCCGGGGATCACCAGAGCGGCGTAACCGCCCGGGTCGACTTCGGAGAACGCCAGGTCGGCCGGCCAGGTGTAGCCGGGCTTCTCGGTGTACGTGTCGAAACCGGGTTCGAAGTCGTGCACGACGAAGCGGAGCGTCTTGCGGGTGGGGGCCGCGAGGTGCACCTCGTACCCCTCCTCGCGCAGCCGCTGGTACGGGTACAGAACCTCCAGGGATTCCGCAGCGTCACCGGTCACGATCAGGATCTTGGCTGCCATGGCGTACCTCCGCGGGGCGCGTGTCCGACTCGGTACCGCTCAAGGTCCTCCGGTCGGCAGCGCTTGCCAAGACCCCCTGCCGTGGCCCGCGGGTAGGGGCCGCAGCGCGTCTCTGTCCATACCGGCAAAGACCCGATGTGGTTTTGTACACACAAGGCCCATGACGACCACCCGGCCAGGAGCGATAGCCTGGCAGCGTGATCAGCGCGATAACCCGCGGGGGCGGCGAGGCCCCTGCTCCGCGCCCGGGACACCACGGTGCCCGGGCGGCCGTTGATCATTCCTGTGTCGGCCGTGTGTCAGGAATGCCGAATCTGGCAAATTCCGCCCCGGTCGCCCCTCATCGCGGCATAGCGTCGATTCCGACCGGACACGCCCCCGGGGCCTACCCGGGGGTCCCTTTCGCGTCGGTTCGGCGTTGTGCCGTTTCCGCTTATTTCCACAACGTCACGCAACGGCGCGCGACAGGAGCCAGAGGACATGCAGACCAAGCTGGACGAAGCCAAGACCGAGCTGCTCACGAAGGCCGCCAGGGTCGGTGAGAGCGGACCGGCGGGAGGGCAGTCACCGGTACCGGGTCTGGACCCGGACACCCTCAGCGGATACCTCCAGCGCTACTACCTGCACACCGCCCCGGAGGACCTGACCGGACGGGACCCGGTCGACGTCTTCGGGGCCGCGGTCTCGCACTACCGGCTGGCGGGCGTGCGCCCCCAGGGCACGGCGAACGTCAGAGTGCACACCCCGACCGTCGAGGAGAACGGCTGGACCTGCAGCCACTCCGTCGTCGAGGTCGTGACCGACGACATGCCCTTCCTCGTGGACTCGGTCACCAACGAGCTGTCGCGGCAGGGCCGCGGCATCCACGTCGTGATCCACCCGCAGGTCGTCGTCCGGCGTGACGTCACCGGCAAGCTGATCGAGATCCTGGACGCCGAGGACGACGCGCACGGCACGCCCGGCAAGCGCAAGGACACCGAGCTGCCGCACGACGCGCTCGTGGAGTCCTGGATCCACGTGGAGATCGACCGCGAGACCGACCGCGAGGACCTGAAGCAGATCACCGCCGATCTGCTGCGCGTCCTCAACGACGTGCGCGAGGCCGTCGAGGACTGGGAGAAGATGCGCGACGCCGCGCTGCGCATCTCCGACGAGCTGCCCACCGAGCCCACCGCCGACGACCTGCGCGACCGCGAGGTGGAGGAGGCCCGCGAGCTGCTGCGCTGGCTGGCCGCCGACCACTTCACCTTCCTCGGCTACCGCGAGTACGAGCTGACCTCGGCGCCCGGCGAGGCCGACGGCGAGGAGGACGTGCTCACCGCCGTGCCCGGCACCGGCCTGGGCATCCTGCGCTCGGACCCCAAGCACCACGAGGACGACCCGGGCCACCCCGTCTCGCCGTCCTTCAACCGGCTCCCCAAGGACGCCCGCAAGAAGGCCCGCGAGCACAAGCTGCTGATCCTGACGAAGGCGAACAGCCGGGCGACCGTGCACCGGCCGTCCTACCTCGACTACGTCGGCGTGAAGAAGTTCGACGAGCAGGGCAACGTCGTCGGTGAGCGCCGCTTCCTGGGCCTGTTCTCGTCCGCCGCGTACACCGAGTCCGTCCGCCGCGTCCCGGTGATCCGCCGCAAGGTCACCGAGGTCCTGGAGGGCGCCGGCTTCTCGCCCAACAGCCACGACGGCCGCGACCTGCTCCAGATCCTGGAGACCTACCCGCGCGACGAGCTGTTCCAGACCCCGGTCGACCAGCTGCGTTCGATCGCCACCAGCGTGCTCTACCTCCAGGAGCGCCGCCGGCTGCGGCTGTACCTGCGCCAGGACGAGTACGGGCGCTACTACTCCGCGCTGGTCTACCTCCCGCGGGACCGCTACACCACCGCCGTCCGGCTGCGCCTGATCGAGATCCTCAAGGAGGAGCTGGGCGGTACCAGCGTCGACTTCACGGCCTGGAACACCGAGTCGATCCTCTCCCGGCTGCACTTCGTCATCCGGGTCGCACCGGGCGCGACGCTGCCCGACCTCACCGACGCCGACGTGGACCGCATCGAGGCGCGGCTGGTCGAGGCGGCCCGCTCCTGGGAGGACGGCTTCGCCGAGGCGCTGAACGCCGAGTGCGGCGAGGAGCGCGCCGCCGAGCTGCTGCGCCGCTACACCCACGCCTTCCCGGAGGGCTACAAGGCCGACAACTCCCCGCGCGCCGCGGTCGCCGACCTCCAGCACCTGGAGAAGCTGCGCACCGCCGAGCAGGGCCGGGACTTCGAGGTCAGCCTGTACGAGCCGGTCGGCGCGGGCCCCGGCGAGCGCCGTTTCAAGATCTACCGCACCGGCGAGCCGGTGTCGCTGTCGAAGGTGCTGCCGCTGCTGAACCGTCTCGGTGTCGAGGTGGTCGACGAGCGGCCGTACGAGCTGCGCTGCTCGGACCGGTCCAGCTCCTGGATCTACGACTTCGGCCTGCGGATGCCGGAGCGGCCGAACGGCGACGACTACCGCGAGCGCTTCCAGGACGCCTTCACGGCGGTGTGGACGGGCCGCGCGGAGAGCGACAACTTCAACAAGCTGGTGCTGGGCGCGGGCCTGGACTGGCGGCAGGCGATGGTGCTGCGCGCGTACGCGAAGTACCTGCGGCAGGCCGGCTCTACCTTCAGCCAGACGTACATGGAGGACACCCTCTCCCACAACGTCCACACCACCCGGCTGCTGGTCAGCCTCTTCGAGGCGCGGATGGCCCCGGCGCGGCAGCGGGCCGGCACCGAGCTGATCGACGGGCTGCTGGAGGAGCTGGACGGCGCGCTGGACCAGGTGGCCTCGCTGGACGAGGACCGCATCCTGCGCTCGTTCCTCACCGTCATCAAGGCGACGCTGCGCACCAACCACTTCCAGAAGGACAGCAACGGCGAGCCGCACGCCTACCTGTCCCTGAAGCTGGACCCGCAGGCCATCCCGGACCTGCCGGCGCCCCGCCCGGCGTACGAGATCTGGGTGTACTCGCCGCGCGTGGAGGGCGTGCACCTGCGGTTCGGCAAGGTGGCGCGCGGTGGTCTGCGCTGGTCGGACCGGCGGGAGGACTTCCGTACGGAGATCCTCGGCCTGGTCAAGGCGCAGATGGTCAAGAACACCGTCATCGTGCCGGTCGGCGCGAAGGGCGGCTTCGTCGGCAAGCAGCTGCCGGACCCGGCGGTGGACCGGGACGCGTGGCTGGCCGAGGGCATCGCCTCGTACAAGACCTTCATCTCCGGTCTGCTGGACATCACCGACAACCTCGTCGGCGGCGAGGTCGTGCACCCGGAGGACGTGGTCCGGCACGACGGCGACGACACCTACCTCGTCGTCGCGGCCGACAAGGGCACCGCGAAGTTCTCCGACATCGCCAACGAGGTCGCCGAGTCCTACGGCTTCTGGCTGGGCGACGCCTTCGCCTCCGGCGGTTCGGCGGGCTACGACCACAAGGGCATGGGCATCACCGCGCGCGGTGCGTGGGAGTCGGTCAAGCGCCACTTCCGCGAGCTGGGCGTGGACACGCAGACCGAGGACTTCACGGTCGTCGGCGTCGGCGACATGTCCGGTGACGTGTTCGGCAACGGCATGCTGCTCTCCGAGCACATCCGGCTGGTGGCCGCCTTCGACCACCGGCACATCTTCCTCGACCCGAACCCGGACGCGGCCACCTCGTACGCCGAGCGCCGCCGCCTCTTCGAGCTGCCCCGCTCCTCCTGGGCGGACTACAACAAGGAGCTGCTGTCCCAGGGCGGCGGCATCCACCCGCGTACCGCGAAGTCGATCCCGATCAACCAGCACGTGCGTGCCGCGCTGGGCATCGAAGCGGGCGTCACGAAGCTGACCCCGGCCGAGCTGATGAAGGTCATCCTCAAGGCGCCGGTGGACCTGCTGTGGAACGGCGGCATCGGGACGTACGTGAAGTCCTCGGCCGAGTCCAACGCGGACGTCGGCGACAAGTCCAACGACGCCATCCGCGTCGACGGCCAGGACCTGCGGGTCAAGGTCGTGGGCGAGGGCGGCAACCTGGGCCTGACCCAGCTGGGCCGGATCGAGTACGCCCAGAACGGCGGCCGGATCAACACCGACGCGATCGACAACAGCGCCGGCGTGGACACCTCCGACCACGAGGTGAACATCAAGATCCTGCTGAACTCCGTGGTGGCCAACGGCGACATGACGGTCAAGCAGCGCAACAAGCTGCTGGCCGAGATGACCGACGAGGTCGGCTCGCTGGTGCTGCGCAACAACTACGCGCAGAAC
>NZ_PQSQ01000098.1 GCF_002920575.1 Streptomyces sp. Ru73 | reverse complement strand
CCAGGGTGACGACCTCGGCGGTCTTCTGCCGCGCGAAGGCGAGCCAGCGCAGGATCTGCGGATCGATGTCCCGCTCGGGCGCCGTGTCGAGCGGGACGTGCAGCAGGGAGCAGGAGGCCGAGACGTCGACCCGGCCGGCGAGGCCGAGCAGGGTGCCGAGCGTGGCGAGCGACGCCTGCAGGTCGTTGGCCCAGACGTTGCGGCCGTTGACGACGCCGGCGACCAGCCGCTTGCCGGGCAGCCCGCCGACGGCGGCGAGGGCGTCGAGGTTCGCGGCCGCGGCCTCGGTGAAGTCCAGCGCGAGTCCGTCGACCGGCGCCCCGGCGAGGACCGGCAGCGCGTCGCCGAGCCGGTCGAAGTACGAGGCGACCAGCAGCTTCGGCCGGTCCGTGAGCCCGCCGAGGTCGCGGTAGGCGCGTCCGGCGGCGGTCAGCTCGGCCGGGGTGCGGTCCTGGACGAGGGCGGGCTCGTCGAGCTGTACCCACTCGGCGCCGGCGGCGCGCAGGTCGGCGAGGACCTCGGCGTACACCGGCAGCAGCCGGTCCAGCAGGGTGAGCGGGTCGAAGTCCGCCGCCACGCCGGGCGCGGGCTTGGCCAGCAGCAGGTAGGTGACGGGACCCACCAGGACCGGCCGCGCGGCCAGCCCGAGGGAGAGGGCTTCGCGCAGCTCGGCGACCTGCTTGCCGGAGTCGGCGGTGAACACGGTGTCGGGTCCCAGCTCGGGGACCAGGTAGTGGTAGTTGGTGTCGAACCACTTGGTCATCTCCAGCGGCGCCGCCTCCTGCGTGCCGCGCGCCATGGCGAAGTAGCCGTCGAGCGGGTCGGCGGCGACGGCGGCGCGGTGCCGGTCCGGAATCGCGCCGACCATGACGGTGGTGTCCAGCACGTGGTCGTAGTACGAGAAGTCGCCGGTGGGGACCTCGTCGATGCCGGCGTCGGCCAGCTGCCGCCAGTTGGCGCCGCGCAGTCCGGCGGCGGTGGCGTGCAGCGCGTCGGCGCCGACGCGGCCCTTCCAGTAGCCCTCGACCGCCTTCTTCAGTTCCCGGTGCCGTCCCTGGCGGGGGTAGCCGTACACGGTGGCCCGTGCTGCCGCGGCTGCGGACTTGGCTGTCACGGAGATCTCCTTCGCGAGATGAATCCCTGAGGTCCCGGGGACGGGACGAGGACGCGAAGGGTGACGGACCGGACGGCGGCGGCCATTGGCCGATCCGTTCGGTGTGTACGCCGACCCGCCCTCGAGGTCACCGGGATGTCCGCGCACGAGTCGTCCGTACGCGGGCAGTGGCAGGTCTTCGGACTCGCGGGCACGTCCTCGCCGATACCGGCAAGAACACCTAGTGGCCGTCGCTTCCCGGGCCCTTCAGGACCCAGTGCGTATGACGGCGGTCGTTCCCGCTCACCGCTGCGGGGCAGTCCCGGATTCCCACCGGGTTCCCTCTTGCGACGCATCCCGCCTGGCGGACGGGGCGAACCAGCTGCACCGGCCACCCTAAGGGACCGGGCCGCTACCTGCCTATCTCCCAGGCGAACGGTGGCAGTTCACGGGCCCGTGAGTAGATGTCGAGGGCGTGGGCCGCCGAGGTGAACGGGTGGACGCGGGCGCCGTCGTTGCCGGCCAGCAGGCGGGCGCAGTGCGTGACGCAGCCGGCCGCCTCCCGGCCGTCCCGGTCGATGATGGTCGCGGCGTCGCGCGGTCCCTCGCACGGGACCGGGTCGGTGGGGGCGGCCGCCGCGCAGCGCGGCGCGTGGGGTGCCGGGCCGGCCGGGCGTACCGCGGTGTGGTGGAGGGTGTGGGCCATCGGTGCTGTCCTCCTGGTGCTGCCGCGCACACGGGTGCGCGTGTCATGTGCCGGTGCCGTGGTGTCGTCCCGGCCCGGCCTCCTGGACAGTGCTGCTCGCGGCGGGCCCGGCCCATGCGGGCTTGGAGAAGTCCTGGTACAACCCTCAACCGTTCATGGGTGACCGCTCCGCCGCTGCCGGACGCGCCGGCTTCAGCGCACCGTGAAGCCGATGACCGCGCCGCCGCCCGCGCGCCGCTGCGCGAAGACCGTGCCGCCGTGGGCGCCGGCCACCTCGCGCACGATGGAGAGGCCCAGCCCGGAGCCGGGCAGGGAGCGCGCTGTCGGGGCGCGGTAGAAGCGGTCGAAGACGCGGGCGCACTCCTCTTCCGTGAGCCCGGGGCCGCGGTCGTACACGGCGACGCGGTGGCCGGTGACCTCGATGACGATGGGCTCGTCCCCGTCGGCGTCGAACTTCGTGGCGTTGTCGACGAGGTTCGCCACGGCCCGCTGCAGCGCGGCGGGCCGCCCGGTGACCAGTGTGTCGTCCGCCTCGACGGTGACGGCGCGGCCGGTACGGCGCCGGGCCCGCGCCGCGACGTCCTCGGCGATCTCGGCGAGGGACACCTCCACGTACGGCTCGTCGTTCAGCTGACCGGCCGCCAGTTCGATGAGTTCGTTGACCAGATCCGTCAGCTCCCTGACCTCCCCGGCCAGGTCGGCGGTCAGCTCCGCACGGGCGGCGGGCGGCAGCCGGTCGATGCGCGCGAGGACCGAGATATTGGTGCGCAGCGACGTGAGCGGGGTGCGCAGCTCGTGCCCCGCGTCCTGCACCAGGCGCCGCTGGTCCTCGACCGAGCGCGCCAGCCGGCCGAGCATGCGGTCGAAGGCGAGGCCCAGCCGGGCCACTTCGTCGCGCCCGGCCACCGGTACCGCGATCCGCAGGTCCCCGGTCTCCGCCACCTCCTCAGCGGCCGCGGTCAGCCGGACGAGGCGGCCGGTGATCCGGCGCGCCAGCCACCAGCCCGCCAGCCCGGCCGCCACCACCACCGCCAGCGCGAGCACCGCCGTACGCCGCTGCAGCTGGGTCAGCAGGTCCTCGGTGTCGCTGAACTGCTGGGCGACCTGCACGGCGCCGCGGCCACCGCCCAGCGCCACGGTCGCGATGCGGTACTCGTCGCCGTCCAGCTCCCGCTCCGTGTGCGTCGTCGTCGCCGGCTTCCGCGCGGCGGCGATCCGCCGGTCCGAGGCCACCACCGGGAGCCGGGGGTTCCCGTGGTCGGCGACGCTCCCGCCGGGGCCGAGCACCTGCACGTCCGTCCGGGTGGGGCGGATCAGGTCGTCCCGGGGCCCGTCGTGGTCGGGGTCGGACGTGGCGTAGTCGGCGGCGGTCAGCCGCTCCTGGCGCACCTGGCTCTGGAGGTCGTGCACCACCTCGTTGAAGACCGACTTCTCGTCCACCCGCACCAGCCGTGCCGCAGCGTCGTAGCTGAGGAAGCCGATGGTGAGGGTCACGGCGACGGCGACGGCGGCGAACAGCGTGGTGAACGTGGTGCGCAGGCTGGCGGGCGAGGGCCGCATCTCACGCCTCCCGCAGGACGTAGCCGACACCCCGTACCGTGTGGATCAGCGGCGGCTCGCCAGGACCGTCCATCTTGCGCCGCAGGTAGCCGATGTAGACCGCCAGGTTCTTCGACCCCGGCCCGAAGTCGTAGCCCCAGATACGGTCGTAGATGACGGCGTGGTCCAGCACGATGCCGGAGTTCCTGACCAGCAGCTCCAGCAGGTTGAACTCGGTACGCGACAGCTCCAGCTCCCGTTCGCCGCGCCACGCGCGCCGGGCCTGCGCGTCGAGCCGCAGGTCCCCCGCCGTGAGCAGCTCCTGCGCCTGCGGCCAGTCCTCGGCACGGCCGTCGTTCACCCGGCGCAGCAGCGCCCGCAGCCGGGCGAAGACCTCCTCCACGTCGAACGGCTTGACCACGTAGTCGTCGGCTCCGGCGTCCAGCCCGGCGATCCGGTCCGCCGGCTCCACGAGGGCGGTGAGCATCAGGATCGGCACCCGGTCGCCCTCGGCGCGCAGCACGCGGCACACCTGCAGCCCGTCGATGCCCGGCATCATCACGTCCAGCACCAGCACGTCGGGGCGCTCCCGGTGTGCCCGGGCGAGCGCCTCGATGCCGTCCGCCACCGCCGTGACCTGGTACCCCTCCAGCGTCAGGGCGCGTTCCAGGGCGTTGCGGATGGCACGGTCGTCCTCGGCGAGCAGCACAGTCTGGGGCACACGGGAATTGTGCCGTGCCGCTACCGCCGATTCCCGCCGGAGGCGGGCCGGGCGTGGTGGTTCTTACCCGGCTCTCACCTTGGCCGGGGCCCTCCCTTACCTCCGTCGGCCAGCCTTGCGGCGTACCGTGCGGCCGGCCCGGCGCCGCCGGAGGAAGGTCCCTGCATGAAGATCGCGTTTCTCCTCCACAATGCCTATGCCATCGGAGGCACCATCCGTACGACGCTCAACCTCGCGGCCGCGCTCGCCGACCGCCATGAGGTGGAGATCGCCTCGATGATGCGGCACCGGGAGACGCCGCGCTTCACGGTGGACCCGCGGGTGCGCGTCGTGCCGCTGGTCGACACCCGGGTGGGCGGCGCGGACACCACGGACCCCAGGTGGGCGGAGCCGGCGCGGGCCTTCCCGGTGGCGGACAAGCGCCACCACCAGTACAGCCTGCTGCACGACGTGCGCGTGGCGGAGTACCTGGCCGCCTCCGGCGCGGACGTGGTCATCGGCACCCGGCCGGGCATCAACGTCTACCTGGCGCGCTTCGGGCGGCGCGGCACGCTGCGCATCGCCCAGGAGCACCTGCGGCACGACGCGCACAGCAAGAAGCTGCGCCGGGAGCTGGCCCGCCACTACCGCTCGCTGGACGCCCTGATCACCACCACCGAGGCCGACGCCGCGGTCTACCGGGCCCGGATGCCGCTGCCCGGGGTCCGCGTGCTGGCCATCCCGAACATCGTCCCGGCCCCGGACACCCCGCCCGCCGACCACTCGGCGAAGGTGGTCGCAGCGGCCGGCCGGCTGGTGCACGGCAAGCGGTTCGACCTGCTCGTCGAGGCCTTCGCCACGGTCGCGGCCAAGCGTCCCGACTGGTCCCTGCGGATCTACGGCGGCGGGGCCGAGCGGGAGCGGCTGCAACAGCTCATCGACGGCCGCGGGCTGGCCGGCCGGGTCACGCTGATGGGCCCGCGCTCCCCGATCGAGGCCGAATTCGCCAAGGCGTCGCTGGTCGCCTCCGCCTCCGACGCCGAGTCCTTCGGGATGACGCTCGTCGAGGCGATGCGGTGCGGGCTGCCGGTGGTCAGCACCGACTGCCCGCTCGGCCCCGCCGAGATCATCCGGGACGGCGTCGACGGGCGCCTCGTGCCCAAGGGCGACGCCGAAGCCCTGGCACGTGCCCTGCTCCAGCTGATCGACGACGAGCCCGGCCGCCGCGCCATGGGGGCCGCGGCGCTGGCCGGTGCCCGCCGCTTCGACCCCGACCGCATCCTCGGCCGCTACGAACTCCTCTTCTCGGAGCTGCGCGCCACCCGCCACCGCCGCGCGTGGCGGCGCACGAGTGCCCGCGCCGCCGGCCGCGCCCGGGCGCTGGCCAGGCGGGTACGCACCGTCGGGGACCGCAGCCGGTCCCGTACGGCCGCCGCATGACGGGTGGGCGTGGGGCCCCCGCCGTGTGACGGAAACGGGCGGGGCCCGCCGGGACGGTCACCGGCGGACCCCGCCCGCGCTCTTCTCCGGAGCACCCGTCTCCGGAACACCCGCCTCCGCGACACCCGTCCCGGCAACACCCGCGAGTTTCGGCCGTACGCGTGCATGGCCTAGGGTGCGACGGCGCTTCGGCGCGCCCACTCTTCCATCCACTCAACGGGGGTTCCACATGCGTATGGCAGCCGTACTCCTCCTGGTCGGCGCCCTGTTCGGCGCCGCACCCGCCGCGGCACAGGCGGCACCCGCCGCCAAGTCCGCCCCGCACGCCGCGCTGTCGTCGCTGCGCGGCACCGGCAGCAAGGGCGGCAGCAGCGGCGGCGGCATCAGCAAGAGCAGCAGCAGCGGCGGTGTCAGCAAGAGCGGCTCCAGGAGGTCGTCGGGCGGTGGCTTCTCCTCGCGCCACGACTACGGCAGCTCGTCGTCCACGGGGCACAAGATGCCGCTGTGGCAGGCGTTCCTGGTGCTGTTCCTCTTCGCCGGCATCGTCATCTGGATTCTCGTGAAGTTCGTCCAGAAGGTCCGGAAGGCCGTGAGCTGACCGGCTCCCACCGCCCCGCTCCCCGCTCCGTGGTAATTTCGCCTACAGTCGCATACAACTTGTATGCAATCGCCAGGAGCGGGGAGATCGGTGCAGTCGGGACGAGAGAAGGCGTACGCGTACCTGAAGGACAGCGTGCTCACCGACCCGGAGATGCAGGACCGGTTCCTGTCCGAGCAGGAGATCGCGGACCGGATCGGGGTGTCGCGCACGCCCATCCGCGAGGCGCTGCTGCTGCTGGCCGCCGAGGATCTGGTGCGGCTGGTGCCCAAGCGCGGTGCGCACATCGCCCGGCTCTCGGGCCGCGAGATCAGTGAGCTGATGGAGATGCGCGGGCTCATCGAGCGCTTCGCCGCCGAACGGACCACCCGCGAGGGCTCGGCGCCGGTGACCGAGATGACCGCCGTACTGGCCGAACAGCACCGGCTGCGCGGCGAGGACTCGGCCCGCGAGTTCATCGCCGCCGACCACCGCTTCCACGCCACCCTGGTGGCCGCCGTCGGCAACACGCTGATGAGCCGTCAGTACGACACGCTGCGCAGCCGGCAGATCCGGGCCGGGGTGACCGCGCTGTACCGGGCGGGGAACCGCCAGGACGAGGTGCTCGCCGAACACCAGGAGATCCTCGACCACTTGGCGGCGGGCGACGGCCAGGCCGCCTGCGCGGCGATCGACAGCCACCTCCAGGCGACCCAGCGCATCCTGCTGAACGCCTGACCCCGCGCGGGGCCCGGCGGCCGGGCCCCGCGCGTCGGCCGTCAGGTCAGCCGGCGGTTGTCCAGCACGGCGACGGCCCGCCGCACCCGCTCGGCCTCCGCCGGGTCCACCTCGGCCGTACGCAGTTCCGGCGCGGCGCCGAGCCGGGTCCGTACCGTGCCGTCCGGGCCGATCAGGGCGCTGTGCCCGACGCCCGTGGGCGCCTTGGTGGGCTGCTCGGGGTCGGCGCCGGGGTCGGGAGCCGCCTGCCCCACGGCCGCCACCCAGACCGTCGCGTCCAGCGCGCGGGCCCGCACCAGCAGGTCCCACTGGTCCCGCTTGCCGGGCCCGGCGCCCCACGAAGCGGGCAGGACGGAGAGGGCCGCGCCCGCGTCCGCATGGGCCCGGAACAGCTCGGGGAACCGCAGGTCGTAACAGGTCGCCAGCCCCACGCGCACGCCGTCGACGTCGATGGTCACCACGCGCTCGCCCGCGGCCACCGTGTCGGACTCCCGGAAGCCGAACGCGTCGTACAGGTGGATCTTGTCGTAGGACTCCTCGACGCCGGGCCCGGTGGCCAGCAGCGTGTTGGCGACCCGTCCGTCGGCGGCCGGGGTGAACATGCCCGCGATCACGGTCACGCCCGTCTCCCGCGCGACGGCGCGCACGCCGTCGGCCCACGGCCCGTCGAGGGGCTCGGCGACCGGGCCGAGCGGGACGCCGAAGCGGACCATCGCCGCCTCGGGCAGGACCGCGAGGCGCGCGCCCGCCTCCGCCGCGCGGCGGACGTGGTCCTGCACGGCCGCGAGGTTCTCCTTGGGCTCGGTCGTACTGGTCATCTGGCACAGCGCGATACGCATGCGGCTCCTCTTCCTCGTCTCTTCTCTCCGTGCCGGCCCGGCCGGCCTCAGTCGCCCGGTGCCGCGGTGGCCGCGCGCTCCCGCGCCCGGTCCGCCGACTCCCTGACGTACCGTTCGTCCTCGTCGTGGTCGGCGTCCCGGCCCAGCAGCACGCCGATGACGGTGAGCACGGCCGTGCCCACGAGGTACAGGGCCAGCGGCAGCCACGTGCCGAAGGTACCCAGCAGCGCGGTGAACAGCAGCGGCGCCACCGCACCGCCGATCAGACCGGCCAGCGTGTACGCGAGCGACGAGCCGGTGTACCGCAGGCGCGGGCTGAACTGCTCCGCGACGAAGGCGGCCTGCGGACCGTACAGCAGCGAGTGGATCACCAGCGCGCCGACCACCCCGAGCACCAGCAGGGCCCACGAGCCGCCGCCGGTCATCAGGAAGAACACGAAGGGCCACACGCCCGCCGCCACCGTGCCGCCGAGGTACAGCCGGCGCCGGTTCCAGCGGTCGGAGAGGGCGCCGGCCAGCGGGATCAGCACGATCTGCAGCGCCGAGCCGATGAGCACCGCGGTCAGGGCGCTGCTGCGCGGCATGCCCAGCTTCTGGGTCGCGTAGGTGAGCACGAACACCGTGAACATCGCGTACAGCACGTCCGGTGCGACCCGGCAGAGCACCGCGGCCGCCAGCGCCCGCGGCTGGGTCGTGAACACTTCCTTGATCGGCGCCTGCGGCCGGTCGCCGCCCGCCTCCATCGCCTTGAAGACCGGCGTCTCCTCCAGCCGCATCCGGATCCACAGTCCGAAGAGCACCAGGACGCCGGAGAGCAGGAAAGCGATCCGCCAGCCCCAGGAGAAGAACTGCTGCTCGGTGAGGAGGGCGCCGAGCCCGGCCAGCACGCCGTTGGCCATGAGGTTGCCGGCCGGCGGGCCGATCTGGGCGGCCGACGCCCAGAAGCCGCGGCTGCGGGTGTCGCCGTACTCGCTGGTCAGCAGGACGGCCCCGCCCCACTCGCCGCCGACCCCGACGCCCTGCGCGAACCGCAGCAGCACCAGGAGCACCGGGGCGACGGGGCCGATGGCGGACTGGGGCGGGATCAGCCCGATGAGGAACGTCGCGGCGCCGATCAGTACGAGCGTCGCCACCAGTACTTTCTTGCGGCCGATGACGTCCCCGAGCCGGCCGAAGACGAAGCCGCCCAGCGGCCGCGAGACATAGCCGACGGCGTACGTGGAGAAGGCCAGCAGGGCGCCGGTCAGCGGGTCCTCGGAGGGGAAGAAGAGCCTGCCGAAGACGAGTGCCGAGGCGGCCGAGTAGACCGCGAAGTCGTACCACTCCAGGGAGGTGCCGGTCAGGCTCGCGACGAAGGCGCGGAGCAGTGCGCCGCGGTCCGGCCGCACCGCGATCGCCTCCGGCGGGGGCGCCTCCTGCGGCGTCGCCCCCCGAGGAGCCCGCGTGTCGTCCCCCGCCGCGTCCCTGCGCTGTTCGTTGTCCATGGGGTCAAGGCCTCACGATCTCGGTGGCTGCACTGCTAGGCATACTTGCTGTATACAGGTCGTATGCGCAACCCCCTGAGGCTGTTTTACCGCTGCGCAACCCACTGTGACCTGGAGGACTCATGACCGCCCTGTCGTTCGAACTGCCCGACGGAAGCCACCGGACCGTCGAGGTGAAGCGGCTGCTCAACGCCGGATACGCCGGCCGCAGCCAGGAGGACGTCGCCGCGCACGTGGCGGAGCTGGCCGAGCTGGGCGTGCCCGCGCCCTCGACCGTGCCGGCGCTCTACCCGGTCGCGCCCTACCTCGGGCAGCAGACCACGACCGTGCCGGCGCAGCACGCCCGTACCTCGGGGGAGGCGGAGTGGGCCCTGGTGGTGGACGCCACCGGCGACCTCCTGCTGACGGCGGCCTGCGACCACACCGACCGCGCGCTGGAGGCGCACGGCGTGGCCTGGAGCAAGAACGCCGGCCCCGACGTCCTGGCCGACCGCGCGTGGCGGCTGGCGGACGTCGCGGACCGGCTGGACACCCTCACCCTCCGCGCCTGGGTCACCCCGGCCGGCGGCACGGAAGAACTCCTTCAGGACGGCACCGCCGGCGAGCTGCTGCCGCCGCAGTACTGGGCCGACGTGCTGCGCGAGCGCGGGGAGCTCCAGCCCGGCACGGTGCTGATATCGGGCACGATCCCGATGCGCGAGGGCGTCGACCAGTTCGCCGCCCACTGGCGGGTCGAACTGGCCGACCCGGCGACCGGCAACACCATCGGGCTCGCCTACGACGTCGTCCCCCTGCCCGAACCCATCGGCTGACGGGGACGGGGCCGCCGGACGCCCCGGGGGCGACGGGGCGCCGCGGTTCAGCCGGCCGGTGCCGGCAGGCCCGGCAGCAGTTTCTCCAGGGTGATCGGGAAGTCGCGGACGCGGACGCCGGTGGCGTTGAACACGGCGTTCGCGACGGCCGCACCGGCGCCGCAGATGCCCAGTTCGCCGATGCCCTTCGCGCCCAGCACGTTGGCCCTGGCGTCGTACCCGTCGAGCACGACGGCGTCGATGTCGGGGATGTCGGCGTGCACGGGCACCAGGTACTGCGCGAGGTCACGGTTGACGAAGGCGCCGCTGCGGCGGTCGACCACGGCCTCCTCCTCCAGGGCCGCGCCGGCGCCCCAGATCATGCCGCCGATCAGCTGCGAGCGCGCCGTCTTGGCGTTGAGCACACGGCCGACCGAGAAGACGCCGAGCATCCGCCGCAGCCGGATCTCCCCGGTGTCGGCGTCGACGCCCACCTCGGCGAAGTGGGCACCGTAGGTGTGGATCGAGTAATCCCGGTAGTTCGGGTCCTCGGTCATGGCGAGGGTCTCGCCCGTCGCCCGCACACCGTCGGGGAAGTGGCGTGCGACGAGGGCGCCCAGCGCCTCCGACGCGTCCCCGATCCGCACGCGCCCGTCGGCGAACGCCGCCTCGCCCGCGGCCAGTCCGTACAGCGGCGAGTCGACGTCGTGGTACGCGGCGGCCAGCAGCTTCTCGCGCAGCGCGTGGCACGCGCGGTGCACCGCGGTACTGGAGTTGGCGGCGCCCCACGAGCCGCCGGACCCCATGCTGGTCGGGAACTCCGAACGCCCCAGCTCGACGCGTACCCGGTCGGGCGGCAGCCCCAGCCCGTCGGCCGCCACCTGGGTCAGGATCGTGTACGTGCCCGTGCCGATGTCGGTCATGTCCGTCCGGACCACGGCCGTGCCGTCCGCCGCCAGCAACACCTGCACCGAGGTCGCCATCTGGAAGTGGCCGCGGATGGCGGCGGCCGTGCCGTAGCCGATCAGCCACTGCCCCTCGCGCACGCTCCCCGGTACGGCGGGGCGGCGCTCCCAGCCGAACCTGCGCGCGCCGTCCCGCAGACACGCGGTCAGATGCCGGTCGCTGTACGGCACGCCGCGCTCGGGATCGACGGCCGGCTCGTTGCGGAGCCGCAGCTCCACCGGGTCCATGCCGAGCGCGTGGGCCAGTTCGTCCATCGCCGACTCCACCGCCAGCAGGCCCGGCGCCTCGCCCGGCGCGCGGACGTCCTCGCCCCGCGGCAGGTCCAGCGGGGTCAGCCGGTGGCTCGTCCGCCGGTGGGGCGCGGCGTAGAGGCTGCGGGTGGTGGCCGCGGTCTGCTCGGCGTACTCCATGTCGGGGCGGGTGTGCATGGTGACCTCGTGCGCGAGCGCCGTCAGCCGGCCGTCCCGGTCAGCGCCCAGCCGGACCCGCTGGCGTGAGGTGGGGCGCAGGCCGACGAGGCTGAAGACCTGCTGCCGGGTCAGCGCGACCTTGACCGGCCTGCCCAGCGTGCGGGCGGCCAGCGCCGCGAGGATCGTCTCGGCGTGGACGCCCAGCTTGGAGCCGAACCCGCCGCCGACGTACGGCGCAACGATGTGGATCCGCTCCGGGTCGATCCGGAGCGTGGCGGCGACCGAGGACCGTGCCGCGTCGACGATCTGGGAGCTGACATGGACCGTCAGGTCCTCCCCGTGCGGCACCGCCAGGCACGCGTGCGGCTCCATCGGCATGGAGAACTCGTACGGCGTGGTGTAGTACTGGTCGACGGTGACCGCCGCCGCCCCGAACGCGGTGTCGAAGTCGCCCACCGCGGTGTCGGTGGCCAGACCGGCGTTGACCGACTTCGGCGCGTACGCCTCCGCCAGGTGTGCCGCGAAGTCGAACCGCCCCGCCCCGACGTCGTACGTCACCTCGACGAGCTGTGCCGCGGCGCGCGCCTGCTCGAAGGTGCCGGCGACGACCAGTGCCACCGGCTCGCCGTAGTGGTGCACCTCCGGCCCGGCCAGCATCGGCTGGGCACGCCAGTACTCGAAGGGCACGGACTCATCGCGCGGACCCTGCTCGGGCACGTGGTGATGGGTCATCACCATCACGACGCCCGGCGCGCGTTCGGCCTCCCCGGCATCGATTCGCGCCACGCGCCCCTTGCCCACCGTCGCCCCGACGACGACTCCGTAGAGCGGCTGGTCGTCCGTACGGTGTTCGTAGGCGTAGGGGGCCCGGCCGGTGACCTTCAACGGGCCGTCGACGCGGTCCATCGCGCGTCCGGTCATCTCTCGCCCGGTCATTCCCGCCTCCTCAGCTCGCGGGGGCCAGCTGCGCCAGGGTGCGGCACAGCGTGCGCTCGGCCAGCTCGATCTTGAAGTCGTTGTGTCCCTGCCCGACCGCGTCCCGCATCGCCGCCCGGGCGGCGATGCGGTAGGTGGCCGCCGTCGCGGGGCGCCCGGTCAGTGCGGCCTCCGCCTCGGGCGACCGCCAGGGCTTCGGCGCCACGCCGCCGAACGCCACCCGTGCCGTGCCGATCGTGCCCCGGTCCACCGCGAGCACGGCCGCGACGGAGACCAGCGCGAACTCGTAGGACGCGCGGTCGCGCACCTTGCGGTACAGCTGCCGGCCCGGCGGTGGCGGCGGCAGCACCACGGCCGTGATCAGCTCGCCCGGCCGCAGGACGGTCTCGATGTGCGGGCTGCCGCCCGGCAATCGGTAGAAGTCCGTGAGGCCGACACTCCGTACGGACCCGTCGGCGCCGAGGAGTTCGATGCGCGCGTCCAGTGCGGCCAGCGCGACGGCCATGTCGGACGGGTGGGTGGCGATGCAGGAGTCGTCGGCACCGAGGACCGCGTGGATGCGGTTGAACCCGCCGATCGCCGCACACCCCGTGCCGGGCTGCCGTTTGTTGCATGCGGCTGCCGTGTCGTAGAAGTACGGGCAGCGGGTGCGCTGCAGCAGGTTCCCGCCGGTCGACGCCTTGTTGCGCAACTGGCCCGAGGCGCCGGACAGCACCGCCTGCGACAGCACCGGATAGCGGCCGCGCACGCGGGCGTCGGCGGCCACGTCGGAGTTCACCGCCTGGGCGCCGATGCGCAGTTCACCGCCGCGCACCTCCTCGATGCCGTGCAGCGGCAGCCGGCTGATGTCCACCAGGTGGCTGGGCCGCTCGATGCCGAGCTTCATCAGGTCCAGCAGGTTGGTACCGCCGCTGATGTACTTCGCGCCGGGGCGGGAAACCGCCGCCACCGCGCCCCGGGCGTCCGTAGGGCGTTCATAGGTGAAGGGCCTCATTCCGCGTTTCCTTCCGCCACGCTGCGGACGGCCGCCACGATGTTGGGGTAGGCGGCGCACCGGCAGATGTTGCCGCTCATCCGCTCGCGGATCTCCGCATCGGTCAGCGTGATCCGCTGCGAAGCCCCATCGGCGGTGGGGGCCGTGGCGTGGCTGGGCCAGCCCGCCGCCACCTCGTCGAGCATGCCGACGGCCGAACAGATCTGGCCCGGCGTGCAGTAGCCGCACTGGAAGCCGTCCCACTCGATGAAGGCCCGCTGCATGGGGTGCAGGCCGGCCGGGTCGCCCAGGCCCTCGATCGTCACCACCTCGTCGCCCTCGTGCATGACGGCGAGCGTCAGGCAGGAGTTGATGCGCCGGCCGTTGACCAGCACGGTGCAGGCGCCGCACTGCCCGTGGTCACAGCCCTTCTTCGTACCGGTCAGGCCCAGGTGTTCGCGCAGTGCGTCCAGCAGGGAGGTGCGCGTGTCCACGTCGAGGCGCCGCACCTGACCGTTGACCTGCAACTGGACCGCCGAGCGCGGGTCCGCCCCGGACCGGATCCGTCCCGCCGTACGCGTACCGGAATCGCTCATCACAGCCCGCCTTCCTCACTGGTCGCGGGTGCCACCGTGGAGATGCGTCACCGATGCCGGGTGCGTTCCCCCGCGGCCCGCCGGCACTGCCGGGCACGCGCACCCGTGCCGAGCGTCCCGCAAAAACCGCCGCACGGCGACGGGTCCTTCGGTCCCGTTTCCGTGCGGCGGCCAAATCCCGCCCTGAGGGCGGCTGTTGAGCCTTATTGCGCCTGGCTAGACCCGCCCGCCGGCCATGTCCAGCAGCCGGTCGAGGACCGCCGCGTCGGCCCGTACGCCGTCGTGGGCATAGGCGTTGGTGACCCAGGGGCGCAGGCCGCGCACCAGGTCGGCGGTCGCCATGGACTGCTCGCGGTCGACGAACATGTCGTCGTAGTACACGGCGGCGGTGACCGGTACCTCGTTGCGGGCGAGCCGGTCCAGGTCGTAGAGCGGCGGCCAGTCGGTGCGCCGGGCCAGCAGGTCGGCGGCCTCGCGCAGCGGGCGGAGCGCCGGGTCCTCCGTGAACTGCCAGGGGTAGATCATCTCGCCGGTGAAGCGCAGCGGGCCCGCACCGGACGCGTCGAACTCGGGGAACTCCGACCGGATCCGGTGCGCCGACCAGTCGGTGGCCCGGCCGCCCTGTGCGTAGATCGCCTCGTGCAGAACGGCGTACAGCGGGTTCGCGGCGAAGGAGACGACGGCATCCACACCGCGCAGGAAGGTGTCGGACAGCTCGGGCCCGTCGGCACCGTCGACGAAGGCCGATTCGAGGAGGTAGTGCAGGCTGTCGAAGCCGGCGGACGTACCGAAGGTGATGCCCATGGTCTGGAAGCGGCGGACGCTCAGCCGCTCGCCGGACGGCAGCCGTACGTCGTGCTCGGCCAGGTGCCCGGCCACCGCGTCGGCGAGCCGCTGGTCGCCCGGGTACCGCGCGAAGTAGCGCGCGTTGTGGGCGAGCGTGCGCCGGTACGCGGCGCGGTAGACGTCGTCGGCGTGGCCGGTGAGGGCCGGCAGGCCGCCGGTGATGAGCGCCTGCGCCAGGCCCTCCGGCGCGAGGCTCAGGTAGGTCAGCGTGCAGAAGCCGCCGAAGCTCTGGCCGAGTACGGTCCAGGGCCGGTCGCCGCAGAGCCGGCGGCGCAGCAGTTCGGCGTCGCGCACGATCGCGTCGGCACGGAAGTGCGCGAGGTGGCCGGCGGCCGCTGCGGCGTCCGGGTGGACCGCGAGGGTGCGCCGGTCGACGGGGGAGGAGCGGCCCGTGCCGCGCTGGTCCATCAGCACCACGCGGTAGTCCTTGAGGGCGCGGCGCAGCCAGGCACCGGCCGCGTGGGGCCGCTCGGCGCGGAGGCCGGGCCCGCCCTGCAGCCACAACAGGTACGGCAGGTCGCGGTGCTGGTGTTCCGCGGCGACGACCTCGCGGGCGAAGAGGGTGAGGCCCGGGCCGTCCGGGCGTGCGTGGTCGAGCGGTACGTCGAGCGTGTGGTCGGTGCAGACCATGCCGTCGTGCCGGTACGTGCCGGTGCCGGACGTGGCGGCGGAGGCGGTGGCGGGTGCGGGAGGTGTCATGGGCGGGCTCCGGCGGGGTCGGCGTCGGGAGGTGCAAGAGGTGAGCGTACGTTCCCGGGGGCGCCCTGTGCGGACGCCCCCGGGAGGGCCCGGCGCCGGGTTCCTGCGGAGCCGGTCAGGACTGGGGCGTGAAGCCGCGCAGCCGCAGGGAGTTGCCGACCACGAAGACCGAGGAGAAGGCCATGGCGGCCCCCGCGATCATCGGGTTGAGCAGACCGGCGGCGGCCAGCGGCAGGGCGGCCACGTTGTACGCGAAGGCCCAGAAGAGGTTGGACTTGATGGTGCCGAGCGTGCGGCGGGCGAGCCGGATGGCGTCGGCCGCCGCGCGCAGGTCACCGCGTACGAGGGTGAGGTCACCGGCCTCGATCGCCGCGTCCGTGCCCGTGCCCATGGCCAGCCCCAGGTCGGCCTGGGCCAGCGCCGCCGCGTCGTTCACGCCGTCGCCGACCATGGCCACGCTGCGGCCCTCGCGCTGGAGGCGCTTGACCACGTTCACCTTGTCCTCCGGCATGACCTCGGCGATCACCTCGTCGATGCCGATCTCCGCGGCGACGGCCTTCGCCACCGCCTCGTTGTCGCCGGTGAGCAGGATCGGGGTGAGGCCGAGGGCGCGCAGCCGCCGGACGGCCTCGGGGCTGGTCTCCTTCACCGCGTCGGCGACCTCCAGCACGGCGCGTGCCTCGCCGTCCCACGCGACCGCGATGGCGGTGCGGCCCCGCTCCTCCGCCGCCGCCTTGGCGCGCGCCAGCCCCTCAGGCAGCCCGATCGCCCACTCGGCCAGCAGCTTCTCGCGGCCCACGAGTACCGCGTGGCCGTCCACCACGCCCTGGACGCCGAGCCCGGCGACGTTGGCGAAGTCCTCGGGGGCGGGCAGCGGGCCCGCCTTCTCGGCGGCCCCGTCGGCGACGGCGCGCGCGATCGGGTGCTCGGAGGAGTGCTCCAGCGCCCCGGCCAGCCGGAGTACATCCGCCTCGGCGACGCCGGGCGCGGTGTGCACGGCGAGCAGCGTCATCCGGCCGGTGGTGACGGTGCCGGTCTTGTCGAGCACGATCGTGTCGGCCTTACGGGTGGTCTCCAGGACCTCGGGCCCCTTGATCAGGATGCCGAGCTGCGCGCCGCGGCCGGTGCCGACCAGCAGCGCGGTCGGGGTGGCCAGGCCCAGCGCGCACGGGCAGGCGATGATCAGTACGGCGACGGCGGCGGTGAAGGCCGCGGTCAGCCCGGCGCCGCCGACCAGCCAGAAGCCGAGCGTGGCCAGCGCGAGGACGAGGACGACGGGGACGAAGACGGCGGAGATCCGGTCGGCCAGCCGCTGGGCCGCTGCCTTGCCGTTCTGCGCGTCCTCCACCAGCTTCGCCATCCGGGCCAGCTGGGTGTCGGCGCCGACCCGGGTGGCCTCGACGACCAGGCGCCCGCCGGCGTTGAGCGTGGCTCCGGTGACCGGGTCGCCGACGGTGACCTCGACGGGGACGGACTCACCGGTCAGCATCGAGGCGTCCACCGCTGACGCGCCCTCGACGACGGTCCCGTCCGTGGCGATCTTCTCCCCGGGGCGCACCAGGAAGCGGTCGCCGACGGCCAGTTCACCGACCGGGACGCGGGTCTCGCGGCCGTCGCGCAGGACGGTGACCTCCTTGGCGCCCAGCTCCAGCAGTGCCTTCAGGGCGGCCCCGGCCCGCCGCTTGGCGCGGGCCTCGAAGTAGCGCCCGGCGAGGATGAAGGCGGTGACGCCGGCCGCGGCCTCCAGGTAGATGTTCCCGGCGCCGTCGCTGCGCGCGATGGTCAGCTCGAAGGGGTGCGTCATGCCGGGCATGCCGGCCGTACCGAAGAACAGCGCCCACACCGACCACAGGAAGGCGGCCGTCGTGCCGACCGAGATCAGCGTGTCCATGGTGGCGGCGCCGTGCCGCGCGTTGGTCCAGGCGGCGCGGTGGAACGGCCAGGCCGCGTACGTCACGACGGGCGCCGCGAGGGTCAGCGAGAGCCACTGCCAGTACTCGATCTGCAGCGCCGGGACCATCGCCATCGCGATCACCGGCACGGCGAGCACCACGGCGGTGACCAGCCGCTGCCGCAGCGGGCGGAGCTCGTCGGCCTCGCCGGTCTCCTGCCCGGCCTGCGCGGGACGCTCGGTACGGGGCGGTGCCGGCTCCTCGGCGGTGTAGCCGGTGGCCTCCACGGTGGCGATCAGGTCGCGTACGGAGACGTCCCCGCTCCGGTAGCTGACCCTGGCCTTCTCGGTGGCGTAGTTGACGGTGGCCTCGACCCCCGCCATGCGGTTGAGCTTCTTCTCGATGCGGGCCGCGCACGAGGCGCACGTCATGCCACCGATGGCGAGCTCGACCTCATGGGATTCCGTGGTGGTAGTCATCCTCGCTCCTCGCGTCTCATACCCGCTTCTCATACCCCCCGGGGGTATCTGCGGTGTGTGGTCATGTATACCCCCGGTGGGTATGGATGGCAAGTGTTCACCGCCTCGCCCGGCAAGTGGCCCGCCGCCTCGGCCGGCACGTGCTCGCGTCCTCGGCTCGCCGGACGCGGGTGCGGGTGCGAGCGGGCGGCGGCCGGCTGCTTAGCATGGGCGGCGTGAGGAGTCCCGTACCGAGCACCGCACCGGGTGCGCCGACGCCGCCCGTACGGCGGTGGCGCGCGCTGCTCGTGCTCGGCGTGCTGGCGGGCCTGCTCGGCATGCACGCCCTCGCACCGGCACCGGCCGCAGCGGCGGCTTCCCACGGGCACCACGGCATGACCGCCGCCACGGCCCCGGCAGCCCACCACGGCCAGTGCGCCGACGGCTGCGGCTGCGGTACGCACCGGGTGCACCACGCCGACGCGACCTGCGCCTCCGGCGCCCTGCCCGGCGGTCCCGTACTGCCGGACCTGCTGCCCGGCGTGGTCGTGCCGCCGGTCACCGCCGACGTGCCGCGCGTGCCCGCGCCGGCGAGCGAGCGCGGCGGCCGGGCGCCACCCTCACTGGCCGAACTCCAGCTCCTGCGGATCTAGACGCGCCGCCCGGCGCCGGGCCCCGAGCGGGCCGGTGCCGCGCTGAGGCACGTTCAGAAACGATCCGCATTCCAGGAGTTCAGACCATGATTCGTACGCGTTCCCTCGCCCGCCGTACCGCCCTCGTCGCCACGGCCCTGGCGACGGGCCTGGTGCTGGCCGCCTGCGGCAGCAACGACAACGGGGACGGCGGCGGCAACGGCCACGCCGGCCACAGCAGTGCGTCGAAGCCGCCGGCCACCGGTGCACACAACGCCGCCGACGTCTCCTTCGCGCAGAGCATGATCCCGCACCACCGGCAGGCCGTGGAGATGGCCGACCTGGCGCCCTCCCGGGCCTCCTCCGGCGAGATCAAGGACCTCGCCGAGAAGATCAAGAAGGCGCAGGACCCGGAGATCGAGACCATGTCCGGCTGGCTGAAGGGCTGGCACGAGCAGGTTCCCGGGGACTCGATGCCCGGCATGGACCACTCCGGCCACGCGGGCATGCCCGGCATGATGTCGGAGAAGGACATGGCAGGGCTGAAGGCGGCCAAGGGCGCCGACTTCGACAAGCGCTTCGCCGAGCTGATGATCGCCCATCACAAGGGCGCGGTGAGCATGGCGAAGACGGAGCGGAAGGACGGCCGCGACCCGGCGGCCAAGAAGCTCGCGGCCGACGTCATCAAGACCCAGTCCGCCGAGATCGAGGACCTCAGGACCCTCCTCGACCGGCTCTGATCACCGGCCGGTCACCGGCCGGTGACCGGCCGACCGCTGCCTGGTCATCGGCCGGTCATCGGCCGCTCCGGGCCCCGGCACGCACCCTGCCGGGGCCCGGAGCCCGGGACCCGGAGCCCGGGACCCGGAGCCCGGGACCCGGAGCCCGGGGCCTGGCCCGCCCCGGGCCCGGCGCGCCGCACGCCCGTCCGCCTCACGCCGTCGCGAGGGAGACCTCCGTCGACTTCATCAGCGCGACCACGGGCGAACCGCTCTCCAGGCCCAGTTCGGTGACCGCCTCCTTGGTGACGGCGGCGGTCAGCTCGCCGCCGCCGAAGGCGATCCGGACCGACGCCATGGCACCGCCCGTGGCGACGTCGGTGACCGTGCCGGACAGCTGGTTCCGGATGGACAGGCCCGCGACCGGGCCGGTGGCCAAGGCCACCTCCGTGGCCTTGACCAGCGCACGGACGGCCGAGCCCGCGGCGAGCCCGAGGTCCTTCACGGCCTCCCGCGTGATGGCGGCGGTGAGCTCCTCACCGCCGGCGAGCCGGACCTTCACCGTCGCCATGACCTCGCCGGACGTGACGGCGACGACGGTCCCGGGAATCTGGTTGCGCATGCTCACACTCATGTCCGACGCCTCACGAGAAAAGGATGAACCGGGCCCTTCGCCCTGCTGCGGCCCAACGTAGCCGCCCCGTGGCACCGGCGGCGCTGGGCGCGACACGGCACTACGCCACGCGTCCACCGCGTGCGGCGCGCCGCGGCGGTGCGACAGGCGGTCACCCGTGCCCCGGCCGGACCGGCCAAAGGGGCCAAGGCGTACGCGGGGTGGTGATCGTACGGCGGATCCGGGAACCCCTCACCCGGCAACCCCTATGCGAAAGGCACCTGACATGACCCAGCAGCAGAGCACGACGCTCGGTCCCGAGACCGCACCGGACGGGCTCTTCGACCTCGCGCAGCAGCTGCGCGTGGACTCGGTGCGCGCCAGCACGGCGGCCGGTTCCGGGCACCCCACCTCCAGCCTGTCGGCGGCCGACCTGATGGCCGTCCTGATGGCCCGCCACCTGCGCTACGACTGGGACGCGCCCGACAATCCCGCGGGCGACCACCTGATCTTCTCCAAGGGGCACGCCTCGCCGCTGCTGTACGCGATGTTCAAGGCGGCCGGCGTGGTCAGCGACAAGGAGCTGATGACGACCTACCGCCGCTTCGGGCACCGCCTGCAGGGCCACCCCACGCCCGTACTGCCCTGGGTGGACGTGGCCACCGGCTCGCTGGGCCAGGGCATCGCCTACGGCGTCGGCATCGCGCTCGCCGGCCGGGACCTGGAGAAGCAGCCCTACCGGGTGTGGGTGCTGTGCGGCGACAGCGAGATGGCCGAGGGCTCCGTGTGGGAGGCCCTCGACAAGGCAGGCCACCACCGGCTGGCCAACTTCACCGCCGTCATCGACGTCAACCGGCTCGGCCAGAGCGGCCCCACCGAGCTGGAGTGGGACACCGACACCTACGCCCGCCGCGCGGAGGCGTTCGGCTGCCGCGCAATCGTCGTCGACGGCCACGACCTCGGCGCGATCGACCGGGCGCTGACCACGGCGGCCGACGGCGAGGCCCCGACCGTCATCGTGGCGAAGACGGTGAAGGGCCGCGGCGTGTCGGAGGTCGCCGACAAGGACGGCTGGCACGGCAAGCCGCTGCCCGAGGACCTGGCCGAGCGGGCCGTCGAGGAGCTGGGCGGCGTACGCGACCTGCGGGTGCGCGGTCCCCGGCCGCCGGCAGCCGCCCGCGCCGAGGCCCCGGCCGCCGGCCCGGTGGAACTGCCCCGCTTCGATGTCGGCGACAAGGTCGCCACCCGCGTCGCCTTCGGCAAGGCACTGGTGGCCCTCGGCGCCCGTCCCGAGGTCGTCGCGCTGGACGCAGAGGTCGGCAACTCCACGCACGCCGACGACTTCAAGAAGGCGTACCCCGAGCGGTTCTTCCAGACGTACATCGCGGAACAGCAGATGATCGCCGACGCGGTCGGGATGGCGGTGCGCGGCTACCGCCCGTACGCCACCACCTTCGCCGCGTTCCTCACCCGCGCCCACGACTTCATCCGGATGGCCGCCGTCTCGGAGATCACCATGGCCCTGTGCGGGACGCACAGCGGGGTGGAGATCGGTGCCGACGGGCCCTCCCAGATGGGCGTCGAGGACCTGGCGATGATGCGTTCCGTGCGCGGCTCCACCGTCTTCTACCCGAGCGACGCCACCTCCGCCGCCGCCCTGACCGCGGCCATGTGCGACCTCGACGGCATCTCGTACCTGCGCACCACCCGCGGTGCCTACCCCGTCCTCTACGACGGCGACGAGACGTTCCCCGTCGGCGGCTCCAAGACGCTGCGGCAGGGCGAGGACGACCAGGTCACGCTGGTCGGTGCGGGCGTCACCCTGCACGAGTGCCTGGCCGCTGCCGACCTCCTCGCCGAGGACGGCATCCGCGCCCGGGTCATCGACCTGTACTCCGTCAAGCCCGTCGACGCCGAGGCGCTGGCGCGTGCCGCCCGGGACACCGGCGCCCTCGTGGTGTCCGAGGACCACCACCCCGAGGGCGGCATCGGCGAGGCCGTCCTGTCGGCGCTCGCCGCGTCCGACAGCCACCCCGCCTTCGTGCACCTGGCCGGCACCGACCTGCCCGGCTCCGGCACCACCGACGAACTCCTCGACGCGGCCGGCATCTCCCGCACCCACATCGCCGACGCGGCCCGCGGCCTGCTCAGGCGCTAGGCAGGTCCCGGCACCGGCTACGGGTCACCGCGGCCCGGCGGGCATGAGGCCGGCCGCGATCGTGGCGCCGAGATTCCAGCACGCCTCCAGGTCGGCCTTGCCGGGCTCGCCGGTGACCAGGACGTTCTCGGCGGACTTGGCCCAGCCCAGGCCCGTGGTGACGGACTCGATGCCGCGCACGGCGCCCGTGGTGTCGTTGTTGCCGTGCACGTACAGGCCGTACGGGCGGCCGCGCGTGGCGTCGAGGCAGGGGTAGTAGACGGTGTCGAAGAAGACCTTGAGCGCACCGCTCATCATGCCGAGGTTGGCCGGGGTGCCCAGGATGTACCCGTCCGCCTCCAGCGCGTCGGAGACCGTGGCGCCGAGCGCCGGCCGGCGGACGACCTCCACGTCCTCGATCTCCTCGGTGGTGGCGCCCGCGACGACGGCCTCGAACATGGCCTGCACGTTGGGCGAGGGCGTGTGGTGAATGATCAGTAGTTTCGGCACGGGGCGAGGCTGCCCGGTCGGTGCGCCGGACGCAACCCCGTCCCGTGCGAGGTGGTGGCGCCGGCACGCGGGCCGCCGGCCGTCCCCCGGTCCTGTCGTCCGTTCCGGACGCGGGTGCGAGAGATGATGTGCGCCGGATACCCGCATCTCGTCGTCCCGACCTCCGAGCAGGAAGCACACGCAGATGACCGGCACCGCGGCACACCGTCAGCAGCAGGAGCCCGCCCGACCGCACCGCTGGCGGTCCTGGCTCCTGGAAGGGCTGACCGAGCAGACGGCCCGTCACCCGGGCCCGCACGGCACCCCGCCCGCCGAGCACGAAGGCCACCGGTGGTGGCGGGTGATGTGCCTGACCGGTGTGGACTACTTCTCCACCCTCGGCTACCAGCCGGGCATCGCGGCCCTCGCGGCCGGTCTGCTCTCGCCGCTCGCCACGCTCGTCCTGATCGCGCTCACCCTGCTCGGCGCGCTGCCGGTCTACCGCCGGGTGGCGAAGGAGAGCCCGCACGGCGAGGGTTCCATCGCCATGCTGGAGCGGCTGCTGCCGTGGTGGTCGGGGAAGCTCCTGGTCCTGGTCCTGCTGGGCTTCGCGGCCACCGACTTCATGATCACGATGACGCTGTCGGCGGCCGACGCCGCGGCGCACGTCGTGGAGAACCCCTTCGCACCGCACTGGCTGCAGGGCGAGAACGTCTGGATCACCCTCGCGCTGCTCACGGCCCTGGGCGCGGTGTTCCTCAAGGGCTTCCGCGAGGCGATCGGCGTGGCCGTCGTCCTGGTGGGCGCCTACCTCTCCCTCAACCTCGTCGTGCTCGCCGCCTCCGCCTGGCAGGTCATCGGCCGGCCCACCCTGATCGGGGACTGGACGACCGCACTGGCCTCCGGACACTCCTCGCCCCTGGGCATGATCGGCGTGGCGCTGCTGGTCTTCCCCAAACTGGCACTGGGCATGTCCGGGTTCGAGACCGGCGTCGCCGTCATGCCGCAGGTGCGCGGCGACGCCGCCGACACGTACGCGAAACCGGCGGGCCGCATCCGCGACACCCGCAAGCTGCTCACCACGGCCGCGCTGATCATGAGCTGCCTCCTGCTGCTGTCCAGTCTGGCCACCACCCTGCTGATCCCGCAGAAGGAGTTCGAGAGCGGCGGCTCCGCCAACGGCCGTGCGCTCGCGTACCTCGCGCACGCGCACCTGGGCGAGGCCTTCGGCACGGTCTACGACGTCTCGACCATCGCCATCCTCTGGTTCGCCGGCGCCTCGGCCATGGCGGGCCTGCTCAACCTCGTACCGCGCTACCTGCCTCGGTACGGCATGGCGCCGGAGTGGACCCGCGCGGTGCGCCCGCTGGTGCTGCTCTTCCTCGCCATCGCCGTCTTCATCACGCTGTGGTTCCACGCCGACGTCGACGAGCAGAGCGGCGCCTACGCCACCGGCGTGCTGGTGCTGATGCTCTCCGCCGCCTTCGCCTCCACCGTCGCGGCCCGCCACACCCGCCACCGCTTCGCGATGTACGGCTTCGGGGCCATCACGGCGGTGATGGCCTACACGCTGGTCACCAACGTCGTCGAACGCCCCGACGGCATCAAGATCGCCTCACTGTTCATCCTCGGCATCCTGCTCACCTCCTTCGCCTCCCGCGTCCACCGGTCCTTCGAACTCCGCGCGGCCGACGTCACCTTCGACGAGACGGCGGCCCGGCTGATCGACGACGCGGCCCGCGCGGGTGCCCTGCAGCTCATCGCCAACGACCCCGACGAGCACAGCGCCGCCGAGTACGCGGCCAAGGAGCACCATCAGCGTGCGGAAACCCTCATTCCCGGCGGCCACCCCGTCCTGTTCCTGGAGGTCCTGCTCCAGGATTCCTCGGACTTCACCGCCGACCTGGCCGTGCACGGCGACGAGGCGTACGGCGTACGGCGGCTGCGGGTGGCCGGGCCCGTGGTGCCCAACACCGTCGCCGCCGTCCTGATGGAGCTGCGCGACCGCACCGGCAAGGTCCCGCACGCGTACTTCACCTGGACCGAGGGCCACCCCATCGGCCACCTGCTGCGCTTCCTGGTCTTCGGCGACGGCGAGGTCGCCCCGGTCACCCGCGAGGTGCTGCGGCGCGCGGAACCGGACCCGGCACGCCGGCCCCGCGTCCACGTCGCCTGAGCACAGGAGGAAGGACGTGTGTTGGCCATGTACACGGCACGCGGTACGGTCAGGGCGATATCGACGACGGCACGACGGAAGCCGGTGGGAATCCGGCACGGTCGCGCCACTGTGAACGAGGCGGCAGGGAACGCCTCGTGAGTCAGACCCGTGGCCGTCGTCCAGTGCACCACCGAGATGGGACGCGAATTCCCAGAGGAGGCCCTGCCATGGCGCAGCACGTCGCCCAGCCGACCGCCACCACCCCCGCCGTTCCCGACAGGCTGCCGCTGAAGGAGATCGCCCCGTGGGCGGTGTTCTTCGGCGTCCTGATGCTCGTCCTGCTGTACTTCGTCGGCGCCGAGCAGGGCGCCACCTCCGTGTTCACTGGCACGGACGTCCATGAGTGGGTGCACGACGGCCGTCACCTGCTCGGCTTCCCCTGCCACTGACGCGAGGGACGCCGCACACCCATGAACTCCACAACGGTAAGAAACCTGCTCGTACGCGGCATGCTCGCCGGCCTCGGGGCCGGCGTGCTCGCCCTGCTCGTCGCCTACTTCCTCGGCGAGCCGAACGTCGACAGCGCCATCGCCCTGGAAGAGGCGCACGCGCACGCCCACGAGCACGGGGCGGAAGCCGTCTCCCGCACCCTGCAGTCCACCGCAGGTCTCGCGACGGGCGTCCTGGCCTACGGCGTCGCGTTCGGCGGCATCGCGGCACTGGCCTTCTGCTTCGCGCTGGGCCGCGTCGGCCGCTTCTCCCCGCGCGCGACCGCGCTGCTGCTGGCCGGCTGCGCGCTGCTCACCGTGTACGTCGTGCCGTTCCTGAAGTACCCGGCCAACCCGCCGGCCGTCGGCGACCCGGACACCATCGGCAAGCGCACCGGCCTGTACTTCCTGATGATGCTGCTCGGTGTGCTCCTCGCGATCGCCGCCACCCTCCTGGGCAAGCGGCTCGTACCGCGGCTGGGCACCTGGTGGGCGACCGTCGCGGCGGTGGCGGCCTTCGCCGTGGTGACCGGCCTGGCCTACGCCTTCCTGCCGGTCGTCAACGAGGTGCCGCGGGACTTCCCGGCCACCCTGCTCTGGAAGTACCGCCTCTCCGCACTCGCCATCCAGACGGTGCTGTGGGGCGGATTCGGCCTCCTCTTCGGGGAGCTGGCCCAGCGGCTGCTCGCCCCGAGGCCCGCCGCGGCGACGCCGGGCCGGGCGGTGCCGGCCACGAACTGAACAGCGCGGACGACTGACCCGTGCGGACAACTGAACAGCACGGACAGCGAAGGGCCCCGGAACGGTTTCCGAACCGTTCCGGGGCCCTCTCGCATGCCGTGCACCGCGACGGCCCCCTTACCGCCTTGCCCGGTCAGCCGCCGGTCGCCGTCTCCGGCGTCCCGAGCGGGCGGCCCAGCCGCAGGTTCCAGCGGCCGGCCCGGCCGCTGAGCTCCGTCGCCGTCAGCGGGGGCACGTCGAGCCGCCAGAAGGACTCCGGGGGCAGGCCCACCGCGTGCACCACGGCAGCGCGCACCACCTCGGGCTCGACCACGGCCAGCGTACGGCCGTCCGTCTCCGCCACCGCCGCCAGCCAGCGCCCGACCCGTACACACAGGTCCCGCACCGACTCCCCGCCGTGCGGCGCGGCGGCCGGATCGGCGAGCCATTGGGCCACCGCCGCCGGCTCGGCCGCGCCGACCTCGTCGAGCGTGCGGCCCCGCCACCGGCCGACGTCCAGCCCGGCCAGCTCCGGCGCCGCCGTGGCGTCGAGCGCGAGCGCGGCGGCCGTCTCCCGGCAGCGCACGCCGGGGGAGACGACGACATGACCGGCCGGCGGCAGCGCGCCGGCCGCCGCACGGGCCGGCGCCGCCCCACTCGCGTCGAGCGGCGCACCGTCGTCGAAGCGGGCCTGCCGCAAGGACGGGCTCGTCGCGGGCGAGACGAAGACGACACGGCGGGTCACGCGGCGGTGCCTCCTGCTGCGGTCCGGGGGTGCGGGACTCCACAGGGTACGGAAGGCAGGCACGCGGGCCTGGGGCGCGGCCGTGCCGAGCCGGTGCCGCGCGGTGCGGGACGCCGGGCCGGTGACCGGCACCGGTAGGCTCGGCCTTTTGTTTGTTCCTCAGGGTGCTTCTGACGCAGGAGGGTATGCGTGCGAGTGTGGCGACGTTGTATGGACGCGGCTGGTGTGCGGGGGAGTGAAGCGCGCGCCGACTACCTGAAGGTCGCGCAGTTCATGCAGCGCCGGGAGCCCGCCGGGTACGCCGCGGTGCGGCTGCTCACCCCCGCGCACTTCCAGCCCCACGTACTGGCCGGTTACGCCTTCGCGTCCTTCACCGACGACCTCTGCGACCGGGGCACGGTGGCCGAGCGGACCCGGCGCTTCGACGCGTGGGCCGGGCAGATCCGGGCGGCCCTGGACTCCGGCACCACCCGCCACCCGCTGCTGCGCGCGTTCCTGCACACCTCGGGGCTGCGTGACCTGCCCCGTCGCTGGATCGAGTCCTACCTCGACGGGGCACGGATCGACCTGGACTTCCCCGGCTTCGCGACCGAGGCCGACTACCAGACGTACGTGGACCGGCTGACCTGGCCGTTCCTCATGATCACGACGGGGCTGGCGCAGCCGGGCGGCGGTACCGAGCAGTTCGCGCGCAGCTGCCGGCTGGTCGCCGACGCGGGTCAGCGCACCGACATCCTGACGGACCTGGCGGAGGACCTGCGGGACGGCCGCCTCTACCTGCCGCTCGACGCCCTCGCGCAGCACGGTGTCACCCGCGCCGACCTCGACGCGGGGAGCGAAGCCCCCGGCGTCCGGGCACTGCTCGCGGACGCCGCCGGCAAGGCGCACGACACCCTGCACGAGGCGAACCGGCTGTTCGACGAGCTCTCCGAGGAGTACTGGCCCCTCATGCGCTTCGTACTGGACCTGCACCACCAGCGGCTGGAGACGGTGGTGGCCATGGGCGGCGCCGTCACCCGGCGGCCGGCGCGGGACAATCCGGTCGCCTGCCTGCGCCTGCTGGCCAGGGCCCGCCGGCCGCGCGCCGGCCGGGGGCACGCGCCGGAGTACCGCCCGGCGGGGAGCACGGCCGGGAGCGCGGTCCTGAGCACGGGAGAGGGCACGGGGGACGAGCGCGCCGCGGCCTGACGGCACCGCGGCCTGACCTGACCTGGCCGCGGCCCGGCCCCGGCGGACGGAAGCCCGGGCCCGGCCGCCGCGGTGTGCGGCGCCCTGGCCCGGGCGGTGTCCCTTCGGCCGGGGCGGTGTCACCCCGGCCCGGGACGGATCAGCTCAGGTCGAACCGGTCCAGGTCCATGACCTTGCTCCACGCCGCGACGAAGTCCGTGACGAACTTCTCCTTCGCGTCGTCGCAGGCGTAGACCTCGGCGACCGCACGCAGCTCGGAGTTGGAGCCGAAGACCAGGTCGGCACGGGTGCCGGTCCACTTGACCTCGCCGGTGGCGCGGTCGCGGCCCTCGAAGGCGGACTGGTCGGCGGCGGTCGAGCTCCACGCCGTACCCATGTCGAGCAGGTTGACGAAGAAGTCGTTCGTCAGGACGCCCGGGGTCTCGGTGAGGACGCCCGTCTTCGAGCCGTCGTAGTTGGTGTCCAGCACGCGCAGGCCACCGACCAGGACGGTCATCTCCGGGGCGCTCAGGGTGAGCAGGTTCGCGCGGTCGACCAGCAGGTACTCGGCCGGCAGGCGCTGGCCCTTGCCCACGTAGTTGCGGAAGCCGTCGGAGGCGGGCTCCAGCGCGGCGAAGGACTCCGCGTCGGTGTGCTCGTCCGTGGCGTCGACCCGGCCCGGGGTGAAGGGCACCTCGATGTCCTGGCCGGCGTCCTTGGCCGCCTTCTCGATGGCCGCGCAGCCGCCGAGCACGATCAGGTCGGCCAGCGAGACCTTGCGCTCGGAGCCGGCGTTGAAGTCCCGCTGGATGCTCTCCAGGGTGCGCAGCACCAGCGCGAGCTGGTCGGGGTTGTTGACCTCCCAGTTCTTCTGCGGCTCCAGGCGGATGCGGGCACCGTTGGCGCCGCCGCGCTTGTCGCTGCCGCGGAAGGTCGAGGCCGACGCCCACGCGGTGGAGACCAGCTGCGAGACGGTCAGACCCGAGTCGAGGAGCTTGGCCTTGAGGGCCGCGATGTCCGTCTCGTCGATCAGCTCACCCTCGCGCTCCGGCAGCGGGTCCTGCCACAGCAGCGTCTCCTCCGGGACCTCCGGGCCGAGGTACAGCGACTTCGGGCCCATGTCGCGGTGGGTCAGCTTGTACCAGGCCTTGGCGAAGGCGTCGGCGAACTCCTCCGGGTTCTCCCAGTAGCGGCGGGAGATCTGCTCGTAGACCGGGTCGAAGCGGAGCGCCAGGTCGGCGGTGAGCATCGCCGGGGCGATCTTCTTGTTGGGGTCGTGGGCGTGCGGGATGGTGCCCTCGCCCGCGCCGTCCTTCGGCTTCCACTGCTTGGCGCCGGCCGGGCTCTCGGTCAGCTCCCACTCGTAGCCGAAGAGGTTCTCGAAGAAG
>NZ_PQSQ01000097.1 GCF_002920575.1 Streptomyces sp. Ru73 | reverse complement strand
CGGCCACCACCAGGGCGTTCAGCTCGCCGGTGGCGGCGGCCTCCAGGATCTGGCCGGTGTCCCGGCCGGGCCGGTGCGGCAGCGCGGCCACGCCCCAGGCGCGGGCGACCTCGTCGCGGGCGCGCGGGTCGGTCGCGGGCCGGCCGCCGGGCAGCAGTCCGGCGAGGGCGCCCGCTTCGACGGCGCCCCGCTCGCCCGCCCGGCGCGGAATCCAGACGAGCCGCGCACCGGTGGCCGAGGCGGCGCGTACGGCGGCGGTGAGCGCCCCCGGTACGGCGGCCAGCCGCTCGCCGACGACGATCACCGAGCCCTCGGCCCGCAGCGCCTCGGCCGCTGCCTGTCCTTCACCCTCCAGCCCGACCCCGCCGGCCAGCGCGTCCAGCCACTCCGGCTCCGTGCCGGGCGCGGCCGGCAGCAGCGTGCCGCCCGCCTTGATGAGGCCCCGGGTCGCGTACGAGGCGAGCCCGAAAGTCCGCTGGCCGCTCTTGCGGTGCGCCTTGCGCAGCCGCAGGAAGACGCCGGGCGCCTCCTCCTCGGCCTCGATGCCGGCCAGCAGGACGGCCGGCGCCGCCTCCAGGGAGCGGTAGGTGACCCCCTGCCCGTCCAGGTCGCGGCCGTGCCCCGCCACGTGTGCGGCGAGGAAGCCGGCCTCTTCGGGGCTGTGCACGCGGGCCCGGAAGTCGATGTCGTCGGTGTCCAGGACGGCCCGCGCGAACTTGGCGTACGCGTAGGAGTCCTCGACGGTGAGCCGGCCGCCGGTCAGCACCCCGGCCCGGCCGCGCGCCGCGACCAGCCCGCGGGCCGCCGCCTCCAGCGCCTCGGGCCAGCTCGCCGGGGTCAGTTCACCCGACTCGGCGTCCCGCACGAGCGGCGTCTCCAGCCGGTCCGGCAGCTGGCCGTACCGGAAGGCGAACCGCCCCTTGTCGCAGACCCACTCCTCGTTGACCTCGGGGTCGTCGGCGGCGAGCCGCCGCATGACCTTGCCGCGCCGGTGGTCCGTGCGCGTCGCGCAGCCGCCCGCGCAGTGCTCGCACACGGACGGCGAGGAGACCAGGTCGAAGGGGCGGGAGCGGAACCGGTACGCCGCCGAGGTCAGCGCGCCGACCGGGCAGATCTGGATGGTGTTGCCGGAGAAGTACGACTCGAACGGGTCGCCCTCGCCCGTACCGACCTGCTGGAGCGCGCCGCGCTCGATCAGCTCGATCATCGGGTCGCCGGCGATCTGGTTCGAGAAGCGGGTGCAGCGGGCGCACAGCACACAGCGCTCGCGGTCCAGCAGCACCTGCTGGGAGATCGGCACCGGCTTCTCGTAGGTGCGCTTCTTGCCCTCGAAGCGCGAGTCGGCCTGGCCGGCGGACATGGCCTGGTTCTGCAGCGGGCACTCGCCGCCCTTGTCGCAGACCGGGCAGTCCAGCGGGTGGTTGATGAGCAGCAGCTCCATCACGCCGCGCTGCGCCTTCTCGGCCACCGGCGAGGTGAGCTGCGACTTCACGACCATCCCGTCGGTGCAGGTGATCGTGCAGGACGCCATGGGCTTGCGCTGGCCCTCGACCTCCACGATGCACTGACGGCAGGCACCGGCCGGGTCCAGCAGCGGGTGGTCGCAGAAGCGCGGGATCTCGATGCCGAGCATTTCGGCGGCCCGGATGACGAGGGTCCCCTTGGGCACGCTGATCTCGATGCCGTCGATGGTCAGCGTGACGAGGTCTTCGGGCGGAACCGCCGCCTCGCCGCCCCCGGAGGGCGCGCTGTGGGAGCCCGCGGCGGAGCCGCTTGATGGCTGGAGTACTGTCATGCGTTCACCTCCAGGTGCGCATCGGCCCAAGCGGTGGACTTGGCCGGGTCGAAGGGGCAGCCCTTGCCGGTGACGTGCTGCTCGTACTCCGCGCGGAAGTACTTGAGCGAGGAGAAGATCGGGGAGGCGGCGCCGTCACCGAGGGCGCAGAACGACTTGCCGTTGATGTTGTCGGCGATGTCGTTGAGCTTCTCGAGGTCCTCCATCCGGCCCTTGCCGGCCTCGATGTCGCGCAGCAGCTGGACGAGCCAGTACGTGCCCTCGCGGCACGGCGTGCACTTGCCGCAGGACTCGTGCGCGTAGAACTCGGTCCAGCGGGTGACCGCCCGTACGACGCAGGTCGTCTCGTCGAAGCACTGCAGGGCCTTGGTGCCGAGCATCGAGCCGGCCGCGCCGACGCCCTCGTAGTCCAGCGGGACGTCCAGGTGCTCGTCGGTGAACATCGGCGTCGAGGAGCCGCCCGGCGTCCAGAACTTCAGCCGGTGGCCGGGCCGGATGCCGCCGCTCATGTCGAGCAGCTGGCGCAGCGTGATGCCGAGCGGGGCCTCGTACTGGCCGGGGTTGGCGACGTGGCCGCTGAGCGAGTAGAGCGTGAAGCCCGGGGACTTCTCGCTGCCCATCGAGCGGAACCATTCCTTGCCCCGGTTCATGATGGCGGGAACCGAGGCGATGGACTCGACGTTGTTCACCACGGTGGGGCAGGCGTAGAGGCCGGCCACGGCGGGGAAGGGGGGACGCAGCCGGGGCTGTCCGCGACGGCCCTCCAGGGAGTCCAGCAGCGCGGTCTCCTCGCCGCAGATGTACGCGCCCGCGCCCGCGTGCACGGTGAGTTCGAGGTCCAGACCGGGGCCGAGGGCGTCCTTGCCGAGGTAGCCCGCCGCGTAGGCCTCCCGTACGGCCTCGTGCAGCCGCCGCAGCACGGGCACCGTCTCCCCGCGCAGGTAGATGAACGCGTGGTGCGACCGGATCGCGTGACAGGCGATGATGATCCCCTCGATGAGGGAATGCGGGTTCGCGAAGAGGAGCGGGATGTCCTTGCAGGTCCCGGGCTCCGACTCGTCGGCGTTGACCACGAGATAGTGCGGCTTGCCGTCGCCCTGCGGGATGAACTGCCACTTCATGCCGGTCGGGAAGCCCGCGCCGCCGCGGCCGCGCAGGCCCGCGTCCTTGACGTACGCGATGACGTCGTCCGGCGCCATGGCCAGTGCCTTGCGGGCGCCTTCGTAGCCCTCGTGCCGCCGGTAGGTCTCCAGGGTCCAGGACTCGGGCTGATCCCAGAAGGCCGACAGCACGGGTGCGAGCAGCTTCTCGGGGCTGGACCCTCCACCGGCCTCGGGCCGGGAGGCACCCCCGTATTCCGTGGACACGGTCATCACTCCCCCTCCTCAGCAGCGGGGCCGGACGGGTGGTGGGGGTCGCTGGCCGAGGTGTCGCGCGGGGCGTCGTGCGAGCTGGGGTGCGTCGGCGGCGCCTCCCCCGGTGCCCCGGCCGGCGCGGCCTCGTCCGTCGGGTGCGCGCCGTCGCGGGGTGCGACGACGTGGTCCGTGCCGCCCGGCAGTTCCTCGCCCTTGGCCAGCCGGAGGCCGACGAGCGAGGCGTGCCCCGCGCTGCCGGTCGCCTCGACCGCGCCCTCCCGCCGGTCGGGGAAGCCGGCCAGGATGCGCGCGGTCTCCTTGTACGTGCACAGGGGCGCGCCGCGGGTCGGTGCGACGGGCCGTCCGGCCCGCAGGTCGTCGACCAGCCGCTTGGCGCTCTCCGGCGTCTGGTTGTCGAAGAACTCCCAGTTGACCATCACGACGGGCGCGTAGTCGCAGGCGGCGTTGCACTCGATGTGTTCGAGGGTGACCTTGCCGTCCGGGGTGGTCTCGTTGTTGCCGACGCCGAGGTGTTCCTTCAGCTCGTCGAAGATCGCGTCGCCGCCCATGACGGCGCAGAGCGTGTTGGTGCAGACCCCGACCTGGTAGTCGCCGCTCGGCTTGCGGCGGTACATCGTGTAGAAGGTCGAGACGGCCGTGACCTCGGCGGTGGTGAGGCCCAGCATCTCGGCGCAGAAGCGGATGCCGGTCCGGGTGACGTGGCCCTCCTCGGACTGGACCAGGTGCAGCAGCGGCAGCAGGGCCGAGCGCGCGCCGGGGTAGCGGGCGATCACCTCCTTCGCGTCCGCTTCGAGCCGGGCCCGTACGTCGGCCGGGTAATCGGGGGCGGGGAGCTGCGGCATCCCCAAACTGACGTCTGTCACCGGTCGACGCCTCCCATCACGGGGTCGATGGACGCGACGGCGACGATGACGTCGGCGACCTGGCCGCCTTCGCACATGGCCGCCATGGCCTGCAGATTGGTGAACGACGGATCGCGGAAATGGACGCGGTAGGGGCGGGTCCCGCCGTCGCTGACCGCGTGGACTCCCAGCTCGCCCTTGGGGGACTCCACCGCCGCGTACGCCTGTCCCGGCGGGACGCGGAAGCCCTCCGTCACCAGCTTGAAGTGGTGGATCAGGGCCTCCATGGAGGTGCCCATGATCTTCTTGATGTGGTCCAGGGAGTTGCCGAGGCCGTCCGGGCCGAGCGCGAGCTGCGCGGGCCAGGCGATCTTCTTGTCGCCGACCATGACCGGGCCGGGCTCCAGCCGGTCCAGGCACTGCTCGATGATCCGCAGCGACTGCCGCATCTCCTCCAGGCGGAGCAGGAAGCGGCCGTACGCGTCGCAGGTGTCGGTGGTCGGGACCTCGAAGTCGTAGGTCTCGTAGCCGCAGTACGGGTTGCTCTTGCGCAGGTCGTGCGGGAGCCCGGCGGAGCGCAGGATCGGCCCGGTGGCGCCGGTGGCCATGCAGCCGGCCAGGTCGAGGTAGCCGATGCCCTCCATGCGGCCCTTGAAGACCGGGTTGCCGGTGGCGAGCTTGTCGTACTCCGGCAGGTTCTTGCGCATCTTCTTCACGAACTCGCGGAGCTGGTCGACGGCGCCCGGTGGCAGGTCCTGGGCGAGCCCGCCGGGCCGGACGTACGCGTGGTTCATGCGCAGGCCGGTGATCAGCTCGTAGATGTCCAGGACCAGTTCGCGGTCGCGGAAGCCGTAGATCATGATCGTGGTGGCGCCGAGCTCCATGCCGCCGGTGGCGATGCACACCAGGTGGGAGGAGAGCCGGTTCAGCTCCATCAGCAGCACACGGATGACCGAGGCGCGGTCCGGGATGTCGCCCTCGATGCCGAGCAGCTTCTCCACGGCCAGGCAGTACGCCGTCTCGTTGAAGAACGGCGTCAGGTAGTCCATCCGCGTGACGAAGGTCGTGCCCTGGGTCCACGTGCGGTATTCGAGGTTCTTCTCGATGCCGGTGTGGAGGTAGCCGATGCCGCAGCGGGCCTCGGTGACGGTCTCGCCGTCGATCTCCAGGATCAGCCGGAGCACGCCGTGCGTGGAGGGGTGCTGCGGACCCATGTTGACGACGATGCGCTCGTCGTCGGTCTTGGCCGCGGCCTCGACGACCTCGTCCCAGTCGCCGCCGGTCACCGTGTAGACGGTGCCCTCGGTGGTCTCGCGGGGAGTTGCGTGCGACGTAGTCATCAGGTGTACGACCTCCGCTGGTCGGGAGCCGGGATCTGGGCGCCCTTGTACTCGACGGGAATGCCGCCGAGCGGGTAGTCCTTGCGCTGCGGGAAGCCCTGCCAGTCGTCCGGCATCATGATCCGGGTGAGCGCCGGGTGGCCGTCGAAGATCAGCCCGAAGAAGTCGTAGACCTCGCGCTCGTGCCAGTCATTGGTCGGGTAGACGCTCACGATCGACGGGATGTGCGGGTCGGCGTCGGGCGTGGAGACCTCCAGCCGGATCAGCCGGGTGTGGGTGATCGACCGCAGGTGGTAGACGGCGTGCAGCTCGCGGCCCTTGTCGCCGGGGAAGTGCACGGCGCTGACGCCGGTGCACAGTTCGAAGCGGAGCGCCGGGTCGTCGCGGAGCGTCTTCGCGACCACCGGGAGGTACTCCCGCTCGATGTGGAACGTCAGCTCGCCGCGGTCGACGACGGTCTTCTCGATGACGTTCTCGGGGACCAGCCCCTGCTCCTCCAGCGCGCCTTCCAGCTCGTCCGCGACCTCGTCGAACCAGCCGCCGTACGGCCGGGAGGTGGCGCCGGGCAGCCGTACGGTCCGTACGAGGCCGCCGTAGCCGGAGGTGTCGCCGCCGTTGTTGGCGCCGAACATGCCGCGCCGGACGCCGATGACCTCGCCCTGGTCCAGGCGCTGGCCGGGGAGGTTCTCCACGCCGATTTCCTTGTCGGGATTGACCCCGTTGGCCCCCGACCCGTGCGTGCCCTTGTCCGGGTTGCTCACCGCAGCAGTCCCTTCATCTCGATCGTCGGGAGTGCCTTGAGCGCCGCCTCCTCCGCCTCACGGGCCGCTTCCTCGGCGTTGACCCCGAGCTTGGAGCCCTGGATCTTCTCGTGGAGCTTGAGGATCGCGTCCATCAGCATCTCCGGGCGCGGCGGGCAGCCCGGGAGGTAGATGTCGACCGGGACGATGTGGTCGACGCCCTGCACGATGGCGTAGTTGTTGAACATGCCGCCCGAGGAGGCGCAGACGCCCATGGAGATGACCCACTTCGGGTTCGGCATCTGGTCGTAGACCTGCCGCAGGACGGGCGCCATCTTCTGGCTGACCCGGCCGGCCACGATCATCAGGTCGGCCTGCCGGGGCGAGCCGCGGAAGACCTCCATGCCGAAGCGGGCCAGGTCGTAGCGGCCCGCGCCGGTGGTCATCATCTCGATGGCGCAGCACGCGAGCCCGAACGTCGCCGGGAAGACCGATGACTTGCGCACCCAGCCCGCGGCCTGTTCGACGGTGCTCAGCAGAAAGCCGCTGGGCAGCTTCTCTTCCAGTCCCATTGGGTGACCCCTAGTCCCATTCCAGGCCGCCGCGGCGCCAGACGTAGGCGTAGGCGACGAAGACGGTGAGCGCGAAGAGCAGCATCTCGACGAGCCCGAAAAGCCCCAGGGCGTCGAAGGTGACGGCCCAGGGGTAGAGGAAGACGATCTCGATGTCGAAGACGATGAAGAGCATCGCCGTCAGGTAGTACTTGATCGGAAAGCGACCGCCGCCTGAAGGCTGGGGGGTCGGCTCGATCCCGCATTCGTACGCCTCGAGCTTGGCCCGGTTGTAGCGCCTGGGTCCGACGAGCGTGGCCATGACGACGGAGAAGATCGCAAAGCCTGCCCCGAGGGCTCCCAGTACGAGGATGGGCGCATAGGCGTTCACCGTCCTCGCTCCCTTCAGTCGACGATGACTGGTTGGCGGTCCGGCCCCGGGCCCGTTCACTTCCTCGACGGAACACGACAGAGATCGCGTCTATGTGAGGCAGTTCACAAGCCCTGGCCGCCTGCATCCTATGCCCGCTGGTCTGTGATCTGCGACACGGGGTACGACAACGGCTTTGTGATCTCCACCACCTGACGAAGGATCATGAAGTCGGATGAGCGGTGATCTTCACACCGGAAGCGTCCGAGTGATCACTTCACGTGACAAAAACAGTGGTCACCGCTGGTCAGGGAGGCGCCTCCTTTATCAAGGGCCACGCTGCGCAAGCAAATTGGCGCTGGACACCGTCAACTGCTAGCGCACGCCCACCCGTCCGCGTGACCCAGTCGTGACCTCGCCGTGATCGCCGGTACGTGCATCGCTTCACGAGCGCGCATCACGAGGACATAACGGTCACTCAAGAGTGAGCTATCCCACCAGTTTCACGGCCTTGAAACCTTGACGACGGGGAAGCCTTGGCGCGTCGGTTGCGAAGGTGGTAAGTGCCGTGCCGACGCGCAACGAGCGGTAAATGCCGTGCGCAGGAACATGATCACGAATTTCGGACACCTCGGCGACGGGCTTACCGCTGGCCGATTGGCCCCTTTTGTTCATCGTGTACGCGTCAAAAGTGGCGCATACCACCTTTGTTGGCAGCAACCTGTGGCTCCTGATAGCCGTGGTGCCATGTCCCCGAACGCACTCATACCCAGCCACCGGAAGCCCCGCCGCTCCGCGACCTCGCGGGCCGTGCGCGCAGGGTTCACCGGTGGCATCCTCACGCTGGCGGTGACCGGTACCGCCGTTCCCGCGAGCGCCGCTGGCGAGAAGCCGGCCTCCGAGACCCAGGAGCTGCCGACCGTCACCGCCGCGCTCGCGACGTCCGTGGCCAAGACCGCGGACACCACCCAGCAGGTGGCGGACCAGTACGAGCTGCAGGCAGCGCAGGACGCGGTCTTCTCCAAGGCCGACAAGGCCGCGCAGAAGGCCAAGGACAAGGCACTCGAGGCCAAGCGCAAGGCCGAGGCCGAGAAGAAGGCCGAGGCGGCCCGCAAGGCCAAGGCGGCCGAGCAGGCCCGCGCTTCGCGCTCCGCCGACCGCGGCCCCCTCCTCGCCGCTTCCGCCTCGGTCGACACCGGGTCGGCCAGCGGTTCCACGGCCACCCTCGTGGACTTCCTCAAGGCCCAGGTCGGCAAGGCCTACGTGAGCGGCGCGACCGGCCCGTCCGCGTACGACTGCTCCGGCCTCACCCAGGCCGCCTTCCGGCAGATCGGCATCGACCTGCCGCGCGTCTCCCAGGACCAGTCGACCGCCGGCACCCAGGTGGGCCTGGACAACCTCCAGGTGGGCGACATCCTTTACTGGGGCAGCGCGGGCAGCGCGTACCACGTCGCGGTCTACATCGGCGGCGGCCAGTTCATCGGCGCGCAGAACTCCAGCACGGGCGTCGTGCAGCGCGACATGAGCTACGACCAGCCGACGGGCGCCGTCCGCGTCCGCTGATCCCTCCCCAGGGCCGCAGACACACGAAAGGGCCGTCGTTCCCCCGCTCGGGAACGATGGCCCTTTCGCCGCGTTTTGCCGCTTCTGCGGCGTATACGATGCCGCGTGCGGTGCTTACTGGCGCGGCTTGACCTCGGCCATCTCGCCCCAGCCGGTGCCCTCGGTCTCGACGTTGATGATTTCCGGGGTGCTCGCGACGAGGCCGGACATCAGCTCGATGGCCTCCTTGAAGTGGTCGGACTGCACGTGCGCCACGCCCGCCTCCTGGCCGGCGAACGCCTCCAGCAGCACGAACTGGTTCGGGTTCTCCACGCTCCGGGACCACTCGAAGAAGATGTTGCCCGGCTCCGCGCGGGTGGCGAGCGTGAAGGGCTCGGTCAGCGACAGCCACTCGTCGCTCTTCTCCGGCCGCACGGTGAACTTCACAGCGATGAAAATCATGCGACCACTGTGCGCCGCCCGCGGCGCTGCCGCGAGCCGACGGGCCCGCCTTTCCACCGATGCCGGAAAACGGGCCACCGATGCCGGACAGCCGGTCGCGGAGTCCGGTGCGCCGGCCCCGGAATCCGGTGAGCCGACCGCCGTCCGGTGCGGGGCGGTGCCTCAGTCCTTGCCCGGTACGGCGGCGCCGGCGGGCAGCCCGGCCGCGACGTACTCGGCGTAGAGCTTCTCCCACTGCGGTGTCGGGCCGCTGTGCGGGCCTTCGAAGGACCGGCCCTCGGCGAAGGCGTCCAGCGCGGCCAGGCAGACGTCCCAGCCGGCCGCGTTGCGGGCCGCGGCGTCCCGGGCCTCCAGCACGTCGGTGAGGGTGAAGCGGGTCCGGCCGCCGTCCAGCGGCGCCAGGTCGAAGCGGAGTTCGTCGTCGCCCCAGGTGAAGGAGAGGTGCCGCGGCGGATCGACGGCGAGGATCCGCCCGGTCGTCCGGAGGTCGGGCACGGCGGGGTCGCCCGCGAAGGTGATGGTGCCGCCGGGGACGAGGTCGAGGGTGATCCGCGGTGCCGGGAACCAGTGGGCCAGTTCGTCCGGTTCGGTGACGAAGGCCCAGACCTTCTCGACCGGGTGGTCGTAGATCCGCTCGAAGCGGACCGCGGGGCGGCCGTCGTCGAGCCGCAGGTAGCTGCCGGGGTTCGTGGTGGTCATGGCCGTTCGTTTCCTTCGGGGGTCGGGGAGCTGCGGTTCCGTGCGCCGTCGCCGGGAATCTCGGTTCCGGCGGCGTCGAGGCGCCGGCCCAGCGCGTCCAGGCTGCTGTTCCACAGCCGCCGGTACGGCTCCAGCCAGGCGTCCAGCTCGGCCATCGGGGCGGGGTCGAGCTCGTAGAGCCTGCGCTGCGCGTCCCGTTCGATCCGGACCAGCCCTGCCTCGCGCAACACCTTGAGGTGCTTGGACGCGCTCGGCTGGCTCATGCCGCACGCCTCGGCCAGCTCACCCACCGGACGCGCGCCGTCGAGCAGCCGGCCGAGGATCGCGCGCCGGCCGGGATCGGCGAGAGCGCTCCATATCGCGGTCTCCATGCGCCGAGTATGCCTCACACGGAATATAACTGGCAAGGAATATACGAACGCCGGGCCTGCCGCCTGCGGTGCGGTTGTGGGTACGGCCGCCGGTCCGTCCGGCCCGCGGTCAGGCCCCGGCCGCGGCGCGGAGCAGCACGGAGGCCAGTTCGCCGCGGCGCGCGGGGTAGTCGGCGGTCGGCAGGGACACCGACAGCGCGCGGACGGAGCCGTCGGGCCCCTCGCCCGGCAGGCGCACGGCGAGGCAGGTGTGGGCCGGGTCGGTCTCGCCGACCGACACGGCGAGCCCCTCCCGGCGCACCCGGGCCAGCTCCGCCTCGAAGCGCTCGGGCGAGGTGATCGTACGGTCCGTCAGCCGGGGCAGGCCGTGCGCGGCGAGGTAGCGGCGGCGCGCGGGCCGGTTCAGCGTGGCGAGCAGGACCTTGCCGTGCGCGGTGGCGTGCGCGCCGTGGTCGGGCCCCACCGCGAACGGCCCGCCGGCCGCCGACACCGGCAGCGTGCTGTCGAGCACCGCGATGCGGCCCTGCCCCGCCGCGCTGAGGTAGGCGTGCGTCCCGGTCGCGCGCCGCACGCCCAGCAGCAGTTCGCGCGCGCCGTCCTCGATGCCGGCCTGCCGCTGGAACGCCCGGTGCAGCGCGGGCACCCGGGGACCCAGGACGTAGCCGCCGCCGGCGCGGGTGAGGTGCCCGCGCGCGGTCAGCGGCGCCAGCAGGTTGTAGACGGTGGACAGCGAGCAGCCCAGCCGCCGGGCCAGCGCCTTGGCCGTCACCGGGCCCTCGGCGGCCGCCACCGCGTCGAGCACGTCCAGCGCCCGGTCGACGGAGAGGGGTCCGCCCGTGGCGTGGGGTCCGTTGGCGGGTGCGGCGGACATGACGGTTCCCTCCAGACGTACCGGGCGGCGGCTGCTGCCCCTCCAGGATCCCTCACCTCGGCCGGAGCCTGCTCTGCCGGTTGGCCTCCCGGACCCGCGCCCGCAGCTCGGCGTTCCGGTCCTCCGCACCCTTCGCCTCGGCAGCCCGCTCCTGTCCCTCGGCGGCTTCCTCCCGCTCGCCCCGCTCCCCCGCCTCCGGCAAGCCGCTCATGGCGTCCCCTCCCCGTCTCCGCCCGGCCGGTGCGGTGTCCTCGCGCGCGTCCTGTCCATGTCTCACGCTCCGTGATCCGCTCGGCGCTGTCCGTACTCCCCCAGCGTGACCGCAGGCGGGCCCCGACGGCAGTAGGCACAATCCGCCAACTTCGCGTGTCAAGGCGTACGTTGAGACAGGGGTTCGATGCGCGTTGTGCCGCTCCGGTTCCCGTGGCGGCGGCACGGAACGACGGAGCCGCCCCCGGCGGGGCCGGGAGCGGCAGGTCGGAAGCGGTGCGCGGCCGGGTGCCGCGGGCGGTCAGGCCTTCGGCGCGACCTTGCTCAGGCCGTTGATGATGCGGTCCATGGCGTCGCCGCCGGTGGGGTCGGTCAGGTTGGCCAGCATCTTCAGCGTGAACTTCATCAGCAGCGGGTGGGTCAGGCCGCGCTGGGTGGCCATCTTCATCACCTTGGGGTTGCCGATGAGCTTCACGAAGGCGCGGCCGAGGGAGTAGTAGCCGCCGTAGGTGTCCTTGAGGATCTTCGGGTAGCGCTGCAGGGCCAGCTCGCGCTGGGCGTACGTGGCGCGCGCGTGCGCCTGGACGATCACGTCGGCGGCGAGCTGGCCGGACTCCATGGCGTACGCGATGCCCTCGCCGTTGAAGGGGTTCACCAGGCCGCCCGCGTCACCGACGAGCAGCAGGCCCTTGGTGTAGTGCGGCTGGCGGTTGAAGGCCATCGGGAGGGCAGCGCCGCGGATCGGCCCTGTCATGTTCTCCGGGGTGTAGCCCCAGTCCGCCGGCATCGAGGCGCACCACGCCTTGAGGATCTCGCGCCAGTCCAGCTCCTTGAACGAGCTGGAGGTGTTCAGCACGCCCAGGCCCACATTCGAGGTGCCGTCGCCCATGCCGAAGATCCAGCCGTAGCCGGGCAGCAGCCGGTCCTGCGGACCGCTGCGGTCCCACAGCTCCAGCCAGGACTCCAGGTAGTCGTCGTCGTGGCGCGGGGACTCGAAGTACGTGCGGACCGCGACGCCCATCGGCCGGTCCTCGCGCCGGTGCAGGCCCATGGCCAGCGAGAGCCGGGTGGAGTTGCCGTCGGCGGCGACCACGAGCGGGGCGCGGAAGGAGACCGGGGTCTTCTCCTCGCCCAGCTTGGCGGTCACGCCCTCGATGCGCCCGGTGAGGTCGTTGACGATCGGGCCGCTGACGTTGCAGCGCTCGTACAGCCGGGCGCCGGCCTTCTGCGCCTGCCGGGCCAGCTGCTCGTCGAAGTCGTCCCGCTTGCGGACCAGTCCGTAGTCCGGGTACGAGGCGAGGTCGGGCCAGTCGAGCTGGAGGCGGACGCCGCCGCCGATGATGCGCAGGCCCTTGTTGCGCAGCCAGCCGGCCTCCTCGGAGATGTCGATGCCCATCGACACCAGCTGCTTGGTGGCGCGCGGGGTGAGCCCGTCACCGCAGACCTTCTCGCGCGGGAAGGCCGTCTTCTCCAGCAGGAGGACGTCCAGGCCGGCCTTGGCGAGGTAGTACGCGGTGGTCGACCCGGCCGGCCCGGCTCCCACGACGATCACATCGGCGGTGTGCTCGGAGCGGGCCTGGGCTGCGGCGTCGGCCTCGGTCACGTCGGTCACGGCGTAATCTCCCGGAACTCGAAATCTGGGTGCCGACCGGCACTGGACCTGTGCAGTCTATGCAGGCGTACGCGCTCCGAATCCGAAGGGTTGGCCCATGCCGCAGTCGCTTCCGCCGCTTCCCGCCGTCGAGCTGCGCGTCCCCACCGAGGAGGACGCCTGGGAATGGCACCGGGTGTTCGACGACCCGGAGGTCATGGAGTTCCACGGCGGCGCGTCGGCGGAGCTGTCGGTGTACGAGGAGCTGACGGCGCGCCAGCGCCGCCACCACGCCGAACGCGGCTTCTGCTTCTACACGATGCTCGACCCGGCGGACGGCGCGGTGATCGGCTTCACCGGCGCGCAGCCGTGGCCGCGCACGGACTGGGGCCCGGTCGGCGAGATAGAGATCGGCTGGCGGCTGGGCCGGAAGTACTGGGGCAAGGGGTACGCAACGGCCGCTGCCCGGCGCGCCCTGGACGACGTACGGGCTGCCGGGGTGCGGCAGGTCGTGGCGATGGTGGACGCGCGCAACGCCCGCTCGATCGCGGTGACCCGCCGCCTCGGGATGCGGCACACGGAGACGTTCGTCTCCCCCGTGTCCAGGGCGACGGGCCTGTGCCACCGGCTGGACCTCTGAGCCGGCCCCGGCCTCCCGGCCCGGCCGGTGCGGCGGCCGGGCCGGTCAGCGCGGCGGGCCGGCCGGATACGCCGCGCCGAGTATGTGCTCCCGGCCCCAGGCGCCGAGCGGCGCCAGCGCGTCGTTCAGCGCCGTGCCGCGGCCGGTGAGGGAGTACTCGACGCGGGGCGGCACCTCGTCGTACACCTCGCGGTGCACGATGCCGTCCTCCTCCAGCTCCCGCAGCTGGGCGGCGAGCACCTTCTCCGTGACGCCCGGCACCATCCGGCGCAGCTCACCGAAGCGGCACGTGCGCTCGCCGAGCGCCCAGAGGATCAGCACCTTCCACTTGCCGGCGATCACGTCCAGCGCGGCGTCGGTCCCGCAGACGTACGCCCCCGGCCTCCGTACGGTCCCCATGCCCCACCCCTCCCACCTGGTCACTCACCCCGCGGTAACCGCCCACTTCGAAGTGCGTACTGGTGCACCCGTGAGCCTGCGTCAAGGCTAAACGGCATGACTGACAACGCCGTTGAAACGCACAGCATGCCCGGCCTCGCCCTGCTCGGACTCGGTGCCATGGGGACCGCGCTCGCCCGCGCGTGGCTCGCCGCCGGGCACCCGCTGACCGTGTGGAACCGCACGCCGGCGCGGGCCGAACCGCTCGCCGCCGAGGGCGCGACCGTCGCCGCCGGCGCCGCCGAGGCCGTGGCCGCGCACCGCCTCGTCGTCCTCTGCCTGCTCGACGACGCCTCCGTCGGCGAGGCCCTGGACGGCATCGACCTGACGGGCAAGGACCTGGTGAACCTCACCACCGGGACGCCCGCCCAGGCCCGCGCCCGCGCCGCGTGGGCCCGGGAGCGCGGCGCCCGCTTCCTGGACGGCGGCATCATGGCGATCCCCCCGATGATCGGCGTGCCGGAGGCCGGGGGTTACGTCTTCTACAGCGGCGACCGCGCCCTCTTCGACGCCCACCGGGAGACCCTGGCGGTGCCGGCCGGGACGGCGTACGTCGGCCCGGACGCCGGGCACGCGGCGCTGCACGACGTGGCGCTGCTGAGCGCCATGAACGGCATGTTCGCCGGGATCGCGCACGCCTTCGCCCTGATCCGCGGCGAGGACATCGCGCCGAAGGACTTCGCGCCGCTGCTCGCGGACTGGCTGAAGGCCATGACCGTCTCCGCGCACCAGGCCGCCGAGCACCTGGAGAGCGGCGACTACACCAGGGGCGTGGTCTCGAACCTGGCCATGCAGGTGGCGGGCAACGCGACACTGCTGCGCACGGCCGAGGAACAGGGCGTCAGCCCGGAGCTGCTGACGCCCGTCCTGTCCCTGATGGAACGCCGCCTCGCCGCCGGGCACGGCGACGAGGGCACGACGGGCGTGATCGACCTGCTGGTGCGCGACCGCGCCGCCCGCTGAGCCGCGGGCGGCCCGGCCCGCTGCCGCGGTGTCAGGCGGCCGGCTTGGTGCCCCGGTGCAGTGCGACGATGCCGCCCGTGAGGTTGCGCCAGGCGACCTTCTGCCAGCCCGCGCGCTGCAGCAGCACCGCCAGCGCGGGCTGGTCGGGCCAGGCGCGGATGGAGTCGGCGAGGTAGACGTACGCGTCGGGGTTGGAGCTGACCGCGGTCGCGACCGGCGGCAGCGCGCGCATCAGGTACTCGGTGTAGACGGTGCGGAACGGCGCCCACGTCGGGTGGCTGAACTCGCAGATGACGACCCGGCCGCCGGGCTTGGTCACGCGGTACAGCTCGGCCAGCGCGGCATCGGTGTCCTGGACGTTCCGCAGCCCGAAGGAGATCGTGACCGCGTCGAACACGCCGTCCCGGAAGGGCAGCTTCATCGCGTCACCGGCGGTGAAGGGCAGCCACGGCTGCCGCTTCTTGCCCTCGCGGAGCATGCCGGTGGAGAAGTCGCACGGCACGACGTACGCGCCGGTGCGGGCGAACGGCACGGAGGAGGTGCCCGTACCGGCAGCGAGGTCCAGCACCCGCTCGGCCGGCCGCGCGCCCACCGCCCGGTCCACCGCCTTGCGCCACAGCCGTGTCTGCCCGAGGGACAGCACATCGTTGGTGAGGTCGTACCGTTCCGCCACGTCATCGAACATGGAAGCGACTTCGTGCGGCTGCTTGTCCAGGGATGCTCGGGTCACGTGCCCATTGTTCACCACGGGCCGTGGCGCCCCGGCTCACCCCCGGCGGCGGTACACCAGCCGGCCGCCGATGGCCGTCACCAGACAGCCGCCGTCCTCGGCGAAGACCGCGAAGTCGGCCGGGGCGCCCGGCGCGAGGGCGGCCGGGCGGTCGCGCAGCCCCGAGCGGCTGACGGCCGTGCGGACCGACGGGCGGGTGAAGGGGCCGGCCAGGGACGTCGTGCCGGTGGACAGCAGGCGCTGGAGGCCGCGGCGGGCGCTGCCGCCCCAGCGGGTCTCGGGCATGTCGAGGGCCGCCAGGGCCGCGCCGGTCAGCGGCTCCGTGCCCAGTTCGGCGGCCTCGCGCGGGTCGGGGTGGTACGCCGCTTCCAGGTACGCGGCGCCGTCGGGCTCGTGCCGGCCCGGGGTCAGCACCCCGTCCCACTCCCGGACCCTGGCCCGTCCGCCGTACTCGGCCGCCAGCTCCTCGTACGGGCCGACGGCCGCGATGCGCGCGCCCTCGACGGCCACCGCGTCCGCGTCCGTTCCCTCGATCGCGCGCACGCGGTGGATCGTCAGCACAGGACGCGCCCCGGTCAGTTCGCTTCGACGAGCTTCAGCTCGGGGTGGGCCGTACCCCCGTCGAGCGCGGTGGAGGAGATGTGCGAGGTGACGCGGTCGTCGACCGGGTCGTTCGCCGGGTCGTCGTGGACGACCAGGTGCTCGTACGTCGTGGCGCGCTGCGCCGGGACGCGGCCCGCCTTGCGGATCAGGTCGATGATCTCCATGCGGTTGGAGCGGTGCTTGGCACCGGCCGAGGAGACGACGTTCTCCTCCAGCATGATCGAGCCGAGGTCGTCGGCGCCGTAGTGCAGCGAGAGCTGGCCGACCTCCTTGCCGGTGGTCAGCCAGGAGCCCTGGATGTGCTGGACGTTGTCCAGGAAGATCCGGGCGATCGCGATCATCCGCAGGTACTCGAAGAGCGTGGCCTGCGTCCGGCCCTTCAGGTGGTTGTTCTCCGGCTGGTAGGTGTACGGGATGAAGGCGCGGAAGCCGCCCGTACGGTCCTGGACGTCGCGGATCATGCGCAGGTGCTCGATGCGCTCGGCGTTGGTCTCGCCCGTACCCATCAGCATCGTGGAGGTGGACTCCACGCCCAGGTTGTGCGCGATCTCCATGATCTCCAGCCAGCGCTCGCCCGACTCCTTGAGCGGCGCGATGGCCTTGCGGGGGCGCTCGGGCAGCAGCTCGGCGCCGGCGCCCGCGAAGGAGTCGAGACCCGCGGCGTGGATGCGCTGGATGGCCTCCTCGACGGAGACGCCGGAGATGCGGGCCATGTGCTCGACCTCGGACGCGCCGAGGGAGTGGATGACCAGCTCCGGGAACTCCTTCTTGATGGCCGCGAAGTGCTTCTCGTAGTACTCCACGCCGTAGTCCGGGTGGTGGCCGCCCTGGAACATGATCTGCGTGCCGCCCAGCTCGATCGTCTCGGCGCAGCGGCGCAGGATGTCGTCGAGGTCCCGGGTCCAGCCCTTCTTGGTGTCCTTCGGGGCCGCGTAGAAGGCACAGAACTTGCACGCCGTCACGCAGACGTTCGTGTAGTTGATGTTCCGCTCGATGATGTACGTCGCGATGTGCTCGATGCCGGCGTACTTGCGGCGGCGCACGGCGTCGGCCGCCTTGCCGAGGGCGTGCAGCGGCGCGTCGCGGTACAGCTCGACGGCTTCCTCGGGGGTGATCCGCCCGCCCTCCGCGGCGCGGTCGAGTACGGACTGGAGGTCGGCGTTCTCGGTCACCGGGCGTCCCTTTCGAGGTTCTTGGGCGGGCATGTGTAACGACCGATCCAGCGTACGCCAGGGGTCCGGCGGGGCCGGTGGCGGTCGGCCGCTTCCCGCGGGGGCTCCGCTGCGGAGGTGTCAGCCGGTCCTGGTGAGGTGCGCCGTCGGGTGGCCGCCGTCCGCGTCGTCGGAGGCGTACGCGAGCCCGTCGCCCTCCCGGGTGAGGGTGACGGTCGCGGCCCGGCCCGTGCACAGCGCGCCGGTGTCGCCCGCCGCCGTCTCCCGCAGGGTGAGCCGGCGGCCGGTGGCCGAGCGGAGCTCGCCGGTGGCCCGGCACTTGGTGATCATCACGTCGTACGTCAGCTTCGCCACCTGCTCGCCCGGCTTCCCCTTGCCGACGGTCACCGTGACCGAGCCGTTGGGCGTGCCGTCGTCCTGCCGGACGGTGCCCGTCCAGGTGCCGAGGAACGCCTCGGGCACGGCGCCCTCCGGCCCTCCGCCGCGCGGGGGCCCGGCGGTCGGGGTCGCGGCGGGACCGCCCTGGTCCCCGCCCTTCGGCTCGTCGCCCGGCAGCAGCGGGAGGACGACGGCCGCGGTGGTCGCGACGGCCAGCGCACCGGCGACGGACAGCACGAGCGTGCAGCTCAGCCGCCGGGGCCGGGCCCGGCCGCCGAACATGCCGGTGAGCGTGAGCCGGCGCTCCTTGGCGCCGGCCGGCCCGCCCGCGGCCCCGGCGGCCGCCCCGCCGGTGCCGGTCGCGGCGGCGGGCGCCGGCCATTCCCGGGGTGGCGGGACCACGGCAGGGGCGTCGAACGGCACCGGCCCGGAGGGCGGCGTCGGCGCGGCACCGGGCCCGTACGCGGGGGCGCCCGGATGGCCGGGGCCGGCGGCGTACGAGGGGTCCGGCGGCCCGAAGCCGGCGGCCGGCGCCGCGGGGCCCGGCACCGGGGCCGCGCCCTCGCGTGCCCCCGCCTCCAGGTTCAGCACCTCCACGGCACGGCGGCTGACCTGCTCGACCACCGGGGACGGCAGCCAGCCCGCGCGCACCAGCGCCGCCGCGCCGCCCTCCCCGGCCAGCCGCCGGGCGAGGGCCGCGGGCGGCGGACGGTCCCCGGCCCGCTTGAGCAGGCAGTCCGAGACGAGCGCGCGCAGGTCGCCGGTGAGCTCCGGGCCGAGCCGCGGCTCCTCGTGCACGACCTTGTAGAGCAGCGCGGCCGAACTGTCACCGGGGAACGGGCTCTCGCCGGTCGCCGCGTACGCCAGGACAGCGCCCAGCGAGAAGACGTCCGAGGCGCCGGTGGTGCCGTCGCCGAGGATCTGCTCGGGCGCCATGTAGCCGGGCGAGCCGACCGAGACGCCGGTGGCGGTGAGCGAGGCGGTGCCGTCCGTGGCACGGGCGATGCCGAAGTCGATGAGGAGCGGGCCGTCCAGGGTGAGCAGCACGTTCGACGGCTTCACGTCCCGGTGGACCAGGCCCAGCCCGTGCACGGCGGCCAGCGCCTCGGCGAGGCCGGCGCCCAGGGCCCGTACGGAGTGCTCGGGCAGCGGACCGTGCGCGGCGACGGCGGCGTCGAGCGAGGGCGCGGCGACGTACGCGGTGGCGACCCAGGGCACGGCCGCCTCGGCGTCGGCGTCCAGGACGGGTGCGGTCCAGGCGCCGCCGACCCGGCGGGCCGCCGCCACCTCGCGCCGGAAGCGGGCCCGGAACTCGCGGTCGGCCGCGAACTGCGGATGCACGGCCTTCACGGCGACCGTCCGGCCACCGGGGCTGCGGCCGAGGTAGACCCGGCCCATGCCGCCGGCGCCGAGCCGGGCGAGCAGCGTGTACGTACCGATCCGCGCCGGGTCCTCCGCTTCCAGCGGCTGCATGGACTCCCGCCTCCCCCTCGCGTCACGCCCGTCCGCCACAGCTTAGGACGGCGGCGATCCGGCCATCGGGGGAATGCGGAGGGGCGGGCGGCCGGCGGCGGCCGGAAAGGGGTGCGCTTTCCGGACACGGTGCCGCCGAACGGCCGGGGGAAAATCGGACCTCAATTCCGGCGGCCACCCATTCCGGGAATTGCGGTCGCGCCGTTCGTACAGAGTTCACGAAGAATTCCCGGCGGAACCGGCGGCGGGAAGCGCGACCGGAAGGCGCCGGGCAGAAGTCGTGGAAGGCCGGAAGACGGCCAGAAAGTTGTATAGGGCATGAAAAAAGCGAGGGGCCGGCGCCGCTCAGATGCGGCCGGCCCCCCGCGCTCCGACGGCGGCCCGGCATCCGGGCAGGAAAGGCCCGGTACCGGGTCACACGTCCAGCAGGTCCACCCGGACGTCCGCGGGGAAGCCCGTCGTCGGGCCCGTGCGGCGGGCGAACTCCGTGACGCCGCGCAGCTGGTCAGGGCCGAAGCGGAAGTCCAGCGTGGTGAAGTACGTGGCGAGCACCTGCTCGTCGAAGTGCTCCCAGCGGGCCGCCTGCTCGGCGACCTTGTCGACCTCCTCCAGGGACAGGTCGCGGGAGGCCAGGAACGCCTCGTGCACCTTGCGGACGACGACCGGCTCGCGCTCCAGGTAGTCGCGCCGGGCCGCCCACACCGCGAAGACGAACGGCAGGCCGGTCCAGTCCTTCCACATCTGGCCGAGGTCGTGCACCTCCAGGCCCAGCCGGGGCGCCTCGTGCAGGTTCGCGCGCAGCGCGGCGTCCCCGATCAGCACGGCGGCGTCCGCCTCCTGCATCATCACGCCCAGGTCGGGCGGGCAGGTGTAGTAGTCGGGCGTGACGCCGATCTTCTCGGCGAGCAGCAGCTGCGCCAGCCGCACCGAGGTCCGGGAGGTCGAGCCGAGCGCGACCCGGGCGCCGTCCAGCTGGTCCAGCGGCTTCTGCGAGACGATCACGCAGGACATCACCGGGCCGTCGCAGCCCACCGCGATGTCGGGGAAGGCGACCAGCTGATCGGCGTGCTTGAGGAACTCCACGAGGGTGATCGGACCCATGTCGAGTTCGCCCGCGACCAGCTTGTCGTTCAGCTGGTCGGGCGTGTCCTTGGTGAGCTCCAGATCGAGCAGGGTGCCCGTACGGGCCAGGCCCCAGTAGAGGGGCAGGCAGTTCAGAAACTGGATGTGGCCCACCCGCGGCCGGGTCCGGCGGTGGCCGGCGGTCGGTGCGGGTGCGTCTCCTACGGTTGAATTGTCCACATGCGGAGGCTAGCCCCGCGGGGCTCCTCACGAGGCGGCGGGGGCCTCCGTATGGCGTGCGTCCGCCACTCGCGCGTATCGGTTCCGGACCCCGGACGGCGTACGGAGGAGCACCGGATCACCTCGGCGCGACGATAAACGTGATCTTTGGCTCTTCCGCCTTCTGAGCGCACCGTGCTAGGCTCAGCGCAAGTTGCAGTTTGGTTTCCCTTGCAGTACAGAGCCTGCGGATCATGTGACCCGCAGGCATTTGTAGTTTTCAGACTTCTTTGCAGGTTCTGGAGCAGGGCAACCCTTTGGCCCAAGGAGGGCTTATGGCTACCGGAACCGTCAAGTGGTTCAACGCCGAGAAGGGCTTCGGCTTCATCGCCCAGGACGGCGGCGGCCCCGATGTCTTCGTCCACTACTCCGCGATCAACGCGTCTGGCTTCCGCTCCCTGGAGGAGAACCAGACCGTGACCTTCGACGTGACCCAGGGCCCGAAGGGCCCGCAGGCGGAGAACGTCACCCCGGCCTAGTTGCCCGGGTCGGCCGATCGCGGCCGTGAGTAGCAGTACCCAAGGAGCCCTGCTCCGCCGCTCCGGCGGCGAGCGGGGCTCCTGCCTTTCCGGCTCCGCTCTCTCTCCGGCTCGGCGGCCTTCCCGGCTCGGCGGCCTTCCCGGCTCGGCGGCCTTCCCGGGTCCACAGCCTTCCCGGCTCGGCGGCCTTTTCGGCCACCCAGTCCCGGCAAATCGGACAGAAAAGGGTGAAGCCCCGCGCCGCCTCCCCCACAGAGGCGACACGGGACTCCAGTCTGACGCGCCCGCTTGGACGGGCGACGGGCGGGGTCGGTTCCGCGCTCAACTACTTTCGTACAGCGCGTCGATGTCTTTCGCATAGTCCCGTGCAATGGCCATTCGCTTCAGTTTCAACGAAGGCGTGAGATGTCCGGCTTCCTCGGTGAAGTCGGCGGGCAGCACGGCGAAGCGGCGCACGGACTCGGCACGGGAGACCAGCCGGTTGGCGTCGTCCACGGCGCGCTGCAGGTCGGCGAGGAGCTTCTCGTCCCGCACCAGCTCCGTGAGCGGCACGTCCTGCTTCTTCTGCATCTGCCGCCAGTGCGCGAGCCCGTCCGGCTCCAGGGTGATCAGCGCGGTGACGTAGGGCCGGTTGTCGCCGATCACCATGCACTGGCCGACCAGCGGGTGGGCGCGCAGCCGGTCCTCCAGCGGCGCGGGCGCCACGTTCTTGCCGCCGGAGGTCACGATGATCTCCTTCTTGCGGCCCGTGATGGTCAGGTACCCGTCCGCGTCCAGTGCGCCGAGGTCGCCGGTGGCGAACCATTCCTGCGCGTCGGTGACCGGTACGGCGGTGCCGCTCGCCGCGTCCCAGTAACCGGCGAAGACCTGGCCGCCGCGGAGCAGCACCTCTCCGTCGTCGGCGATGCGGACCGCGCTGCCGGGCAGCGGCCAGCCCACGGTGCCCAGGCGGGGCTTGAGCGGCGGGGTGACGGTGGCGGCCGCGGTGGTCTCCGTCAGGCCGTACCCCTCGAAGACCTGGATGCCGGCGCCCTCGTAGAAGGCTGCCAGCCGCTTGCCGAGCGGGGAGCCGCCGCAGATCGCGTAGCGGACCCGGCCGCCGAGCGCCGCGCGGATGCGCCGGTAGACCAGCGGGTCGTACAGACCGCGGGCGGCGCGCAGGCCGAGCCCGGGGCCGGACCCGGTGCCGTGCTCGGCGGCCTCGACCGCCTCGCCGTACGCACGGGCGATGCGTGCCGCGCGGTCGAAGGAGGAGGCCCGGCCCATCTTCTCGGCCGTGGCCCGTCCGGTGTTGTACACCTTCTCCAGTACGTACGGGATGGCCAGCAGGAACGTCGGGCGGAAGCCGGCCAGATCGGCCAGCAGCTCCTCGGTCTGGATACTCGGGGCGTGGCCCAGCTTCACCCGGGCCCGCAGGCAGCCGACCGCCACCATCCGGCCGAAGACATGGCTCAGCGGCAGGAAGAGCAGGGTCGAGGCGGGGTCCTTGCTGACCGACTTGAAGACCGGGTGCAGCAGCTCGATGGAGTTGTCGACCTCGGCGAAGAAGTTGCCGTGGGTCAGCACGCAGCCCTTGGGGCGGCCGGTGGTGCCGGAGGTGTAGATCAGGGTGGCGATGTCGGCGGGGCCGCGGGCCGCCCGGCGCTTGGTGACCTCGTCGGTGAGCAGATCGCGGCCGGCCGAGGTGATCTGCGCGACGGCGCCGGTGTCCAGCTGCCAGAGGTGGGCGAGGCCGGACAGTCCGCCGCGTACGCCGCTGATCATGCGGGTCTGTTCGACGTGCTCGACGACGCAGGCCACGGCCCCGGAGTCGTGCAGGATCCACTGTGCCTGCTCGGCCGAGGAGGTCGGGTACAGGGGGACGGTGACCAGGCCCGCCGCCCAGGCCGCGAAGTCGAACAGCGTCCACTCGTAGCTGGTCCTGGCCATGATGGCGAGCCGGTCGCCGGGGCGCAGCCCGTGCGCGATCAGCCCTTTGGCGAGGGCGAGGACCTCGTCGGCGAATGCGGCGGCGGTCACGTCGCGCCAGCTGCCGTCGCGCTGCTTGCGGCCGAGCACCGCCTCGGTGGGGGCCTCGGCCGCGTTGTCGAAGGGGATGTCGCCGAGGGAACCGGCGGGGACGGCGGGGGCGAGCGGGGGGACGGACACCTCGCGGACGGTGCCGTCCTCGACGGTCTTCCGGGGCGGGACGAGTACCGGGTTTCCGGGTGGTGCGGCTTCCTGGCGTGACACGAGCGGCTCCTCAGGCGGGCGCCCCGAGGGGGCGGGGGCCCTTGGGTTGTCCGGCGGACCTTCCGTGGAACTTCGGTGCTGCTGCGGTGCGGCTGCTGTGCTGCGTGGGGATGCTGCGAGAGGGGTGGGTGTCCGGTTGCCGCGGCCGGCACGGGAACCGGCCGCGGCAACCGTCGCCTAGGCGCGTTCGAGGATCGCGGTCACGCCCAGACCGCCCGCCGCGCAGATCGAGATCAGACCGCGTACGGGCCTGCCGTCGGCGGCCGGCTCGCGCTCGGCCAGCAGCTCGGCGAGGGTGGCGACGATGCGGGCGCCGGTCGCGGCGAAGGGGTGGCCGGTGGCCAGCGAGGACCCGGCGACGTTGAGCCGGTCGCGGTCCACGGGCGCCAGCCCCTGCTTCTCCCAGGCGGCGAGGGTGGCCAGCACCTGGGAGGCGAACGCCTCGTGGACTCTCGACCAGATCGAAGTCCTCGATGCCGAGCCCGGCCCGCTCCAGCATCCGCGGCACGGCGTACGCGGGCGCCATCAGCAGCCCGTCGTCCCCGTCCACGAAGTCGACGGCGGCCGTCTCGTACGCGGTGAGGTAGGCCAGCGGCGTGAGCCCGCGCTCCCGCGCCCACTCCTCGCTCGCCAGCAGTACGGTCGCCGCGCCGTCCGTCAGCGGCGTGGAGTTGCCCGCCGTCATCGTCGCGTCGCCGTCCCGGACACCGAAGACGGGCTTGAGGCGGGCGAGCTTCTCCGGGGTGGAGTCGGGGCGCAGGTTCTGGTCCCGGTCCAGGCCGCGGAACGGCACGACCAGGTCCTTGAGGAAGCCGCGGTCGTACGCGGCGGCGAGCCGCTGGTGGCTGGCGGCCGCGAGGGCGTCCTGGTCGGCGCGCTGGATGCCCCACTTCTTCGCCGTACGGGCCGCGTGCTCGCCCATGGAGAGGCCGGTGCGCGGCTCGGCGTTGCGCGGGATCTCGGGGACGAGGTGGCGCGGCCGGATGCGGGCGAGCTGCTTCAGGCGGGCGCCGGCGGTCTTCGCGCGGCGGGTGGCGAGCAGGATCTTCCGCAGCTCCTCGTTCACGCCGAGCGGGGCATCGCTGGCGGTGTCGGAGCCGGCGGCGATCGCGCTGTCCAGCTGGCCGAGGGCGATCTTGTTGGCGGCGGCGATGACGGCCTGGAGGCCGGTGCCGCACGCCTGCTGGATGTCGTACGCGGGGGTGCGCGGGTCCAGCCCGGAGCCGAGCACCGTCTCGCGGGCCAGGTTGAAGTCGCGGCTGTGCTTGAGCACCGCGCCCGCGACGACCTCGCCGATCCGCTCGCCCGCCAGGCCGAACCGGCCGACCAGGCCGTCCAGCGCCGCGGTCAGCAGCTCCTGGTTGGAGGCGGTGGCGTACGGGCCGTCCGAGCGGGCGAAGGGGATGCGGCTGCCGCCGATCACCGCGACCCGCCGGGTGCCCCCGGTGCTCTCCTGCGTACTCATCCTCGACCAGCTCCTGACCCTTGAGTAACCTTACTCGGAAGTAAATTTACGCGAGAACCAGGAGCCGGCCAATGCCCGATCGCTACCTTCGTTTCACGCAGTCCGGACCGGGGCGCTTCGTGACCCGGCGGCTGGGGCTGCCGCAGCCGGCCCCGCTGCACCGGTGGAGCGCGGAGCGGCCGGAGCTGGACGGGCCGCTGCTGCACGTGACGGCAGGCAAGAGCACGGTGGAGCCGACGGCCGTGCTGGCGCGGGCCGGGCTGCCGGTGCACACCTCGCGGCAGGACGGGGCGCGGTACGCGGCGGTCGTCGTGGACGCCACCGGAGCCGCGGACGTGGCCGCGCTGCGCGAGGTGTACGACGGGCTGCACCCGGTGATGCGCTCGCTGACGGACGACGCCCGGCTGGTCGTGCTCGGCTCGGCGCCCGACCCGGCGGACCACCACCAGGCCGCGGCGCAGCAGGCGCTCGAAGGGTTCGTACGGTCGCTGGGCAAGGAGGCGGGCCGCGGGCGCACCGCGCAGCTGCTGCGGCTGGCGCCCGGCTCCGCCGATGCTGCCGAATCCACCCTCCGCTTCCTCCTCTCGCCCCGGTCCGCGTACGTCAGCGGCCAGGTCATCGGCGTCGAGGCCGCCGAGGTCACCGCGCCCGAGGACCGGGACCGGCCGCTGGCCGGGCGGACCGCGCTGGTGACCGGCGCCGCGCGCGGCATCGGCGAGGCGGTCGCGACGACGCTCGCCCGGTACGGCGCGCACGTGGTCTGCCTCGACGTGCCGCAGGCCGAGGCGGACGTACGGGCGGTCGCCGGGCGGCTGGGCGGCCAGGCCCTCACGCTGGACATCACCGCGGCGGACGCGGGCGAGCGGATCGCCGCCGCCCTCCCCGACGGCCTCGACGTCCTGGTCCACAACGCGGGCATCACCCGCGACCGGCGGCTCGCCAACATGAAGGCCGACCGCTGGGACGCCGTACTGGACGTCAACCTCGCCGCGGTGCTCCGCACCACCGACCAGCTGCTGGCCGCCGGCACGCTCCGGCGCGGCACGGGCCGGATCGTGGCCACCGCGTCCATCGCCGGGATCGCGGGCAACACGGGCCAGACCAACTACGCGGCGAGCAAGGCCGGGATCATCGGGCTGGTCCGCTCGCTCGCGCCGCGCGCCGCCGCCGAGCACGGGGTCACCGTCAACGCGGTCGCGCCCGGCTTCATCGAGACGAAGATGACCGCGGCCGTGCCGCTCTTCATCCGGGAGGTCGGCCGCCGGATGAACTCCCTCGGCCAGGGCGGCCTTCCCGTCGACGTCGCCGAGACCATCGCCTGGCTCGCGGACCCCGCCTCCGGCGGCGTCAACGGGCAGGTCGTCCGGGTGTGCGGGCAGAGCCTGCTGGGGGCGTGATGGCGGACACGAGGAAGGACAGGGGCGAGGACGTGACGCTGGGCCGCGCGCCGCGGCTGATGGCGGCGCTGGGCAAGGGCGTGCTCACCGGGATCGGCAAGCGGCCCCGGGCGGACGCGCCGCTGCCGGCCGTACGGCTCACCCTGCCCGGCGTACGGGCCGAAGCGGCCAGGACCGCCGCGTACGCCGAGGTCTGCGGCTTCCCCGCGGCCGCCCGGCAACTGCCGGTCACCTACCCGCACATCCTCGGCTTCCCGCTGGCCGCGCGGCTGATGAGCGCGCGCGCCTTCCCGCTGCCGATGCTCGGCCTGGTCCACACCTCGATCGAGATCGTCCAGCACGCGCCACTGCCCGCCGACGAGCCGCTGGACCTCACGGTGTACGCGGCGGAGCTCCGGCCGCACCGCCGCGGCACCGAGGCCGTCATGATCACGGAGGCCCGCCGCGACGGCGAACCGGTCTGGCAGGACCGCAGCACCTACCTGGCCCGCCACCGCACGGAAGCGGCCTCCGCACCGGCCACGCCCCCGCCGGCCGCTTCCGCTCTGCCGCCCCGCGCCGAATGGCGGCTGCCCGCCGGCCTCGGCCGCCGGCACGCCGCGGTCTCCGGCGACTACAACCCCATCCACCTGCACCCGCTGACGGCCCGCCCGCTCGGCTTCCCCCGCGCCATCGCCCACGGCATGTGGACCTTCGCCCGCTGCGCCGCCGAAGCCCTCCCCCCGGACGCCACGTCCCTGCGCATCTCGGCGGACTTCCGCGCCCCGGTCCTCCTCCCGGCAACGGTGACGTACGCCGCGGACGGCCCCGCCTTCGAACTCCGCGGCGACGGGCGCCTGCACCTCACGGGCAAGGCGGAGATCAGGTCCTAAAGCAGGCCGCTGTTGCAGAACACGCACGCGTCCCACTGCGGCAGCCCGCTCAGCACGCGGTGCCGCAGACAGCTCGCGCTCGCCGCCTCTTCGGGGGCGGGGAAGTCGGTACAGCCGGTGAGGAACCCGGGCGGCGGCGGGTCCAGCGGATCGAACCCCGCCACCATCGCCTCGTAACGCCGCAGGTACCCCTCGGCGTGCGGCGGGTCGTACCGCAGCTCGTCCCAGCGATGGCGGCGCCGGGCGAGCCGTACGGTACGGAGGACGAAGTCCCGGGCGGCGTACGGATCCTCACCCCAGTCGACGTCCGCCAGGTCGAACCCGACGACGCCGTTGCCCATGGCGTGCTGGTCCTGCTGGTTCAGCAGGGCGGCGAAGCGGCGCTCCCACTCGCTCTCGGCGAGCGCGGACACCGCGAGCATCAGCACCTCGACGAAGACGTCGGTCCCGCCGTTGCTCAGGTCCAGCCGCTCCCGGCCCGCCGTGAACACATTGGCCATCGCTCACCCGCCCGGCGTCCACCTGGTGCCCGACATCAGGGGGCCGAGACCCGTCCAGGCGAAGTTCATGAGGGTGGCGGCGGCCTCGCGGGCGGTGGGGCGGGCTTCGGCGGGGCGCGCGTTGGCCCATTCGGCGAGGGACTCGGCGGCGCCGACGAGGGCGTGCGAGAGGCCGGAGACCTCGCGTTCCGCCAGGTTCTCGTCGCAGCCCGCCTCGCGTGCCGCGGCGCCGATCAGGCCCGTCACGAACTCGATGATCTCGGCCCGCATCGCGGCGACCTCCAGCGCGAAGGGCTCGCCGTGCGTGCGGGCCTGCTGGTGCAGCACCGCCCAGCCCTCGGGGTGCTCGGCGGTGTGCGCGAAGAAGCCCCGCAGGCCGCTCCACAGCTGCCGGTCGGCCGGCGCCCCGGTCTCCACCGCGGCCCGTACCGCGGCGACCAGGGCCGCGGCCTCCCGCCGGATGACCGCGCTGAACAGCTCCTCCTTGGAGTTCAGGTAGAGGTAGACCAGCGGCTTCGAGACGCCCGCGACCTCGGCGATCTCGTCCATCGAGGCGGCGCGGTACCCCCGCCGCGCGAACGTCAGCACGGCCGCGTCCATCATCTGCTGCTCGCGCACCGCGCGCGGCACCCGCTTGCTCTTCACGTCACCCACACCGAACGCCCTTCCGCCCCGCCCGCTTACCGCGAAGTAAGTTTACGGACCCCGCCGCGCCGGGCCCCGCCTCCACGGACATGCACGGCCGAAATACGGACGCGCGCGGCCGTAATGCCGTTGACAGGGCCGAGGGCTTAGCGAGACGGTACGGTTCGTCTAGTGCGAGACGCTGCGTCTCGCGATGGGGAAGGGAGGACGCCGTGGACGGCGGACAGTACGTGGAGGCGGCGCCCGGGGTGCGGCTGTGGGCCGAGCAGCGGGGCGCGGCCGACGCGCCCGCGCTGCTGCTGATCATGGGGGCGCAGGCGTCCGGGCTCGGCTGGCCCGACGAGCTGGTCGACGCGCTCGCCGCGCACCACCGGGTCATCCGTTACGACCACCGCGACACCGGCCGCTCCCCCTGGGCGTTCGACGAGCGGCCGTACCGGATCACCGACCTGGCCGAGGACGCGGTCGGCGTGCTCGACGGGCTCGGCGTGGCGCGGGCGCACGTGGTCGGGATGTCGCTCGGCGGGATGCTCGCGCAGCTGCTGATCGCCGACCATCCGGAGCGGCTGCTGAGCGCGACGCTGATCGGGACGTGCGCGCTCAGCACGACGGACTACGTACGGCCGGACGGCACCCGGGTGCCGGTCGGGGAGCTGCCGGGCATCGCGCCGGAGATCCTGGAGGAGTGGGCGAAGCCGTTCGAGGACCGCGGCCTGGAGGCCGTACTGGACCAGCGGGTCGCGCACTCCCGGCTGCTGAGCGGCGGTGGCATCCCGTTCGACGCGGCGTACTTCCGTGCGCTGGAGCGGCGGATCATCGCGCACGCGGGGCGGTACGACGCCAACGGCGCGCACGGCCGCGCCGACGACTCGGGGATGCTGCGCACCGCCGAGCTGGCCCGTACGGAGGTGCCCACGCTCGTCGTGCGCGCCCCGGCCGAGCC
>NZ_PQSQ01000096.1 GCF_002920575.1 Streptomyces sp. Ru73 | reverse complement strand
GGCGCGAGCTGGGACTGCAGGTCGGCGGGGCTGGGGCGGTGCTCGGGGGCCATCTGCATCGTGGACTCGATCAGCGGCCGCAGCTCGTCGGGCAGCCCCTCCAGGTCCGGGCCCTCGCGGAGCAGCATGAAGACCGTCTCGACCGGGTTGGCGCCGTGGAAGGGCGCGTGCCCGGTGGCGGCGAAGACCAGGGTGGAGCCGAGGGAGAAGATGTCGCTGGCCCCGGTGACGCTGCGCGAGTCGCGCGCCTGTTCGGGTGACATGTACGCGGGCGTACCGACGGCGACGTTCGTCATCGTCAGCCGGGTGTTCGACACCCCGCTGGCGATACCGAAGTCGATCACCCGGGGGCCGTCCTCCACGACGAGCACGTTCGAGGGCTTCAGGTCGCGGTGGACCAGGCCGGCGCCGTGGATGGACTGCAGGGCCTCGGCGACGCCGGCGGCCAGCCAGCGCACCGCCTGGGCCGGCAGCGGCCCGCACTCATTGACTATTTCTTCCAGCGAGGGGGCGGGGACGTACGCGGTCGCCAGCCAGGGCACCGCCGCACGCGGATCGGCGTCGACCACCGCCGCGGTGTAGAAGCCGCTGACCGCACGGGCCGCCTCGACCTCGCGCGTGAAGCGGACCCGGAACAGCTGGTCCTCGGCGAGCTCGGTGCGGACCGTCTTGATCGCCACGCGCCGGCCGGATGCCGAGCGTGCGAGGTAGACCAGCCCCATACCGCCGGCACCGAGACGGCCGAGCACCTCGAACGGGCCGATCCGCCGGGGATCGTGCTGCGTCAGCTGCTCCACCACTTGCCTGCCACCTCCCCGTGGGGCGTCAAAGAGACTCTCAAAAGCCAAGAGCCGCCGAGAGCCACTGCCCCGAGCAGCGTCTCACCGCCTGGCCGATTCGGCCGTACGCATGCTGATTCTTCCTGGCGAAGCCGACGGTTGCGAACCCGGGGGCTTCCCGTCGTGTCCCGTGTCCCGCCGAGCGGTACGCACAGGGGTCGTTACCTGCCGTTACACCCCACGTACGGGCGCCCGCCGTATCCCGTTCCTCTGCCGGCCGCACATATGTCCGGTGACCGCCGGGCGGCCGAGGTCATGGCCGTACGCCCCGGCCGGACCTTCCCGGGCCCCGGTGCGTGCACCGGCGTGCGGTCCGTCGTCGCCATTCACATCCCCGTACGTACTCTTCGCCCCGCGCGCTCACCGGGCCGCCGGCGAGCCTGCGGACCCGTTGCCGGGCCGCGCCGCCCGCGGCCCGGCAACGGGAGCTGCCACTGCCATCAATTCTGCTGTGCCGAACGCCCTTCGGGGGCCATGACCACGAACTAATTGCCGGACGGGCACGCCTACTTGGCAAAAAGCGGGGAGATTTGTACGGAGCTGTTGGGTTATGCACCGCGGCCATGCAGCGAACATTCACACTTCTGAGACCGAAGGGACGCGTGGGGCTGGCGGTACGAGCAAAGAGACGATTCTTCCACGCGAAGACGCCCGGCGGCCGGCGGCCTCGCGGGCCCGGCCTCCGCGGCTACTTCGGGGCCATCAGCCCGAAGGCCGCGCCCTGATTGTCGACGACCAGCGCGAGCGGCCCGCCGGGCGTGCCCTGCGGCTCGCTGAGGACCTTGCCGCCGTGCCGGACCGCCGTCCGCAGCGCCGCGTCCATCTCCTCGGCCAGGAAGAAGACGGTGAAGTGCGCGGGCAGCTCGGCGGGCGCCCGGGAGTCCAGCACGATCCGGCAGCCGATCTCGCGCTCCTGGCCCGCGACCCGCCACGGCAGGAAGGAGGGTGTCGCCCCCGGGTCGCCGGGCACGCCCTCGAAGCCGAAGACGTCCGAGTAGAAGGCGTCGACCGCCTCCGGGGCCCGCGTGCTGAGGCCCATCCATACGTAGGAGCCGGGTTCGCCCTGCACCTCGAAGCCCTCGTGCCGGCCCGCCTGCCAGGCGCCGAAGACCGCACCCCCGGGGTCGACGCCCAGCATCATCGCGCCCAGGTCACCGACCGGCGAGGCCCCCGTGATCACCTGGCCGCCCGCCTCCCCTACCCGGGCAGCGGTGGCGGCGACATCGGAGGCCGCGAAGTAGACGCCCCATACGGTGGGCATCCTGCCGTCCCTCTTGGGCATCAGGCCCGCGGCCTTGCGCCCGTCGAGCAGGGCGTTGGTGTAGTTGCCGAACTCGGGGCCGACGTCCACGAAGGACCAGCCGAACAGCTCACCGTAGAAGCGCTTGCCCGCTTCCAGATCGGGCAGCATCGCATCCGCCCAGCAAGGAACACCCTCCGCGAAAGCCGTCATACGGACAAACTAACCGGGGATCTCCGTGGGCGCCCCCGGATGAGGCCCCCCGGATACCCCCGGGAGGTTGTCCACCGAAGTTGTCCACAGGCTGTTGATAAGACGATTCACTTGTTCAGGCCAAAGCCGGCGGGCCGGTTTCGCGGCCCCGAAGCGCAGCGGCAGCAGCGTATTCGGGGCCGGCCGCACCCCATCCCCATTTGCAGGCAGCCAAATCGCGCTCCGATCACCCCTCGGTAAGCTGACGGCATGACAGGACAAGTTCGAACCGTCGACGGCAGAGTCGCCGGCCGCCGCGGGCAGGCGACCCGGCAGAAGCTGCTCGACTGCCTCAGCGAGATGCTCAGTTCGTCCCCGTACCGGGACGTCAAGGTCATCGACGTAGCGCGCAAGGCGGGCACCTCGCCCGCGACGTTCTACCAGTACTTTCCCGACGTCGAGGGCGCCGTCCTCGAGATCGCCGAGGAGATGGCCAAGGAGGGCGCGAGCCTGACCGAACTGGTCGCCGGGCGCTCCTGGGCCGGCAAGTCCGGCCGTCAGACGGCCGAGGAACTGGTCGACGGCTTCCTCTCCTTCTGGCGGAAGCACGACGCGATCCTGCGCGTCGTCGACCTCGGCGCGGCCGAGGGCGACAAGCGGTTCTACAAGATCCGCATGAAGATCCTGAACGCCGTCACCAACTCCCTTACGGACTCCATCAAGGAGCTCCAGGCGAAGAACAAGGTGGACAAGGAGATCAGCCCGGCGGCCATGGCCGGCTCGCTGGTGGCCATGCTGGCCGCCGTCGCCGGCCACCAGAAGGGCTTCACCAGCTGGGGCGTCAAGCAGGCCGAGCTCAAGCCGAACCTCGCGCTGCTGGTCCACCTCGGCGTCACGGGCAAGAAGCCCGCCAAGTAGCCGGGGCGCGGCGTGCGACCGCCGCTCCCCGGCACGACGTGACGACAGGCCGCGGCATGTCCTGCTGCCGTCGCGCCGTCGCCGGTCCGCCCTTCGTCCTGCCATGACCGCACACCGCATCGGGCGCCGCCCGGACTCCCACGGGAGCCGGACGGTGCCCGATGCGTATACGTGCGCGGTACCGGATGCGCAGCCGTTCCCGTACGCGGCGCCCGGTGCGTCTCTCCCGCGGTACCGGACGCGTACGGCCGCCTGGCCCCGGATCAGCGCCGCACGAGCCGGAACAGCCGGATCTCGCGTGTCACCCGTGACTGGTAAGCGGCGTACGGCGGCCAGAAGTCCAGCACGGCCCGCCAGGCCGCTGCCCGCTCGGCTCCCGTCAGCAGCACCGCCCGTACGGGGATCTCGCGGCCCCGCCAACTGATCTCGGCATCCGGGTGCTTGAGGAGGTTCGCGGTCCAGGCCGGATGACCCGGCCGGCCGAAGTTGCTGCCGATCAGCACCCAGCTGCCGGCCGGCTCCGGCATGCAGGCCAGCGGGGTCTGCCGCCGCTGCCCGCTCCGGGCGCCGGTGGAGGTCAGTACGACGCCCGGCAGCATCCGCGCGCTGAGCAGCACCTTTCCCCGGGTCAGCCGGTGCACCGCACGGTCCAGGGCCGGTACGACGTACGGTGCGGCCCGCGCGAACGCCCGAGTGGCGGACATCTTCTGCACCAGGCGCACTCCGGCCCGCACCCGTACTGGCGTCTCCGCGCGCCCCATCAGGCCGGCACCGCCTCTCCCGTGCGGCACTCCGCGAACAGCCCGGACAGTCCGGCGGCATGCGCGCGCAGCCGGTGTGCCGGACCGAACAGCAGCTCGTCGCCGACCGCACGCCTCATGTAGTGCTGCGCCTCGCGCTCCCCGGAGGAGCCGCTGTGGAGCTGCAGGGCCTCGCCCGCCACGGTGCGCAGCGCCTCCAGAGCCAGCGCAAGGGCGAGGACGCCCTCTCCAGGGGCACCGTCTCCGTTGCCCGGCGCCCGGGCCGCGCCGTACGCCGTCGCACGCGCGGCCCGAACCGCCGCGTACAGGTCGGCGAGCCGCTGCCGTATGTCCGGGGAGCCGCCGCCGGAGCGGCCGAAGCACTCGGCGGCGGTGCGGGTGAGCAGGGCGTCGGCGGCGCCCACGGCCTCGGCTGCCAGTGCCACTGCCGCCTGCGCCCCCACCGTGGCGAGCGCGGCGGGCACGGCGGTGCCGTCCGCGTCCTCCCCCAGCAAGGCCGCGGGGACGTCACGGAGTTCGAGCCGCGCCTGCGGCCGGGTCTCGTCCAGCGCCGCCGACGGAGTCTGGCGCAGGCCCGGTGCGCCGGCCCGTACGAGGAAGAGCAGCGTGCGGCCGCGTGCGTACGCCCCGGCACGCGCCGCCACCACCAGCACGTCGGCGCCCTCCCCATGGAGGACCTGATCCGCCTCCCCGTAGAGGCGCCAGCCGCCGTGCCCTTCGGGCCGGGCCTGGATGCCGCCGGTACGGCCGCCGCCGGCCCACTCCCCCGTGTGCGGTCCGGTGAGCGCCAGTGCGGTGGCGAGCCGGGCGCCCGGTACGGCCAGTGCGCCGGTCAGCTCGCCGGCCGCGAGGGCCGGCAGCAGTTCGGTGCGCTGCGCCTCGCTGCCGAGCGCGCGGATCAGCGGCGCGGCCAGCACGGCGGTCGGCAGCAGGGGCGAGGGCAGCAGCACCCGGCCGGCCTCCTCACAGGCGAGGAGCGGCGTGACGGGGTCGCGGGCGGCGCCGTCACGGGCGGCGCCGTCGCGGCCGGCCGGTGGCGGGCAGCCCGGCAGCCCGTGCCGCCGGGCCAGGAGCCGCCACAGGTCCTCGTCGAAGCCCCGGGAGGCGCGTGCGACGGCCCCGGAACCGTGGGTGGCGGGTGCGGCGGCTCCGGGCCCGTCCGGTTGCCGTTGGGCGCGCAGCAGCGCGCGCAGGCTGCGGCGGTACTCGTCCTGCTCCTCGGTGAACGCGGCGTCCATCGGCGGGCTCCTCCCGGCCGTACGTCGACACCCGTCGGAACTGACGGGCCGTCATCGTAGGGAGCCGCCGCACACATTCCCAGCCCCGCGCCTCGCCCGCGTTCCTTCCTCCGCGTTCGCAGCCCCGTGCTTCCTCCGCGTCCGCAGCCCGGTGCCTCGCCCGCATTCCCAGCACCCGTGCACGGATCTGCCCCGCCACCATTATCTGATGTACCGTCAGTTTTATGACTCGAGGCACCGGGACTCCCGCACGTGCCCGCAAGGTCGCCGTCGCCGGAGTGGCGCTGGCCGACTGCGGCCGCGTCGACGACGCCACCCCCTACGCCCTGCACGCCCAGGCCGCCCGCCGCGCGCTGGCCGACGCGGGATTGGACCGCTCGGCCATTGACGGGTTCGCCTCCGCCGGGCTCGGCACCCTCGCCCCCATCGAGGTCGCCGAATACCTCGGGCTGCGCCCCACGTGGGTCGACTCGACCTCCGTGGGCGGCGCCACGTGGGAGGTCATGGCCGCGCACGCCGCCGACGCGATCGCCGCCGGGCACGCCGACGCGGTACTGCTGGTGTACGGGTCGACCGCACGCGCCGACCTGAAGGCGCGGCGCCGCACCGCCGACCTCTCCTTCGGGGCGCGCGGTCCGCTGCAGTTCGAAGTGCCGTACGGGCACACCCTCATAGCCAAGTACGCGATGGCCGCCCGTCGCCACATGCACCAGTACGGCACCACGCTGGAACAGCTCGCGGAGATCGCCGTCCAGACCCGCGCCAACGCGGCCGCCAACCCGGACGCGATGTACCGGGACCCGGTCACCGTCGACGACGTGCTGTCCGGGCCGATGATCGCCGATCCCTTCACCAAGCTGCACTGCTGCATCCGCTCCGACGGCGGCTGCGCGGTCCTGCTGGTCGCCGAGGACCGGGTGCCGGACCTGGCCCGGCCGCCGGTCTGGGTGCTCGGCTCGGGCACCGCCGTCTCGCACAGCTCGATGGCGGAGTGGGACGACTTCACGGTCTCCCCGGCGGCCGTCTCGGGGCGGCTGGCCTTCGAACGGGCGGGCGTGCGCCCCGAGGAGATCGACCTCGCCCAGATCTATGACGCCTTCACCTACATGACGCTGGTGACGCTGGAGGACCTCGGCTTCTGCGCCAAGGGCGAGGGCGGCGCCTTCGTGGAGAAGGGGCGGCTGCTCCGGGACGGCGCGCTGCCGACCAACACCGACGGTGGCGGGCTGGCCGCCTGCCACCCCGGCATGCGCGGGCTGTTCCTGCTGGTCGAGGCGGTGCGTCAGCTGCGCGGCGAGGCCGGTGCCGACCGTCAGGTGCGCCGGGCCTGCGGCCGCCTGCCGCGGCTCGCTGTCGCCTCCGGCACCGGCGGCTGGTTCTGCTCCTCGGGGACGGTCGTGCTCGGGGCCGAGTGACGGGTGGTGCGGGTGCCGACCGCGCGGGCGCGCGGCCGAATCGCGCGGTTGCGTTGAAGTGCGCTCCAGCTCCTAGCGTGCGGCTCACGACCCGACGCGAGGGGGAGCAATGCGTTACACACTGTTCGGCAGGACCGGGCTCCGGGTGAGCGAACTGTGCCTCGGCACCATGACCTTCGGCGAGGACTGGGGCTGGGGAGCCACGCCGGACACCAGCCGCCGCATCCTGGACACGTACGCCGAAGCGGGCGGCAACTTCATCGACACCGCGAACAACTACACGGACGGCAGCGCCGAACGCATCCTCGGCGAGCTGCTCGCCGGGCGCCGGGACCGCTTCGTCCTGGCCGGCAAGTACACCTGCGCCACCCGCAAGGGTGACGTGAACGCGGCCGGCAGCCACCGCAAGAACCTCGTGCAGTCGGTCGAGGCCAGCCTGGAGCGGCTGCGCACCGACCGCCTCGACGTCCTCTGGGTGCACGCGCGGGACAACTTCACCCCGGTCGAGGAGGTCATGCGGGCGCTGGACGACGTCGTGCGGGCCGGCAAGGTGCTGTACGTCGGGGTGTCCGACTGGCCCGCCTGGGAGATCGCGCAGGCCAACACCCTCGCCGAGCTGCGCGGCTGGACCGCCTTCGCCGGCTCTCAGCTGCGTTACAACCTGCTGGAGCGCACGCCGGAGCGCGAGCTGCTGCCGCAAGCCCGCGCATTCGATCTGGCCGTACTCGCCTGGGCACCGCTGGCCGCCGGCAAGCTCACTGGCAAGTACCGCCGCGGCGAGACCGGCCGGCTGGCCACCCACGACTGGGACAACCGCGCCGACCACAACGAGGACGCCGTCGTGACCGCGGTGCTGGAGATCGCCGAGCAGGGCGGCTGGAGCCCCGCCCAGGTGTCGCTGGCCTGGCTCCGGCAGCGGCCCGGCAACGTCATCCCGATCGTCGGCGCCACGAAGGAGAGCCAGCTGCGGGACAACCTCGCCGCCACCGACGTCGACCTGGACGCCGAAGCGGTGGCCCGGCTGGACGAGGTGAGCGCGGTGCCGCTCGGCTTCCCGCACCAGTTCCTGCGCGAGCCGGGCATCACGCAGACGGTGTACGGCGACCGCTGGGCCGACATCGACGACCGCCGCTCCACCTACCGCCGCACGGTGCACGAAGTCCTCTGACACCCGCACGGCGCACCGATGACGGACGCGGTCCCGGGCCCCGCCCACGGGCCACCGGCCCCGCCTGCCCGGCGGAGGACACGGCCACGGCGCGGATGGCAACGCGGCCGCCGCGCCCCGGCCTCACGCGTCCAGCAACGCCCCCAGCACCGAAGCGGCGTGCGTCCACAGCAGCATGCCGCCCGCGTCCGGGACGACCCGGCGCCGCCCCGGCGGGCAGGCGCACGGCCAGCCGGGCGCCGTGGTCCGCGGAATGGGTAGGCGCGGCAACACCAAGCGGGATCGGCCCGGCGTGGCAGCGGCCAGCGCGGTACCGGCACCGGACAGCAGCAGGGCCAGCGCGGCGCGGACGATGGTGCCGTGGTCGCCCCGGCCTCACGCGTCCAGCAACGCCCCCAGCACCGAAGCGGCGTGCGTCCACAGCAGCATGCCGCCCGCCTCCGGGACGACCCGGCGCCGCGCGGTGGGGAGGCGCGCGGCCAGCCGGGCGCCGTGGTCCGGGGAGTGGGTGGGCGCGGCGTCCAGGGCGCCGTACCAGAGGTCGACCGGTGTCCGGACGTCCGCCGGGTCGAAGGGCCAGCGGCTCATGGTCAGCAGCGTGTCGCGCGCGTACCCCGCCGGGCCCTGCGCGAAGCCCTCCGCCAACGCCTCCTGGAAGGCGGCGGCGAACGCGGGCTGCTCCAGCAGCGCGCGATCCCGCTCGCCGCTGCTCATCACGATGAGTTCGTACAGCCCCTCCGGGCTGCCGAAGCCGGCGAACGACCGCTCGGCGGCCACCGGATCGGCGGCGGCCCGGCCGACGAGGTACCGCACCTCGTCCGGCAGCAGTGCCTCGCACGCGGGCGCGGCCAGCTCGTCCGTGCCGGAGACCAGCGCGACCCGGGTCAGCACCCCCGCCGCCGCGCAGGCCAGCGCGAACGGCGCGCCCTGCGAGAAGCCCACGCCCCGCAGCCCCTCCAAGCCGCGCCGCGCGGCGAACTCCCGTACGTCCTCGGCCCAGCCGGTCAGCGTACGGCCGGGCACCGAGTCCGAGGCGCCGAGCCCGGGGCGGTCCACGGAGATCAGCCGTACGCCCAGCTCCTCGACCGTCCCGGCGCCGAAACCGAGCCGCCGGGACGTGCCGGCACCGGGGCACAGCAGCACCGGCACCCCGTCCTCGGGGCCCCACTCCGCCCAGGCCAGCCGGCGTCCGCCGGCCGTGCGGACGGCGCCGAGCCGGGCAGGCGCGGGCACCGCGACGGCCGCTCCGGTCCCGATCACAGTCATGGCTCCAGCCTCGGCCGCCGGGCCCGGCGGCCGCAACCGAATTGCCGGCCGGGAGGCGAGCGACGCGGGGGCCGGTTGACGGCCGGGAGGCGAGCGACGCGGGCGGCCGTACGGACGTACGCTGCCCGGCATGACCACCACGGACGACACCCCCGAGGCCCGCGCCTTCCGCGACCTGCTGCGCAGCCTGCGCGTCTGGCCGGGCGAGCTGCCGGCGTTCGACCCGGAGACGGCCCCCGAGGCGCCGCTGCCGCTGTTCCGGCAGTGGCTGGGCGAGGCGGCAGCGGCGGGCGTGCCGGAGCCGCACACGATGGCGCTGGCGACCGCGGACGCGGCGGGCGCCCCGTCCGTGCGGATCGTGATGCTGCACGACGCCGACGAGAACGGCTGGCACTTCGCCTCGCACCGCGGCAGCCGCAAGGGCCGGGAGCTGGCCGCCCACCCGCACGCCGCGCTGTGCTTCTACTGGCCGCTGGTCGGCCGGCAGGTCCGGGTACGCGGCCCGGTGATCACGGGCACCCCCGAGGAGAGCATCGCCGACCTGCGCCGGCGTTCCCGGGGCGCGCTGGCCGCCGCCCTCGTGGGGCGGCAGAGCGAGGTTCTGGACTCGTACGCGGAACTGGAGCAGGCGGCGGAGCGGTCCTGGGCGCGGGTGCAGCGCGAGCCGGAGGCGGACGTGCCGAGCTGGACGGCGTACGTGCTGCGCCCGGAGGAGGTCGAGTTCTTCCAGGGCGACGACCGCCGCCGGCACGTACGGCTGAGCTACCGGCGCGCGGACGACGGGTGGCAGCGGGTGCTGCTCTGGCCGTGACCGCACGCGGCGGGGCACGGGCCGGGCGGGGTACGGCCGGGCGGGCCCGGCCCGTGGGGAGCGCGCCCGGAAGCGGCCCGGGCGGCCGTTCAGAACCGCTGGTACATGATGTGCAGCCCGACGTACCCCTTCGTGGGGTGCAGGAACGCCTCCGGCAGGGTCGTCATGATCTCGAAGCCGAGCGACTTCCACAGGGCCACCGCGCCCGTGTTGGTCTCCACGACGGCGTTGAACTGCATCGCCCGGTACCCCTCGGCGCGCGCCCAGCGCAGCGCGTACTCGCCCAGGGCGCGGCCCACGCCCTTGCCACCGTGCGCCGGGTCGACCATGAAGCTCGCCCCGGCGATGTGGGAGGCGGCGCCCATGTGGTTGGGGTTCATCTTGGCCGACCCCAGGACGGTGCCGTCCTCGTCGACCGCCACCACCGTGTGGCCCGGCGGATCGAGCATCCACAGTGCGCGGCCCGCTTCCCTGTCGAGGTCGCGCGGGTAGGTGTACGTCTCCCCCGCGGTCACGATCCGGTGGAAGAACGGCCAGATCGCGTCCCAGTCCTCACTTACCGCGTCTCTGATCAGCACCCGCCCAGGGTGCCTCCCAGCGCCGCGGCCCCGCCACCCGTTTACGGCGCCGCCGCGGGCCGTCACGGGCCGTCGCGGACCCGGGGCCTTTCTGCGGCCGTCGCGGCGCTTCGTAGGCCGTCGCCGGGCTCGTGGGCCGTCGCCGGGCTTCATAAGGCCGTCAGGGTGCGGTAGCCGTCAGGGTGCGGTCGCGGGCCCGAAGACCGGGACGGCGGGGGCGTCCCCGCCGCCGGGCCGGAAGCGCACCCGCAGCGCCATGCCGATCCGCAGCTCCTCCTCGGGGCAGTCGACGACCTCGGTCATCATCCGCGGCCCCTCGGCGAGGTCCACGACGGCGGCCGTGTACGGAACGCGGCCGCCGAACGGCGGCAGGTCGTTCCTGTGCACCACCGACCAGGTGTAGAGCGTGGCCAGGCCGCTCGCCTCCTCCCAGGTCACGTCCTCGCTCCAGCAGCGCGGGCAGAACTCCCTCGGACAGTGGTGCGCAGCGCCGCAGCCGGCGGCCCGGCAGCGCCGGATCAGCAGCCGTCCGTCCGCCGCCGCGTCCCAGTACGGGCGGGTGAAGGCATCGGTCTCGGGCAGGTCGTACCGGGGTGCGGTACCGGTCATCGGAAGAGTCCCATCGCGGCGTCGAGCGACCAGGTCTGCCAGGCCGCCGCGCCCAGCGCGACGAGCGAGATCAGGGCCATCATCGCGTTCTGCCCCTGCTCGGCCCAGTCGTGGATCATCAGTACGAGGTAGAGAAGGTTGAGCACCAGCCCGCAGACCAGCGCGACCGGCGTGAGGAAGCCGAGGACGAGCCCGGCCCCGAGGGCGAGCTCGGCGTACACGACGACGTACGCCATCGCCTTCGGACGGGGGCGTACGACCAGGTCGAAGCCGCGGCGCACGGCGGTCCAGCGATGCGCGGACGCCACGTCGGCGGCCCACGCGATGCCCGTGCCCCGTTCGAACCAGCCCTTCTTGTCCTTGTGGCGCCAGCTCTCCAGCCACCACAGGCCCAGGCCGATACGGAGTACCGCGAGCCATTCGGGCCCGCCGAGCCAGATCGTCTGCATCGCACCCTCCCCAGCGCCGGCACCCCCGATTGTTTCTGACGGCTCGTCAGTTCGAGAGCCAGTTCAACGGACGGCGCGACGGTTGCGCAAGGGGCGCGGACAACCCAGACGCAGCCGGCACCCCGTTGCCGGGCGCGCGGTTACCGTCCGTACGGGGCATTCCTGACTGGCCGTCAGTTCGCTAACCTGACTGAGCGTCAGATAAATGCCGACGGTCAGACGGGAGCGGAGCAGCGATGCTGGGATCCACTCATGGCACCCTCACCACTCACTCGCGGCCCGCCCGGGTCGTGGCCTGCGGGGCCACGACACCGCGTGCCGTGCACAGCACGGCCGGCCAGGACGGCGGCCGCGGGGCGGGACACGACGGCGGCACGCAGGGCGGCGACCCGGACGTCAGCGGGCGTCCACTGTCCGCCGACGTGCCGGACCTGGACCGCTTCTTCCGGCCCGGGTCCATGGCCGTCATCGGCGCCTCGGACGGCGAGGGGCGGCCGCACACCGGCATCACCCGCCGCCTGATCGACTGGGCCGAGCGGGTCGGCGCCCGGCTGCACCCGGTCAACCCGGGCCGCTCGTCCGTCTTCGGCCTGCCCTGTCACACCTCCGTCTCCGACCTGCCGGAGCAGGTCGATCTCGCCGTACTGCTGGTCGCCGATCCACTGCCGGTCATCGAGGAACTGGCCGAGGCCAAAGTGAAGTTCGCGGTCGCCTTCGCCTCCGGCTTCGCGGAGACCGGCAGCGAGGGCGCGGCCGCGCAGGAGCGGCTGGCCGCGGCCGTCGCCCGCTCCGGCATCCGGCTGCTCGGCCCGAACACCAACCTCAACGCCTTCGAGACGTTCCGCGAGGACCTGGACGGCCCCGCGATCGCCCTGATCACCCAGTCCGGCCACCAGGGCCGCCCCGTCTTCGCCCTCCAGGAGCTCGGCATCCGGCTCTCGCACTGGGCCCCCACCGGCAACGAGGCCGACCTGGAGACCGCTGACTTCCTCTCCTACTTCGCCTCCCGTCCCGAGGTCGGCGCCATCGCCGCGTACGTGGAAGGGCTCAAGGACGGCCGCAGCTTCCTGCTCGCCGCCGACCGGGCGGCCCGCGCCAAGGTCCCGGTCGTCGCCGTCAAGGTGGGCCGCACCGAGGCCGGTGCCCGCACCGCTGCCTCACACACCGGCAAGCTCACCGGCGCCGACGAGGTGGTGGACGCGGCGATGCGGCAGTTCGGCGTGGTCCGCGTGGCCGGACTGGACGAGCTGCAGGACACCGCTGCCCTGCTCGCCAGGGCCAGGCCGCCGGCCGCCGAGGGCGTCGCCGTCTATTCGATATCGGGCGGCACCGGCGCGCACTTCGCCGACCTGGCCACCGCGGCGGGACTGCACCTGCCCACGCTCGGCGAGGAGAAGCAGCGGGAACTGCACCAGTGGATACCGGACTACCTCGGTGTCGCCAATCCCATCGACAACGGCGGCCACCCGGTCGGCGACTGGCGCGGCCGGAAGATCATCGACGCGATCCTCGCCGACCCGTCCGTCGGCGTCCTGATCTGCCCGATCACCGGCCCCTTCCCGCCGATGAGCGACAAGCTCGCGCAGGACCTGGTGGACGCGGCGGAGCAGACGGACAAGCTGGTGTGCGTGGTGTGGGGCTCGCCGGTCGGCACCGAGGACGCCTACCGGAAGACCCTGCTCGGCTCCTCGCGGGTGGCCACCTTCCGCACCTTCGGCAACTGCATCACGGCCGTCCGCGCCTACCTGGACCACCACCGCTTCACCGCCGCCTACCGCTCGCCCTTCGAGGACGCGCCGCGCACGCCCTCGCCGTCCGCGCGCAAGGCGCAGGCGCTGCTGCGCCCGGGCGAACAGCTCAGCGAGCACGCGGGGAAGCAACTGCTGCGCGCCTACGGCATCCGCGTGCCCCGCGAGCAGCTGGTGACCAGCGCGGCGGGGGCCGTCCGGGCGGCGGCGCAGATCGGCTACCCCGTCGTCATGAAGGCCTCCGGCCCGCGGCTGGTCCACAAGAGCGAGCTGGGGCTGGTGCGGCTCGGGCTGACCTCGGCCAGCCAGGTCAGGGACGCATACCGCGAACTGACGGAGATCGCGCGCCTGGAGGACGTGCCGCTGGACGGGGTGCTGGTGTGCCAACTGGTCGAGCCGGGAGTGGAGATGGTCGTCGGCGTGACGCCCGATCCGCTCTTCGGGCCGACCGTCACCGTCGGGCTGGGCGGCGTGCTCGTCGAGGTCCTGCGGGACACGACAGTGGCGGTGCCGCCCTTCGGCGAGGACCAGGCGCGCGCGGCGCTCGACAGGCTGCGGGGCCGCGCACTGCTGGACGGGGTCAGGGGGGCGGCCCCGGCCGACGTCGACGCGCTGGTCGAAGTCATGCTGCGGGTCCAGCGGATGGCGCTGGAACTGGGCGACAGCCTGGCGGAGCTGGACATCAATCCGCTGGTCGTGCTGCCGAGGGGCCAGGGCGCGGTGGCGCTCGACGCGCTGGCGGTCTGCCATTGAACGCCGGCCTTCCGGCCCACGTCGGTCCTTCGCTGCACGCCGGCCCGTCGCTGAACGCCGGCCTGTCGCTGAGGGCCGGTCCGCCCCGGAACGCCGACCCGCCTCGGAACGCGGGCCCAGCCCGGAACGGCGGTCCGCCCCGGAACCCCGTACGCCCGCACGGCCGTACACCGCTGCCGCATCTGCCCGTGGCGATGCCCGGAACTGGAGCACCTTGCCCATGACGACCTCCCCCGACGGTCCCGGCGGGACCTCCGATTCCTTGATACTCCACACCACTGACAACGGCGTGGCGTGGATCACCCTCAACCGCCCCCATGCGCTCAACGCCCTCACCGCCGACCAGCGCGAACGCCTCATTTCCCGGCTCGCGGAGGCCTCCGCCGACCCGGCCGTGCGCGCCGTGGTGATCACCGCGACCGGCCGGGGTTTCTGCGCGGGCGCCGACCTGCGCACCTCGTCCGGCTCATCCGGCTCACCCGGCTCCGGCGCGAACGGCGGTGAGCGCGTCGCCGGTGACGTCGCGCGGATGATCCGGCAGGGTGCCCAGCGGCTGATCGCCGCGGTCATGGACTGCGAGAAGCCGGTGATCGCGGCGGTGAACGGCACCGCCGCGGGGCTCGGCGCGCACCTCGCGCTCGCCTGCGACCTGGTCGTCGCGGCCGAATCGGCGGTGTTCATCGAGGTGTTCGCGCGCCGCGGGCTGGTGCCCGACGGCGGCGGTGCCTACCTGCTGCCGCGGCTGGTCGGCCCGCAGCGCGCCAAGGAGCTGATGTTCTTCGGCGACGCGGTACCGGCCGCCGAGGCCGAGCGGATCGGGCTGGTGAACCGGGTCGTGCCGGACGGCGAACTGGCGAAGGCGGCGGGTGCCTGGGCGGACCGGCTGGCGGCCGGCCCTACCCGCGCGCTGGCGCTCACCAAGCAGTTGGTCAACGCCTCGCTGGAGAGCGACCGGGGCACGGCGTTCGCCGCCGAGGGCACCGCTCAGGAGATCAACATGACGACGGCGGACGCACAGGAGGGGGTGGCGGCCTTCGTGGCGCGCCGCGCACCCGAGTACCGCGGCCGCTGACCGCACCCAGAGGCCCTGCCTCCGTCGGCCAAAGAGGGCCAGCGTGCCGTGGGGCGGCCACCAGTCGTGGGGCCACCGGTCTTGGGGCCAGTGGCCGTAGGGCCGGCGGTCAGGTCTGGTCGCTGGGGCAGAGCGGTACCTGGCGGACGTCACGGGCGTGGACGGCCGGCAGCCAGCCCTCGTCGCCGTCGAGGGACGTCACCCGGTACCAGCGGTCGGAGATCGCGCCCGTACTGTCCCGCACCATGCGGCCGTTGTTGACGACGCACTCCGTGGCCAGCCGGTCGTTGTTCCACACCTGGCCCGCCGCGTTGCCGGGCGCGGAGTACGCCTGGTGCGGGTCGCGGGCCAGCCGGAGCGCGCACCGCTGGGTACGGTTCTTCGCGCACGCCGGGTCGCTGTTGTGGGCCGTGAGCTGCAGGCCCGTGCCGGGGCCGGGCGGCGCCGGACGCTCGCCGCTCGTGCCGACCAGCCGCCACACCCCGAAGGCCAGCGCGAGTGCGGCCACGACGAAGAGCGCGGTCATCAACTGCGGCCGCCTGCGCAGGTAGGAGAGCGGGCTGCGGGGCGCCCCCGGGGCCGGTGCGGACTCGGCAATACGGGTCCACAGCCCGGGAGGTGGCTGGATTTCCTCGTCGGCCGCGCGCAGCCGCTCGCGCAATATCGTTTCCGCAGCCCGCCGCCCCCGGCTGCCCCGAGGGCCGTTACGGCGTCCCGGCCGCATTTCCCCGGGGCCGCCACCACGGTTGCCACCACGGCCGCTACCGCCGCCCCGGCCGTCGCCCGGCCCCGCGGTCCCCGCCCCGTCCACCGGGTCCACCGGGCCGTTCCCCGGGTCCACGTGCGTGTTGCCCGTGTCGCTCCGCTCCACGGCGTGCTCACCTCCCCGCGAGGTCGTACGGCGAAGCGGTCAGGTGCTCCCGCAACCGCTCCAGGGCGCGCTTCCGGTACCGGGCGGCCGTGCACCGCTGCACCTTCATGATCCGGGCCGCCCTGCCCAGGGTGTAGCCGTCCAGGTCGACCAGGATGACCAGGCCGGCCTGGCGGTGCGTGAGGCGGCTCAGCAGCCGTACCGCCTCCAGCTCGGCCTGCCGGCGCTCCCGCCGGCCGTCCCAGCCCGCACCGGGCAGCTCCCGCATCAGCGCGCCGCTGCCCGGCCCGCCGTCCGGCGCGCCCTCGCCGATCAGCGCCTGCCGCCGCTCCCTGCGGTGCGCCTCCCGTGCGACGCTCAGCAGGGCGGTGAACGCGCGGGCGTACGGCTCCGGGTGGGACAGGAAGCGGTACGGGCGCGCGGCGAGCTTCAGGTAGGTCTCGTGCACGATGTCCTCCGCCTGCTGCCGGGACCCGGCCAGCAGCACGGCGCGCCGGTAGAGCCGCGGCAGCAGACCGCTGAAGACGTCGTCGAAGGACGGCGACGGAAAGGACGACGACGGCATCGCATCGGCCATGCGGCGGAACTCTCCCCGAATCCGATACGGGTGCGGCCGTCAGGGAGATACCCGGCATGATCCGCTGCCAACCGACCGAATACCGACAATTATTTCGATCCGCCGGTGATCCGCCACCCGGCGCCGCCCGCGCGCCCCGTCCGGCCCCGCACGCCCCGCCTTCCCATCTGACGCTCCATCAGATTCAATGGCCGGAAGGAAGGGAGCGCAGCATGATGGGACATGCCGCCATGGCGGCCACGGCGGTGCGCTATCTGCGTGCGGCCGGATCCGCGGCCTCGGCCCCCGCGGCGCCCGGGGCCGCCGCGCCCGACGCCCCGCCGGACAGCCCGGGAACGGCCGCCAGGCCCGTCCTGCGGGCCGTGCGCGAGGACGAGCGGGCCCCGGTCGACCGGAACGAATTCCGGCGCGTCCTGGGCCACTTCGCGAGCGGCGTCACGGTCGTCACGGCACCCGGCGACGCGGCCGACCCCGCCCCCGCGGGGTTCGCCTGCCAGTCGTTCGCCTCCCTCTCCCTGGACCCGCCGCTGGTGGCCTTCATGGTGGCGCGCACGTCGACGACCTGGCCGCGGATCGCCCGGGCCGGGGTCTTCTGCGTGAACGTCCTGGGCGCCGGCCAGGCCGGGCTGTGCCGCGGCTTCGCGGTCAGCGGTGCCGACAAGTTCGCCGGGGTGCGCCACACGCCGGCGCCGGTGAGCGGATCGCCGCTGCTGGCGGGCGTGCCGGCCTGGATCGACTGCACCATCCAGGCCGTGCACACCGGCGGGGACCACCTCGTCGTCGTGGGCCGGGTGGACGCGCTCGGCACGGACGAGGCGGCCGCCGCCGCGGGACCGCTGCTCTTCCACCGGGGTGCCTTCGGGGAGTTCAGGGCGCACGGCCACTGAGGCACTGAGGCCGTCGCGGCGGCTGCGCCGCTCAGGCCGTCACGGCCGCCGGCTCCGTTCCCGTACGCCGCCGGATCACCAGCGCCATCAGGACCGCCAGGGCGCACAGCGCTCCGGAGGCGTACCAGACCGGGTCGTACGTGCCGAGGGCGTCGCGGGCCAGGCCGCCCACGAAGGCGACGAGGGCCGCGCCCACCTGGTGCGCGGCCAGCACCCACCCGAAGACGATCGCGGCGTCCTCCCCGTAGTGCTCGCGGCACAGCGCAATCGTGGGCGGCACGGTCGCGACCCAGTCCAGCCCGTAGAAGACGATGAAGAACAGCATCGGCGGGTGCACGGCGTCCGTGAGCAGCATCGGCAGGAACATCAGGGAGACGCCGCGCAGCCCGTAGTACGCGGCGAGGAGCCGGCGGCTGTCGAAGCGGTCGGTGAACCAGCCGGACGCGATGGTGCCGAGGATGTCGAAGACGCCGATGACCGCGAGCAGTGAGGCGGCGAGCGTCATCGGCATCCCGTGATCGTGGGCCGCGGGCACGAAGTGCGTCTTGACCAGGCCGTTCGTGGTGGCGCCGCAGATCGCGAAGGTACCGGCGAGGAGCCAGAAGGGGCCGGTGCGCGCGGCATCGGCGAGCGCCTTCAGCGTGCGCCGGGCGGCGCCCCGCCGGGGCGCGGGCCGGGGCACGAACTCGCGCGCGCCGTACGGGGCCACGCCCACGTCGGCCGGGTGGTCGCGCAGCAGCAGCCACACCAGGGGCACGACGGCCACGGCGGTCAGCGCCACCGTGACGGCCGCCGGCCGCCACCCGTGGCCCTCGACGATCCAGGACAGGAGCGGGAGGAAGACGAGCTGCCCGGAGGCGCCCGCGGCGGTGAGGATGCCGGTGACCAGGCCGCGGCGCGTGACGAACCAGCGGCCGGTGACGGTCGCGGCGAAGGCCAGCGCCATGGAACCGCTGCCGAGCCCCACGAGGAGGCCCCAGTAGAGGGTCAGCTGCCAGGCGGCGGTCATCCATACGGTGAGCCCGGCGCCGGCCGCTATCACGGCGAGCGCCACGGCGACGACGCGCCGGATGCCGAACCGGTCCATCAGCGCGGCGGCGAACGGTGCCGTGAGGCCGTACAGGGCGAGGTTGACCGAGACAGCGAACCCGATGGTGCCGCGCGACCAGTGGAACTCCTCGTGCAGCGGCTCGATCAGCAGCCCCGGGAGCGAGGCGAACCCGGCGGCGCCGATGAGGGTGAGGAAGGTGACCGCGGCGACGGACCAGGCGCGGTGCGGGCGGCGGCGCCGGGCCGTCGGCGCCGCCGCCGGAGGTGCTTCTCGGAGTGCGGGAGTCTGCGTCACCCGATCAGCCTCGGGCACCGGCGGGCCGCCGACGAGTGGCCGGATGGCCACGATCCCTCAGGATCGGGCCACTCGCTCTCAGAACAGCAGCACCCCGCGCGCCACCCGCCCCCGCTCCGCGTCCGCGACCGCCTCGGCGAAGTCCGCCACCGGGTACGTACGGGTCACCAGTTCGTCCAGCAGCAGCCGTCCCGTGCGGTACAGCTCCGCGTAGAGCGCGATGTCCCGCTGCGGCCGCGAGGAGCCGTACCGGCAGCCCAGGATCGCCTTGTCCAGGTACATCGAGGACACCAGGAACGACGCCTCGGCGTCGGCCGGCGGGACGCCCAGCAGGACCGCCTGGCCGTGCCGGTCGAGCAGGTCGACCGCCTGCCGTATCAGCCGCGTGCTGCCCACGCACTCGAAGACGTGGTCGGCACCCGTGGGGAGGACGGCGCGCACCGCCTCAGTGGTGCCGGTCCCGTCCACGGCGTCCACGAAGTGCGTCGCGCCGAACTGCCGGGCGGCCGCCTCCTTCTTCGGGTTCGCGTCGACCGCGACGATCGTGGTCGCGCCGGCGATCCTGGCGCCCTGCAGGACGTTCAGGCCGATGCCGCCGGCGCCGAGCACCACCACCGACTCCCCGTGGCCCACCCGGGCGCGGTTCAGCACCGCGCCGACCCCCGTCAGCACCCCGCAGCCCAGGAGCGCGGCGGAGGCCATCGGGAGGTCGGCGGGGATCTTCACGGCCTGGACGGCGCCGACCACCGTGCGCTCGGCGAAAGCGGAGTTCGCGGCGAAGCTGTACAGCCGGGTGCCGCCGCGCCGGAACGGCCTGCCCGGCCTGCCGATCGCCTGCCGGCACATCGTGGGCCGCCCGCGGTCGCACTCCGCGCACGTCCCGCAGCTGGCGAGCGTGGACAGCGCGACGTGGTCCCCGGGGGCCACGTGCGAGACGCCCTCCCCCACGGCCTCGACGACCCCGGCCCCCTCGTGCCCCAGCACCACCGGCACCGGGAAGGGGATCGTGCCGTCGACCACGGAGACGTCGCTGTGGCACAGCCCCGCCGCGCGAATGCCGACCAGCACCTCGCCCGGCCCCGGATCGCGCACCTCCAGGTCGGTCACGTACCGGGGAGCATTGCCGTCGTAGATCACACCGCGCACGAGGGACGCCCCTCTCCCGGCCCCTCCTGGGGCCCGTTCCCGGCCGCCCGGCCCCGGCTAGCCATTCGGCCGCTCCCCGGCCGAAGCGGCGGCCGCCATCGCCTCCAGCTGCGCCAGCATCGGCATGGGGTCGGTGCCGACCGTCCCCGGCAGGAAGTCGGCGATCTTCTCCGGGGTCCAGCCGTCCTCGGTGTACGCGGCGCGCAGCTCCCGTGGCTGGGCCCAGACCGCGATCTTCGGCCCGGCGACCGTGTACACCTGGCCGGTGATGCGCTCCTCCTTGGCGCGCTCGCTCAGCAGGTAGACCACGAGCGCCGCGACGTCCTCGGGCTCGCCGATCTCCTTGAGCTCCATGGGGACGCCCGCCGACATACGGGTGCGCGCGACGGGCGCCACCGCGTTCGCGGTCACGCCGTACTTGTGCAGCCCGAGCGCGGCGCTGCGCACGAGGGAGATGACCCCGCCCTTGGCCGAGGCGTAGTTGGCCTGGGAGACGCTGCCCTGATGGTTGCCGCTGGTGAAGCCGATGAGGGTGCCGGCCTTCTGGCGGCGCATCACGGCGGCGGCCGCCCGGAAGACGGTGAACGTGCCCTTGAGGTGCGTGGCGAGCACCGGGTCCCACTCCGCCTCGGACATGTTGAAGAGCATCCGCTCACGCAGGATGCCGGCCACGCACACCACGCCGTCGATGCGCCCGTAGCGCGCGAGGGCGGTGTCCACGATGCGCTGCCCGCCGTCCATCGTGGAGACGTCGTCGGCGACCGCCACGGCCTCGCCGCCGGCCGCCTCGATCTCCTTCACGACGCCAGCGGCGACCTCGCTGCTGGGCTCACTGCCGTCCACGGAGACGCCGTGGTCGTTGACGATCACCTTGGCGCCCTCGGCGGCGGCCGCCAGGGCCACGGCGCGTCCGATGCCGCGGCCGGCGCCCGTGACGGCGACCACCTTGCCGGCCAAGAAGTTCCCCATGCCGAGCCCCTTCCCGCAGTTTCTGACGGACCGTTAGATTTTTGAGCAGACGCGGTACGAAGACAAGCCCCGCGGCCGAATCACCCGAGGAGGGCCCATGCCCCTGCCGCAGGAGTTCCACGACATCGCCGGACGTGTGAACAATTGGGGGCGGTGGGGTCCGGACGATGAGATCGGCACGCTGAACCTGATCACCGCCAATGTGGTGCGCGCCGCCGCCGCGACCGTACGCAGCGGCCTGCGCGTCCCGCTCGCGCTGCCGCTCCAGCAGGACGGCGTGCAGACCGGCGCCATACCGGGGCGGGTCAACCCGCTGCACACGATGGTCGCGATCAACCACGAGATGTTCGGCCCGGGCACGGTCGCGAACAGCGACGACGTGGTGACCATGGGCCTGCAGGCGGGCACCCACTGGGACGGGCTGAGCCACGTCTCGTACGCGGGGAGGCTCTACAACGGCCGCCCGGCCACCACCGTCACCGCGCACGCGGGCGCCACCGCGCTCGGCATCGAGAAGGCCCCGCCGGTCCTGTCGCGCGGGGTGCTGCTGGACGTGGCGCGCGTACGGGACGGCGGCGGCGACCGCCCCCTGGACGGCACGCACGCCGTCACCCCGGAGGACCTGTCGGCGGCGGAGGAGCTGGCCGGTACGGCCGTGCGCGCCGGGGACGTGGTCCTCGTGCGCACCGGGCAGCTGCGGCGCTATCTGGCGGGCGACAAGCAGGGGTACGCGTTCCCGTCGCCGGGGCTGTCGGTCCGCACCCCGGAGTGGTTCCACGCCCGCGATGTCGCCGCGGTCGCCAACGACACCCTGACCTTCGAGATCTTCCCGCCGGAGATCGAGGGCCTGTGGATGCCGGTGCACGCGCTGCACCTGGTCGAGATGGGCATGCTGCAGGGCCAGAACTGGAACCTGGAGGAGCTGTCGGCGGTCTGCGCGGCCGAGGGGCGCTACGCCTTCCTGCTCTCGGCGGTGCCCGAGCCGTTCACCGGCGGCGCGGGGGCGCCGGTCGCCCCCGTGGCGGTGCTCTGACGGGAGCCGGCCGGAAGGACTCCCTGCGGGGCACCCGGCCTGGGTGGCGGTGCGCTCATGCGCACCCCGAGCGCGGCACAGCGGACCGCCACCCGGCTCCGGGCGCGACCCGCACTCGCCAAGGGGGCGTCTCCCCCGTACCCTCGGCGTCCCCTCGCGGCGAATCGCTGACCACAAGCGTGATCAAGTCGCCACGGCACGTCAACACCTGGTCTGGACTTTTTCCGTTACATCCCGTTTGTGACGGCGCACGGCTGGTCGTACACGCCCACGGCGCTCGACTCGGCGCCCGCCGCCATCAGGAGCGACCGACCGCGGTCCACCTCGCACCAGATGCGCTTGCCGGGCCCTTCGGGCTGCCAGCCCCAGCGGTCGGCCAGGCCGTCGACCAGCTCCAGCCCGCGGCCGTTGGTGTCGTCGCCCTCGGCGCGGCGCTGCCGCGGCGGGCGGGCGCTGCCGTCGACCACCTCCAGCCGGACCGTCCCGACGACGGGCCCGGCACCGGAGAAGCACAGCCGCAGCTCGGCGTGCGAGCCGGCATGCACCACGGCGTTGGTGACGAGCTCGGAGACCAGCAGGATCAGCGTCTCCGCCAGCGGCTCGTCGACCCCTATGCCGGACCCTGCCAGCCGCGACCGGGCCCACCTGCGGGCCCGACCCACCTCAGCGGGGTCGGGCCGGACCTCCAACTGCACCTGAAGCACCTGCACCGCTCACACCATCCGAACCGGCGGAAACATCGCCTCGCGCCTCCACGGGATCACGGTGCGTGACCCCGACGAAGCACAGCATGGTTGACGTTCAGTCACCCCAACAAGCGCTTCAGGCATATTCCAGCGGAAGGGAGTATGCGTACTGCATACTGTGCGACGCGCAGTGCGGGGAGTCGAACGCGGGGGATTCGCGGGCCCCCGCCCGGTGCCAGCGGCAGACGTCCCGCGCCCCGGAGTTGCCCCACGGACAACGCCGGTCCGGCTGCGCCTCAGAACCACTCGCACCCGAGCGAGCGTACCCGAGCCCCACGCCGACTCCCCCGCGTAACGAGTCACGCGAAGGACACAACCCGATATCGACGCTGCGTGACCGCTCAAGCGTGCGGAGTCCGACATTCCGCTCAACGCCGGTCACAGAGCGATATGACCGTCGGCCAGCGCCTCGGCCAGCACTTCGGCCCCAGCGGCGGCCGGCTGTCCGCGCTCCGCGAGGAGCCAGGCCCGCTTCAGTGCGAGGTGCACGTCCGCCTCCCAGGTGAATCCCATCCCGCCGTGCACCTGAAGGCAGTCCCGGGCATTGCCCACGGCCGCCTCGTCGGCGAGCAGCTTCGCGCCGACCACCTCCACCGGATCGACCGTGACGGAAGCCGCATACACCGCACTCCGGGCGATCTCCACGCGTACCAGCATCTCCGCGCACAGGTGCTGGACGGCCTGGAAGGACCCGATCGGCGCCCCGAACTGCTCCCGCTGCCGCGCGTACGCCACCGCAGCCTCCAGCGTCCGCTGCGCGCCGCCCAGCTGCTGCGCCGCGGTCAGCAGCGCGGCCTCGCGGCGCAGCCGGTCCACGTCCACCGCACAGGGCTCGCCGGGCGGGACATCCAGGAGCCGGGCGAGCGGCGTCAGTGGGTCCACCGAACGCACCGCTACAGGGCGCAGCTCCTCGGGCGTGCACCGGCGCGCGGCGTGCGCCCCCAGCACGATCACCTCATCGCAGTCGGCCGGGTGTTCCCACAGCGCCGGCAGGGAGGCCGCGTCGCACATCCCCGCGACCCGCTCGCCCGTCGCGGCGCCGGGCACGGTGCCCGCCAGCAGGACGCCCGCCACCAGCGGCCCCGGGAGGAGCGCCCGCCCCGCCTCCTCCAGCACCAGCACCGCTTCGGGCAGCCCGAGCCCGGCGCCGCCGTCCGCCTCGGCCAGGAGCAGCGAGAAGAAGCCCGCGCCGGCCAGCTCGCGCCACAGGCCGCGGTCCAGCGCGGGCCCGTCACCGGCCGCCTCGTACGCGTCCACCGCCGCCCGCAGCCGCTCTCGCGGGAACCGCCCGGCGACCAGGTCCCGGACGCCCTCGCGCAGCGCCCGCTGGTCGTCGGAGAGCCGGAAGTCCATGGTCAGCGTCCCTTCGGGAGGCCGAGGATCCGCTCGGCGACGATGTTCCGCTGGATCTGGGAGGTGCCGGCGGCGATCGTGTACGAGAGCGACGAGAGCCGGTCCGCCACCCACTCCTGGTCCGCGTCCAGCGCCCCGGCGCCCAGCACCTCGGCGGCCGCGTCGTACAGCTCCTGGCGGGCGTGCGAGTACCGCAGCTTGAAGACGGAGCCGCCGGTGCCCGGCACGCCGCCGCCGGCCTGGGCCGCGCTGACGTTCCACTGCGTGAGCCGCCACAGGGCGGCGAACTCCGCGGCGAGCCGGCCCAGCCTGCGCCGCAGCACCGCGTCGTCCCAGCGGCCGTTCTCGCGCGCCTTACGGGCCAGCGCGGCGAGCACCCGGTGGCAGGCCACCACCTCGCCCACGAAGGCGGTGCCGCGCTCGAAGGAGAGCGTCACCATCGTCACCCGCCAGCCGTCGTGCTCGGCCCCGATGCGGTTCGCCACGGGGACCCGCACCTCGTCGAGGAAGACCTCGGCGAACTCGGCGGTCCCGGCGAGCGTGCGCAGCGGCCGTACGGTGACGCCGGGCGCGTCCATGGGCATCGCGAGCCAGCTGATGCCGCGGTGCCGGGGCGCCCCGGGGTCGGTGCGGACCAGCAGCTCGCACCAGTCGGCGACCTCGGCGTGCGAGGTCCAGATCTTGCTGCCGCTGACCACGTAGGAGTCGCCGTCCCGCACCGCCTTCGTACGCAGCGCCGCCAGGTCGGAGCCGGCGTCCGGCTCGCTGAAGCCCTGGCACCAGACCTCCTCGCCGCGCAGGATCGGCGGCAGCCAGCGGGCGCGCTGCTCCGCCGTGCCCTCGGCGGCGATGGTCGGCCCGGCGTGCAGCAGCCCGACGAAGTTCGCGCCCACGTAGGGCGCGCCCGCGCGCTCGGTCTCCGCCAGGAAGATCAGGTGCTGGGTAGGCGTCGCGCCGCCTCCGCCCGCGTCGGCCGGCCAGTGCAGCCCGGCGTACCCGGCGTCGTACAGCATCCGCTGCCAGGCCGTGTCGTACGCGCGCCGGCCCGGCCAGTCGTCCGCTGCCGGCTTCGGGGGCAGCGTGGGCAGCACCTTGGAGAGCCAGTCCCGCAGCCGCGCCCGGAAGTCTTCCTCCTCCTCGGTGTACGTGAGGTCCACGCCCGGCCGCCCCTACGTGAGGTCCAGGTCCAGCATGCGGATGGCGTTGCCGCGCATCAGCTTGTGGACCGTCTCGTCGTCGAGGCCGCGCACGTGATCCAGCGCGACCTCCTTGGTGTGCGGGAAGGTCGAGTCCACGTGCGGGTAGTCCGTCTCGAAGGTCGCGTTGTCGCGGCCGACCGCGTCCAAAGAGGCGACGCCGTGCTTGTCCCGGAAGAAGCAGCAGAAGATCTGCCGGTAGTAGTACGTCGAGGGGGGCTCGGGGATCAGGTCGCGCACCCCGCCCCACGCCCTGTGCTCCTCCCACACGTCGTCGGCCCGTTCCAGCGCGTACGGGATCCAGCCCATCTGGCCCTCGCTGTACGCCAGCTTGAGCCGCGGGAACCGCACCAGGACGCCGCTGAACAGGAAGTCCATCATCGAGGCCATCGCGTTGTTGAAGGACAGCGAAGCCTGCACGGCGGGCGGCGCGTCGGGGGATGCGGCGGGCATCTGGGAGCTGGACCCGATGTGCATGTTGACGACCGTGCCGGTCTCCTCGCAGACCGCGAAGAACGGGTCCCAGTAGCCGCTGTGGATGGACGGCAGGCCCAGGAAGGTGGGGATCTCGCTGAACGTCACGGCCTTCACGCCACGGGCCGCGTTGCGTCGCACCTCGGCCACCGCGAGGTCGATGTCCCAGAGCGGCACGATGCACAGCGGGATGAGCCGGCCGCCGCTGTCGCCGCACCACTCCTCGACCATCCAGTCGTTGTACGCCCGCACGCACGCCAGCGCGACGTCCTTGTCGTGCGCCTCAGCAAAGGTCTGGCCGCAGAAGCGGGGGAAGGTCGGGAAGCAGAGGCTGGCCTCGACGTGGTTGAGGTCCATGTCCTTCAGCCGCTCGGCGGGGTCCCAGCAGCCGGGGCGCATCTCCGCGCGGGTGATGCCCTCCAGGGTCATGTCGTCCCGGTCGAAGCCGACGGCGGCGATGTTGCGCTTGTACGGGAACTTCAGGTCCTCGTAGACCCACCAGTCGGTGGGCGGCCCGTCGGGGTCCATGGTGATGACGTACTTGCCGCCCACGTAGGCCAGTTCACCGATGCCGGCGGTCAGCGGCTGGGGCCCGCGGTCCCGGTACTTCCGCGGCAGCCAGGTCTCGAAGAGGTGCGCGGGTTCGATGACGTGGTCGTCGACGCTGATGATGCGCGGTAGCTCCATCGGGGTCCCCTGTCCTCGTTACCTGATGCACCGTCAGATTGAGCCCACAGGCTAGCCCCCGCCCCCTGGACCGACAAGGCGCGGACGCCTACGCTCCCGGATTGACCTGATGAGGCGTCAGTTCTGGCGGGAGGGCACATGACGGACGAGACGCTGTGGGACCTGGTCGTCCAGCGGGCCGGGCGGAGCCCGGACGCCACCGCGCTCGTCCAGGCGGCCGGCGCTCCGGAGGACGACGTCCGGATCACCTTCGGCGCGCTGCGCGCCCGCGCGGAACGGGTCGCGGCCGGACTGCACGCGCGGGGCGTGCGCCCCGGCAGCCGGGTCGTCTGGCAGCTGCCGACCCGGATCGAGACGGTCCTGCTGACCCTCGCGCTCGCCCGCCTCGGCGCGGTGCAGAGCCCCGTCGTGCCGCTCTACCGGGACCGCGAGGTGGCCCACGTACTGCGCCGCACCCAGGCGGAGTTCTTCCTCTCCCCCGGCACCTGGCGCGACGTCGACCACACCGCGATGGTTCACCGGGCGGCCACCGGGCTCGCGCGCCCGCCCACCGTCCTCGACGCCTACACGGCGCTGCCCGACGGCGATCCCGGCCGGCTGCCGCCACCGCCCCGCGACGCCGGGGAGACCCGCTGGATCTACTGGACCTCCGGCACCACCGCGGGCCCGAAGGGCGTACTGCACTGCGACCGGTCGCTGGTCACGGCCGGCACCGACCTCGGGCGCGCACTGCGCGTCACCCCGTACGACGTCGGTTCGATGGCCTTCCCGTACGCGCACGTCGCGGGCCTCGATTACACGGTGCTCCTGCTGCGCCACGGCATCCCTGCCGTGCTCTTCGAACACTTCGCGCTGCCCGAAGCGCTGCCCGCCCACCGCCGGCACGGCGTCACCATCGCCGGCGGCTCCACCGCGTTCTACCAGCTCTTCCTCGCCGAACAGCGACGCCGGCGGGCGGCCGGGCCGCTGCTGCCCGCGCTGCGCCTGCTGGCGGGCGGCGGCGCGCCCCGGCCGCCCGGGCTGTACGAGGAGGTGGTCCGCGAGCTGGGGTGCGCGCTCGCCCACGGGTACGCGCTGACCGAGGCCCCGATGGTCACCATGGGCGACCCGCACGACAGTCACGCGCAACTGGCCACCGCCGACGGCCGCCCGCCGGCCGGCATGGAGATCCGCATCGGGCCCGGCGGCGAGATACGGCTGCGGGGCCCCGCCGTGTGCCAGGGGTACCTCGGGGAGCCCGCGCCCTTCGACGCCGACGGGTTCCTGCCCACCGGCGACCTCGGGCACCTCACCCCGGACGGCCGCCTCGTCGTCACCGGACGGCTGAAGGACATCATCATCCGCAAGGGCGAGAACATCTCGGCACGGGAGATCGAGGACCTGCTCCACGCGCACCCCGGCCTCCGGGACGCCGCCGTCATCGGGCTGCCGGACGCCGAGCGCGGGGAGCTGGTGTGTGCCGTGGTGGAGCAGCGGGACGGGGCGGGGACGGTGACGGCGGAGTCCCTGGGCACGTGGCTGCGGGCGCGCGGCCTGGCCCCGCACAAGCTGCCCGAGCGGGTGGAGGTGGTGGCCGCCCTTCCCCGGGGCGCGACGCTGGGCAAGGTCCTGAAGGGCGAGCTTCGGGCACGGTTCGGAGGCGACGCGCACGAAGGGTCGGTGCGCGCTGTCCCGTACGGAGGCGAGTCGCGCCCCGCCTCGGAGGGGCCGTCGCGGCCGGCCCGAGAGGGCGCGGGGCGCTCGGCCTCATGGGAGGGGGCGGGCACGGCGCCCGCAGGGCGGGAGGGCGACGCGTCTCAGGGGCGGAAGGACGTGGATGCCTGTTCGTAGAAGCGGTCCACGTCGGCCTTGTCCCGGTCCGGGCCGATGACCAGAACCAGGTGGTAGCGGCCCCCGCTCAGCAGCGCCATGTTGCGCGCGTACGTCGCGGAGGCGCTGTCCTCGCCCCAGGTGAACGCGCCCTCGGCCATGGCCGTGCGGCCGACGTCGGTGCGCCGCAGCCCCGAGGACGAGGTCCAGGCGGCGTCCCGGAACGGCGCCAGCTCGGCCTCCTTGTCCTGCTGGTACGCCATCGGGTCAGAACCGAACCGCTTCGCGGTGTCCCGGCCCGGCACCACCAGCAGCGTGAAGTCCCCCTTCGTGTACCGCACCTGCCCCTGCGCGTTCTTGCCGTGCCGCTGCCAGCCCTTGTGCACGGCGATCCGGAAGCCCTCCGGGTCGTCGCGCATCTCGAAGCCGTCGGCGAGGCCGGCCGGTGCGGTGGTCTGCGAGTGGCTGCTGCCGGGCTCGACGCTCGCCGGCCGCGACCGCGCGGGGTCGGGCGCGGGCCCGCCCGTCGCGGCACCGCTCGGTCCGGCGCGCCGCGAGCCTTCGGAGCCGCCCGCGTCCGAGCCGGCCTCGGGCAGGAACACCACGGCGATCAGCACGGCGGCGGCCACCAGCAGCAGCACGAGGCCGAGCAGCAGCATGCCCAGCCGCCGGGGCCCGCCGCGCGGCGTCCTCTCGCGGCGCGGCTCCGGCCCTCGCCGCCGTCCGCCGTCGCCGTAGCCGTCGTGGGCGCCTCCGCGGTCGCGGAAGACGTCGGGCGGTGGCGGTGCGGGGCGCGCGGCGGGCACCGGGGTGGGCCCAGTGGCGTCTGCGGGGCCCGCGGTGGCCCTGCGCGGGCGCTCCCGGCCCGGCCGCGGCTTCTTGTGCCGGCCGCGGCGCACGAGTTCGCCGCGGCGCCGTACGACCGGCAGCCGGCGCGCATCG
>NZ_PQSQ01000095.1 GCF_002920575.1 Streptomyces sp. Ru73 | reverse complement strand
GCCGAGAGGTAGAGCAGCGAGAGCACCTGCGGCAGCGCCTCGATCACCTCGGCGACAGCGCCCGGGCTCGCGTCGGCGGGCGCGGGCCGCGCCAGCGACCAGGCGTCGAAGAGCGCGACCCAGCCGCGCAGCGCGGCGGAGTCGTCGCGGTCCCAGGCGCGCAGCCGCCAGCCCGGCCGGGTCTCCCCGCCGTGCAGCTCGATCAGGCCGGCCAGCCGGGCCCGGTCCCAGTCGGCGCGTACCTGCTGCGGCGTCAGTTCCAGTGCGGCGGCGGCCTGCTCGGCAGCGGTGTCCGGCAGCGAGCCGTCGGCGGCGGCACGCGCGCCGGCGCCCTCGCCCCGCTCGCGGGCCGCCCAGCGGGCCACGCGCACGGCACCCGCCAGCACGCCGCGTGCCATCCGGGCCAGCTCCCCCGGCGGCGGAGTGCCCTCGGGCGGCCGTGGCGCGGGCCTGGTGGTCCGCGTGCTCACCGCACGGCGGGCGGCGGCGATCGGTTGTCTGGGGACGAGGCGGAGCCGGGAGTCGCGCGGAGTACGGGACGTCACAGGAGCAGTCTTGCTCTTGTGGGCCCGAAAGCCCAATCGGAAGACCGGTTGCGTTCTCCGGAAGGGCCGCGCGTGCCCGATCCGCCCGTGATCGCCCCCTTCCCCGCGACACCCCGTGCCACTCCTCCGGCCCTCCGTGCCAGGTGCGGGGCACGCCGACCGCGGGTACTCGCCCGGGCCGGCGTCACATCAGCGGCGTGAGAAACCGACGAAGCGTTTCTTCGTAGGCGTCGGGCGCGGCGTTCCACATCGCGCCGTGCGGCGCGTTCCTGACGGTGTGCAGGCCGACCAGGTCGGGCCGGGCGGCCGCCAGCCGGCGGGAGGCCGTCCACGGCGCGATGGTGTCGCCGGGCCCGTGGAAGATCAGCGTCGGCACGGAGAGCAGCGCGGGGTCGCGCGCCTCGGCCAGCCGGTCGGAGTACAGCCCCGTGCTGCCCTCCGCCGCCCGTACCGCCAGCGGCAGCACCGGGCGCGGCATCCGCCGGGCCGCCGCGAGCGCCCGTACCGTCGCGCGCCAGTCCAGCACCGGCGAGTCCAGGACGAGTCCGGCGATCCGGTCCCGCAGCGCGGAGTGGGCCGCGGCGTGCAGCGCCATCGTCGCGCCCGTCGACCAGCCGTGCAGGATCACCCGGCGGGCGCCGTACCGCAGGGCGTACCGGATCACCGCGTCCACGTCGCGCCACTCGGCGTCCCCGAGGTGCGTCCTGCCGTCGGACGTGCGCGGCGCGCCGGGGTCGTTGCGGTAGGCCGGGTCCAGCACCGGGAAGTGCTGGCGCTGCAGGAACGGCATGACGACCATCGGGTGCTCCCGGGTCGTGCCGAGGCCGTGCACGGTGATGACCCAGGTGTCCCGCTCGCCGGGCAGGAACCAGGTCGGCAGCGCGCCCAGTTCGCCGGGCACGTCGACGTCGGCGCACTCCAGGCCGAGCGCGTCGGCGGGGTTGCCGATGTGCACCTGCGGGGTGAGCCACACGCGGGAGCCGCGGGAGAGCGTGCCGTGGGTGACCCGTTCCAGGCGCCGCACGACGGTGTCGGCCTTGTGCGGCACGTCGTCCGCCACCGGGCCGATGACGGCGTGGGTGCCGCGGCCCGTCAGCCCGTACCGGCCCGGCCGCAGCGCGGAGAGGCTGCGGGTGAGCGTGATCCGGTCGGCCGTGGTGGCGTGCACCGTCAGCCGCCCGTCGCCCGGCAACGGCCGGTCGGGGGCGGGCTTCAGGGCGACGTCGCTGGCGTACCGGCCGGCCGCGAGCGCGGCCGCACCGGTACCGATGACAGTGGTGGCGGCCGCTGCCGCCGCGGTACCCGGGCGCACCCTCCCCAGTTTGCGTACCCCGCCCACCCCTGGCCAGTGGGCCCCGGCGCCCGGGTGACGCCCCCGGCCCGCCACCGGCCGCGGAAAGCCGCCCACCGACCGCCAAGTGGCGGGTCAACGGCGACGCACCACCGACCGCGGTAAGCCGCCGCACCACGGGAGGTGGTGGGCCGCAGCGGGTGGGGTACCGGACGTCAAGCGAAGCAGTCCGGTACCCCACCCGCTGCGGCCCGCCGCCGCCACCTCCACCCGGCGACGGCGATAGGTGCGCGAGGGGGGCAGCTCCGTGCGCCCCGCGCACCCGCGCCCGTCACCCCCGCTGGCCGTACCCCCGTAGCCGTTCGCCCGCCTCGGCGAGCTGGGCCGGGGAGAGCAGGGACGGGGTGTGGCCGGGGACGGCGGCGGCGGTCAGCCAGAGGCGGCACATCCACTCCAGCTGGGCCGTACGGTCGTACGCCTGGTCCAGGGTGTCGCCGTAGGTGAGCGTCCCGTGGTTCTGCAGCAGCACGCCCGTGCGGTCGCGCAGCGCGTGCAGCATGTTGTCGGCCAACTCCTGGCTGCCGTAGGTCGCGTACGGGGCGACCCGGACGGTACCCCCGAGGGCCGCGGTCATGTAGTGCACCGGCGGGAGTTCGGGGACCAGAGTGGACACCGCGGTGGCGTGCACCGCGTGGGTGTGGACGACAGCCGTGGCACCGGTGTGGCGGTACACCGCCAGGTGCATGGGCAGCTCGCTCGTGGGCCGCAGCCGGCCGGCCACCTGCCGTCCGTCCGCCGGGTCCACCGCCACCAGGTCAGCGGGCCCGAGCCGGTCGTAGGGGACCCCGCTGGGCGTGACGAGCACCAGCCCGCCCACGCGCACCGAGACGTTGCCCGACGTGCCCACCACCAGCCCGTCCGCCACCGTGCGCCGCGCCGCGGCCACCAGCGCTGCCCACGCCTCCGCCACCTCTTCCGGCTTCTCCGGCTCCCGCTCCGTCATCACGCGCCGCTCCCTCCTGGAACCCCCGCGCCGCGCACGGTACCGCCCGCCCCGCGCACAGCCGCGGCACTGTAAGGCGGAGCCTTCCACGCCGGTATCCCCCGAACCGTCACAACTCGGTCGCAACCAGGGATTGACCGGAGTTCAACCGGCATCTCGGGATCTTCTCGTAACCTCTGGATGATTTGTCATGCACGTCGCCATCCGGGGGGAATCATGGCTCGTGACCGCAAACCGGCTTCCAGCACCCGTTCCAGCGACCCGGCATCCCGCACCCGCTCCAGCGACCCCTTACCCGGCCCGTTACCCCGGCCTCCGCACCGGCGGCGCCGGCCGGCCTCAGCCACCACCGGAACCGCCCTCGCCCTGGCCGTGCTGGCCGGCACGGCACTGACCGGACTCGCCTCAGCGGGTCCCTCGGCCGCCGCCGGCACCCCGCACGGCCACGACGTCTCCTCGCATCAGAAGCACGTGGACTGGTCCGAGGCCCGCGCCAACGGGGCGCGCTTCGTCTACGTGAAGGCCAGCGAGTCGACCGACTACACCAACCCCTACTTCGACCAGCAGTACGACGGCGCCGGCGCGGCCGGCCTGCTCCGCGGCGCGTACCACTTCGCCGTGCCCAACCAGTCCTCCGGCGCCGCCCAGGCCCGCTTCTTCCTGCGCAACGGCGGCGGCTGGACGGCGGACGGCCGGACGCTGCCGCCCGCGCTGGACATCGAGCACAACCCGTACAGCAAGAAGCACAAGTGCTACGGCGTGAGCAAGAAGAAGATGGTCGCCTGGATCTGGGACTTCAGTGACGAGGTCAAGCGGCAGACCGGGCGCCGGCCGGTGATCTACACGACCACCCGCTGGTGGAACACCTGCACCGGCGGCAGCAGCGCCTTCGCCAGGAGCCATCCGCTGTGGCTGGCGTCCTGGCACGGCGCACCGGGCGACCTGCCGAAGGGATGGTCGTTCCTCAGCATCTGGCAGTACTCGAACAAGGGCACACTGCCGGGCGACCAGAACGCCTGGAACGGCACCCTCGGTCAGCTCCGCAGGTTCGCCGCCGGGTAGGCCGGAGGACCGGTACCAAGCACCTCAAAGACACCGGAGAATGAACCCCGAGTGACGGGTGAGGCGCCTCCGCACGAAAACGGCGGGGGCGTCACCACCAGGCCCGTTGTCGTTCATCTTCCGTTCACCCACCCTCCGTACGGTCGCTCGCGTCACTGACCATCGAACTGATTGCCTGGGTGAATGGAACACATCACGCTTCTCATCGGGATCGTGATCGTCACGGCCTTGGTGTTCGACTTCACGAACGGCTTCCACGACACGGCCAACGCCATGGCCACCACCATCTCCACCGGGGCCCTGAAGCCCAGGACCGCGGTGGCGATGTCGGCGGCGCTGAACCTCGTCGGCGCCTTCCTCTCCGTGGAGGTCGCCAAGACCATCTCCGGCGGGATCATCGACGAGGGCTCCGGCATCAGACCCGAAGTGATCTTCGCGGGCCTCGTGGGCGCCATCGTATGGAACCTCCTGACCTGGCTCGCCGGCCTCCCCTCCAGCTCCTCGCACGCCCTCTTCGGCGGCCTGATCGGCGCCACCGTGGTGTCCGTCGGCATGAGCGGGGTCAACGCGGACGCCGTCGTCATGAAGGTCCTCATCCCGGCCGTTGCCGCGCCGGTCGTCGCGGGCATCGCCGCGACCGCCGCCACCCGGCTCACCTACCGGCTGGGCCGCAACCGTGCCGAGGAGGACACCGCGAAGGGCTACCGCGCCGGGCAGATCGCCTCGGCAGCGCTGGTCTCGCTCGCCCACGGCACCAACGACGCCCAGAAGACGATGGGCGTCATCACCCTCGCCCTGATCACCGGCGGCGCGCTGGCCCCGCAGGCCGACCCGCCGATGTGGGTCATCGCCTCGGCCGGCCTCGCCATCGCGCTCGGCACGTACCTGGGCGGCTGGCGGATCATCCGCACGATGGGCAAGGGCATCACCGACATCCAGCCGCCGCAGGGCTTCGCCGCCCAGACCGGCGCCGCGGTCACCATCCTGGCCTCCTCGCACCTCGGCTTCGCGCTCTCCACCACCCAGGTCTGCTCCGGCGCCGTCATGGGCTCCGGCCTGGGCCGCAAGGGCGGCGTGGTGCGCTGGTCCACGGCCGGCCGCATGGTCATCGCCTGGTGCCTGACGCTGCCGGCCGCCGGGCTGGTCTCCGCCGGCGCGGCCTTCCTGGCCGGCCGCGGCACCTGGGGCATCGTCACCGTCGCCGTCCTCGGCCTGGCGATCTGCGGCGCCATCTGGGCCGCCTCCCGCCGCAAGCCGGTGGACAGCAGCAACGTCAACGACGTGGAGCCCGCCGGTGTCGTCACCGCCGCGCTCCAGACGGTCACCCCGCCGCCCGCGGGCACGACCACAGCCGGCGCCGGCACCATCGACGGCATCCCGGCCCAGTCCGCACCACACTCCCCCGCCCCCGCCGCCTCGGCCGTCCGCTGACCCGGACGCTCGCACCCAAGGAACTGACGCCATGGACATCGACTGGGCCGCACTCGGCCAGGTCTTCGGCACCACCCTCGTGGTGACCGTCGGAATGGTGGGGCTGTTCACCCTCGGCATCGTGGGCACGTCCCGGAAGACCGCCCAGCAGGGCGAGGCGGGCGGCGCACCGGCCGCCGGCGGCTCCTCCGCCGCCGCCCGCACCGGCGGGTACGCCTGCTTCGCGCTCTGCCTCGCGGCCGTCGGCTACGGCATCTTCCTGATCGTCGCCGGCTGACCCGCACCGCACCGCCTCCGAAGGCGCTCAGTGTCCGCGTTCACCGCGGCCGCTGAGCGCCTTCGTCGCTTCCTCGGCGAGCTCGTCCGCGATCGACGCGTCGTCCGTGTCGGTGAGGTAGCCGGAGACGTACAGCTGGACGACCTTGCTGTACGTGGCGTAGTGGGCACTGCGCGGGCGGGGCGCGGCGTCCTTGAGCGCGCGGTGCAGCAGGTCCGTGTAGGGCGGGTCCTGGCCGGCCGGTGCGGCGCCGTGCCGGGCGCCGCCGTCCTCCTCCCGCCGGGCGTCGTCGGGCGGGAGGCCGCACGCGGGTGCCGTGCCGTCGTACGCCGAGGTGCGGGTGGCCGCGAAGCCGCGCTGCAGCAGGCAGTGCTCGCTGCGGGCCGAGGTCAGGGCGGTGATCAGGGAGCGGGCTTCGTCCGGGTGGGCGGCGTCGGCCGCTATGGCGAGGTTCTGGCCGCCCAGGACCGTGCGGTGCGGGCCCTCCGAGGAGCCGGCGGGCAGCTGGGCCACGTCGAACTGCCGGCCGGGATCGAGCTTCTCGGCGACCGAGGCGTACTCCACCGGCCAGTTCCGCATGAACAGCGCCCTGCCCTCGGCGAACCACTGCCGGCTGGCGGTCTCGTCCATCGCCGTCGCCTCCTGCGGCATGATCGTGCGCAGCCGCTCCTTGAGCGCGTACACGCCCTGCTGCAGCGCCCCGGCGAGGTGGGCCGTCCGCTCCGGGTCGCCGCCGGACGCCCAGACCGACTCCAGCGTGTTGACCGTGAGGCCCTCGTAGGGCCGCAGCTGCGCGACCATGCCGTAGAGCTTCTCGTCCGGCGGGCGGTGGGCGTTCTCCTCGGCCATGATCCGCTGCGACCAGGTGCGCAGCTGCTCCCAGGTGCCGGGCGGCCCGTCGTACCCGTACTTCGCCAGCAGGTCGCTGCGGTAGTAGAGCAGCCCGGCGTCCGTGTTGAAGGGGACGGCCCAGACGGTGCCGCCGGAGCCGGTGGTGGCCGTCTTCTTGACGCTGGCGAGGAAGTCGCCGCCCAGCTCCTCGCCCCAGGGCCGGATGATGCCGGCGGCGGCGAACTCGGCGGTCCAGGCCACGTCGATGTTGAGCACGTCGTACCCGCTGTTGCCGGACTGGCCGGCGGCCAGCAGCTGGCTGCGCTGCGCGTCGGCGGTGTCCGGCAGCTTGACGATGCGTACCGTCTTCCCGGTCCGCCGCTCCCACTGGCGGATCAGCTCCCGGCGCACCCCGGTGCTGCTGAGGTCGCTGCCGGTGGCCAGGACGATGTCGCCGTCCGCGGCGGGCGCCGGCCCCGGGGCCGAGCAGCCCGCCGCGAGCAGGCAGAGCACGGCGGCGACCGCCGCTGCCGCGCGCCTCACCGGTCCGCCTCCTGTCCGCCCGTGCCGAAGGAGGCCACCAGTCCCGCCAGGGTGTCGGCGGATCCCGGGCCGCCGGCCACGCAGTTCCCGCCGGAGCCCTCGACGACGTGCCGGACGGGGGCCGCTTCGCAGCCGCCCCTGCCGGTCGCCAGCACCACCACGGGAATGCGGGGGTGCGCGGCGAGCGCGGCGGAGAGCGCCTCGCGCGCCGCCGCCGGCCGCTTCCCCGCGCCGTCGTCCTCGTCGAGCACGAGCACCACGGCCTTGGTCCGCTCGGCCGGGCTGTCGCGCAGCCGGTCCAGCGCGGCGGTGAGCGCTTCCTGCATCCATGCTCCCTGGTCGACGAGGCCGCCGCCGTCCCGCCGGAGGCGCTCCAGCACCTCGCGCCCCGCTGCCGGGTCGGAGCTGCCGCCTTCGACCCGCTCGACGGGGCGCTCCCGGTTGCGCGCGCCGGTGCCGGCGCGCGGATAGGTCCACAGTCCGTACGTGTCCTTCGGCCCGAGGACTTCCAGGGCGCGGCCGACCGCGTCCGCCGCCTCGGCGATCCGGCCGCCGTCCGCCATGGAGGTGGAGGTGTCGAGGAGGAAGAGCAGCTGGCCTGGGCGGTGCGCCGCGTCGTAGGCGGCCAGCACCTGGGCGACCCGCTGCCGCCCGGCGGTGTACGGCTCCACCCCGGCGTCCGGCAGGACGCCGGCGCGGCTGTCGCGGAGCGGGGAGTCGGCGGGCGGCGCGGCGGCCCGGCCGTCCGCGTTCACCCCGCGGTACCCGGCCTCGGTGATCACCCGCTGGCCGCCGTCCGGCCGCCGCAGCCAGTCGGCGAACCGCTCCGAGGCGGCCCGCCGGCGTTCGGCGTCGGCCGCTCCCTGCCAGGCGACCCGGATCAGCGGGTGGTCCAGGCCCGGCACGCCGGACGGGTAGTAGGCCTCGTAGCGGTCGTCCTTCTCGGGGACGGCGGCGAGGGCCGGGCAGTTGCCGATGGCGTGGCCGAGGTTGGCGTCGGCGAGGGACTTCTCCGTGACCAGCGGCGCCGCGGTGGCGTGCGGATCCGCGCCGGCCGGTTCCGCACCGGCCGGTCCCGGGCCGGCCGCCGCCGCGCCGGGGCGCAGCGAGCACAGCAGTTCGGCGCTGCCGGCGTACTGGCTGCCCGGCGCCCGCAGCCGGCTCTCGGCCCGCTCGGCCACCTCCGCCCGTGGCGCGCCGCTGTCCTGGTCCACGGGGGTGCCCTCGTCTGCGAGGTAGAGGCCGATGGTGTGCATCAGGCCGACGCCGGAGAGGGCGGGGCTGGGGCGGAGCAGCCGCAGCCTCCGGTCGGCCGCTTCGGCCAGGATCCGGTGCCAGCTGCTGCCGGTCTGTTCCGCGTCGGACAGGCCGCGCGCCTCGGGAATCCCGACGACGAGCGGGGTGTAGGCGACCGGGCCGATCCGGTGCAGGGTGGCGGGCGCGTGCGCGGCCATGCCGTGCCGGACCTGGAGGTAGTCGACGGTCGATTCGGGCACCCACAGGTCGGGCTGCGGCCCCGGCCGGTAGAGCGGCTCGGTGGCCCGGGTGCCGGACGGCGGGGTCTCCTCGGTGCCCTCGGCCTCGCCCTGCCAGCGGTCCGCCGCGGCGAAGCCCTGTGCCACCTGGTCCTTGGCCGCGGAGTAGACGGTGATCTGGGTGCGCCGGCAGCCGTCGGGCACGTCGTCCTCGCCCGGCACCTGCTCGGTGTTGAGGGCGGACATCTCGTACGCGAGGGCTGCGGCGCGCAGCGTCGGCTCGGCTTCGGGGGCGGTGAGCAGCCGCAGCTCCTGGGCGGGCGGACAGCTCTCGGGCGGCCGCAGCCGGTCGGTGAGGACCAGTGCGGTGGCGATGAGGGCCGGCGCGACGGCGAGGGCGGTCAGCAGCCGTAACCGGCGCCGCGAGCGGGTGCGCCACCGGCGCCGGACCCGGACGGTGAACGGCGTGCGGGGCCGCAGCTCCCGGGTGGCGAAGGAGACCACCACGTCGTCGACGGTGTTCTGCTTCGAAGCACGCGGCACCCAGGCGCCGCCCTGCGGAGTGGTGTGCTCGGCGAACCTCCGTTGCAGCTCGCCGGCGAGGTCCTCGAAGGTGACGCATTCCTTGCCCGCGATGCCGTGTTCGAGGATGTCGAGCACGGTCCGGGTGAAGAGGGTGCCGCCGCCGGGCTCGGTGCCGCTGAAGATGCGCCGGTTCGGTTGGGCGGCCATCAGCAGTGAGACCGGCTTCTCGCGGGTGCGGAAGCTGTCGTCCGCGTTGCCCGCGAAGCAGCATTCGAGCACGACGACGACCCGGTCCGCCCGCGAGTTCTCCAGGCGCGGCAGGACGTCCTTGGCCCAGGAGACCGCTTCGTGCGAGGCGACCCGGCGCTCGTCCTGTGCCACTCGCGACGAGCCGACCAGCAGGTGCAGGTCGCTGCCGTCGCGCCGGACCCGGCCGTGTCCGGAGAAGTAGACCAGCAGCAGTCCGCGGGCCTCGTCGGCCGCGGTGCGCAGCGCGGTGGTCAGCTCCTCGGGGGTGTCCGGACGCAGCGGCGTCACTTCCCGGGGCAGGAAGAGGTCGGTGGCCGGGGCGCACAGCACCCGGCCCAGCTCGTCGGGGTTGGCGAAGACCGCGTCGAGGTCGGGCAGCCGGGGGTCCCGGTACCGGCTGACGCCGATGAGCAGCGCACGGTTCTGCTTGCCCCGCGCGTCGTAGAGGGGCATCGGCTACTCCGTGCCGACGCGGCCGCCCTGGTCGTCGCGTTCGGTACGCGGATCGGGGTCGTCGAGGCGGCGGTGACCGGCGGCGTCGGTGAGGTCGAGCGCCGGTTCCTCGCCCGGGGCTGCGGTCTCCCTGCGGTGCGCGAGCCATTCCCGCAGGGCGATGAGGAGCTGCTCGGTCATCGGGGCCGCGACCGCGCCGATGAGGACGAGGACGAGGTCGTCGACGCCGACGGCCATCTCGGGACCCTGGTCCGCCGCGTGCGGGGCGGCGGTCCCGGCGCCCGGCACGCGGCGCCAGCGGTGGTTGCCGGGCGTCAGCCAGGACTCGCGCTGGAGCCAGCGCTGGAGGTCCTCCAGGTCCTGGCTCCCGTCGTGGGTCCCGGTGACTCTGATGCGTACCTCGTGCCGCTCCCGGCTCTCCGTCATCCCGTCCCCCTCCTGCGGCACCCTTGCCATAGGTGTCCCCGATGGTGGCGTGCGGGACGCACGGCAGGCAACAGGTCGTCGACCGCCGTCCGCGCTGTGTCGTTGGCCACAGGCCGTGCCATACGACTGCGTCGCAGGTCAAGGGTGAGTTGACGGGCATTCGCGGCACGTGGTGGACTGCCCGGTGCCATTCGGCGACAGATGAGGAAGTCCGGTGAGAATCCGGCGCGGTCCCGCCACTGTCACCGGGGAGCGCTCCTCCAGGAAAGGCCACGGCCGCCGCAGGCATGGGCTGGAAGGCCGGAGGAAGCGTCGATCCGGGAGCCAGGAGACTCTCGTCGCCGATCACGTCGAGCCAGGGCGCGGACCCTGAGTGAGGACACACGCCATGCCGGGCTCCCAGCCGAGACCCCTGCCGCATCCCGCCGTACGCCCGGCACGCGACCGCGTCCGGCCGTCCCTCCGAGGCACGGCGGGCTGATCCGACGATGCGTGCCGAACACGCCACCTATGCGTGCGGCGCGGCCCTGGGCTTCCTCGGCGACCTCGCCGTGGGCGACCCCCGCCGCGGGCACCCGGTGGCCGCCTTCGGGCGGGCCGCCGCCGCCGTGGAACGCCGGTTGTGGCGCGACCACCGGGGCTACGGAGCGGCGCACACCGCGCTGTGCGCCGGCGGTGCCGCCGTGGGCGCCGCGCTGCTCTCCCGTGCCGTACGCCGCTGCGCCCCCGCTCATGTCGCGCTGACCGCCGCCGCCACCTGGGCCGTGCTGGGCGGTACGACGCTGGGCCGGGAGGCGCGCGCCATCGGCGGCGCGCTGGAGGCCGGCGACCTCGACGTGGCGCGCGAGCGGCTGCCGCACCTGTGCGGCCGCGACCCGCAGGCCCTGGACGGACAGCAGATGGCCCGCGCGGTCGTGGAGTCCGTCGCCGAGAACACCTCCGACGCGGTCGTGGGCGCGCTGGTCTGGGGCGCCGTGGGCGGCGTACCGGGCCTGGCGGCCTTCCGCGCGGTGAACACGCTGGACGCGATGGTGGGTCACAAGTCGGACCGTTACCGCCGCTTCGGCTGGGCCTCGGCCCGGCTGGACGACGTGGCGGGCTGGCCCGGCGCGCGGCTCACCGCCCTGCTGGCCACCGCCGCCGGCCCGGACCCGCGCGGCGCGTGGCGTGCCTGGCGGGCCGACGGCAAGCGGCACCCCAGCCCCAACGCGGGGCCGGTGGAGGCGTCGTTCGCCGGGGCGCTGGGCGTACGGCTGGGCGGCACGCTGGCGTACGCCGGGCGGGTGGAGCACCGCCCGGTGCTCAACGGCGGCGCCCGCGCGGTCGAGGGCGCGGACATCGCGCGCGCGGTGCGGCTGTCGCGCCGGGTGAGCGCGCTGGCGCTGGTGACGACGGTCGGGGCGCGGATCGCCGTGGGCGCGGTGCGCGGTGCGCGGAAGGCGAGGAGATCCCGGTGAGCGGTACGGACGAGAGGCTCGGCGGCGGGCTGCTGGTGGCCGGCACCACCTCGGACGCGGGCAAGAGCGTGGTCACGGCAGGCATCTGCCGCTGGCTGGCCCGCAAGGGCGTCAAGGTCGCGCCGTTCAAGGCGCAGAACATGTCGCTCAACTCGTACGTGACGCGCGAGGGCGCGGAGATCGGGCGGGCGCAGGCCATGCAGGCCGCCGCCGCCCGGGTCGAGCCGACCGCGCTGATGAACCCGGTGCTGCTCAAGCCCGGCAGCGACCGCAGTAGCCAGGTCGTGCTGCTGGGCAAGCCGGTGGGCGAGCTGAGCGCGCGCGGCTACCACTCGGGGCGCCAGGAGCGGCTGCTCGGCACCGTCACCGACTGCCTGACCGAGCTGCGGCGCACGCACGACGCGGTGATCTGCGAGGGCGCGGGCAGCCCGGCCGAGATCAACCTGCGCCGTACCGACATCGTGAACATGGGCCTCGCGCGCGCCGCGAACCTGCCCGTGGTGGTCGTCGGCGACATCGACCGCGGCGGGGTCTTCGCGTCCTTCTTCGGCACCACGGCGCTGCTCTCCGGGGCCGACCAGGCGCACCTCGCGGGCTACCTGGTGAACAAGTTCCGCGGTGACGTGACGCTGCTGGAGCCGGGCCTGGACATGCTCGAGGAGCTGAGCGGCCGGCCGACGCTGGGCGTGCTGCCGTTCCGGCACGGGCTGGGCATCGACGAGGAGGACGGCCTGCGCGTGTCGCTGCGCGGCGCGGTCCGCGAGTCCGTGGTGGCCCCGCCGCACGGCTCCGACGTCCTCCGTGTCGCCGTCGCGGCCGTCCCGCTGATGTCGAACTTCACCGACGTCGACGCGCTCGCCGCCGAACCGGGCGTCGTGGTCCGCTTCGTGGACCGCCCCGAGGAGCTGGCCGACGCGGACCTCGTGGTGCTGCCCGGCACCCGCGGCACCGTACGGGCCCTGCAGTGGCTGCGGGAGCGCGGCCTCGCGGACGCGGTCGCCCGCCGGGCCGCCGAGGGCCGCCCGGTGCTGGGCATCTGCGGCGGCTTCCAGATGCTCGCCGAGCACATCGAGGACGAGGTGGAGTCGCGGGCCGGCGCGGTCGACGGGCTCGGACTGCTGCCCGTACGGGTACGGTTCGCGGCGGAGAAGACCCTCGCCCGCCCCGAGGGCGAGGCGCTGGGCGAGCCGGTGGCGGGGTACGAGATCCACCACGGCGTCGCCGACGTCCGGGAGGGTGACGAGCCGTTCCTGGACGGCTGCCGGGTCGGCTCCGTGTGGGGCACGCACTGGCACGGCTCCCTGGAGAGCGACGGCTTCCGGCGCGCGTTCCTGCGCCGGGTGGCGGCGGCCGCGGGGCGCGCGTTCGTGCCCGCGCCCGACACCTGCTTCGACGCGCTGCGCGAGGAACAGCTCGACGCGCTGGGCGACCTGATCGAGGAACACGCGGACACGGAGGCCCTCCTGCGCCTGATCGAGAACGGCGTCCCCGAGGGCCTGCCCTTCGTACCGCCGGGGGCGCCGTGACCGACGACCGATTCCCGTACGCAGACGCAGACCCGAAGCCACTCGAAGGAGTGATCAGCTCGTGAGCACCCGGTACCCGTTCACCGCCGTCGTCGGCATGGACGACCTGCGGCTGGCGCTGCTGCTGAACGCCGTCAGCCCGGCGGTGGGCGGCGTCCTGGTCCGCGGCGAGAAGGGCACCGCCAAGTCGACAGCGGTGCGTGCCCTGGCCGACCTGCTGCCGGACGTCCCGGTCGTGCCGGGCTGCCGCTTCAGCTGCGACCCCGCAGCGCCGGACCCGCAGTGCCCCGACGGGCCGCACGAGTCCGGCCCCGCCGAGTCCCGCGCGGCCCGCATGGTCGAACTCCCTGTCGGCGCCTCGGAGGACCGCCTCGTGGGCGCCCTCGACATCGAGCGGGCGCTCTCGGAGGGCGTGAAGGCGTTCGAGCCGGGCCTGCTGGCCGACGCGCACCGCGGCATCCTCTACGTCGACGAGGTCAACCTCCTCCACGACCACCTGATCGACCTCCTTCTGGACGCCGCCGCCATGGGCTCCTCCTACGTGGAGCGTGAGGGCGTCTCCGTGCGGCACGCGGCGCGGTTCCTCCTCGTGGGCACGATGAACCCCGAGGAGGGCGAGCTGCGGCCGCAGCTGCTGGACCGCTTCGGGCTGACCGTGGAGGTCGCCGCCTCCCGCGAGCCCGACCAGCGGGTCGAGGTCGTCCGGCGGCGGCTGGCGTACGACGCCGACCCGGCCGGCTTCGCGGCGCGCTGGGCCGACGAGGAGGAGGCGCTGCGGCAGCGGATCGCCACGGCCCGCGCGCTCCTGCCGGACGTCGTCCTGGGCGACGCGGCGCTCCGCCAGATCGCCGCGACCTGTGCCGCCTTCGAGGTGGACGGCATGCGCGCGGACATCGTGATGGCGCGTACCGCGACCGCGCTGGCCGCCTGGGCGGGCCGCGCCGAGGTGACCGAGGAGGACGTGCGGCAGGCCGCACTCCTCGCGCTGCCGCACCGGCGCCGCCGCAATCCCTTCGACGCCCCCGGCCTCGACGAGGACAAGCTCGACCGGACGCTGGAGGAGTACGGCCCGCAGGAGGACTCCCAGGACGACGAGCCGGACCCGGAGCCGGAGGGCCCGGACGACGGCCCCGACGGCGGTCCCGACGGCGGCGGTCCGGACGGTGGCGGCGGGCTGCCCCCGCAGGACGGCCCGGACGACGCGCCCCGGCCGTCCGGCGCGGACGCGGGCCCCGAGCAGCCCTCCGTACCGGACCAGCGGTCGGACGGCGCTCCCGGGCAGCAGCCCGCCCAGCCCCGGAACGAGGCCGCGGAGGACGGGGCCGCTCCGCAGAAGCCCGCGGTGGGCGCCGCAGAGCCGTTCAAGACCAAGCGGCTGGACGTGCCGGGGCTCGGCGAGGGTGCCGACGGCCGGCGCTCCCGGGCCCGTACCGCGCACGGCCGTACGACCGGCTCGCGCCGCCCCCAGGGGGCGCTGGGCAAGCTGCACCTGGCCGCCACCGTGCAGGCCGCCGCGCCGCACCAGAAGCGCCGCGGGCGCAGCGGCCCCGGGCTGGTCGTGCGCCGGGACGATCTGCGGGAGGCCGTACGGGAGGGCCGCGAGGGCAATCTCGTGCTGTTCGTCGTGGACGCGTCCGGTTCGATGGCCGCACGGAAGCGGATGACCGCGGTCAAGGGCGCGGTGCTGTCGCTGCTGCTCGACGCGTACCAGCGGCGCGACAAGGTCGGCATGATCACTTTCCGGGGCGCGGACGCCGAGGTGGCGCTGCCGCCCACGTCCTCCGTGGAGGCGGGCGCGGCGCGGCTGGAGCAGCTGCCGACCGGCGGCCGCACCCCGCTGGCCGCGGGCCTGCTGAAGGCCCATGAGGTGCTGCGGGTGGAGCGGATGCGGGACGCCTCGCGCCGCCCGCTGGTCGTGGTCGTCACCGACGGCCGGGCGACCGGCGGCGTCGAGCCGCGGCCGCGCGCGTCCAAGGCCGCGCAGCTGCTGGCCGCCGAGGGCGTCGCCTCGGTGGTCGTGGACTGCGAGGCGGGCCCGGTCCGCCTCGGCCTGGCCGGGGAGCTGGCCCGCGATCTGCAGGGCACCGCCGTCACCCTCGACGAACTGCGCGCGGACAGCGTCTCCGCGCTCGTCCGCACCGTCACCGACACCACCCACCGGAGGGCCGCCTGATGCCGCAGGGACAGCCGACCGTCGTACCGAACGACGGCCTCACCACCCGTCAGCGCCGCAACCGCCCGCTCGTCTTCGTCCACACCGGTACCGGCAAGGGCAAGTCCACCGCCGCGTTCGGGCTGGCGCTGCGGGCCTGGAACCAGGGCTGGCCGGTCGGGGTGTTCCAGTTCGTGAAGTCCGCGAAGTGGCGGGTCGGCGAGGAGCGTGCGCTGCGCGTCCTCGGGGAGACCGGCGAGGGCGGCACGGTCGCGTGGCACAAGATGGGCGAGGGCTGGTCCTGGGTGCAGCGGGACATCGAGTCCAGCGAGGAGGCGGCCCGCGAGGGCTGGGAGCAGGTCAAGCGCGACCTGGCGGCCGAGTCGTACAAGCTGTACGTGCTGGACGAGTTCGCGTACCCGATGCACTGGGGCTGGATCGACACCGATGAGGTGATCGAGGTGCTGCGGAACCGTCCCGGCACCCAGCACGTGGTGATCACCGGCCGGAACGCGCCCGAGAAGCTGGTGGACTTCGCCGACCTGGTCACCGACATGACCAAGGTCAAGCACCCGATGGACGCGGGCCAGAAGGGCCAGCGGGGCATCGAGTGGTGAGTACCCAGTGGTGACCGGAGAGGGCAGCACGTCGTGAACATCCCGCGCCTGGTGATCGCCGCGCCCTCCTCGGGCAGCGGCAAGACCACCGTCGCCACCGGCCTGATGGCCGCCTTCCGCGAGGCCGGTCTCGCGGTGTCCCCGCACAAGGTGGGCCCGGACTACATCGATCCGGGCTACCACGCGCTGGCCACGGGCCGGCCGGGGCGCAACCTCGACGCGTACCTGTGCGGCCCGGAGCTGATCGAGCCGCTGTTCCTGCACGGCGCCGCCGGTGCCGACCTGGCGCTGGTCGAGGGCGTGATGGGCATGTTCGACGGCGCGTCCGGCATGGGCGAGCTGGGCTCGACGGCGCAGGTCGCCAAGTTGCTGCGGGCGCCCGTCGTCCTCGTCGTGGACGCGTCCTCGCAGTCCCGGTCGGTGGCGGCGCTGGTGCACGGCTTCGCGTCCTGGGACCCGGAGGTGCGGCTCGCCGGGGTGATCCTCAACAAGGTGGGCTCCGACCGGCACGAGGCGCTGCTGCGGGAGGCCCTGGGCGGCGCGGGCGTGCCGGTGCTGGGCTGCATGCGGCGCGCGCCGCGGGTCAGTACGCCGGCCCGGCACCTGGGGCTGGTTCCGGTCGCCGAGCGGGCGCCGGAGGCGGTGGACTCGGTGGCCGCGCTGGCGGAGCAGATCCGGGCCGGCTGCGATCTGGAGGGGCTGCTGGCGCTGGCGCGCAGCGCGCCGGAGCTGACCGGCCCGGCCTGGGAGCCGCGCGCGCCGGAGGTGCCCGCAACGGGCCGGCCTGTGGTCGCGGTCGCGGGCGGTGCCGCCTTCACGTTCTCGTACGCGGAGCACGCCGAGCTGCTGACGGCGGCCGGGGCGGAGGTGGTCACCTTCGACCCGCTGCGCGACGAGAAGCTGCCGGCGGGCACGGCCGGTCTGGTGATCGGCGGCGGCTTCCCCGAGGTGTACGCGCCGGAGCTGTCCGCGAACGAGCCGCTGCGCGCGGAGGTCGCGCGGCTGGCGGCGGCGGGCGCGCCGGTCGCCGCTGAGTGCGCGGGGCTGCTGTACCTGTCCCGTTCGCTGGACGGCAGGCCCATGTGCGGCGTGCTGCCGGCCGAGGGGCGGATGTCGGAGCGGCTGACGCTGGGCTACCGGGAGGCGGTGGCGGTCGGCGACAGCGCGCTGGCGGCGGCCGGGACGCGGGTGCGCGGCCACGAGTTCCACCGCACGGTCCTGGAGCCGGGTACGGGCGAGAGCCCGGCGTGGGGGTTCGTGCGGCCCGAGCGGCGTACCGAGGGCTTCGTGCGGGGCGGGGTGCACGCCTCGTACCTGCATGTGCACTGGGCGGCCGAGCCGTCGCTCGCGCACCGGCTGGCGGCCCGGGCCGCGGAGTGGCCGGGAAGTGCCTGATGGCCTCAGCCCGACAGCCCGACCACCAGCCACATGAAGCCCACACCGGCTGCCGTACAGCCCAGCGTGGACAGCGCGGGGTGGTCGTGGTGGGCCTCCGGCAGGATGTCGGAGGTCGCCAGGTAGAGCAGGACGCCGCCGAAGAATCCGAGGTAGAAGCCGAGGGGCTGCTCCGGCAGGGTGACCAGGAGCGTGGCCGCAGCGCCGACGAGCGGGGCGAGCGCGTCCGCGCCGAGCAGCAGCAGCGCCTTGTGCCGGGCGTTCCCGTAGAGGCTGGCGACGGTGTACGTGTTGAAGCCGTCGGCGAAGTCGTGGGCGATCACGGCGAGCGCCACGGCCACCGCCATGTCGCTGCCGACCTGGTAGGCGGCGCCGATCGCGAAGCCGTCCATCAGGCTGTGCACGACCATCGCGGCGGCGGCCGTCAGCCCCACCTGCGGCACCCGTTCCTCGGGGTCCATGCCGTGCGCGGCCTTCCGTACGGCCAGCAGGCGTTCGGCGGCGTGCGCGGCCAGGAAGCCCAGCACGAAGCAGAGCAGCGCGGCGGGCACCCCGAGGAGCCGTACGTCGGCCGCCTCCAGGGCCTCCGGCAGCAGGTCGAGGCCGACGACGCCGAGCATCAGGCCACCGGCGAGGCCGAGGATGAGGTGGCGGCGGTCGGTGACCCGGTGGGCGACCCAGCCGCCGACGAGGGTCATCAGGAACGCGCCGACCGCGATGACCACTGGCACTGTGTCGCCCCTTCCGCCGACGGGCCCGGACCGGTGGCTCTCCCGGTACCCGTGTCACCTGCTTACTGATCCCCGGCCGGTCCCGCATGTCCAGTTCCGCCTTCCCGCCCTTCCGTCCGTCCCGCCGAAAGGACGCGCCATGACCGCCGAGCACACTGCTGCCCGGGACCTCGTCGTCGGGGTGGGCGCGCGGCCCGGGGTCCCGGCGGACGAGGTGACCGCGCTGGTCACGGGGGTGCTGGCGGCGGCCGGGCTGCCGCTCGCCGCCGTGTGCGCGCTGGCGACGGTGGAGGCCAGGGCCGGGGAGCCGGGCCTGCGGGCCGCCGCCGAGCGGCTGGGGGTGCCCTTGCGCGCTTTCCCGGCCGGGACGCTGGCCGCCGTGCCGGTGCCGCATCCGTCCGGTGTGGTGCTGGCCGCCACGGGGACGCCGGCCGTCGCCGAGGCGGCCGCGCTGGCCGCCGCCGGGCCGGGCGCCGCGCTGGCCGTCGCCAAACGGAAGTCGACGCCCGCCGACGGCGGCCCGGCCGGGGCGACCTGCGCGGTGGCCCGCCGCGCGGCGCCGGTCGGGCCCGCACATCGCACATCCGCACGTTCGTACGAGGAGACGCCGTGACCACCACCCCCGACCTGCGCCACCACGGGGACGCCGAGGTGCGCGGCGCCGCCGCCGGCCTGACGGACCTCGCCGTCAACGTCCGTACGGGCACCCCGCCGGAGTGGCTGAAGGCCCGGATCGCCGCGTCGCTGGACGGGCTGGCCGCCTATCCGGACGGCAGCGCCGCCCGCGCGGCGGTCGCGGCACGGCACGGGCTGCCGGCCTCCCACGTGCTGCTGACGGCCGGTGCCGCCGAGGCGTTCGTGCTGCTCGCGCGGGCCGTGCGCGCCGAGCGGCCGGTCGTGGTGCACCCGCAGTTCACCGAGCCGGAGGCGGCCCTGCGGGACGCCGGACACGAGGTGGGCCGGGTGCTGCTCGGCGAGCGGGACGGCTTCCGGCTCGATCCGGCGGCGGTGCCGGACGACGCCGACCTGGTCGTGGTCGGCAATCCGACCAACCCGACCTCCGTGCTGCACCCCGCGGGGACGGTCGCGGCGCTGGCCCGGCCGGGGCGCACGCTGGTGGTGGACGAGGCGTTCATGGACGCGGTGCCGGGCGAGGCGGAGTCGCTGGCCTCCCGTACGGACCTGCCGGGCCTGGTGGTGCTGCGCAGCCTCACCAAGACCTGGGGGCTGGCGGGGCTGCGGGTCGGCTACGTACTGGCCGCGCCGGAGATCATCGAGGCGCTGGAGCGGGCCCAGCCGCTGTGGCCGGTCTCCTCGCCCGCGCTGACCGCCGCCGAGGCGTGCTGCGCGCCGGAGGCGCTGGCGGAGGCGGAGGCGGCGGCGGCGCAGACGGCGGCCGACCGGGCGTACCTGGTCGCGCGGCTGGCGGAGTTCCCCGGCGTCACCGTGGCGGGGCCGGCCGCCGGGCCGTTCGTGCTGGTCCGGCTGGCGGGCGCGGCGGACGTCCGGGAGCGGCTGCGGGAGCTGGGGTTCGCGGTCCGGCGCGGTGACACGTTCCCGGGCCTGGGCACGGACTGGCTGCGGCTGGCGGTGCGGGACCGGGCGACGACCGACCGGTTCGTGACGGCGCTGGCGAAGACGGTCTGAACGGGCGGAGCCCGCGCCGGAAGGCGCCCCGAGGGGCCCGGCCCGGCCGGTCTCGTGCGGCGGACGGGTGACGGCTCCGCACGGTCGGCGGTATGTCCGTTTCACCGCACCGGACCCGGGTACTGCGGCCCCACCGTTCCGCCGTCCTGGGGGTCCCCGTGTCCGTCGCAGCCCGCCTCCCCGACGCCCTGCCGCTCGCCGGAGCGGCGACGCCGGGCGACCTCTCGGCGGCCCGCGCCCAGATGGGCTTCTCGCTCGCCTGGCACATCGTGGTGGCCTGTCTCGGGGTCGGGCTGCCGCTGCTCACGCTGCTGGCCGAGTGGCGGGGCCGGCGCACCGGTGATCCGACCGTCCGGCTGCTCGCGCGGCGCTGGGCGCGCGGCATGGGCGTGCTCTTCGCCGTGGGCGCGGTCTCGGGCACCATCCTCAGCTTCGAGATGGGCCTGCTCTGGCCCGGTCTGATGGGGCGGTTCGGGCAGGTCATCGGCCTGCCGTTCGCGCTGGAGGGGATCGCCTTCTTCATCGAGGCGATCTTTCTGGGGATCTACCTGTACGCCTGGGACCGGATGACGCCGCGGCAGCACCTGCTGACCGGCGTGCCCATCGTGATCGCCGGGATCGCCTCGGCCTTCTTCGTGGTGTGCGCGAACGCGTGGATGAACCAGCCGCGCGGCTTCACGGTGCGCGGCGGGCGCGTGACGTCCGTCGACCCGTGGGCCGCGATGCTCAACCCGGCGGCGCCGCCGCAGACGGTGCACATGATCCTGGCCGCCCTGATGGTCGCCTGCTTCCTCACCGCGAGCGTCTACGCGGTGGCGCTGCTGCGCGGCCGGAACGACCGGTACCACCGCACGGGCTTCTTCCTGCCGCTGTCGCTGGGCGCCGTCGTCACCCCGTTCCAGCTGGTCGTGGGCGACTGGGCGGCCCGCTTCGTCGCCGACTACCAGCCGGTGAAGCTGGCGGCGCTGGAGGGCGTGTACCGGACCGGCGACCACGTGCCGCTCACCGTCGGCGGGATCGCGGGCCCGGACGGGCTGCGGTACGGGGTGGAGATCCCCAGCGGTCTGTCGCTGCTCGTGGGCTACTCCCCCGACACCGTCGTCCAGGGCCTGGACAAGGTCCCGCGGCATCAGTGGCCGGCCGTCACCGCCGTCCATCTGGCCTTCGACGTGATGGTGGCGGCCGGGCTGTTCCTGCTGGCCATGGGGGTGCTGCTGGCGGTGGCCTGGTGGTGGCGGCGGCGCACGGGCGCGGCGGGCCTCCTGGCGGTGCCCGGCATGCGGCTGTACCTGTGGGCGGCCGTGCTCACCGGGCCTGCCGCCGTGGTGGCCCTGGAGTGCGGCTGGGTCGTCACGGAGATGGGCCGCCAGCCCTGGGTGGTGCAGGGCGTGATGACCGTACGGGAGGCGGTGAACCCGGCGCCGGGCCTGATGCACGGGCTGTGGGTGCTGCTGGTCGTGTATGCGGCGATGACGGTGGCCACGGTCTACGTGCTGCGCCGGCTCGCCCGGGAACGGCCGGTGCCGGTCGCTCCGCAGGAGGCCGACGTGCGGGAGTCGCCGGTCGTCTGAGCCGTCCCGGCCGGGCCGCATGGGCCCGGCCGCCGATCCGTTCCGAGCCGTCCGAGGGGACCCGATGCTTGCCGACACCCTGCTCGCGGTGATGTGGCTGGGCCTGACGTGTTACGCGCTCTTCGGCGGCGCCGACTTCGGGGCCGGCCTGTGGGACCTGCTGGCCGGGCGGGCCGGCCCCGGCAGGCCCCGCCGGTCGCTGATCGAGCACACGATCGGGCCGGTGTGGGAGGCCAACCACGTCTGGCTGATCTTCGTGATCGTGCTGCTGTGGTCCGGCTTCTCGCCCGTCTTCGCGGCCGTGCTCTCCACGCTGTACATCCCGCTGACCCTAGCGGCGCTGGGGATCATCGCACGGGGCGCCGCCTTCGCGTTCCGCAAGGCGAGCACCGGGCTGTGGCAGCAGCGGCTGTTCGGCGGCTGCTTCGCGCTCTCCTCCGTGCTCACGCCGTTCTTCCTGGGCACGGTGGCGGGCGGCGTCGCCTCGGGCCGCGTCCCGCCGGGCCTGGCCGCCGGGAACGTACTCACCGGCTGGCTCAACCCGACCTCCGCGCTGGGCGGCGTCCTCGCCGTGCTGACCTGCGCGCACCTGGCGGCGGTGTACCTCTGCGCGGACGCGGCGCGGGAGGGCGACGCGCGGCTGGTGGCGTGGTTCCGGCACCGGGCGCTGGCGAGCGGGCTGCTGGCGGGGGCCGTCGCGCTGGCCGGCATCGCGGTGCTGCGCGCCGACGCGCCGGAGCTGTTCCACGGGCTGACGCACCGGGCGCTGCCGCTGGTGGTGCTCAGCCCGTGCGCGGGCCTGGCCGGGCTGGCCGTGCTGCACCGCCACCCGGCCGTCGCGCGGGTGCTCGCCGCCCTGGCGGTCGCGCTGATCCTGTGGGCGTGGGGCGCCGCGCAGTACCCGGCGATGCTCGTGCCGGACGTCACGGTGGCGGACGCGGCGGCACAGCCGTCCGTGCTGACCGCGTGCCTGGTCAGCCTGGCGGTGGGCGCGCTGCTGCTGGTGCCGTCGCTGTGGTGGCTGTACGCCGTCTTCCAGCGAGGCACGGGCCCTGCTGGGCCGGGCGGGGAGCGGGTGCGCGAGGAGACCGGCGGCCGGCCGTGACCCGCCGCCGCACGCGTCCACCATCCGGAACCCCATTGCCGCGTACACGTAAGGTCGCCGTAAGGTGCCGACGTGACGAACGAGCAGACGAACCAGAAGGCCGGAGCGCCCGAGGGGCCCGCGTCCGCGCCGCCCGCACCCGGCGACCTCCCCGCGTCCGACCGCGCGGCGCGCCGCGCCGTCACGCTCTTCCCGCTGCTCGTGATCGTGGCCGGGCTGATCGGCCTGTTCTGGCCTGCGCACTTCACCGGCTGGGCCCCGGCCGTGCCGTGGCTGCTCGGCGTCGTGATGTTCTCGATGGGCCTCACGCTGACCGTGCCGGACTTCGCCGCCGTCGCCAAGCGGCCCTGGGCGGTCGGTCTGGGCCTGGTGGCGCACTACGTGATCATGCCGGGGCTCGGCTGGCTGGTCGCCACCGTGCTGGACCTGCCGCCCGCGCTGGCGGCCGGCGTGATCCTGGTGGGCTGCGCCCCGAGCGGTACGGCCTCCAACGTCGTGACCTACCTGGCGCGCGGCGACGTGGCCCTGTCGGTGTCGGTCGCCACGGTCTCCACGGTGGTCGCGCCCTTCGTGACGCCGCCGCTGACGTACCTGCTGGCCGGGCAGTTCATGCACGTGGACGCCGGGGTGATGGTGACCGACATCCTCAAGACCGTGCTGCTGCCGGTCGTGGCCGGCCTGCTGGTCCGGCTGGTCGCCGGCCGCTTCATCGCCCGGCTGCTGCGCGTGCTGCCCTGGCTCTCGGCGCTGACCATCGCGGTGATCGTGCTGGTCGTGGTGGCGGGCAGCGCGGCGCAGATCAAGGACGCCGCGGCGCTGGTGCTGCTCGCCGTGGTCCTGCACAACGGGCTCGGCCTGGCCCTGGGCTACGGGGCGGGCTCGCTGGCCCGGCTGGGCCGGCCGGCGAGCCGCGCCATGGCCTTCGAGGTCGGCATGCAGAACTCCGGCCTGGCCGCCTCCCTGGCCACGGCCCACTTCAGCCCCGCCGCCGCCCTCCCCGCTGCCGTCTTCTCGGTCTGGCACAACATCTCGGGCGCGGTGGTCGCGGCCTGGATGGCCCGCGGCAGCCGTCCGGAAGCCGGCCCGTCCGGGGACCGCGCCTAGCGTCCGCCCCCGGGGCGGGAGCGCAGCGTCCCGCCGCAGGAGCGCGGGAAACTGCGCGACCGGCCACGACGGCGCCGCGGCCGGTCACCGGGAACCGCCACCGCGGCGCTCAGCTCACCACCCGCCCGCGCAGCACCACGCGCCGCGGCGAGCCGAGCACCCGTACGTCTTCCCGAGGATCCGCCTCGTACACCACGAGGTCGGCAGGGTCGCCCTCGCCGAGCCCGGGGCGCCCGAGCCACTCCCGCGCACCCCAGGCGGTCGCCGACAGCGCCTCGACGGCCGGGATACCGGCCTTGACCAGCTCGCCGACCTCCTGCGCGACGAGCCCGTGCGCCAGCGAGCCGCCCGCGTCCGTACCGACGTACACCGGCACCCCGGCGTCGTACGCCGCCCGTACCGTGTCGTAGCGCCGCTCGTGCAGCCGCCGCATGTGGTCGGCCCAGCGCGGGTACTTCTCGTCGCCGCCGGCCGCCAGCTGCGGGAAGGTCGCGATGTTCACCAGCGTGGGCACGATCGCGACGCCGCGCTCGGCGAAGAGCGGAATCGTCTCCTCGGTCAGGCCCGTCGCGTGCTCGATGCAGTCGATGCCCGCCTCCACGAGGGGCGCGAGGGACTCCTCGGCGAAGCAGTGGGCCGTGACGCGGGCCCCCAGCCGGTGCGCCTCGGCGATCGCTGCGGCCACCGCGCCGGGCGGCCAGCACGCCGCCAGGTCGCCGGTCTCGCGGTCGATCCAGTCGCCGACCAGCTTGACCCAGCCGTCGCCCCGCCGCGCCTCCTGGGCGACGTACGCCACCAGGTCCTCGGGCTCGATCTCGTGCGCGTAGTTGCGGATGTAGCGGCGGGTGCGCGCGATGTGGCGCCCGGCGCGGATGATCCGCGGCAGGTCCTCGCGGTCGTCGATCCAGCGGGTGTCGGCGGGTGAGCCGGCGTCCCGGATGAGCAGCGTCCCCGCCTCCCGGTCGGTGAGCGCCTGCTTCTCGCTGGTGGCCTCGTCGACCGCGCCGTGCGCGTCCAGGCCCACGTGGCAGTGGGCGTCGACCAGGCCCGGCAGGGCCCAGCCCTCGACGGTCGTGATGTCCCGCGCCCCGGCCGGCCGGGTGTAGGTGACGCGTCCGCCGACGACCCACAGGTCCTCGCGTACGTCGTCCGGCCCGGCCAGGACCCTCCCCTTGATGTGCAGCACAGCGCTCTCACTCATGCACGCACTGTACGAGCCGGGCGCGCCGCGCTGGACGGGGCGGCCCCGGCGGAAGAATCACGGAAACCCCATGGCGCTCCGGGCTTTCCTTGCTGTACACCTGTTACCCAGGAATTTCCAATTCTTCAGGTGCGCAGCTTCCCGTATTCTTCTGCCCGCTTTTCCGCAGCTCAAACGCGTCGATTCGGGTGACCCGCAAGGCCCGTAATTCGGACGGATCTCGCGGTCGTTACGCACATGTGACCGACCACACAAGCTTGGCGTTTTGCCCAGTAATTACCGGGCAAACCGGGACATCCCACTGGCCAGTCGTGCGCACGTGCGCCCCCGCGCGATAACACAGAACCCCCCGTCTCCGTAACCCCAACCCGCGATGCATTTTCCAATTTCCCTCGGTAAATTTAATTCGCATGACCGCCGCACAAGCAGACCTTGCACGTGCCCGAAGCGAATTCAGAGAAATGCCGGAGGGCTTCAAGCTCGATGCCCCGCGAGTGGAGGACGGGGCGGCCATCTGGCGCATAGCCCGGGACTCCCGGACGCTGGACCTCAACTCGTCCTACAGCTACCTGCTGTGGTGTCGTGACTTCGCCGCCACCTCCGTCGTCGCCCGCGACACGGAGGGCGAGCCGGCCGCCTTCATCACCGGCTACATCCGGCCCGCCCGCCCCGAGACCCTCGTCGTCTGGCAGGTCGCCGTCGACGACGCGCACCGGGGCCGCGGACTGGCCGCAGCTCTCCTGGACGGCCTGGCCGGCCGCGTCGCGCAGGAGCAGGGCGTCACTCGCCTCGAGACCACGATCTCACCGGACAACACCGCATCGAACCGGCTCTTCGCCTCCTTCGCCGAGCGCCACGGCGCCTCCGTGGAGCGCGAGGTCCTCTTCGACGCCGGGCTCTTCCCCGAGGAGGGGCACGAGCCCGAGGTGCTGCACCGCATCGGCCCCTTCGCCGCCCCCGCGCCGCGACAGCGCTGAGCCACCCCCAAGACTTCCCTCTCCGTCACACCCCACATCTCCCAGGAGCATGCTGTGACCATCACCCAGCCGGACCTGAGCGTCTTCGAGACCGTCGAATCCGAGGTGCGGAGCTACTGCCGCGGCTGGCCCACCGTCTTCGACCGGGCCCAGGGCAGCCGCATGTACGACGAGGACGGCCACGCCTACCTCGACTTCTTCGCCGGGGCCGGGTCGCTGAACTACGGCCACAACAACCCGGTACTCAAACGGGCTCTGATCGACTACATCGAGCGTGACGGCGTCACGCACGGCCTGGACATGTCCACCACGGCCAAGCGGGCGTTCCTGGAGTCCTTCCAGAACATCATCCTGCGCCCGCGCGACCTGCCGTACAAGGTCATGTTCCCGGGCCCGACGGGCACCAACGCGGTCGAGGCCGCGCTGAAACTGGCCCGCAAGGTCAAGGGCCGCGAGTCGATCGTGTCCTTCACCAACGCCTTCCACGGCATGTCGCTGGGCTCCCTCGCGGTCACCGGCAACGCCTTCAAGCGCGCCGGCGCCGGCATCCCGCTGGTCCACGGCACCCCGATGCCGTTCGACCACTACCTCGACGGCCGCTACCCGGACTTCCTCTGGTTCGAGCGGCTGCTGGAGGACCAGGGCTCCGGCCTGAACACCCCCGCGGCCGTCATCGTCGAGACGGTCCAGGGCGAGGGCGGCATCAACGTCGCGCGCCCCGAGTGGCTGCGTGCCCTGGCCGACCTGTGCCACCGCCGCGACATGCTGCTCATCGTCGACGACATCCAGATGGGCTGCGGCCGCACGGGTGCCTTCTTCTCCTTCGAGGAGGCGGGCATCGTGCCGGACATCGTCACGGTCTCCAAGTCCATCAGCGGCTACGGCCTGCCGCTGGCGCTCACGCTCTTCAAGCCGGAGCTGGACGTCTGGGAGCCGGGCGAGCACAACGGCACCTTCCGCGGCAACAACCCGGCCTTCGTCACCGCCGCCGCGACCCTGGACACCTACTGGGCCGACGGCCAGATGGAGAAGCAGACCATCGCCCGCGGTGAGATCATCGAATCGCACCTCCGTGCCATCGCCGAGGAGCACCCGCGCGCCGGCGTGGACTACCGCGGCCGGGGCATGGTCTGGGGCATGGAGTTCGCCGACAAGAGCCTGGCGAACAAGATTTCCAAGCGGGCCTTCGAGCTGGGCCTGCTGATCGAGACTTCGGGGCCGGAGAGCGAGGTCGTGAAGCTGCTGCCGGCGCTCACCACCACCCCCGAGGAACTGGACGAGGGTCTGCGCATCCTCGCCCGCGCGGTCCGCGACAGCGTCTGACGGACGCACCCCGGAGGGGCCGGCCGCACGGCCGGCCCCTCCGTTCGGACCTCACCACCCGCAGAACAGAAAGGCACAACCACGTGATCGTTCGCTCGTTCAAGGACATCGAGGGCACCGACCGGCACGTCAAGTCGGCTTCCGGTACCTGGGAGAGCAAGCGCATCGTTCTCGCCAAGGAGGGTGTCGGCTTCTCGCTGCACGAGACCATCCTTTACGCGGGCACGGAGACCGACATGTGGTACGCGAACCACATCGAGGCCGTACTGTGCGTAGAGGGCGAGGCAGAGCTCGAGAACCGGGAGACCGGGGAGAAGCACTGGATCGAGCCCGGCACGATGTACCTGCTCAACGGCCACGAGAAGCACACCCTGCGGCCGAAGACGGACTTCCGTTGCGTGTGCGTCTTCAACCCGCCGGTCACCGGTCGCGAGGACCACGACGAGAACGGCGTGTACCCGCTGCTCACCGAGCCCGAAGCGAGCTGACGCCGCTGGAATCAGGCCCGCTGCCCCGTCCGGCAGTTGAGGAAGGCACGTACGAGAGGAGAGGAAGGCAACACCATGACCACCGCACCCGAGCGCACCGCCGACCTGTACCCGACCCGCGGGAAGACCGAGGTCATCACTCCGCGGCAGGACCCGGTGGTGTGGTCGCAGCCCGGCGCGGCAGGCCCGTTCCAGCCGTCCGAGCTGAGCGACTTCGAACGCGACGGCTTCTTCGCCATCGAGGAACTGATCACTGCGGACGAGGTCGCGGTGTACCGTGCCGAACTGGACCGGCTCACCCATGACCCCGAGATCAAGGCCGACCCGCGCTCGATCGTCGAGCCGAAGTCGGACAAGGTCCGGTCCGTGTTCGAGGTGCACAAGATCAGCGAGGTGTTCGCCAAGCTGGTCGCCGACCCGCGCGTGGTGGGGCGCGCCCGTCAGATCCTCGGCTCGGACGTCTACGTCCACCAGTCCCGGATCAACGTCAAGCCGGGCTTCGGTGCGTCCGGCTTCTACTGGCACTCGGACTTCGAGACCTGGCACGCCGAGGACGGCCTGCCGAACATGCGCACGGTGTCCGTCTCGATCGCGCTGACCGAGAACTACGACACCAACGGCGGCCTCATGATCATGCCTGGCTCGCACAAGTACTTCCTGGGCTGTGCGGGCGAGACGCCGCTGGACAACTACAAGAAGTCGCTGCAGATGCAGGACGCGGGCACGCCCTCGGACGAGGCGCTGACCAAGCTCGCCGACCAGTACGGCATCAAGCTGTTCACCGGCAAGGCCGGCTCGGCGACCTGGTTCGACTGCAACGCCATGCACGGTTCCGGTGACAACATCACGCCGTACCCGCGCAGCAACGTCTTCATCGTGTTCAACAGCGTGGAGAACACCGCCGTGGAGCCCTTCGCGGCCCCGGTGCGGCGCCCGGAGTACATCGGTGCCCGGGACTTCACCCCGGTCAAGTGACGCACGAGTCCGTGGTGTCCTCTCCCTCGTGAGAAGGAGCCCGGTTCCGGGCCGGGGGGCCTTGGGTCCCGCCCAGGGGTCTCCGGCTCACAACCAGGCCAGTGACGCGGCCGTCGCCAGCACGTGCTGAGCGGCGGCCGCGTCGCCTGCCTGGCCCCGGCTCACCTCCTGCGGCGTGAGCCGGCCGCCCACCAGCAGGCACAGGTCGACCGCGTCCAGCACCAGCTCGGCGGCGACCGGCTCGGCGGCCGGGCCCAGCACCCAGTCGCCGCCCGCCGCGCCCTCCACCGCCAGCAGGACCGGCCGGGTCCCGTCCCCCAGCGCCAGGTCCAGGATGCGTACCGCGAGGGCCACCAGCCGCCGCAGGTGCACGGGCGGCGGCGGGGGCACGGCAGGCCCCAGCGCCCGCCCGATGTCCCGGGTGTGGATCCAGGTCTCGAAGGCGCGGATCACGTAGTGGTCGGCGACCGGCAGCCGCTTCCCCATCAGCGCGGTGGGCAGCGCCGCCGGCTCCTCCTCCCGGGCCTCCGGCAGGTCCAGCAGGCCGTGCGCCTGGGTCCGCCACGCCTCGGCCGTCTCGGCGGGCGGCCGGGTGTGCTCGTACGCCACCACCTCTTCCGTCCGCGCCGCCCAGCGCACCTCCCACGGCGCCGCGTCCCCGGTGCCGCCCGGCTCCGCCCGCGTCACCGGCAGCATCCCCAGCCGCTCGGCCAGCGGCTCGTCCGCCGCGATCAGATGCGCGACCGTGCCCTGGACGTCCCAGTCGTGCACCACCGGCGTGCCCCAGCGCGCCGGCGTGCCGTCCAGCTCGCGCAGCAGCGCCTCCAGGCTGGCGACCGCAGCGGCGTACGGCGCTGCGTGCGCGGCCGGTGCGTCGTGCCCGGTGCGCGCCGCCCTGGCCGCCGCCATCAGCCGCCCCCGGCCCACCTTGTCGGCGCGCCTGCGGCCGCCCCTGTCCGGCTCCGGGG
>NZ_PQSQ01000094.1 GCF_002920575.1 Streptomyces sp. Ru73 | reverse complement strand
AGCAAGGCCGGTGAGGCGGGGGAGGAGCCCGCGGCAGGCGCGACCTCGGGCATCGCGCGCCTGAAGACCCGTTCGTACGGTGTGCTCGGCGGCTTCACCACCATGGTGGCCAACGCGGGCGGCCCCGTGATGTCCCTCTACCTGCTCTCCACCGGCTTCAAGAAGCTCGGCTTCCTGGGCACGTCGGCGTGGTTCTTCCTGATCGTCAACACCGGCAAGCTGCCCTTCAGCGCCGGCCTCGGCCTGATCGACGGCCGGTCGCTGCTCCTGGACGCGGCCCTCGTGCTCTTCGTGCTGCCCGGCGCGTACCTCGGCAAGCGCTGCGTGGACCGCATCAACCAGCAGCTCTTCGAACGCCTGGTGATCGGCGCGACGGTACTCGGCGGACTCCAGCTGCTGCTGCGCTGACCGGCGCCCTCAGCGCGAGGGAGTGGTCTGCCGGGGCGCCGGGGGCAGCAACTGGCCCTTCGCCAGCAGCCGGTAGAGCCGGTCGGTACGCAGGAGTTCGTCGTGCGTGCCGGCCGCCCGGACGCGGCCGGCGTCGAGTACGGCGATGCGGTCGGCGGACCGGACGGTGGAGAGCCGGTGGGCGATGATCAGCAGCGTCGCCTCCGCCGTCACCTGCTCCAGGGTGTCGGTCAGCGCGGCCTCGTTCAGCGCGTCCATCTGCGAAGTGGGTTCGTCCAGCAAGAGCAGGGACGGACGGGGGAGCAGCGCACGGGCGATGGCCACGCGCTGGCGTTCGCCGCCGGAGAGCAGGGTGCCGCGGTCGCCGACCGGGGTGTCGAGGCCGGCCGGCAGCCGGCGCAGCAGGTCGCCGAGGTTGGCCAGCTCGACGGTCCTCAGCACCTCGGCCTCGGTGGCGTGCGGAGCGCCGTAACAGAGGTTGTCGCGCAGGGTGCCGTGGAGCACCGGCGCTTCCTGTTCGACCAGCCCGATACGGGCGCGGCAGGCCCTGAGGGCGAGGTCCCTGCGGCTGTCCAGACCGTCGAGGAGGATGGTGCCCCGGCAGGGATCGTAGAAGCGGGCCACGAGGGCGAAGACGGTCGACTTGCCGGCCCCCGAGGGGCCCACGAGGGCGGTGCGGGAGTGCTGCGGCACGGTGAGCGAAACACCCCGCAGGACCGGGCGGTCGCCGTAGGCGAAGTGGACGTCACGCAACTCCAGTACGGGAACGTCGCGTGCGGGCCTCTCCGGTACGGGCGCGCCCCGTACGGGTCTTGGCAGTGCGGGCCCCGCCGCCCGTTCGAGCCCCGGCCGTACGGGCGTTGCCGTCCCGTGCCGGGAGGACGGTACCGGGTGGCCGTCCGGCGTGCTCTCGTCCTCGACCGGCAGGCGGGCCATGCCGTCGATGCGCTTCAACGCACCGCGCCCCTTCTGCACCAGGCCGGCGGTCTCGAAGAGCGCGGACAACGGTGCGCCCAGGTAGGTGAGGTACAGCAGGAACGCGACGAGCTGCGCCAGCGCCAGGTCCCCGTGCGAGACCCGAATCCCGCCGACGACCAGGACGAGGATGAACGAACCGTTGGTGGACAGCCCGATCAGGGGCGCGATCACGGAGTCCAGCCGCCCGGCGTGCACCCCAGCGCGCCATGCCGCACGCGCCTGCTCCGTGACGCGCAGGGCCTCGCGTTCCTCGGCGTGGTGGATCTTCACGGTGCGGATGGCGGACAGCGCCCGGTCCAGGTCCGCCGCCATCCGGCCCACGCTCTCCTGGGCGCGCTCGGTGGCCGTCCTGATGCCCTTGACCGCCACTGTGGTGAGGCCGGTGGTGAGGCCCACGGTGCCGCAGACGAGCAGGAAGAGGGAGGCGTCGATCCACACCATGAGGACCGTCGCCCCGATGACGAAGATCAGCCCCGACAGCACGTCGATCGATCCGTAGGCCACCACGTCACGCAGCAGGGTGGTGTCGGCGTTGACGCGGGAGATGAGGTCGGCCGTGCGGTGGCTGTCGTACGTACGCATCGGCAGCCGCAGCAACCGGGAGACGAGCCGGGCGCGCACCCCGAGGACGATGCTCTCGCCGACGCGCTGCAGGAGGTAGTGCGCGCCGCCGCCGGCGAACGCCTGCGCCAGGAACACCACGGCGAGCAACACCAGAAGCAGGGCGAGGCCCTGCCCGCCGCGGGTGGCCTCGACGGCACGCATCGCCAGCAGCGGCTGAGCCAGCGTCAGCGCCGAGGAGGCGACGGTGACGAGCAGCGCCAGCAGGACCAGCTTGCCCTGGCCGTGCAGGGTGCCGAGGAGGGCCCGCAGGGGCACGCCGGCGGACGCGCCGCGTGCCGGTGCGGCGGACCCGTCACCACCATCCGGCGCGCCCCCGTCCTTCTTCCGCGGCGGCCGGACGGCACGGAAGCGGTCGCGCAGGGACATCACCCGTCCCGGCGTCCGTCGGCGGCGGCCACCGGCCCGAGGGGCGTGGCCCGGCGTCCGTCGTCGGCGGTCCCCGGCGGCCCGATCCGCATCAACGCACGGTAGCGGCCGACCTCGACCGGCTCGGCCACCGGCCGGCCGTCGGCCTCGACCCAGGCATGCGCCGCGAACGGGAAGGTCCGGGCGCCCGCACACCACGTGGGCCAGACACCGGTCGTGCGGCAGAGCAGCGCGGTGGCCAGCGAACGCGTCACGCACCCCTCTCCCGCACACATCCCGCTCATCGCGATCACCTCCCGCCGCGCCCGCTCCGCCTCCGCGTACGAGGCGGGCGCGGCACCCCGGCGGAGCACACCGAGGACGGTACGGATGTGTGCGGGCGTCCTCCCCGCCAGCAGCCGTGCCGCGCACACGGCCGCACCCGCCGCCACCCTGCGCCGGAGCGTCATCCGCCTGCGGTCACGCCGCCGTACGGCGGGATGCACCATGGTCCGCGCAGGAGTGGCGGAAGTACCGCTGGGTGCGAAGGACCGGCCCGGTGTGTCCATGATGCCTTCCGCGTTCGCGGCATCTCCCGTGCCCATGGCGTCTCCGGCACCCACGACGTCTTCCGTGCTCATGAGGTCTCCACGAGGCGGGCGGAACGCAACGAGTCGATCAGGGCGGTGACATCACCGAGCGCCCGGTCGGCCGGCACGGGATGGCCGTCGGCCAGCGTCCGTGCCGCGTCGGCGGGCGTACCACCCGCCAGGAGTGTGTCCAGCACCGCGGCGCCGGTGTGGTTGAGCTGCCAGTAGTCGCCGCGGCGTTCATCGAGCAGTACGGCTCCGCCCTCGTTCCTGGTCAGCGACACGTGCGGGGACAGTCGGACGGTCATGCGCGCGCTCATACGCCCTCCTCGGGCAGGTCACGACGGCCGGCGGTGGATTCCACGTCACGCAGCCACGCCTCACAGGCGAGGGTGGCTGCGAGGGCGTGCGGGCTCAGGCCGGGCAGGAAGGAGCCCGCACACACCCGGCGCAGTGCGGCCGCGTCGATGAGCCCCCGTGCGGCCAGCCGGGAGTCCTCGGTGAGGGCGAGCAGCCCGTCGCGATGGCGCCGCAGCCCCTCGTACTCCAGCTCCTCAGCGACGCCGCCGCCCTTGGTCGTACGCCGCAGCAGCTCGTCGGGGACTGTGCCGCGCATCGCCTCGGTGAGCAGCGGCTTGTAGTGCCACGGTGTGGTGCGCTCGTGCGGCCGGACGGCCAGGCACGCCTCGACGACCCGGTCGTCCAGGAACGGAGCGGCCATGGGCAGGCCGCTGTCCGCCGTCAGCCACCGGTCCAGCCGGACGGCCCGGCCGCTGTGGCGCACGGCTTCCCACGTCTCGTGCTGCCCCGGGCGTTCGGCGAGCGGTTCCCACGGTGTTTCCCCGGCGAGGGAGCGGACCGCCTCGGCGGCCCGTGCGGTGGCCCACTGGGGGAGCCGGGGGTACTGGCCCCAGCCCAGGTGGTCGGCGGGCGTGGCGGGCGGCACCGGCCGGGTGAGGCCCGAGAAGGCGGCGTCGAGCCACTGACGGTACGTGCGGCGGTCGGCCAGCGCGGAGAGTGAGCCGCGCAGCGGCCACCGGTGACGTGCTCGGTAGCCGCGGAGGTGGGCCCAGGCCAGCTGCGGCCGGTCGCGGGCGAGGTCGTGCAGATAACTCAGCATGCACTCGACGACCTCGTCACCGCCGTGACCGGTCAGATGGAGCCGGGAGGAGCAGCGGCCGGGCAGGCGCCGCGCGGCGGACAGCAGCAACGCACTGTCCTCCAGCCCGAGGTACGGCTCGTCCAGCACCGTGCCCGGCTCGCTCACCCCCTCGAACGGCAGCGGCGCCGCCGTCCCGGGCAGGAAGACCGCATCGGCCTCCGGCATCGCCGCCAGCGCCGTCTTCACCCAGTACGGATCGTCGTCGCCGGTGCCGGCGGCGGGAAAGGAGAAGGTGGTGAGCCGGTCGACGAGGCCCGCCGCCAGGAAGCAGACCGAGGTACTGTCCAGCCCGCCGGAGAGGTCACAGCTCCGCGCCCCGCCGCCACGGACCGCGGCCGCCACCGCGGCACCGAGGGCATCGCGCAGGAGCAAGGCCCCCTCCGGGAGGGGGAGTTCGGCCGCGGGTGGGCGCCACCAGGCCGTCACGGCGGCGGGCCGGTCACTCCGCAGGTACACGTACGCGTCCTCCGGCACGGACCGCACCCCGGACCACACGGACTGGCCCTGCAGCGGGTGCGGAGCGGCGGGGGACAGCAGGCGGGCGGCCACCTGCCGGTCGTCGATTCCCGTGCCCCGCACCTGCGCGAGCACGTCGGCGCGGCTGGCGGCCAGGTCGTGGTGGCCGGCGCGGGTACGGAACACGCGACGGCTGCCGGAGACGGTGCCCTGTACGCGCACACCGTCCGCGTCGGCCGCCACCAGGTGGAAGCTGCCGGACAGCCGTGGCAGCAACCGGTCCACCTCGCGCACGCCGCGCAACGGCCGGATCGCCGCGGCAAGTTCGGCCTCCGACATGGAGCAGTAGCCGATCAGCGCCACCCGCAGCGGCCCGGCCTCGGCGACGGTGACGTGCTCGTCGCGCCACTGCCCCAGCAGCCAGGGGCGGCCCGGACCGCGGTCGAGGCGCCGGGCGTCGGTGAGAGCCGGTGCGTGGGACACGGCGAGAGCGGCCGCGCGGTCCGGCAGGACCACGAACCACGCCTCGCCGTGCACCGACCCGGACAAGTGGGTCATGCCACTCCTGAGGGATCAGTGATAGGGGCAGTACCAGCCCTGACAGTCACGGGTTTCCGAGTACTTGTGGCGACCCTGCGTCAGATCGGCGAAGGTGCCGACCTTCACCAGCAGGGGAGCCTCATAGGTCGAGCAGCGCATTGTGCACCCCCTTTCGCTGCTACCGGGGTTCTGCTGTCGGCAGCAGGCTGCACCGGGTGCGTCACCTCGCCGTTACAGCGCAGGTGGGCGGCGTGGTGAGCGGCCCGGCCCGGGTGCGCTCGGTGGTGTCCGCCGGATCAGCGCACGGAACTGGCCCGAGGGCTCGACCCCCAGCTCCCTGTGCAGGAGCCGGCGGAAGGACTGGTAGTGCCGGATCGCCTCGCCGATGTTGTGCTCGGCCAAGTGGACGGTGACCACGGCGCGGTGGGCGCTCTCCCGCAGGGGGTCCGTCCGTACGCACTCCAGCGCCGCCTCCAGCGCGAGCGCGTGCTGCCCGCGCGCGGTGAGGCTGCCCGCCAGGGTTTCGAGGGCGTGCAGCCGCAACTGCCGGAGCCGTTCGCGTTCCAGCACGACCCAGTCCTCGTCCCAGCCGGGCAGCAGGTCCCCGGTGAGCAGCGAGCCGAGCTGCGGGCCGCTGTCCGCCTTCGCGTCCGGCCGCAGGGCCTGCAGCGCGCACCGGCTCAGGTCGCGCACGTCCACCCGCACCGTGTCCGCCAGCGCGAGGACGTCCCGGTCGCTGCGGACCAGCGAGGGCCGCCGGTGCCGCAGCCGCCACAGCGTCGTCCGCAGGCTTCCGAGCGCGTGGTTCTCGGTGACGTCCGGCCACAGCGTGCCCGCGAGCACCGTACGGGCCGCGCGCTGCCGCAACGCCAGGTACGCCAGCACCCGTTGACCGCTCGCGCACACCTCCGCCGTCTCCGTCGCTTCGGCGGCCTCGGCGCCGTACTGCAGCGCGAAGCTCCCCAGCAGTTGTAAATGGGCCGCGGGGCCGGAGCCGGTCGCACGGGTCGCTTCGGCCGCTCCGGCACCCGCTCCCGCCGGTACTCGCCGTGTCGTGCCTGCCGGTAATCGCCGTGTCGTGCCCGCCGGCACGTGCGGTGTCAGCTGTCGCGTCATCGTGGAAACACCGTCCCGGTCCCGTTCCTCAGTGGTCCGCCCAGCGGCAGGTGCCGTCTCCCGCTGCTCGCGGGAACTCCCTGCGCCTCCCGGTCGGTGCGTGAGCGCGAGCCGTACGAGCTCGGGATGCGCGTCTTCCTGCCGACAACGTACGCGGGCGCCACGGCCGTTCGGCCACGGAGAGGTGGTTGAACGCGTCCCGAGCCCGTACGCTGCCGAGCACCCGCCGCGGGCACGGCGCCGGGCCTGCTCGCCGGTGGGGCGGGCGGCGGCACGGCCACGCGCCGCCGCCCCGCGCTGTTCCGCTTCCGCGGCGGCCGCCCCCGTCGGACCACCAAGCCACCGAGGCGCGGCCTGCGGAAACGCCTTCCGCGCCGGCCGGCACCGACCGGTCCGCCGGTGGACACCGACGTCCCGGGACCGTACGGCGCGTGCGCGCGGACGCTCGGCCCCTGTGCCGTACCGGGCGAAGCCGCTTCCCTGGCGCTGCTGGCCCACGACCTGCATCGGCTGGACCACCGCGCACGACGGTTCAGTCCTTCGCATGACTGCTTGCGGTCGAGCGAACGGCTCCGGCGCTGCCCGCGCGGACGAAGCCGAATGACGGACCGAGTGGGGCGGAGAGCGGCGGTCCGGCGTACGAGGCACACAATGGCCCTGCGCCCGGCGCCGGTCCGGCGGCGCTGCGACCCCGGCTCGGCAGGCCCTGCGGCCCGACGACTCGATTGGGGTCTGGAGGAACTGGGGTCACACCCGCACCATCTTGAAGGGTGATGACATCCGCCCGGCCCACTGCAGGTGCGGGTGTGGCTGACGCTCTCCGAAAGGTGTCCGCATGATCAGAAGACCACGCCCTGCCTTCCTCGCCCGGGCGGGAATGCTCGCCGCCGTCCTGCTCGCACTGGCCGGACTGCTTCCGGCCACGGCCGCGCCCTCGGCCGGACCGGCGACCGCGCCCTCGGCAGCATCGGCGACCGCACCGGTGGCCGCGCGCGTCGGGCCCGCGGCGGCGGCCGGTACGTTCCGCAATCCGCTCAACACGGGCCCCGACCCGTTCCTGACGCACTGGAACGGGTCCTACTACCTGACCACCACCCAGGGCGACAGCATCAAGATGTGGCGCTCGTCCTCCCTCGGCAACCTGTTCGCCACCGACCCCGTCACCGTGTGGACCGACTCGGACCCCGCCCGCAACCAGCACCTCTGGGCCCCGGAGTTCTACCGTTTCGGTGACCGCTGGTATCTGTACTACACGGCCGACGACGGCGTGGACGAGCATCACCGGCCGTACGTCCTGGAGTCCGAGCGCGACGATCCCACCGGGCCGTACCACTTCAAGGCCAGGCTGGCGCCGCCCAACCACGCGAACGACTTCGCCATCGACGCGAGCATCATGCGGCACAACGGCCGGCTGTACCTGGCCTACAGCGGCCTCAACGCGTACCAGCACAACGGGCTCAACATCGCCCCGATGTCCAACCCCTACACGGTCTCCGGCGACGCCGTCGCCCTCGACGCGGCCGGCGGCTGCCCCGAGGTGCGGGAGGGGCCCGAGTTCCTGTACCGCAACGGCCGTACCTGGATGACGTATTCGACCTGCGACACGGGCAAGCCCGACTACCAGCTCTGGATGATGTCGCTGCCCTCGGACGCCGATCCGCTCGTGCCGGGCAACTGGCGGCAGCACCAGGGCGCGGTCTTCTCGCGGGCCGACGACCGTGGCGTGTTCGGCCCCGGCCACCACGCCTTCTTCCGCTCGCCTGACGGTACCGAGGACTGGCTCGTCTACCACGCCAAGACCACGTCCGCGTACACGTACGGCAACCGCACGACCCGCGCCCAGAAGATCACCTGGCGCGCGGACGGCAGCCCCGACCTGGGCCGGCCCCTCGCGCTCGGCGCCACCCAGGACCTGCCCTCGGGCGACCCCGGACCGGGCAACTACTGGATCAATGACGACGGCCGCTCCAGCGGCCCCGGCAGCCTGGCCTACACCGGTACGTGGAACTCCGGTACGGCCTGCGGCACCCAGTGCTTCTGGAGCGACGACCACTGGAGCGACCGGGCCGACGCCACGGCCACCTTCTCCTTCACCGGCACCCGCATCGCCCTGCTGTCCGTCAAGGACACCGGCAACGGCTACGCGGCCGTCAGCATCGACGGCGGACCGGAGCAGCAGGTCGACTTCCACGGCTCGCCCCGGGTCGGCGAGGCCCTCCAGTACATGAGCCCGCGCCTCGCGAACGGCAAGCACACCCTCCGCGTCCGCGTGACGGGCCGTCACAACAGCGAGTCCCAGGCGGCGTTCGTGAGCATCGACCGCGCGGAGGTGTACGTGAACTGACGCGCTGCCGGGGTGATTGGCGGTCCGGCGGCCGGCGGTGGGTTCCGTGACCGCCGACCGCCACGCGCCGCCTCCGTGGGCCGGCCGTGTGCTCAGGCGCGGCTGGCCCGCAGCATCTCCTCGCGCTCCACGACCTTGATCCGCTCGCGGCCGGCCGGCTCGCCGAGCGCACGCTCATGGGCGTCCAGGTGGTGCCAGCCCTCCCAGGTCGTGTAGCGCACGGAACGCTCCCGGAGGAACCTGACGATCGCCTCCGGGTCGGGCGCCTCGGGCTCGGGCAGCCGGCCCGCTGCGTGGTCGGACAGGAACGACGCCACGGTCTCGTTCGCGTCGCCCTTGGTGTGCCCGATCAGCCCGACCGGGCCGCGCTTGATCCAGCCGGTGACGTAGATCGAGGTGAGCGGCGCGCCGGCCCCGTCGACGACCCGCCCGGCCTCGTGCGGCACGGTGCCGGAGACCGTGTCGAACGGCAGCTTGGGCAGCTCGTCGGAGAGGTAGCCCACCGCCCGGTAGACGCCCTGCACGTCCCAGTCGCGGAACTGCCCGGTGCCGCGGACGTTGCCGGTGCCGTCCAGCTCCGTACGCTCCGTCCGCAGTCCGACCACACGGCCGTCCTCGCCGAGGAGTTCCACGGGCGACTCGAAGAAGTGCAGGTGCAGGCGGTGCGGCCGGTCTCCGGGGTCGCGGATGGCCCACTTCTCCAGCGTCGACGCGACCAGGTCGGCCTGCTTGTTGCTGCGCCGGGTGGCTATGGAGCCGTCGTCGTACTCGATGTCCTCGGGGTCGACGATGACCTCGATGTTCGGCGAGTGGTCGAGCTCGCGCAGCTCCATCGGGCTGAACTTGGCCTGCGCCGGGCCGCGGCGGCCGAAGACGTGGACCTCGCGCGCCCGGTTGGCGGCCAGGCCGTCGTACACGTTCGGCGGGATCTCCGTGGGCAGCAGCTCGTCGGCGGTCTTGGCCAGGACGCGGGCGACGTCGAGCGCGACGTTGCCGACGCCCAGCACGGCGACCTTCTCCGCGTGCAGCGGCCAGGTGCGCGGCACGTCGGGGTGGCCGTCGTACCAGGAGACGAAGTCGGCCGCGCCGTACGAGCCGTCCAGCTCGATGCCGGGGATCTTCAGGTCACGGTCGGCGCTGGCGCCCGTGGAGAAGATCACCGCGTCGTAGAAGCGGCGCAGGTCCTCGAGGGCCAGCTCGTCCGGGTAGGAGACGTTGCCGAAGAGCCGGATCTGCGGCTTGTCGAGGACCTTGTGCAGGGCCGTGACGATGCCCTTGATCCGGGGATGGTCGGGCGCGACGCCGTAACGGATCAGGCCGAAGGGCGCGGGCATGCGCTCGAACAGGTCGATGGACACGCCCGGGTCGTGGGCGGCGTCGGACTTCAGCAGGGCGTCTGCGGCGTAAATGCCGGCGGGACCGGCCCCTACGACGGCCACCCGGAGGGGGCGTGGCATGAGAACTGGACTCCTTCAGACAGGCGGGGACGGCAGAGCACGGGAGCGCTGGTTAGGTAACCCTAACTTATGTCGATCTCGTGCGCTGTGGGCGTCCCGCGTCCGCCGGTGTCCCACGTCCGCCGGCGCCCCGCGCCTGCCGGTCGGCGCACCGCCGGCGGCCCCGCGCCGCCCGCCTCAACTCCCGGCCGGCGGCTCCGGCTCTCCTCCGTCGGCGTCGTACACCTTGGTGAACGTGGCCCCGCACCGGCAGCGGAAGTGCTCGATCAGCTGCCCGTCTTCCGACACGCTCAGCCACTGGCTGAGTCGCACATGCACATGAACGCCCATGTGAAGCTGCCTTTCTCGACCTCCGGCTCAGGGTGGCGGCGCGCCGCTTTCGACGGCAATGTCGCAGATCACACACCGCCGGTGCAGGGCCTGCCGCGGGCGGTCCGCATTCCGCCCTTGACACGGCAAGGCTCAAGTTTTATTTCAGAGGTGCAGGCAAGTAGGCACGGGCAAGCCGGTCGGGAACCACGGCCCGCAGCAGGCGAGGAGGTGGCCGTCATGCCGACGCGGGGCCAGGGCGCTGACCTGTACGCGGTGCTGGGGGTCACGCCCACGGCGACGGCCGAGGTGATCACTTCGGCCTTCCGCGCCCGGGTACGGGAACTGCGCCCCGACACCCGCGTCGACGCGGCCACCGCCGCCCGGTTCGGCACGGTGCGAGCGGCATACCAGACGCTGCGCGATCCGGCCCGGCGCGCCGCCTACGACCGAAGCCGCCGTCGGCCGGACGGCCACGGACGCGCCGACGCCCCGCCCGTCCCGCCCGCGCGACGGCATGTCGTGGTGTTCGGGGCCGCCCGCGCCGAGCCGCCGCTGCGCGCGGGACCCGTCCGGTGGCAGCCGGCATCCGGATGAGGTGGGCCAGGTGCGCGCGCCCGCACGGCTGCGTGCAGCACAGCAAGGGACGAGGAGGGAGAACCAGATGGCACGCTCGGTCGGCATCGACCTCGGCACGACGAACTCGGTGGTCTCGGTCCTCGAAGGCGGCGAGCCCACCGTCATCGCCAACACCGAAGGGGCCAGGACCACCCCCTCGGTCGTGGCCTTCGCCAAGAACGGTGAGGTCCTCACCGGCGAGGTCGCCAAGCGGCAGGCCGTGACGAACGTGGACCGCACCGCGCGTTCGGTCAAGCGGCACATGGGCGACCACGGCTGGCGCTTCCCCGAGCACGGCGACATCGACGGCAAGCGGTACACCGCACAGGAGATCTCCGCACGCGTGCTGCAGAAGCTCAAGCGGGACGCGGAAGCGTACCTGGGCGAGGACGTCACCGACGCGGTGATCACCGTGCCCGCCTACTTCGACGACACCCAGCGGCAGGCGACCAAGGAGGCCGGCGAGATCGCGGGCCTGAACGTCCTGCGGATCATCAACGAGCCGACGGCCGCCGCGCTCGCGTACGGCCTGGACAAGGAGGGCGACCAGACGGTCCTCGTCTTCGACCTGGGCGGCGGCACGTTCGACGTGTCCCTGCTGGAGATGGGCGAGGGCGTCATCGAGGTCAGGGCCACCAACGGTGACACGCACCTGGGCGGCGACGACTGGGACCAGCGGATCGTCGATCACCTGATCAAGCAGTTCCTGAACCACTACGGCGTCGACCTGTCCAAGGACAAGATGGCCGTGCAGCGCCTGCGCGAGGCCGCGGAGAAGGCGAAGATCGAGCTGTCGTCCGCCACCGAGACGACGATCAACCTGCCCTACATCACCGCCTCCGACCAGGGCCCGCTGCACCTGGAGGAGAAGCTCACCCGCTCGCAGTTCCAGCAGCTCACCGCCGATCTGCTGGAACGCTGCAAGGAGCCGTTCCACAACGCGCTCAAGGACGCCGGGGTCAAGGTGCGCGACGTGGACCACGTGGTCCTGGTCGGCGGTTCGACCCGTATGCCGGCCGTCACCGACCTGGTGAAGGAGCTGACCGGCAAGGAGCCGCACAAGGGCGTGAACCCCGACGAGGTCGTGGCGATCGGTGCGTCGCTGCAGGCCGGTGTCCTCAAGGGTGAGGTCAAGGACGTTCTGCTGCTGGACGTCACCCCGCTGTCCCTGGGGATCGAGACCAAGGGCGGCATCATGACCAAGCTCATCGAGCGGAACACGACGATCCCGACCAAGCGTTCGGAGATCTTCACCACCGCCGAGGACAACCAGCCGTCGGTGCAGATCCAGGTCTACCAGGGCGAGCGCGAGATCGCGGCGTACAACAAGAAGCTCGGCATGTTCGAGCTGACCGGTCTGCCGCCGGCCCCGCGCGGTGTCCCGCAGATCGAGGTCTCCTTCGACATCGACGCCAACGGCATCATGCACGTGACCGCGAAGGACCTCGGCACGGGCAAGGAGCAGAAGATGACCGTCACCGGCGGCTCCGCACTGCCCAAGGACGACATCGACCGCATGGTCCGCGAGGCCGAGCAGCACGCCGAGGAGGATCGCCGGCGGCGCGAGGCGGCCGAGACCCGCAACCGGGGCGAGCAGCTCCTCTACTCCATCGAGAAGCTGCTCAAGGACAACGCCGAGCAGATTCCGGCAGAGGCGAAGTCCGAGACGGAGACGGCCCTGGCCGACCTCAGGGAGAAGCTGAAGGGCGAGGACGCCGCCGCGATCCGGCAGGCGGTGGACCGCACGGAACAGGCCGCACAGAAGGTCGGCACGGCCCTGTACGACACGTCGCGGACCGGGCAGGCGACCGGGGCGGGCCGGGCGTCGTCGGGAGACGGTGCCGGTACCGGTGCCGAGGACGACGTGGTGGACGCCGAGATCGTCGACGACGACAGGCCGAAGACCGGCTGACGATGACGGCCCGGCTCTGACCTCCGGTTTTCACGCGGCCTGAGCGGGGACTTGTCAGGTTTGCTGAGACCGAGGTATATGAGTTTCGTGGTACGAGCGGCGGGAGCCCGCGGCGTCTGCGAGGCTCCCGCCCCACCAAGCGAAACGCGGAGCGAAAACCGGATCGTGACCGCCATTCCCTTGGGAGGGCCTCATGCGCATGTCCTGGGATGACTTCATCGCAGCGGTGCAAGAGCGCGGCGAGTACTCCTCACCGAAGGAGGCGGAACGCTCCTCCCGCGTCGTCCTGGCCCTGCTGGGCGCTCACCTGGTGGGCGAGGTACGCGCGGAGCTGGCCGCCCGGCTGCCCGAACCGCTGGCACGCATCCTGCTCAACCCCCTCCAGGCACACGAGCCGTTGTCGACCGAGCGGTTCATCCGCGCGACCGCGGCCTGGATCGAGGGAGCCACCGAGAAGACCGCGCCGTGGGACGTCGGCGCCGTTCTCAGCGTCGTGGCCGAGATCGCGGGCGAGGACCTGATGAACGGCATCCTGCTCCAGCTCCCGCCCGGCTACGACCTGCTCTTCGGCCACCCCCAGCCCAGCTGATCGCCGCACCCGGCCCAGGCGGTCCCCGGCCGCCGGCCGCTGGTGCGGATGGGCGAATCACCGTGTGCGAATATGCCGCCAAAGGGGCACACGTGGTGCGATGGAGCGCTACGTACAAGATCCAGAACCGCCGGCGGCCGCCACCATGCCGCGGCTGCGCCTGGGGGTGGTCGCCGATCCCGGGCTGCCCAGTGACATCGCGGCCGCCGTGGTGAACGAACGGCTGCCGCCCCTGCTGAGCCGCCGGGTCTCCGACGAGGTGGTGTGGGAGGTGGAGCTGGAGCAGCAGGAACTGCCGCTGGACGAGCACGGCACCGTACCGCTGCTGGAGCTGGCGGGCGAGCGCAGGCCGGAAGCCGGCTGGGACATGTTCGTCTACCTCACCGACCTGCCGCGCGGGCCGGCCGCCCAGCCGGTACTCGCGGACCTGAGCAGCCGGGACCAGGCCGCGCTGATCAGCCTGCCGGCCATCGGCGGCGTGCGGCTGCGGCATCACGTGACGCGCGCCCTCGTCCACATCGTCGACCGGCTCCACCACTCCACGGCGCGGCCCGCGGGCCGGCGGGCGCTGCGGCGCTGGAGCGAATGGACCTCATCGGTACGCGAGCGGACCTCGGACGAACACGCCCTGGACACCTCCCTGGTGCTGGTGGGGCGCCGCGGGACGTTCCGGTTGCTGTGCGGCATGGTGCGCAACAACCGTCCCTGGCGGCTGGTGCCGCACTTGGCCAGTGCCACTGCCGCGGCCGCCGCGACGGCGGCGTTCGGCATCTTCTACTCCAGCATCTGGCAGATGGCCGACGCCATGTCCACCCTCCGCCTGACCGTCGTCACCCTGCTGGCCATCGGTGTCATGGTCGGCTGGCTGCTGTTCTACAACCACCTGTGGGACTCACCCCGCGGCAACCGGGCACGCAAGGACACCGTCCTGTACAACGCCTCCACCCTGTGCACCCTCGCCCTCGGCGTGAGCTGCATGTACCTGCTGCTGTACGGGCTGGCGCTGCTCGCGGCCGTGGTGGTCATCGACGACGGCTTCCTCGGCTCGCAACTGGGCCACCCGGCGGGCGCGAGCGACTACGCCACCGTGGTCTGGCTCGCCTGCTCCATGGGCATCGTCGCCGGAGCGCTCGGCTCCAGCCTGGACAGCGAAGCAGCCGTCCGCCAGGCCACCTACAGCAAACGCGAGCAGGAACGCCAGGCCCGCAACCGACGCCGGGCCGAGCAGTCCGAAGACCGGCATTCCGCTGCCGACGACCGGAGCCTCGCTCCCGACGACCGGAGCCCCAGCAGCTGACACGGCTGCGAGCTGACACGGCTGCCCGCGACAGGCGACAGGCGAGGAAAAAGACAAAGGCAAGGAGAACCCTCTCCTTGCCACTCTTAACTTATAGCTCACCGGGGGGCTTGCGGCAAGGCCCCGGTGGTAGCGCAGAATCATCGGCCGAAGCCACAGCCTGCGAAAACGGGGAAATGACGGCATGTGTTGCTGCCGGTTGTACGGGGGCGGGGGACGCGGTGACGTCGAACTGGGCGAAGCGCCGCCCGGCTCATCAGGGGAAGGCCATCACGGATGAGGACGCGCCCGGCAAGAGGTTCGACAGAGTGGGAGGCGCCGGTGATCAGACCGGCCAGTGCAGCGCAACGGAACACGACTGCCTCGGAGGCATCGCAGTGAACGAGCAGTACGTGTGGGACCTTGAAGAGATCGACGAGGAGCAGGTCGCGGCCGTCGGCGGCAAGGGCGCGCACCTGGGCGCGCTGTCGCGGATCGAGGGCGTCCGCGTACCGGCCGGCTTCTGCGTGACGACGGACGCCTTCCGCCGGATCATGGCGGAGGCGGCGCCGTCGATCGGCGACCGGCTCGATGCACTGTCGCGCGTGAACCCGGACGACCGGGAGGCCGTCCGCACGCTCAGCGCGCGGATCCGCCGGGCCATCGAAGAAACCCCGATCCCGGACGACCTCGCGGCGACGATCACCCGCGCGCTCGCCCGGCACAGCGAGCGGTACGGCGAGCAACACGGTGAGCAGACCGCCTACGCCGTCCGCTCCAGCGCGACGGCCGAGGACCTGCCGACGGCCTCCTTCGCAGGCCAGCAGGACACGTACCTGAACGTCATGGGGCCGACGGCGGTCCTCCAGCACATCAGCCGGTGCTGGGCCTCGCTGTTCACCGAGCGGGCGGTGACGTACCGCCGGCGCAACGGCATCGACCACCGTACGGTCCGGATGGCCGTGGTCGTGCAGCGGATGGTCTTCCCGTACGCGTCCGGCATCCTGTTCACGGCCGACCCCGTCACGGGCAACCGGAAGACCGCCACCGTGGACGCCGGCTTCGGCCTCGGCGAGGCCCTGGTCTCCGGCCTGGTGAACCCGGACGTCTTCACGGTGCGCGACGGCGAAGTCGTCGCCAGGACGATCGCCGCCAAGCAGCGCGCCGTGCGGGCCCTGCCGGCCGGCGGTACCGAGGAAGTGGCGGTCGACGCGCAGCGGCAGGAGCAGCCGGCGCTGACGGACGCGCAGGCCGTGGAGCTCGTCCGGCTCGGACGGCGGATCGAAGCACACTTCGGCCGCCCGCAGGACATCGAATGGTGCCTGGCCGACGACGGTTTCCGGATCGTCCAGAGCCGGCCGATCACCACGCTGTTCCCCATCCCGGAGGCCGGCGACCAGGAGAACCACGTCTACGTCTCCGTCGGCCATCAGCAGATGATGACCGACCCCATGAAGCCCCTGGGGCTCTCCGTGTGGCAGCTGACGGCCATGGTGCCGATGCACGAGGCCGGCGGCAGGCTGTTCGTCGACGTCACCCGGCGCCTGGCCGCGCCCGCGAGCCGGGCCGGCCTCCTGGACCTGGTGGGCAGAGGCGACCCGCTGGTCAGGGACGCGCTGGAGACCGTCCTCGACCGCGAGGACTTCGTCCCGTCGCTCCCGGACGCGGAGCCGGCCCGGCCGCCGGCCGGCGGCGCGCCCGCCCCGATCGAGACCGATCCGGCCCTCGTCACGGAGCTGGTCCAGCGCAGCGAGGCGTCCATCGCCGCCCTGGAGCGCGACATCGCCACGAAGAGCGGACCGGCGCTGTTCGACTTCCTGCTGGAGGCCTTCCAGGAGCACAAGCGCGTACTCGGCGACCCGCAGAGCATGCAGGCGATCATGGCCGGGATGGAGGCCACCTGGTGGCTCAACGACAAGCTGCAGGAGTGGCTGGGCGAGAAGAACGCGGCTGACACGCTCACCCTGTCCGCCCCCGGCAACATCACCTCGGAGATGGGCCTGGCGCTGCTCGACGTCGCCGACGCGGTCCGCCCGCACCCGGAAGTGGTGGCGTTCCTCCAGGGCGTCGGCGTCGAGGACGAGGGCTTCCTGGACGAGCTGGCGAAGCTCCCGGGCGGCAGCGAAGCACGCGACGCCATCGAGACCTACCTCGACCGGTACGGCATGCGGTGCGTCGGCGAGATCGACATCACGCGGCCGCGCTGGAGCGAGCGCCCCACCACCCTCGTACCCGTGATCCTCGACAACGTCAGGAACTTCGGGCCGGGCGCCGCCGAGCGGCGCTTCGAGGAAGGCCGGCAGGAGGCGCTGAAGAAGGAACAGGACGTGCTGTCCCGCCTGCGGACCCTGCCGGACGGGGACCGGAAGGCCGACGAGACCAAGCGGATGATCGACCGGGTCCGCACCTTCATCGGGTACCGGGAGTACCCGAAGTACGGCATCATCAGCCGCTACTTCGTCTACAAGCGGGCCCTGCTGGCGGAGGCCGAGCGCCTCGCGCAGGACGGCGTGCTCGCCGCGAAGGAGGACGTCTTCTACCTCACGTTCGAGGAGTTCCACGACGCCGTGCGCGCGCACCGGGTGGACGACCGGCTCATCCGGCAGCGCAAGGAGGCGTTCCGGTCGTACGAGGCACTCACCCCGCCCCGGGTGCTCACCTCGGACGGCGAGGCCGTCAGCGGGGCGTACCGGCGCGACGACGTGCCGGCCGGTGCGCTGGCCGGCCTCCCGGTTTCCGCCGGGACCGTGGAGGGACGGGCCCGCGTCATCCTCGACATGGCGGAGGCCGATCTCGAAGCGGGCGACATCCTGGTCACGCCCTTCACGGACCCCAGCTGGTCGCCCCTGTTCGTCGGGATCGCCGGGCTGGTGACGGAGGTCGGCGGCCTGATGACCCATGGCGCGGTGATCGCCCGGGAGTACGGTCTGCCGGCCGTGGTGGGCGTGGACCGCGCCACCCAGCTGATCCGGGACGGTCAGCGAATCCGGGTGCACGGCACCGACGGGTACGTCGAGATCCTGTCCTGACCGGGGCCGACACCGGGCACTGGCCGCCGAGAGAGGGGAGGGGGACTCCTCAGACCGTGCCTTGGGCGAGCATGGCGGCGGCCACGCGCTCGAAGCCCGCGATGTCGGCACCCAGGACGTAATTGCCGGGGGCGCCGTACCGGTCGGCGGTGGCGCGGCAGGTGTCGTGGATGGTGCGCATGACGGCCGAGAGCCGCGCCTCGACGAGTCGGGCCGGCCAGGCTTCGCGCCGGGCGTTCTGCTGCATCTCAAACGCGCTGACGGCGACGCCGCCGGCGTTGGCCGCCTTGCCCGGGCCGAACGCCACCCCGGCCTCCTGCAGGATGCGCACGGCGGCCGGGGTGGTCGGCATGTTCGCGCCCTCCGACACGGCCTTCACTCCGTTGTCCACCAGGACCGAAGCGGCCCCGGCGGCCAACTCGTTCTGCGTGGCCGACGGCAGTGCGACATCGGTGGGGACGTCCCACACACTGCCGCCGGCCACGTAGTGCGCCGACGCGCCACGACGTGCCGCGTACTGGCTCACCCGGCCCCGCTCCACCTCCTTGACCTGCCGCAACAGGGCCACGTCGATCCCCTTCCCGTCGATCACACAGCCCCCGGAATCGGAAGCGGTGACGACGTGGGCCCCCATGGCCTGCGCCTTCTCGATGGCGTGGAGCGCGACGTTGCCCGAGCCGGAGACCGTGACGCGCTGCCCGTCCAGGTCCTCGCCGCGGGCCCGGAGCATCAGGGCGGCGAAGAGCACGGTGCCGTACCCGGTGGCCTGCTTCCGTACCGCCGAGCCACTCCACGCGGGGTCCTTTCCGGTGACGGTGCCCGCCTCCCAGCGGTTGGTGATGCGCCGGTACTGGCCGAAGAGGTAGCCGATCTCGCGCTCGCCGACACCGATGTCGCCGGCCGGCACGTCGGTGTGCTCGCCGAGGTGCCGGTGGAGTCCGGTCATGAAGGACTGGCAGAAGCGCATGACCTCGCCGTCGGAGCGGCCGCGCGGATCGAAGTCGCTGCCGCCCTTTCCGCCGCCGAGGGGCAGCCCGGTGAGCGCGTTCTTGAAGACCTGCTCGAAACCCAGGAACTTCACGATGCCCAGGTTCACCGACGGGTGGAACCGCAGGCCGCCCTTGTACGGCCCCAGGCTGCTGTTGAACTCCACGCGGAAGCCGCGGTTGACCCGGGTCCTCCCGGTGTCGTCCGTCCAGGGGACCCGGAAGAGGATCTGCCGCTCGGGCTCCACGATGCGTTCCACGAGCCCCGGTTCGTTGAATTCGGGGTGCGCGGTGAGTGCCGGTGCGAGGTGCTGCAGGACCTCCAGCACCGCTTGGTGGAATTCCGGCTCGCCGGGGTTGCGGCGCAGCAGTTCGGTGTGGAGTTGTTCCAGTACCAGCAGTTCAGGGGTCAGGACGCGTCCTCCGGCCGTGGCGGTCGGCATGGGGTCCTCCTTTCGCCGTGCGGCTGTACGTGATCGGGCGGGGCGTTGGCCGTACGGGCTACGCCGCCGGGCGGAAGGCGAGCACGGTGTTGTGCCCGCCGAACCCCAGTGAGTTGCTCAGCGCCAGCCGGATCCGCTGCGGCCGGGGAGCGCCGGACACCACGTCCACGGTGTCGGTGCCCGGCCCGGCGCGCAGGAAGTTGGCGGTGGGCGGAACGAGACGGTGCTCGACCGTCAGCACGGTGAGCGCGGCTTCCACGGCGCCCGCAGCGCCCATGGTGTGTCCGGTGACGCCCTTGGGGGCGGTCACCGAGGGCGGACCGGCGGAGAAGTGCGCGTGCAGCGCCGAGGCTTCGACGCGGTCGTTGAGGGGCGTGCTGGTGCCGTGCGCGTTGACGTGGTCGACCTCGTCCGGCGTGGCCCCGGCCGTGCGCAGGGCCTCCCGTACGGCCCGGCCGAGGCCGCGCCCCTCGGGGTCCGGTGCCACCGGGGCGCGGACCGGCTGGAGACCATGGCCGCCTTCACCGCCCTGATGTGCGAGCGGTACGGCGGCGCACACGGCAGGTCCGCGCTCGCGCTGTTCCTCGCCGAGGACGTCACCACGCTGCTCACCGCGCCTGCCCACCCGCCCGTACGCCGCGCCCTGCTGACCGGAGCCGGCCACTTGACGCTGCTGCTCGGCAACATGACGCACGAGGTCGGCCGCCCCGCGCTGGCGCAGCAGTACCACGCCCTCGCCCTGGAATTCGCGCACGCCGCCGAGGACCGCGCCGCCTACACGATCACCCTGCGCTGCATGGGCCTGCAGGCCCACCGGCTCGGCGACCGCCGGCAGGCCACCGCGTGGGGGAACGCGGCCGTCGAACTCGCCGGAGCGGACGTCCCGTACGCCGTCCGCGCGTTCGTACACGCCGGGCGCGCGGTCCTACGGGCCGGCGGCCGGAGCCGCAGGGCCCTGGCGGACCTCACGGCGGCCGAGCGCCATCTGGCACGCGCGACGGGAGCCGAAGGGCCCTTCACCAGCTCCCCGGAGACCGCCCTGCGCTACCAACGGGCCGAAGCCCTCTCGCTCCTCGGCGAGCGGGCCGAGGCGCGGACGGAGCTGGAGTCCTCGCTGACCGGCCGCCCCGCCGGCCACCACAGGGCACGTGCCCTGCTGCACGCCCGGCTCGCCCGCGCCCTGCTGGCCGACCACGAGGTCGAAGCCGCGGTCGCGCACGCCCACGCCTTCCTGGACCACTACCAGCGCCTGGCGAGAGGATCCGCGCACGGCGTACGCGGCACCCTGCTGCGGGAGTTCTCCCCCTACCGTACGATCGCCTCCGCCGAGGCCCTCAGGGAGCGCCTGCGGGCGACGGCGCCCTGACTCCGGCGCACTCGTCCTGCTCGGCCGCAGGAGCCCTCGGAGTGTGCACCACGACCGCCGCCCCCTCACTCTCCACGTGCGGCCCGGCCGTGGCGATCAGCAACAGCGCGGCCACATCAAAAGGATCTGTCACGCCACTACAGATATCGACGCACGCCGGTGCTCAATCCGGCTCCCCGGCCCACACCACCGATCAGGCTGGGCACATCACCCGTAAGCATCCGCACGCCGGGTGAGAACGGGACCTGAGCTCACAGCACCTGCGGGGGGCCGAGGGCGTACGCGAGGCCGGTGTCGAGGTCGGTTTCGTAACCGGCGCGGAAGGCGGCCTGGAACGCACGGGCGCCCAAGGTGGCGTGGGCCCGCCGTTCGCAGGACCGGCGGGCGGCGACGAATTCCGGAATCCCCGCCTGGGGCAGGCCGATGGTGCGCCAGAGGTGCTGGGCCAGCCCGAGCAGCCAGGCGGCGCGCTCGCTCCGCCCGGCGGCGCCCGTGGCCACCGCGAGCACGTCCAGGGACAGGGCGCACCCCAGGCTGTCGTGCAGCCGCCGTTTGACCTCCAGTGCCGCCCGCGCGTAGTGCAGCGCGGCCTCGGGCCGGCCGCAGGCCAGTTCGGCATGTGCCCGCATGACGTCGCCGTACGCACGCATCCACCGCTCGCCGTGCCGTCCGCACTCCGTGCGCATGCCCTCCAGCATGGCGATGGCTTCCTTGGGACGGCCGTCGACGGTGAGCACATTGCCCGCCAGCACCCGGGCCAGCAGCCTGGCGAGGGGGAGCGGCCCGAGGAGCCCACCGGCCTCCGGTGCGGTGATGTCGAGCAGGTGTTCCGACAGGGAGAACACCCGCGGCCGGTCGCCGAGCATGGTCGCCGCCACCAGCAAGCACGCCCGTGCGGTGGTGGCCGCGTCCTCGTCACCGAGCCGTTCGGCCTCGGCGACGCACTGGCCGGCCCAGGCGGCGCCGGCCGCGGCATCGCCCTGGCACAACAGGACCATGCTGCAGACCCACAGGGCCTTGTTGCGCGGCGGGCTCGGTTCGGTGCCGAGGGCAAGGGCGCGTTCCAGGTAGTGCTGTCCTTCCTTGAGGTGTCCGCAGGGGTACCAGAAGAACCACAACGCTCCGGCAAGTTCCAGCGCGGTGGGCCCGTCCTGCTGGGCCAGGGTGTGCTCCAGCGCGGCACGGAAGTTGGCGTGCTCGCTGTTCGCCCGGTCGTACCAGCCGTACTGGTCGGGCCCGATCCAGGCGGTGTCGCCGCGGCGGGCCAGTGCCAGGTAGAAGTACTGGTGGCGCTGGCGCAGCCGGTCCTCCTCGCCCAGCCGGCGCAGCCAGGCCGTACCGTATTCGCGGATGGTGTCGAGCATGCGGTAGCGGTCTCCGCCCGCGGTCGGCACCCAGCTCAGAATCGATTTTTCCACCAGAGCGCCCAGCAGGCCGGGGATGTCCTCGCACGGTAGGTGCACACCGGCGCAGACCCGGCCGGCCGCCTCCGAGTCGAAGCTGCCGGCGAAGACGGACAGCCGGGCCCACAGCAGCCGCTCGGCAGGGGTGCACAGTTCGTGACTCCAGCCGATGGCGGTACGCAGCGCCTGGTGCCACGGGGGCGCCTCACTGCACATGGAGGTCCCGACGCCCGGACGCGGCGCGGCGTGGGGGAGGAGCCGGGAGCCGGAGGGAGATGCGGTGTCGGAGGGAAGCGCGGTGCCGGGCGGGACCATGTCGGGTGTGCCGAGTACGGCGAACCGGTCGTCCAGCCTGTCGGTCAACTCCCGGACGGACAGCTCCTGCAGGCGGGCCGCGGCCAGCTCCAGGGCGAGCGGCAGTCCCTCCAGGCGCCGGCACAGTCTCAGCACGTCGGCCCGGTTGGCGTCGGTGATCTCGAAGCCCGGTACGGCCCGGGCGGCCCGCTCGGCCAGCAGCACCACCGCGTCCGCTCCGGCCGCCGCGCGGTCGTCGGCCGCCGGCACCGGCAGCGGGTCGATCAGCACCACGTGTTCTTCCGCCATGCCCAGCGGACGGCGGCTGGTGAGGAGTATCCGCAGCCCGGGGGCGGCCGCCAGCAGGGTCCGGGCGGCCTCGGCGCAGACGTCGACGAGGTGCTCGCAGGTGTCCAGGACGAGCAGCAGCTCCCGGTCGGCCAGGTAATCGGCCACGACCTCGATCATCGGGCGGGTGATCTCGTTGGCCACCGACAGCGCCTGGCCGATCGCATGCGGCAGCAGTATGCCCTCCTGAAGGGGCGACAGCTCGACCCACCAGGCCCCATCGCGGAAGTACGGCTTCAGCCCGGCCGCGGCCGCCTGCGCCAGCCGGGTCTTGCCGACCCCACCGACCCCGGTGAGGGTCACCAGCCGCGCCCCCGTGCCGTCCCCGTACAGCCGCTGGATCTCCGCCAGTTCCGCCCGGCGCCCTACCAGACGCGTCTTCTGCACGGGAAGGCTCCCGGGAGGATGTGCGGGCTGGTGCTCCGGCGCGTTGCCGGACACGTTCCTTGCTCGCCGTTCGTCACCGGTCACGATCGTCCGTCTTTCGCCCGTCCGTCGTCCATCCGACGCCCCGCAGGGACCGTCTCCAAGCAGCGTCGCGACTCCTCCCCCCGGTGTCACCGGCCAGCGGAAAAATGAGCATGAGTGACTCCTGCCGATCGTGCCGGACCGGCAGGTGGACGGGAAGGACTGCACGACGAGCCGGCGTGAGAGCCGAAAGGGACGGGACCGGCCCAGGGCCTTAGGGGGTGCGGTGGCGGGGGATGCGTTGGAGTCCGACGTGACCGTCGCGGGGCCGACACTACGGTGGAGGGCCGCACCCCATAGTCCGGGGTGCGGCCCTCCACGCATGTGCTTATGAGCTCCAGCCGCCGTACGGCACGGTGATCAGCTCCATGGCATGGCCCGCCGGGTCCATGAAGTACACCCCGCGGCCGCCGTCGTTGTGGTTGATCGCGCCCGGTTGCTGCCGGTGCGGGTCGGCGTAGTGCTCTATGCCGCGCTCGCAGATCCGTGCGTACGCCGCGTCGAACTCCTCCTCGGAGACCAGGAAGGCGTAGTGCTGCATGGTGATGTGCTCCGCCGGGATCGTGGCGAAGTCCAGCGTGACGCCGTTGCTCAGGCCGACCGCGATGAACGGGCCCCACTCCGCGGTGATCTCGAGGCCCAGCAGGTCCGCGAAGAACTGGGCGGACTCCCGGTTGTCCCGGGCGTGGACGATCGTGTGGTTCAACTCAACCGACAAGGAATGCCTCCGAAGGCATCTCCCGACACCTCCATGCCTCACCCAGCCGGTGACCGACACGCGATGTCCCGGTAGACCATAGTCGAAGTCGTCCGAGCCGGGTGATGCCGTCGATCCGCGGTTGGGCTGCCGGGGTGCCCCCATGGACACGGCCGGCCCGGACGGCCGGTGCAGCCGCCCCGCCCGCGTCGGTATTCGAGCAACATTCCGCGTGCCGCGGGCCGTTCTCTTGTCCGGATCGCCTCGGCCGTCGCGGTGCGGGTGCTGGGGTCGCCCCGAGTCCTGGACACGGGCCGTGTGACATATGACCGGGGCGCGGCAGTGGTCGGGGGGCAGGCGCGCTCTGGTGTCGGTGTCCTCACCTGGTCGGACCGTTCGGGCAGCGCGGCCCTTGTGTTGGGCATATGCATTTCTCATAGGCGCGAGGTGACATTTGTGACTGTTGGCATCTGTCGTTCGCGTGGGAACGTCGTTGTGCTCGGAACGTGGCGCAAATGCAGCGCCCTTCCTGGCCATTGACGGCGGTCCGAGGGACGACGCGGGGGTGGGCATGAATCCGGAGTACGCCGCTTATTGCGACGCCGACCGCTGGTTCTACGACGCCCCCCGCCGGGTGACGGAGCAGCAGCGGGGCGGCGGGCTTTTCGAGGAAGCGGCGTGCCCCGCGGCCCCGGAGGGCTGGGAGGAGCTGCACAACAGCGACTGGACGGCGTTGTCGCCGGCCGGTGCGCGTCTCCCCGCCCAGGGCTGGAAGATCCATGTCTCCGCGGGCCTGGACAACGCCGGCAAGGTGCTGCGCGCGGTGGCCGGGTACTGCTTCGCGCGGCGGATCGCGTTCAAGTTCGTGCCGAGCCGGTATCTGCTCCACATCAAGAACGCCAAGTACGCCGACCGCGCGAGCAGCGGCAAGTTCATCACGGTGTACCCCGTGGACGACGGGCACTGCGAGGAGACGGCGCGGGAGCTGGACCGGTTACTGGCCGGCGAGCACGGCCCGTACATCCTGAGCGATCTGCGCTGGGGCAACGGCCCGGTGCACGTGCGGTACGGCGCGTTCGCCCGGCGCTACTGTCACGGTGACGACGGCGAGCTCGTCCCCGCCGTCGAGAATCCGGCGGGGGAGCTCGTACCCGATCCGCGCGGACCGTCGTTCCGGCTGCCGGGGTGGGTTTCTCCGCCGGAGTTCCTCGCACCGCACCTGGCGGCGCGTTCCGCGCAGAGCCTGGCCGACCTGCCGTACGTCATCGAGAGAGCGCTGCACTTCTCCAACGGCGGTGGCGTCTATGCGGGGCGCGACCGGCGCACCGGACGGCCGGTGGTGCTCAAGGAGGGCCGCCCGCACGCGGGGCTCGCGGCCGACGGCGCCGACGCGGTGAGCCGGCTGCACCGCGAGCAGTGGGCGCTGGAGCGGCTGGCGGGCCTGGACGGCGTCCCGCAGGTGCTGGACTCCTTCACCCTCGGCGAGCACCGCTTCCTGGTGCTGGAGTACGTGGAAGGCGCCACACTCAACACCGTCTTCGCACGGCATTTCCCCCTCTCCGAAACCGATCCGCCGGCCGACCGGCTCGCCGCGCACACGGAGTGGGCCGAGCGGATGTACGGGCTGGTGGAGCGGGTGGTGCGGCAGGTGAACGACCGGGGACTGGTCTTCGGCGACCTGCACATGAGCAATGTGATGGTCTCGCCCGACGAGTCCACGGTCACCCTCCTCGACTTCGAGTCCGCCTCACCGGCCGAGGAGAACCGGCGCCAGGTGGTGGCCAACCCCGCGTTCGTCGCCCCTGCCGACCGCCGTGGGACGGAGATCGACCGGTACGCGCTGGCCTGTCTGAGACTGGCGCTGTACGCACCGCTCACCACTCTCTTCCCGCTCGACCGCGCGAAGGCGGGCCACCTGGCGGACATCATCGCCGACCGGTATCCGGTGCGGCGGGAGCGGCTCGACCGGGCGGTCGCGGAAATCACCGCCACCTCCCCTCGTACCACCTCTCCAGGTACCTCCCCGTCCGCCACGGCGATGCCGTCCGCCCCGCCGGCGTACCTGCCGGTGCATCCCGGCGACTGGCCCGCGGCGCGGGACTCCATGGTGCGGGCCATCCTCGCCTCCGCCACGCCGCAGCGCAGCGACCGCTACTTCCCGGGCGACATCGCCCAGTTCGCCACACCGTGCGGCGGCCAGTCCTTCGGATACGGCACAGCGGGCGTGCTGCACGCGCTGCAGAGCGCGGGCGTCCGCTGCGAGGACGCCGAGGAGTGGCTGTTACTGCGCAGCAAAGAGCCCGAGGCCGGGACGCCGGTCGGCTTCTACGACGGACTGTCCGGCATCGCCTGGACCCTGGCGCGACTGGGACACCGCGCGGCCGCCGCCGAACTCGCGCACCTGGTCGCCCGGCAGCCGCTGTACGGCCTGAACGCCGGGCTGCACTCCGGGCTGGCCGGAGTCGGCCTCGCCCTGCTGGAGCTGGCCCGGACCCTGGAGGAACCCACGCTCCACGACACCGCGCTGCGCTGTGCTGAGCTGACCGCCGACCGCCTCGCCGCCGAGCCCGCCGGCACTGCGCGCGCCGGTCTGCTGCGCGGCGCCACCGGCCCCGCGCTGCTCTTCCTCCGCCTCCACGAACACACCGGGGACCCCGCCCTCCTGGACGCCGCGGCAACGGCGCTCCGGAGCGACCTGGCCCGTTGCGTCCGCGACGACCGCGGCGCGCTGCTGGTCCGCGAGCCGCGCCGTACGATGCCGTACCTCGGCGGCGGCAGCGTGGGCATCGGAATGGTCCTCGACGACTACCTCGTCCACCGTGAGGACGAGGAGTTCGCCACGGCGCGGGCGGAGATCCTGCAGGCCGCGCGCTCCTCCTTCTACATCCAGCCGGGGCTCTTCCGAGGCGTTGCGGGCCTGATCCTGCACCGGGCCCGGACGACCGCACCCGGCGACGGCAGACACCAGGACGTGGCCCGCCACTCCGAGCTCCTCGCCTGGCACGCGATCCCCTACAAGGGGCAGCTCGCGTTCCCCGGGGAGCAGCTCTCCCGGCTGTCCATGGACCTGTCCACCGGTACCGCCGGCTGTCTGCTCGCCCTCGGCAGTGTGCACCACCCCGACCGGGCGCACCTGCCCTTCCTCCCGCCGCTGCGGCGGCCCACGGACCGGTCCCGACCAGGGGCCGAAGGCAAGTCGCACGACCAACACACCGCTCAGTCCCCAGAAAGGTAACAGTCATGGCACTGCTCGACCTTCAGGCGATGGACACCCCGACCGAGGAAGCCGCCGGCGACCTGGCCCACGGCAGCCAGGTGTCCCTGCTCGTCTGCGAGTACAGCTCCCTCAGCGTCACCCTCTGCACCCCGTGACGCAGGTCCGTCCTTCGTCCGGCCGCCGAGGCACCGGCTCCGGCCGACGCCCGGTGAAGGGATGACACTCCGGTTCCGGGCGGACTCCGGTCCGCCCGGAACCGGCCGTCCCCGCACTCCCTCAGGAGGAACCATGGGCTCGCCCACGGCGAGCGCGGCGGAGACGGACGCCCCCGGCCGCCTGCTGCGGGCCGCGTCCCGGCACAGCGCGGGACGGCTCGCGGCGGTGGCGCTCTGCTCCGTCGCCGCCTCAGGGGCGGCGCTCACCGTGCCCACCGCGCTGGGCCACGCCGTCGACGTGCTGCTCTCCGGCGGTACGGACGGCAGCGGAGCCGTACTGCTCTGCGCCGCACTGCTCGCCACGGAGATCGGGCTGGACGCCGCCGTGGCCTGGCTCGGCGGTACGGCCACGGCCCGTTCCACCGCGTGGCTGCGGCACCGCGGCGCCCGCCGGCTGCTGGCAGCCGCTCCCCACCACGCCGGCTCACTCGGCTCCGGAGACCTGGCCACCCGGCTGACCGCGAACACCGCCGACGCGGGGACCGTGCCCGTCACGGCGGTGACCGTCGTGACCGCGGCGCTCCCTCCGCTGGGCGCCTTGGTGGCCCTGTTCGTCATCGACGCGTGGACCGCAGCGGCCTTTCTGACGGGCGTGCCCCTGCTGCTGCTTCTGCTGCGTACGTTCGTCCGGGGCACCGCCGAGAGCAACGCCGCGTACCAGCGTCTGCAGGCCGCGATCGCAAGCCGGCTGGGCGAAGCGCTGGCCGGCGCGCGGACCATCGCCGCGGCCGGTACCGGTGACCGCGAGCGGGACCGTGTGCTCGGCCCTCTGCCCCAACTCGACGCACAGGGCCGCCGCATGTGGCAGGTGTACGGACGCGCCATGGCGCGCGGCGGCGTCCTGATGCCACTGCTGACCACCGTCGTCCTCGCCGTCGGCGGGCTCCGGCTGACCGCGGGGCAGCTCAGCGTCGGCGACCTGCTCGCACTGTCCCGTTACGCGACCCTGGCGGCAGGCATCGGTACGGTCACCGGCGCGCTCAACGCGCTGGCCAGGGGGCGCGCCGCGGCCCGCCGCGTGGCAGCGCTGGAGGAGCTGCCACCGCTGCCGCACGGGGGCGCACGCCTTCCGGCGGACGGCAACGGCGCGCTGGAGCTGCGTGACGTCGTCGTCGACCGGGACGGCAAACGGCTGCTGGACGTCCCCGCGCTGCGGCTGCCGGGCGGCACGACCATGGCCGTCGTCGGCCCCTCGGGCTCCGGCAAGACGCTGCTGGCCGCGGTGGCGGGCCGGCTGCTCGGCCCGGACACCGGCACGGTGCTCCTCGACGGCGTACCGCTGCCGGACCTGACGTACGAGCAGACCCGGCAGGCGATCGGCACCGCGTTCGCGCGCCCCGTGCTCTTCGGGCCGACCGTCGAGGAGGCCCTCGCCTGCGGCCCACGGCGGCCGACACCACCGGAGGTCCGGGAGGCGGCGCGCGCGGCCGGTGCGGACGGCTTCGTCACGCTCCTGCCGGACGGTTACCGCACCCGCCTGGACGCGGCCCCGCTCTCCGGCGGCGAACGCCAGCGACTGGGCCTCGCCCGCGCGTTCGTGGGCGGCGAACGCCTGCTGATCATGGATGACGCCACGTCCAGCCTCGACACGGTCACCGAGCAGCAGGTCAACCGCGCGCTGATCTCCACGGTACGGGCCCCCACCCGGCTCATCGTGGCGCACCGGCCGTCGTGTGCAGCCCTCGCCGACACGGTGGTCTGGCTGGAGCGCGGCAGGATACGGGCCACCGGGAGTCATCAGCAGCTGTGGCAGGACCCGGACTACCGCGCCAACTTCACCACGACGGACCCGCCGGTGCCCACGGCGAGCGGGGCCGAGCGGTGAGCACACTGCACGAGCGCGCGACACCTCCCGGTACGGAGGCGAGCCCGAAACCCGGTACGGAGGGAGGCCCGCAGCCGGGTGCCACGGCGCGGGGACCGCTGCGGCGGCTCCGGCGTCCCGGGCACCATTTCCTGCGGCGGCACCGCCGCTCCCTCGCCGTGCTCGCCGCCTGGTCGCTGCTGGAGTCCGGGCAGACCTTCCTCGGCGGGTACGGCGCGGCGCGGGCCCTGGACGACGGCTTCCTGGCGGGCCGCCCCGTGGCCGGCCTGCTCTGGCTGGCGGCCTCGGCGGCGGGCATCGTCATCGGTGGCGGCGCCGTGCGCGGAGTCTTCGCGGGCCTGGCCGGGCTGGTGGAACCGCTGCGCGACGGGCTCGTACGGCGGACGGTGCAGCGCGCGCTGGACGACGCGCTCACCGCCCCCGCCCGCGCGGACAGTTCATCGGTGTCCCGGCTCACCGGGCAGACGGAGGCGGTGCGGGACGGCTTCGCCGGGGTGGTGCTCACCCTGCGCTCGTTCGTGTTCACCGCGGTCGGCGCCCTGCTCGGGCTCAGTGCGCTCGCGCCGGTGCTGCTGCCGATCGTGCTGCTGCCGCTCGCGCTGGGCATCGGCCTGTACCTCTTGACCCTCTCGCCCATGGCCCGGTGGCAGCGTGCCTTTCTCGATGCCGACGAGGCGCTGGCAGCCGCCTCGGGAGGGGCCTGCGAAGGGCTCCGGGACATCACCGCCTGCGGCGCCGGCCCACGCGTCACCGAGGAGCTGGACGCGCTCATCACCGCCGAGGCCGCCGCTTCCCGGGCACTCGCCCGGTGGTCCGCCGCGCGCACCTGGGCGCTCGGGGCCGCAGCGCACCTTCCGACGCTGTCGCTGCTGGCCGGCGCGCCATGGCTGCTGCGCAACGGCGTCACCGCAGGGGCCCTCCTCGGGGCGCTCACCTATCTGACGCAGTCCCTGCTGCCTGCGCTCAACACGCTGATGACCGCCCTGGGCGCCGCGGGCACGCGGCTGCTGGTGATACTCGACCGGCTGGCCGGACCGGCAGCCGTGCCGGCGCCCCGCCCCGACGCCGGCGGTGTACCGGCCGACCGACCGGTTCCGACGACGACCGGCACCGTACGTAGCCGCCGCACGCCTGCCCCCTGCGCCCCCGCGCCCTGCGTCCCCGCCCCCTCCGGCCTCGCGTCCGATGCCGAGAATCCGTACCCGCCGGCGGTCGAACTCCGCTCCGTGACCTTCGGATACGGAGGCCGGCCCGTACTGGACCGGCTGGACCTCACCGTACGGCGCGGGGAGCACCTGGCCGTGGTCGGCCCCAGCGGAATCGGCAAGTCCACGCTGACCGCGCTGATCGCCGGAATGATCACGCCCGGAACCGGCGACGTCCTCGTGGCCGGCGAGACAGTCATGGGCCGCCACGCGCGGGAGCTGGCGGACCGGCGGGCTCTCGTACCGCAGG
>NZ_PQSQ01000093.1 GCF_002920575.1 Streptomyces sp. Ru73 | reverse complement strand
CGGGCGCCGGAGACGGCTGTTCCGTATACGGTCAGCTGCCGTTCGCGTGGCCGTCGGGGCGGACGACCATGGCCGAGCCGCCGCCGCGGCGCACCTTCTCGGCGGCCGCGAGCCAGCGCCCGTCCTTCAGCCGCTGGACGCCGGTGGCCGCGCCGATCTCGGGGTTCTCCTTGAAGGAGTGGCCGAGTGCCTCCAGTTCCTTGCGCAGCTTGCTGTCGTACAGCGCCGGTTCGGCCTCGGTCTGCGCGGCGTTGCGCTGGCTGGCGCGGGGCGCCGCGATGGCGTCGACGAGCGGCAGGCCGCGGTCGAGGTGGCCGAGAAGCGTCTGCAGAACTGTCGTGATGATGGTGGCTCCGCCGGGCGAGCCGACGGCCAGGACCGGCTTGCCGTGGTCGAGGACGACGGTGGGCGAGATGGAGGAGCGGGGGCGCTTGGCGGGCCCGGGGAGGTTCGGGTCGGGGACCCCGGGGGTCGCCGGGGCGAAGGAGAAGTCGGTGAGTTCGTTGTTGAGCAGGAAGCCGCGTCCGGGGACGGTGATGCCGCTGCCGCCGGTCTGCTCGATGGTGAGGGTGTAGGCGACGACGTTGCCCCACTTGTCGGCGACGGTGAGGTGGGTGGTGTTCTCACCCTCGTACGTCGTCGGCGCTGCCTTGTCACCGGAGGCACAGGGCTTGGGGTGGCGCGGGTCGCCGGGCGCGAGCGGGCTCTCGAGGACCGCGTCGTCCTTGATCAGGCAGGCCCGGGAGTCGGCGAACTTCTGGGAGGTCAGCTCCTTGGTGGGCACCTTTTCCTGGGACGGGTCGCCGACCCAGCGGCCGCGGTCGGCGAACGCGATCCGGCTGGCCTCGATGTAGTGGTGCAGGTACTGCTTCTCGCTCAGCTTGGCTACGTCGTAGTTCTCCAGGATGTTCAGCGCCTCGGCGACGCTCGTGCCGCCGGAGGAGGACGGTGCCATGCCATAGACGTCCAGGCCGCGGTACTTCGTCTTCGTCGGTGCCTGGACCTTGGTCTCGTACGCGTCCAGGTCGGCGGCGGTGAGGTCGCCGGGCCGCACCTTGCGGGTGGCGCCCGCGCGCACCGGCGGCTGCTCGACGGTACGGACGATGTCCTCGCCCAGCCGTCCGCGGTACAGCGCGTCCATGCCCTTCTTCGACAGTTCGTCGTAGGTGGCGGCGAGGTCGCGGTTGCGCAGGGTGGAACCGACGGCCGGCGGCTGCCCGCCGGGCAGGAACAGCTTCGCGGTGGCGGGGAAGTCGCGGAACCGGTCGGCGTTGTCGGCGGTCTGCTTGCGGAACGTCTCGTCGACGGTGAAGCCGTCGCGGGCGATCCGGGTGGCGGGCGCGAGGACCTGGCCGAGCGAGCGGCTGCCCCACTTGTGCAGCGCGGTGTCCCAGGTGGCGGGGGTGCCGGGGGTGCCGACGCCCAGGCCGCTGGTGACGGCCTCGTTGAAGGGGATCGGCTTGCCGTTCTCCAGGAAGAGGTCCTTGTCCGCGGTCAGCGGCGCGGTCTCGCGGCCGTCGATCGTCTGCACGGAGCGCTTCTTGGCGTTGTAGTAGACGAAGTAGCCGCCGCCCCCGATGCCGGCGGAGTACGGCTCGGTGACGCCCAGGGCCGCCGCGGTGGCGACCGCGGCGTCCACGGCGTTGCCGCCCTTCTTCAGCACCTCGATGCCGGCCGCCGAGGCGTCGGGGTCGACGCTGGAGACCGCGCCTCCGGAGCCCACGGCGACCGGGGACTTGGGCGGCGGCTCGGTCGCGGGTGCCGCGGCGGGCCGGGCGCTGGCCGGTACGGAGGCCAGCGAACCGGCCAGCACGGCCGTCACGGCCAGTACCGACAGGCGTCGGACATGCGTCATCTGAGCCTTCCCTCCATCGCGTTCGCGCCAGGAGCCGGAGCCTACCTGCGGCATCTCGGGCGCGACAGGGCGACGAACCAGGACAACCGCACCAGTACCCCTTCGCCCCTCGATGCCCACCCGAACGGCCGCTACCCTGCACGCGCATGGACACCCCCCTCCTCCCCCTCCTCGCCGCCGCCGCTGCCCTGTTCCTCGGACTCGCGGGCGGCTGGGCCCTGAAGTCCGCGGCGGCGCGCCGCCTGCTGGCCCGTGAGCGGGCCTTCTTCGGGCTGCCGGACGGCGCCGAGTGCGTGCTGGTCACCCACCGGGACAGCGCCTCGGCGCACTGGAGCATCCCGCGCCACGACGCGCTGGCGATGCTGGGGCTCGCCTCCGTCATCGAGAACTGCGGGGCGCACGCCGAGGTCGCGCCGCACGACACCGGACTCCAGGGGTTCGGCGCGCGCACGGAGTTCTGCGTCGGCGACCCGACCGCGCACCGGCGGCTCGCCGCCCATCTGGCGAACCTGCTGCCGGGGGTGGCGGTGCAGCCGGGTGACGCGTCGGGCGCCGGGCGCGGCACCTTCGTCATCGGCGGCACGAGCTACGCGATGGAGCCGGGCGCGGTGGAGTACGTACTGCTGGCGCGGCTGACGGCGGGCGAGGGCGGCCGGCCGGTCTTCCTCGCCGCGGGCCAGCGGCCGGTCACGCACCGGGCTGCCGTGCGGCACCTGGTGCGCAACCGGGCGCGGCTGGCACGCAAGCACGGTGCCGACGGGCAGTTCTGCCTGCTGCTGAAGGTGGTCAACTCGCAGTCGTACGGGCCCGACATGGTGGAGCCGGTCGCGGACGTGACGAAGGCGGCGCTGGCGCAGCCGGGGACGAAGGCGGCAGTGAAGGCGCCATGAGATCTTTACTGTTGCGTAACCTACCGACGGGTTACCTCCGGTAACGACCGCACCTTACTCTCCAGTCACTTCGACACCGACCCCTCCGGTGTTCCCCCACGCCGAGACTGGAGCAGTAGATGACGCCCTCCCGCACAGCGCTGCGCGCCGCGATCGGTACCGTCTCCGCCGCCGTCCTCGCCACCACCCTCACCGCGACGGCCCCCGCCGCGCAGGCGGCCCCGGCCGCCGCCCCGGCCCCCGCTTCCGTGAAGTTCGTCGACATCGAGGGTGACGGCGGGATCACGCTCAAGGCCAACGTCTTCACGCCCGGCGACGCCGACGGGACGAAGCGGTACCCGGTGATCGTGCTGCCCACCAGCTGGGGCATGCCGCAGGTCGAGTACGTCGCGCAGGCCAAGAAGCTGGCGGACTCGGGGTACGTCGTCGTCGGGTACAACTCGCGCGGCTTCTGGCAGTCCGGCGGGAAGATCGAGACCGCGGGCCCGCAGGACGTCGCCGACGCCCGCAAGGTCGTGGACTGGGCGCTGGCGCACACCCCGGCCGACCCGGAGAAGGTGGGCATGGCCGGGGTGAGTTACGGCGCCGGGATCTCGCTGCTGGCCTCGGCCTTCGACCCGCGCGTGAAGGCGGTCGCGGCGCTCAGCGGCTGGGCCGACCTGATCGACTCCATCTACAGCGGCCGTACGCAACACGCCCAGGCCGCCGGGCTGCTGGCCGGCGCCGGCTACCTCACCGGGCGGCCCAGCGCCGAACTGCAGACCATCATGAAGGACTTCCTCGGCTCCAACCTGGCCAAGGAGGACGAGATGATCGCGTGGGGGAAGAAGCGCTCCCCCGCGACCTACCTCGACCGGATCAACGCCAACGGCGCCGCCATCATGATGGGCAACGCCTGGGGCGACTCGATCTTCCCGCCGAACCAGTACGCCGACTTCTTCGACAAGCTCAAGGGCCCCAAGCGGCTGGAGTTCCGGCCGGGCGACCACGCCACTGCCGAGGCCACCGGCCTGCTCGGGCTGCCCAACGACACCTGGACCGACACCAAGCGGTGGTTCGACCACTACCTCAAGGGCGCCGACAACGGCGTCGACCGCGAGTCCCCGGTCCGGCTCAAGTCCCGCTCCACCGGCGCGTACGAGGGGTACGCGAGCTGGAAGGACGTGCCGTCGGACCGGCGGCGCATCCCGCTGAACGGCACCCACGCCATCGCCACGAACCGCGACTCCGGCGCGAACGGCGGCACCATCTTCCTCTCCAGCATGCTGGACCAGCTCCTCAAGGTCCCGCCGATGGCGTCCGTCCCGCTGCTGCCGCGCTCGGCCGCGGCCGTCTGGCAGTCGGAGCGGTACGAGACCCAGCAGCGGGTGCGCGGCACCACGACGCTGCACACCACGCTCACCAGCACCGCCGAGAGCGGCACCGCGATCGCCTACCTCTACGACGTCGGCCCGCTCGGCACCGGCAAGCTCGTCACGCACGCGCCGTTCACCTTCCACGGCAAGCAGCCGGGCAAGCCCTTCGGCGTGGACCTGGACCTCTTCTCCACCGCGTACGACGTGCCCGCCGGGCACAAGCTGGCGCTCGTCGTGGACTCCGTCGACCCGCTCTACATCGAGCACAACCCGGACGGCGCGAAGCTCACCTTCTCCTCGCCGGCCGGCGACCCGTCGTGGGTCTCGGTCCCGGTCCGGGACTGACGGTACGCCACCGCCGGGCGGGTCACGGCTGCGGCCCGCCCGGCAGCAGCGTGCCCGGCTCGGCGGCCGCGACCTCGCCCTCGATCTTCGGGTTGCGCCGCTGCCGCCTGCCGACCCAGTGGGCGAACCAGGAGAGCAGCATGCACATCCCGATGTAGATCGGCGAGATGACCAGCACGACGGGGATGAACGGCAGGTCGTAGTCGAGGTTGGAGGCGATCAGCTTCCCCGCGTGCAGGAACTCCTCGTACGTGATGAGGAACCCCAGCGAGGTGTCCTTCAGCGCGACGACCAGCTGGCTGATGATCGTGGGCAGCATGGCCCGGACCGCCTGCGGGACCAGCACATGCGTCATGACCTGCGTCTTGCGCATGCCCAGCGCGTACGCCGCCTCGTGCTGGCCGCGTTCGACCGCATGCACGCCGGCCCGGAAGACCTCGGCGAGCACCGAGCCGTTGTAGAGCGTCAGGCCGGCCACCAGCGCGGTCACCGGCTCGGCCCGCAGCGCCACGTAGATGAAGAAGATCATCACCAGGACGGGCATGGCGCGGAAGAACTCCACCAGCAGCGTGCACAGCCAGCGGACCGGCCGGTGCCAGGAGAGCCGCCCGGCCGCCAGCACCGCGCCGAGGGCCAGCGAGAGCACCGCGGCGACCGCGAACGCCTTGAGCGTGTTGCCCAGCCCCCGCAGCAGCAGCTCCTGGATGCCCCGGTACTCGAAGGGCGTCCACTTCCGGCCCGCGAACTGGCCCGTGTCGACCAGCAGATAGCAGACCCAGGCGAGCAGCGCGAGGATCACCACGGTCGCCACGACACCGTAGAGGCGGTGCCGGGCGCGGGTACGCGGGCCGGGTACGTCGTAGAGGGCGGTACTGCTCATCGGGCGACTCCCCAGCGCTTCTCCAGCACGTTGAACAGCGCGCTGATGGTCAGGGTCACGATCAGGTAGCCGACGGCGATCCAGATGAAGGACCAGATGATGCTGTAGCCCAGCTCGTTGAGGGTCTTGTAGGTGCCGAGCAGCTCGACGACGCTGAAGGAGCCGGCGATCGCGGAGTTCTTGGCCAGCGCGATCAGGGTGGAGCCGACGGGCGGGATGACCGTACGGAACGCCTGCGGCAGCACCACCGTGCCCAGCGTCTGACCGAACGTCATGCCCAGGCTCCGGGCCGCCTCCCCCTGGCCCACCGGCACCGTGTTGATGCCGGAGCGCACCGCCTCGCAGATGAACGCCGAGGTGTAGCAGCCCAGCGCCAGGATCGCGAAGACGTTGAAGGGCAGCGCCACGCCGAAGCGCGGCAGGCCCAGCAGGACCGCGAAGAACAGCAGGGTGAGCGGGGTGTTGCGGAGCACCGTCACCCACACCGTGCCGAAGACGCGCAGCGAGCCGACCGGGGCGACCCGGAAGCCCGCCATGAGCACGCCGAGCACGAGCGCGAGCAGCGAGGCGAAGACGGTGAGCTCGACGGTGCCGAGCAGGCCCTTGCCGTAGAGGGACCAGTTGTGGGTCAGTACGTCCATGGGTGTCGGGGGCTCCCTCAGCTCACCGTGTAGCGGTCGATCCTGGGCGGCTTGGGCGCGGGCACTCCGGAGAGCCCGAGGGTGGCGTCATAGGCCTTCTTCCAGTTGCCGTTCTTCTCGTCGGCCTGGAGCGCGTCGTCCATGGCGAAGCGCAGCGCCGGGTCCTTCAGGGGGACGCCGATGCCGTACGGCTCCTCCGAGAACGGCTTGCCGACGAGCTTCATCTCGTCGGGCGCCTTGGCGGCGTAGCCGAGCAGGATCGCGTCGTCGGTGGTGACCGCGTCGACCTGGAAGGTGAGCAGGTTGTCGACGCAGACGGAGTAGGTGTCGTACGCGACGAGCACGGCCTTGGGGTAGTCGGCCTTGATCCGCTGGTACGGCGTCGAGCCCGCGGCGGAGCAGACCCGCTTGCCGGCCAGGTCCTTCGGCCCCTTGATGTCCTGCTCGTCCTTGCGCACCAGCAGGCCCTGGCCCGCCAGGTAGTACGGGCCCGCGAAGCCGACCTGCTTCTTGCGCAGGTCGTTGATGGTGTAGGTGCCGACGTAATAGTCGATCTGGCCGTTCTGCAGGGCGGTCTCGCGGTTGGCCGAGGCGATCGTCTTGTAGGCGATGCCCTCGGGGTCGAAGCCGAGCGCGGCGGACATCATCTTGGCGATCTCGATGTCGAAGCCGCGGTACTCGCCACTGGCCGGGTCGCGTTCGCCCAGGTAGGGCTGGTCCTCCTTGACGCCGACGACGAAGTGGCCGCGGCGCTTCGCCTTCTGCCAGGTGGGCGAGTCGGGCAGCTGGACGCGGGTCTGTACGGGGTACTTCGGGAGCTCGTCGCCGCGCGGGCCCTTGGCGGGCGGGCTGCCGGGCTTGCCGCAGGCGGCGGTGAGCACGGCGAGAAGGCCGAGGAGCACCACCGCCGCGGCCCGGGGGAACGTCTTCACTGCGGTCACCTCCGCTTCAGTGCTTGAGGATCTTGGAGAGGAAGTCCTTGGCGCGGTCGCTCTCCGGCGCGGTGAAGAAGTCCTCGGGCGTGCGGTCCTCCACGATGCGGCCGTCCGCCATGAAGACCACGCGGTGCGCGGCGGACCGGGCGAAGCCCATCTCGTGGGTGACCACGACCATCGTCATCCCGTCCCGCGCGAGCTGCCGCATGACCTCCAGCACCTCGTTGATCATCTCCGGGTCGAGCGCCGAGGTCGGCTCGTCGAAGAGCAGCGCCTTGGGCTCCATGGCCAGCGCCCGGGCGATGGCCACCCGCTGCTGCTGGCCGCCGGAGAGCTGGGCCGGGTACTTGTCGGCGTGCGCGGCGAGCCCGACCCGGTCCAGCAGCTCGTGCGCGCGCCGCTCGGCCGCCTCCTTGCGCGTCCTGCGGACCTTCTGCGGCGCGAGGGTGATGTTGTCCAGCACCGTCTTGTGCGCGAAGAGGTTGAAGGACTGGAAGACCATGCCGACGTCGGCGCGCAGCCGGGCCAGCTCGCGGCCCTCCTCGGGGAGCGGGCGGCCGTCCAGCGCGATGGTGCCGGACTGGATCGGTTCGAGGCGGTTGATCGCGCGGCACAGGGTCGACTTGCCGGAGCCGGAGGGGCCGATGACGACGACCACCTCGCCGCGGCCGACGGTGAGGTCGATGTCCTGGAGGACGTGGAGGTTCCCGTAGTACTTGTTGACCCTGCGCATTTCGATCAGCGCGTCACCGGCCATATGCAGCCCTGCTCACTCTCATCCGTACCAGCGGAGAGTTCGCAAACTACCCCAATCACCGCTCACCGGGCGTTCGGGGACACGCCCGCGGCGCCGATGCGGTATCTCCCGCACGTCCCGGCTTCTCCGCAGCCCCTAGGTACACAGAGCGCGCCTGCGTACCTAGCCTGTCGGGCATGGGTGAGCACCGGCCTGTCTTCCAGCGCATCGCCGACGACCTGCGGCGGCAGATAGACGAGGGCGTCCTCGCGGTCGGCGCCCGGATCCCCTCACGCGCCGAGCTGAAGCGCGCTTACGAGGCCAGCGACCAGACCGTTGACCGGGCGGTACGGATGCTGAAGGCGGCGGGGTACGCCGAAGGGCAGTTCGGCCGCGGGGTGTTCGTCGCGGACCGGTCCCCGCTGGGCACCCTGCTGCGCTCCACCGGCGCGGTCGACTCGCCCTTCGCCGCCAGCATCACCCTTGCGAAGTGTCCGGAGGGCACGCCGTTGACGTGGGAGGCCACGTCCACGACCGAGCCGGCGACGGAGCCGGTGGCGCGGCGGCTGGCGATCACGCCGGGCGACTCGGTGGTGTGTTCGCAGTACGAATACCTCGCCGACCGGCAGCCCGTGCAGCTCGCGACCAGCTGGGAGCCGCTGGCGATCACTGAGGGCACGGACGTGGTGTTCCCGGAGTGCGGGCCCTACGCGCGCCGTGGCGTGCGCGGGCGGATGGCGGCCATCGGCGTACGGGTGGTGCGCGCCGAGGAGCGCGTCGGCTCCCGGCCCGCCTCCAGCCCGGAGGCGGAGGCGCTGGGCTGCCCGCCGGGCAGCTGTGTCACGGTCGTCGAGCGCACCCACTTCGACGCGGACGGGCGCGCGGTGGAGACCTCGGACATCGTCGTACGGGCGGACCGCTGGCAGCTGGCGTACGACATCGCCTTCGTCTAGCCGCGGCACGGGGCCAGGCCGGCCGACCGGGCGGCAGCGGCGGTCGGCAGCCCGCGGTCAGCTTCCGGCGACCTCGGTGTAGAGCCGGGAGAGTTCGGGGGCGCCGCTCGCCGCCCACTCCAGGCCCGCCGCGACGACGTCGACCTCGCGGCCCGACGGCATCCGCACCACCGGCTGCCCGTCGGGCCACATCTTCCAGACGGCGCCCGGCACCGTGCGGACGAGGACCGTGCCGAGGTAGAGCCCCGCGTCGTTGCCGAGCCAGGGCTCCACCTCGGGGTCCTCGCGCCAGACCGGCCGCAGCTGGTCCAGGGCGGCCAACGACTCGGGGGAATCGTCCAGTTCGACGCCTTCCGACTCGGCCTGGGCGCGCAGCAGCTCGCACTCCGACAGCAGTCCGGCGGTGGCCTCGGGATCGGCGGTCACCCCACCGGGGGCCGCGGGGTGCTTGCGCCACTTGTCCAGGAAAGACATGTTCATGGGGTGCAGGGTCCCACTCCCACCCGGGCAGCGGCCACAGGCGCGCGGCGCCCGCGTCATCCGGTCGTCACTCCGCGCTTCCTTGACGCCCACCCGCCGCCTCTCTACGTTCATGGCGCTCGTGTCGGCTCGACCGGATCACGCTCTTCACCTGGCTCACCCGCCACCCAAGGAGACGATTGATGCGCGTACGACAATGGGGCACCACCGTTCCGCTCGCTCTCGCCCTCACGGTCGCGGGGACCGCCGTCCCGGCGACCGCCGCCGGTCAGGAACGCGCCGCAGCGCCGCAGCCGTTGGCGAGACTCTTCGACAACACCGCGGTCAGCGACGACACCAGAGCCGGCGGCGCCGACTTCGACGGCGCCGGCAACTCCCTCTCGGCACAGGACCTCGCCGCGGCCGGCTGGACGCCCGGCCGCTCGCTGGCCATCGACGCGACCCGGCTGACCTGGCCGCAGACCGCGCCCGGCAGGCCCGACAACGTACGCGCCGACGGCCAGGCGGTCGCGCTGTCCGGCCGCGGCACCGCACTGACCTTCCTGGTCGCCGCGACCGGCGGGGACGTCACCGGCACCGGCACGGTCCGGTACCGGGACGGCTCGCGCAGCACGTACGAACTGACCGCGCCGGACTGGCGGACCGGCCCGCTGAGCACCAAGGCGGTGGCCCTGCCGCACACGAACTCCGCCGCTGGACAGCGCGCCGAAACGGTTCGGCTGTATGCCGTGACGGTGCCGGTGCGCACCGGCCGGCAGGTGTCCTCCGTCGTCCTCCCCAAGGACCCCGGAACCGGCCGTGACCTGCACGTCTTCTCGATGGCGCTGCGCCGCGACACGCCCGGCTGGACCGGGAGTTGGGCCGCCAGCAGCGCCGGTTACACCAAGGTCGGCCCCTGGCGGGACCAGACGCTGCGGCTGGTGGTGCACGCCGGCGCCGGCGGCAAGCAGGCCCGCATCCGGCTGGAGAACACCTTCGCGGCCACGCCCGTGGACATCGGCGCGGCGAGCGTCGCCGTCCAGGGCAGCGGCGCGCAGGCGGCGGGCAAGCCCGTGCCGCTCACCTTCGGCGGGCACCGGTCCACCCGCATCCCCGCCGGGGCACAGGCGTTCAGCGACCCCGTCCGCTTCACCGTCCCGGCCGACACCAACCTCCTGGTGAGCTTCCACCTCGCCGGGCCGGTGGGCGCCGCGCCCGTGCACAAGGAGGCCATCCAGCAGTCGTACGTGAGCGCGCCCGGCAGCGGCGACCGCACCCGCGACGCGGCGGCAACCGCCTACACCGGCACCCTCACCACCTGGCCGTTCCTCTCCGGTGTCGACGTGACCGGCGGCCCGGGGTCGATCGTGGCGCTGGGCGACTCGATCACCGACGGGGTGAAGTCGACCAGCGGCGCCAACCGGCGCTGGCCGGACGTGCTCGCGCGCCGTTTCCAGCGGCAGAGCGCGCTGCCCAAGTACGGCGTGATCAACCACGGCATCTCGGCGAACCGGATCGTCACCGACCGCTACAAGGGCGACGGGATCAGCACCGACACCGGCGGCGTCAGCGCGCAGCACCGGCTGGAGCGGGACGTGCTGGCCCAGACCTCGGCCCGTACGGTCGTGGTCTTCGAGGGCATCAACGACGTGCGCGCCGGAACCTCGGCCGCCGAGGTCATCGAGGGCCTGCGGAACATCGCCCGGCGGGCGCACGAGCGGGGACTGCGGGTGGTGGCCGCGACGGTCGCGCCCTGCGAGGGGTACCCCGACTGCTACCCGGAGGTCGACCAGCGGCGGCAGGCGGTCAACGCGTTCATCCGGGACAGCGACGGCGCGGTGGACGCCGTGCTGGACTTCGACGCGGTGATCCGCGATCCGCAGCGGCCGCAGCGGATGCTGCCCGCCTACGACAGCGGCGACCACCTGCACCCCGGTGACGAGGGGCTGAAGGCGCTCGCGGAGTCGGTGGAGCTGCGCAAGCTCGTGCCGTGAGGCGGCCGGGCGGGGCGGCGCACGGCGCCCCGCCCGGAAACCCACTGCTTCGGGCGGGGCCTCAGACGTCCAGGTCGACGACGACCGGCGCGTGGTCCGATGCGCCCTTGCCCTTGCGCTCCTCGCGGTCGACGTAGGAGTCCGAGACGGCCTTGGCGAAGGGCTCGTTGCCGTACACCAGGTCGATGCGCATGCCGCGGTTCTTCGGGAAGCAGAGCTGGCGGTAGTCCCAGTACGTGAAGGGGCGGTCGTACTTCAGAGGACGCGGCACGACGTCCGTCAGGCCCGCCGCGCGCAGGTCGGCGAGGGCCGCGCGCTCGGCCGGGGTGACGTGCGTGGCGCCCTCGAAGGCGGCGGTGTCGTAGACGTCGTCGTCCGTCGGCGCGACGTTGTAGTCACCCATGACCGCGAACGGGCGGCTGCCCGCCGCGTCGCCCGCGACCGCCGCCTTCAGCGCCTCGAACCACTGGAGCTTGTAGGCATAGTGCGGGTGCTCGACCTCGCGGCCGTTGGGCACGTACACCGACCAGACGCGGACCGGGCCGCAGGTGGCCGAGACGGCGCGCGGCTCGGCCACGCCGTCGTACGTCGGGTCGCCGGGCAGGCCCTCGACCACGTCCGCCAGGCCCGCCTTGGAGAGGATCGCCACGCCGTTCCACCGGCCCGTGGCGTTCACCGCGGCCTCGTACCCCAGCTCGCGCAGCTCGTCGAAGGGGAACTGCTCCTTGGAGCACTTGGTCTCCTGCACGCACAGCACGTCCGTGCCGGTGTTCTCCAGCCAGGCCAGCAGCCGGGGAAGGCGGGCGGTGATCGAATTGACGTTCCAGGTCGCGATGCGCATGAGTGCCAACCTACCGTCCGCCTCCGACAGTCGCCGTCCTCAGCCCAGCGACTGGGCCTGACCTGGGACGAGGCGGCCGTGGTCGGTGCCGCCGAGCTGGCCGATCATGCGGTCGTAGATCGGCCGGGCATGGTCCTGGAGCAGGCTGTCGTGGACGTCGATGGCGTGCCGCGGCTTGACCTCGCGCACGTAGTCGATGATCTCGGAGACCTTGTTCCAGGGGGCGTGCACGGGCAGCAGCAGGGTGTCGACCGGGCGGCCCGGGACGGTGAGCGCGTCGCCGGGGTGGAAGACGGTGCCGTCCACGAAGTAGCCGACGTTGGTGATCCGCGGGATGTCCGGGTGGATCACGGCGTGCAGCTGTCCGTGCACCTCCACCTCGAAGCCGGCGGCGGTGAAGGCGTCGCCCTCGCCGACGGTGTGCACCCGGCCGGGGAACGCGGCCGAGATCTGCTCGGCGACGGATGCCAGGGTCCAGATCTCGGCGGCCGGGTTGGCCTCCATCGCGGCCCGCAGCCGGTCCTCGGCGAAGTGGTCCGGGTGCTCATGGGTGATCAGGATGGCGTCGGCGCCGACGGCCGCGTCCTGCTCGCTGAAGCCACCGGGATCGATGACCAGCGTCCGCCCGTCCTTGGCCAGCCGGACACAGGCGTGGGTCTTCTTGGTGAGTTCGAGTGCCATGTCCCCATCCTGCCGCGCGGACCGCCCCTTCCCTCAACCGCGGCTCACCGGCCGCTGCCGGAGGACTGGCCGCTGTTTCCGGCGCACTGCTGGTTCTGCGGGGAGGTGAGGACGTTGACGTCCTGGACCGTGACCGGCACCAGGATGCCCACCAGCGATCCGGCGTTGACCTTCGCCGGCACCCCGAGGCACAGGTCGTTGAGCGTGCCCTGGACCGCCCCGAACTGCGCGCTCAGCGCACCCTGGGTCGTCGAGTTGCCGAACGCGGACTGCGCGCCGTTGCCGCTGAGGCTCGTCGGGCCGTCGCCGGTCGCGACGGCGCTGCCGGCTCCGCCGGCCAGTACGGCGGCGGCGAGACCGCAGGCGGTCATGGTGCTACGGATGTCCATGGCTCTCTCCACAGGATGACGCTGTGCCGGAGCCAGGAGTACATCCTGCGGCGCGGTGCGCCCGCACCCATTCACCCGGTGGGCGGCGCGCCCACGACAAGCCTTCCATCAGCTTGTCCGCCGGGCGGTCAGTCCTCCGGCGTGGTCTCCTCGCGGATGACGCGCTGGGCCACCTCGAAGGCGGCGCCCGCGGCCGGCATGCCGGCGTACACCCCGGTGTGGATCAGGGTCTCCTTGATCTCGGCCGGAGTGAGGCCGTTGCGCAGCGCGGCGCGGACGTGGACGGCCAGGTTCTGCAGGTGGCCGCTGGTGACCAGCGCGGTGAGCGTGATGACGCTGCGGGTGCGGCGGTCCAGGCCGGAGCGCGTCCACACCTCGCCCCAGGTGTAGCGGGTGAGGAAGTCCTCGAAGTCGCCGGTGAAGTCGTCGGCGGCGGCCGCCGCGCGGTCCACGTACGCGTCGCCGAGCACCGCGCGGCGGACCTTCTCGCCCTCCTCGTACGTGCCGGTGCGCACCATCTGCGGCTGCTCGGCGGCCTCGATGGCGACGGCGGGCGGCTGGGGCTGCGCCTGCGGCGGGGCCGGGTCGAGGACGGGCTTGGGCGGGGTGGCGCCGAGCGCCGCCTGCCCGGCCGGCTTGTCCTGCCAGGCGGTGGAGAAGTGCCGGATGAGCAGTTCGGTGACGGCGGCCGGCTGCTCGACCGGGGCGAGGTGGGAGGTGCCGGGCACCAGGGCGAGACCCGCGTCCTGTATGCCGGCGACGAGGGTGCGCGCGTCGGCGGTGGGCGTGACCAGGTCCTCGGAGCCGACGACGACGAGGGTGGGCGCGGAGATCCGGCCGAGCTCGCCCCGGATGTCGAAGGCGGCCAGCGCCTCGCAGGCCGCTATGTAGCAGCCGGGGTCGGTGGTGCGCACCATCTGGACGGCCCACTCGATGATGGCGGGCTGGGCCGCGGCGAAGCCGGGGGTGAACCACCGCTCGGGAGCGGTCCGGGCGATCGGGTCCAGCCCGTTGGTACGGATCACCACGCCGCGCTGCCGCCAGGCGTCGGCGGTGCCGAAGCGGGGCGAGGCGGAGACCAGCGCGAGCGAGGTGAGGCGCTGGGGGTGGGCGAGCGCGAGCTGAGCACCGATGGCGCCGCCCATGGCGCAGCCGGCGTAGCCGAAGCGGTCGACGCCGAGGCCGTCGAGGGTGGCGATGAGCCGGTCGGCGAGTTCCGCGACCGAGGCGGCGGGGTACGCGGGCGATCCGCCGTGCCCCGGCAGGTCGAAGCGGATGACGCGCCACTGACGGGTCAGTTCGGGTATCTGGCGGTCCCACATGTGCCAGGTGGTGCCCAGTGAGGCACCCAGGACGAGTACGGGCGCGTCGTCGGGACCGTCGATCCGGTGCTGCAGGGTCTTCTCGCTCACCCGGCCACGCTACCCAATCAATTCGCCCACTCCTGACACCCGGGTCAGCAATCGGACGCCGTTCCGGCCGGATCAGTCGGTCATGGTGTCGGATTCGGCTCATAACCGGCTGGCCGGAAGCGCACCATTGTGATCCGTTCGGCGTTCTTCATCAGAGTTTCGCCACCGGAACCCGGCCGTCCGCGCTCCTTCGCGGCCGGCCGGACCGTCCTCAGAACCGGGTCGTGGACAGCACGTACACCACGGGGTGGCCGTCCTCGGCGAAGTCGACGGTGATCCGCTGCGTGGGCCGCGGCGCCTTCTGGTGATGGACCAGGCCCGCGTAGCCGTCCCCGATCGAGAAGTCCCACTTGACCCGCTTCGCCTTGTCCGGCGGGATCGTGACGTCGCCCTTCTTCAGGTCGTCACGGGTGCGCCCGTAGTTCGCCAGGAACTGGTCCAGGCCCTCCTGCGACGTGCGGAACGTCACGTACAGCGAGCTGGTCTTGAAGGAGTTCGTCTCGAAGAACGCGACCGGGTACGAGTAGGCCGGTATCCGCACGTCGTAGATGCGCCGCTGCACCTTGGAGGGCCAGTGCCAGGTGAGGCCCGCCATGGCGGCCCGCTCCTCCTTCTCCTGGCCGCTGTCGCGGCTCTGCGCGGCGGAGAGCGCGAGGTAGCCGGCCGGGATGACGATCAGCAGCAGGACGGCGAAGGCGCTGAGCCAGCGGCGGCGCCGGCTCGGCCGCGGTGCGGGCCCCCCGTTCCCGGGGCCGGCGGGCGGTGCGCCGGGGCCTGCCGGGCCGGAGGGTACGGGCTCGTCGGCGGACTCGGCGCGGTCGGGGCGCTCGGGGTGCTCGGTCACGGGAGACTGTTCCAGGTCGGTCATCGGCGGCCGGCCCGCTCGTAGCGCTCATAGCGCTCCACCCGGCGGCGGTTGGCGCGCCGGAAGCGGCGGGCCACCAGCCGGGCGAGGTCGGCGGCGCCGACCATGCCGGCCTCGGGGCCGAGCTGGGCCAGGGCGATGCGGGCCTCGGGGCGGTAGCCGCGGCCCGTGAGGGTGCGCCGGAAGGCGTCCCTGGCCGGGCCGATGAGCAGGTCGTCGGCGGCGCTGACGCCGCCGCCGATGACGAAGCAGGACGGGTCGAGCGCGGCGGCGAGGTTGGCGATGCCCACGCCCAGCCACTGGCCGATCTCCGCGAGCAGCTCGACGCACATCGCGTCGCCCTCGCGGGCCAGCTCGGTGATCAGCGGCCCGGTGATGTCCGGGATGTGCCCGCCGACCCGCTCGATGATGTTGTACGCGACCGGGGAGTCGGCGGCGGCCAGCTCGCGGGCCTCGCGGACCAGCGCGTTGCCGGAGCTGTACTGCTCCCAGCAGCCGCGGTTGCCGCACGGGCAGCGGTGGCCGCCGGGCACGACCTGCATGTGCCCGAACTCGCCGGCGACGCCGTACTTGCCCCGCTTGACCTGGCCGTCCTCCAGGATCGCGCCGCCGATGCCGGTACCGAGCGTGATCATCACGAGGTGGTCCTCGTTGCGCCCGGCGCCGAACCGCCACTCGGCCCAGGCCGCGGTGTTCGCGTCGTTGTCGACCATGACGGGGACGGCCAGGCGGCCCGCCAGCCGGTCGCGCAGCGGCTCGTTCCGCCAGTTCAGGTGGGGGGCGAAGAGGACCCGGCTGCGGTCGGCGTCGACCCAGCCGGCCGCGCCGATGCCCACCGCGTGCACGTCGTGCCGGTCGGAGAGGTCCAGTACCAGGTCGGTGATGGTGTCCTCGACGACCTTGGGGCTCTTGGACTTGTCCGGCGTCTCGGTGCGGACCTTCTCCAGGATGTTGCCGTCGGCGTCCACGACGCCTGCCATGACCTTCGTACCGCCGATGTCGATGCCGACGGTGGGCACGCGGGGCGCGCTCAGGTGCGAACGGCGTTCCCGGGTGCCGACCGTGCGCAGCACGGTGGCCCGCGCCGATCCACGGTGCACCCTGTCCCGGTACGTACTCATGCTCGGCTCGTCACGTCCCTGTGCGGTCTCGGGAGGCCATGGCCTCGGGTCACGTCCGGGCAGGCGCAGCCCACCCGCCGTGCGATTGTGCATCAAAGCCGCCCCGCGGCGCACAGCAACCCTCTGACCTGTGGGGTTTCTCAAAGTCCCGGTATGCAGGGAACCATCTGCGCCGGTCCGCTCGCGGCCGGGCGGCCGTACCGGGGCGCGGGCGGGGCGGCCCGGCGGGGTGAAGCGTCAACATCCGTACGAGCGGCGGGAGTTCGCGTCGAATCCGGCGGATGACGCGCGCCGGGGACGGCGGATAGCGGCGGACCGGGCCGCTCCGGGGCCCTGGGACGGCGGCGTCACGCACTTGGGGGACCCAGAAAAACTGCAGGTCAGAGACGTTTTCCGGGCGCGGTGTGCCCCTGACGGCCCAACTCGGCGGGCCCCGGTGGACGTCCTGGGGTTCGATGGGAGCCGTTGATGTTCCGCCCTCTGTGAGGAGAACGCTATGCGCATCCGTATCACCGCAGCTGCGGCCGTCCTGGCCACTGCCGCCATCGTCGGTGGCGCCGGCGCCGCCGCCGCCGACTCGGGCGCCCAGGGCAGCAGCAGCCACTCGCCGGGTGTCGTGTCCGGCAACACCATCCAGGTCCCGGTCCACGTCCCGGTCAACGCCTGTGGCCTCAGCGTCGACGTGATCGGGCTGCTGAACCCCGCACACGGGCAGTGCGCCAACAAGTGACGTAACGCAGTACCCCTCCAGGTGCCGGCCCCCTCGCGGGGCCGGCACCGCTTCTTTGCCCGCCGGGACCCGGCGGCCCCGGCAGCCCGGCTGAGGGGTGTCCCGCGGTCACCGCGGAGCGCCGTACCAGCGCCATTCGGTGCGGCGCGGACGGTCCGGCAGCGCCGCGCGGCCCGTGCACCACAGCAGCACCGCCCAGCGGTCCGGCCCCGCGGGCGCGTCCGGGAAGAGCCGGGCCAGCGCCCGGTCGCACAGCTCGCCCGGCGGCGTCCAGCCGAGCCCGAGCCCCTCGGCCAGGTCGTGCACATGGACCAGGGTCTCCACGACGCCCATCGCCGCGAAGCCCTCGGCGTCGGACACCCCGTACACGTGGAAGGCGCGGCGGTCCGGCGGCGCGGTGCGGACCACGGCCGCCAGGACAGCGCCGCTCGCCTCCAGCACCCGCAGCAGCCCGGCGGGGCCGGCCGCGCGGTCGGCGAAGAACGCGTTGCCCGGGCCGCCCGGCCGCGCCTGTGCCCACTGCAGCGGTACGTGCGAGTCCACCGGCGGCTGCTCGGGAGCCAGCTGCGCGGCGTAGCAGAAGAGGTCGTCGGCGAGGTGCTCGGCGGTCTCCCAGCAGTCCCACTCCAGGGAGCCGGCGGGCACGCTCCAGTCGGCCGCGGCGGCGCCGCTCAGGGTGGTGACGGCCAGCCGTACGGCCTGCTCGACGTCGGCTGCGGTGACGGGGCCCGTGGGGGCGTCAGGGGTGCCTGGCATGGCCGGGACAGTACCAACGGTCACCCGGTCGGAGCATGCGTTTAACCGGCCGTCCGGTGGTACCCGCCGGAGGCCGGGAGGAGAGTCGGAACATGAGCGAACGGACGCGGCAGGAACGGCACTACGACGTCGTGGTCGTCGGCGGGGGCGCCGCCGGGCTCAGCGGGGCGCTGGCCCTGGTGCGGGCCCGCCGCTCGGTACTGGTCGTCGACGACGGCAGGCCGCGCAACGCCACGGCAGCGCGCACCCACAACTTCTTCACCCGCGACGGCACGCCGCCCGGCGAGCTGCTCGCCACCGGGCGGGCCGAGGTGACCTCCTACGGTGGCGAGATCGCAGCGGACGCGGTGGTGGCGGCCGAGCGGCGTGACGCCGGTTTCCGGGTCTCCCTGGCGGCGGGCCAGCCGGTCGCGGCCCGCCGGCTGCTGGTGGCCACCGGGCTGGTGGACGAGCTGCCGGACGTCCCCGGGCTGGCGGAGCGGTGGGGCCGGGACGTGCTGCACTGCCCGTACTGCCACGGCTGGGAGGTGCGGGACCGGGCGATCGGCGTGCTGGCCACCGGGCCGCTCGCCGCGCGGCAGGCCCTGATGTGGCGGCAGTGGAGCGCCGACGTGACGCTGCTGACGCATCGCTCGCCGGAGCCGGGGCCCGAGGAGTACGAGCGGCTGGCGGCCCGCGGCGTGTGCGTGGTGCCGGGGCGGGTGACGGGCCTGGAGGCGCCGCACGACGAGCTGACCGGGGTGCGGCTGGCGGACGGCCGGCGGCTGCCCTGCCGGGCCCTGGTGGTCGAGCCGCGGTTCACCGCCCGTGCCGACGCCCTGGCGTCCCTGGGGCTGGCCGCCGCCGAGGAGCGGTCGGCCGGGGAGGTGGTGGGCAGCTCGGTCGCGGCGGAGCCCTCGGGGGCCACGGACGTCCCCGGCGTGTGGGTGGCCGGAAACGTCACCTCGCTGAGCGACCAGGTCATCGGGGCCGCCGCCGCGGGGGTGCAGGCGGCGCAGGCGATCAACTCGGACCTGGTCGACGAGGACACCCGGCGCGCCGTCGCCGCACGCCGCGCGGCCGGCTGAGCCGCCGTCCCGCTGCCCGCCGGCGCCCGCCGGGCGTCTACGCTCGGCCCGGGGATGCAAGATCCAATCGACTTCACGGCCATGGGCGAGGAGGGGGCGGGCGATGCGCGACGACGCGCTCGTACAGGTCGGCACCGGTACGTATCTGGTGCACGGCTCGAACACGAACTGGGTGATCCTCGAGGACGGGGACGCCGTGACGCTGGTGGACACCGGCTATCCCGGCGACCACGACCAGGTGGTGGCGTCGCTGGCCGCGCTGGGGCACCGGCCGTCCGCCGTGGCGGCCGTACTGGTCACCCACGCGCACAGCGACCACATCGGCTCGGCCGAGCGGCTCGCGCGCGAGCACGGCGTGCCGGTGCTCATGCACCACGCGGAGGTGCCGCACGCGCGGCGCGAGTTCCTGCACCAGGTGGCGGTGGGGGACGTCCTCAGGAACGCCTGGCGGCCCGGTGTGCTCCCCTGGCTCGTGCACGCCGTGCGGTCGGGCGGGCTCACCGACGTACGGATGAGCGGTCCGCTGCCGTTCCCCGCCGACGGGCCGCTGGACCTGCCGGGCCGCCCCGTCCCGGTGCACACGCCGGGGCACACCGGCGGGCACTGCGCGTACCACCTGCCGGAGGCCGGCGTGGTGATCACCGGGGACGGGCTGGTGACCGGCCACCCCACGTCGCGGCTGCGCGGCCCGCAGCTGCTCCCCCGGATGTTCGACACCGACCGCGCGCGGGCGCTGGAGTCGCTGGCGGTGCTGGAGAAGCTGGACGCCGGTGTGGTGCTGCCCGGGCACGGGCCGGTGCACCACGGCGAGGCGGCAGCGGCGGCCCGGCACGCCAGGGAGCGGGAGCTGTCGGGGCGCTGAGCGTACGGGATCCGTGGCGGAGGGCCGCGGGGAGGCGGCGCCGTACGTGAGCGGCGGCCGTCACTCCGCGACGCGCAGGACGAGCTTGCCGCGGGTGCGGCCCTCCTCGCCGCGGCGGTGGGCCTCGGCCGCGTGCTCCAGCGGGAGCACGTCCTCCACCGCCACCTTCACCACGCCCGCGTCGATCAGCTCGGCGATCTTCGTGAGGGCCGCGCCGTCCGGCTCCACGAGGAAGCCGCAGGCCCGCAGCCCCAGCTGGCGGGCGGTGTCCACCAGCTCGGGCGCGACCCCGGACGGCACCGCGACCAGCAGCCCGCCGGAGCGGAGCGTGCCGAGCGAGCGGGTGCTGGTCTCGTCCTTGTCGTCGCCGACCAGGTCGATGACGACGTCGATGTCGCTGACCGCCTCCTCGAACCGCACGGCGGTGTAGTCGATCAGCTCGTCCGCGCCCAGGCCGCGCAGCCAGTCGTGCTTGGCGGCGCTCGCCGTGCCGATGACGTGGGCGCCGAGGTGCTTGGCGAACTGCACGGCGAAGTGGCCGACGCCGCCGGCCGCCGCGTGGATCAGCACCCGCTGCCCCGCGGTCACCTGGGCCGTGTCGACCAGCGTCTGCCAGGCGGTGAGCGCGGCGAGCGGCACCCCCGCCGCGTGCTCGTGGTCGAGCAGCGCGGGCTTGCGCGCGAACTGGCGCGAGGGGGCCGTCACGTACTCCGCGTACGCGGCGGCCTCGCGCGGGAACCACGGCATGCCGTACACCTCGTCGCCCACGGCGAGGGTGTGCACGCCGAAGCCCGTCTCCTCGACGACGCCGGAGACGTCCCAGCCGACGGTGAACGGCGGGTCGCCGAGCACGCCGGCCATGCCGCCGCCCTGCCGGGTCTTCCAGTCCACCGGGTTCACGCCCGCGGCGTGCACCCGCACCAGTACCTCGGTCGGCAGCGGCCGCGGCCGCTCCGCCTCGGTCATCCGCAGCACCTCGGGACCGCCGAGGGCGTCCTGGGTGATCGCGCGCATGGTGGTCTCGCCGCTCGGGGCGCTGCTCATGTCGGGCCTCCTGTGCGTGTGCGGTACGGGCGGGCGCCGCGGGGCGCGGACGCCGCACCGTGAAGCTACCGCCGGGAAGCGGTGGCCCCGCGGAGGCCGCCCCGCGTGCCGCACCGGTGGCCGCCGCATCAACACCGCACGCGCGGCCCGGACGCCTCGGTACCGGGCCAGGAATGCAGGGGCCCCGGGCCTCAGTGCCGGGGGTGGCCGCCCAGGTGCTCCGGGGAGGGCGCGCGCTCCAGCTCGTGGCTGAGCTGCTCCAGCTCGCTGCCGCCCGCCATCTGCCGGGTCAGCTCCTCCAGCGCGATCTCCGACTTCAGGTGGCTGCCGGCCATCGTGCCGCGCTTGAGGAGGACGAAGCGGTCGCCGACGAGGTAGGCGTGGTGCGGGTTGTGGGTGATCAGGACGACGCCGAGGCCCGCGTCCCGGGCGGCGGCGACGTACTTGAGGACCACGCCGGACTGCTTCACGCCGAGCGCCGCCGTCGGCTCGTCGAGCACCAGCACCTTGGCGCCGAAGTACACCGCGCGGGCGATGGCCACGCACTGCCGCTCGCCGCCGGAGAGGGTGCCGATGGGCTGGTCCACGTCGCGCAGGTCGATGCCCATGCGCAGCAGCTCGGACCGGGTGGTCTCGCGCATCGCGCGGACGTCCAGGCGCTTGAAGGGGCCCACGCCCTTCGTCGGCTCGGAGCCGAGGAAGAAGTTCCGCCAGACCGGCATCAGCGGCACGACGGCGAGGTCCTGGTAGACGGTGGCGATGCCGCGGTCCAGGGCCTCGCGCGGGGAGGAGAGCCGGGCCTCCTCGCCCTCGATGGTGAGGGTGCCGGCGTCGTGCTGGTGCAGCCCCGCGATGATCTTGATGAGGGTGGACTTGCCGGCGCCGTTGTCGCCGAGGACGCAGGAGATCTCGCCGGCATGCACCTCCAGCGAGACCCCTTCGAGGGCCTTGACGTTGCCGTAGAACTTGCTGACGTCGCTCAGCTCGACCAGCGGCGTACGGGCTTCCGTCGCCGGGTCACGGTCGGTCGCGGTACTCATGTGTTCGCCTCCGCTCGCTTGCGGACCCAGGCGTTCAGGAGCGTGGCGAGCAGCAGCATCGCCCCGAGGAAGAACTTGTACCAGTCCGGGTTCCACTGCGCGTACACGATGCCCTTGCTGGTCATGCCGAAGATGAAGGCGCCGACCGCGGCGCCGATCGCCGAGCCGTAGCCGCCGGTCATCAGGCAGCCGCCGACGGCCGCCGCGATGATGTAGAGGAATTCGTTGCCGACGCCGTCGCCGGACTGGATCGCGTCGTAGGAGAACAGCAGGTGCTGCCCCGAGACCCAGGCGGCGAAGGCCACGCCCATGTACAGACCGATCTTGGTCTTGGTGACCGGGACGCCGACCGCGCGGGCCGCATCCGCGTTGCCGCCCACCGCGAAGATCCAGTTGCCGACGCGGGTGCGCAGCAGGAACCAGGTGGCGAGCGCGATCAGCGCGAGCCACCAGAGGATCGTGACCTGGACGTCCACGCCGCCGATGGTGAGGTGGGAGGCGAAGAGCACCCGGGCCGACTCGAAGCCCTCCATGTCGGCGATGGACTTCGTGGAGACCGTGCCGCTGATCAGCTTGGTGAAGCCGAGGTTCAGGCCGGTCAGCATGAAGAACGTGCCGAGCGTGATGATGAAGCTGGGCAGCTTCGTACGGACCAGCAGCGTGCCGTTGAAGACCCCGATGGCGAGGGTGACCAGCAGGGACACCCCGACGCCCACCCAGGTGTTGGCGGTCATCTGGTAGCTGAACATCGACGAGACCAGCGCCGAGCTGACCACCAGCACGCCGGCCGACAGGTCGAACTCGCCGCCGATCATCAGCAGCGCGACCGGTACGGCCATGATGCCGATGGTCGAGGAGGCGTACAGCACCGTCGAGAGGCTGTCGGCCTGCAGGAAGGTGTCGGCCGCGAACGAGAAGAAGAGGAACACGGCGATCGCGCCGACCACCGCGCCCAGCTCGGGGCGGCCCATCAGGCGGCGGGCGAGCGAACGGTGCACGAGGCGCTCGTCCGGGCCTTCGGCCGGCTTGGTGTCGTGCGGTTCCGCGGGTGGTGCTGCGGTGCTCATCGGGTCCCCCGCTTCGTGTATGCGGCCAGCGCGCCGGCGTCCTTCTTGGTGACCACCTGGGGTCCGGTGAGCACGGGACGGCCGCCGCCGAGGACGTCGGAGTTGTACTTGTACAGCCAGAGCAGGTCCACCGCCTGGTAGCCCTGGAGGTAGGGCTGCTGGTCGACGGCGAAGCCGAGCGAGCCGTCCTTCAGCCCGTCGGCGACCTGCGCGTTCAGGTCGAAGGTGTCGATCTCGGCCTTGCTGTTCGCCTGTTCCTTGGCCTTCACGGCGGTGGCCGCGAAGGGCGCGCCCAGCGTGACCACGGAGTCGATCTTCGGGTCGGCCTGGAGCTGGGACTCGACGGAGGACTGCACGTCGGGCATGTTGGTGCCCTCCACGTACAGCCGCTTCAGCGTGCCGTCGAAGGTCTTCTCGGCGCCGTCGCAGCGCTGCTCGTGGCCGACGTTGCCCTGCTCGTGCAGCACGCACAGGGCCTTCTTCTTGTGGCGCTTGTTCAGCTCCTCACCGACGGCCTCGCCGGCGATGGTCTCGTCCTGGCCGATGTGGGTGAGCGCGCCGTACTTCTTGGAGACCTCGGAGCCGGAGTTCACGGTGATCACCGGGATGCCGGCCTTCTCTGCCTTGGCCAGCACGCCCTTCATGGCGTCCGGCTTGGCGAGCGTGACGATCAGCCCGTCGACCTTCTGGTCGATGTAGGACTGCACGAGCTGCGCCTGGCGGCTGCCCTCCTCGTCGTGGCCGTAGACGAACTTGATGTTGTCCTTGGCGGCCGCCTGCTTGGCGCCGTTCTGCACGATGTCCCAGAAGGTGTCGCCGTCGCCGGAGTGGCTGACCATGGCGAAGGTCCACTTCGGGGTGTTCACGGCCGCCCGGCCGCCGGCCGCCTGGGCCTCGCGCGCCTCCTCCGCCCGCTTGCCGCCGGTGGCGCTGCAGCCCGCCAGGGCCAGGCCGAGCACCCCTGCCAGCACCGCGCCCAGCGCGCGTGCCCCTGTCCGAACCCTTGCCACGAGGTCGTGCCCTTCTCGTTGGATCGCTGGATCCCGCGGGATCTCACTGTCCGTAGTCATTCCGTGGGCCCGACGCATCGGGCCCAACCGCCAAGTATCCGTTATGCCTGTTCGTCCCGGGGTCAGCGGGTCCCGCGAGCGGTGTACCGCGCCAGCTCGGGCACGTCCTTCCCGGTGACGACGGCGGGGCCGGTGAGCACCGGACGGCCGCCGCCCAGTACGTTCGCATTGGTCCGGTTCAGCCAGAGCAGATCGACCGCTTCGTACCCCTGGAGGTAGGGCTGCTGGTCGACGGCGAAGGTGATCTCCTTCGCCTTGAGGCTCTTCACCACGGCGGCGTTCAGGTCGAAGGTGGCGATCTGCGCGGCGCTGCCGGCCTGCTCCTTCGCCTTGACGGAGATCGCCGCCAGGGGTGCGCCGAGCGTGACGATCGCATCGATGTCCTTGTCCGACTGCAGCTCAGCCTCGATCGAGGACTGGGAGGCCGGCGCGTTCGTCCCGTCGACGTTCAGGTTCTCGACCGTACCGTCGAAGGCGTCCTGCACACCCTCGCAGCGGTCCTCCAGCGAGACGTTGCCCTGCTCGTGGATGACGCACAGCGCCTTCTTGCGGCCCCGCGCGGTCAGCTCGTCGCCGACCGCCCGGCCCGCGACGGTCTCGTCCTGGCCGATGTGGGTGAGGGCGCCGTACGCCTTCGAGAACTCGCCGCCGGAGTTGATGGTGATCACCGGGATGCCGGCCCGAACGGCGGCCCGGACAGCGGACTCCACGGCACGCGGCTTGGCGAGCGTGACGATCAGCCCGTCGACCTTCTGGTCTGTCATGGTGCGGACGAGCTGCGCCTGGCGGGCGCCCTCGGCGTCGTTGGCGTAGAGGAACTTCACGTTGTCCTTCTTCGCCGCCTGCTTCGCGCCGGTCTGGACGATGTCCCAGAAGGTGTCGCCGGCGCCGGAGTGGCTGACCATGCCGATGGTCATGCGGGGCGTGTGCGCGGCCTTCCCCGAGGTGCCGGACGCCCCGTCCTCGGCCTGCTTGCCGCCCGAGCCGCTGCAGCCGGCGACGAGGGCGAGCGCCGCGAGCGCGGCCGCCGCCGCGCGCGTCCCGCGGTGGGCCGTACGGATCGTGCGCACGGTACGCATCGTGAACCGCCTTCGTTCCCCCGCCGCCCGGTTGCGGCTGGAGGAGTTCTAGCGGCGCACGACAGGCCACGTCAATGGTTTGTCAGAACATTCGTACGGGCACGACGGCCTCGGGACGCGGAGCGGGCCCGGCCGCCGCGGGGCGGGGCGTGGCCGCGCGGCGTGCGCTCAGGGGCGCACCAGGAGCTGGAACTCGAAGGCGTAGCGCGAGGCGCGGTAGACGTGCGAGCCGAATTCGACGGCGCGGCCGGTGTCGTCGAAGGTCGTGCGCTGCATGGTGAGCAGCGGCGCTCCCTCCTCCTCGGCCAGCCGCTCGGCCTCCGCCGCGTCGGCCACCCGGGCGCCGACCGCCTGCCGGGCGCTGTGCAGGGTGATGCCCGCGCTGCGCATGACGCGGTACAGGCCGGTCTTCTCCAGCTGTTCGGTCTCCAGCTCGATCAGTCCGAGGGGGAGGTGGTTGCGCAGGTGCGCCATGGGCTCGCCGTGGGTGAGGCGGAGCCGTTCGACGAGCGCGACCTCCTCGCCCTCGGCGACGCCGAGCGCGGCGGCGACCTCGGCGGTGGCCTCGGTCGTGGTGTTCAGCAGCACCTTCGTGGCGGGCCGCTGGCCGGCCGCCTCCAGGTCGTCGTAGAGGCTGCTCAGCTCCAGCGGACGCTTGACCTGGCTGTGCACGACCTGGGTGCCGATGCCGCGGCGGCGGACGAGCAGCCCCTTGTCCACCAGCGACTGGATGGCCTGCCGGACGGTCGGCCGGGACAGGCCGAGCCGGCCCGCCAGCTCGATCTCATTGCCGAGCAGGCTGCCCGGGGCCAGCTTGCCGGTCTCGATCGCCGCCTCCAGCTGCTGGGACAGCTGGAAGTACAGCGGGACCGGACTGCTCCGGTCGACGCTGAACTGGACGGGCCCGTCGGCGCCCTCGGTGTCTGCTTCGTGTTTCCCCACGCGAGTGAGGGTATCGGCCGATGCGCATGACGGGAAGTCCAGAGGTCACATTGTCCGGACATTAAACACTCGGCTCCTCCCCGTCCCTGCCGCTCAGCGGCAGCCCCGTCCCGCGCGCCGGGCGCAGGTACGGGACCGAGAAGCCACCCGTCACGATCGCCGGACTCCGTGAACCGCGCGCCGACCAGGGCGCTGAACGGCTGCGCCGCGGGCGCCTGCCGGGCCGCCTCCAGCACGAGCCCGCCCGTGCCGCCGTCGGTCGTCGTGTGCGCCTCCTGTGCCACGTCCCACTTCCGCGCCGCGTACCGCTGGGCCCTGCGCCCGGCCCGCGGGGCCCAGCGGTACGTTTCCGCACCGGCGTACGGCGGCCGGCCGCCCCTGACGCCCGGTCACCGGTCCCTCCTGACGCGCCCGGATCGTGAGAAACGGGTGGCCACAGGGGTGGCAGGCGGCACAATGGACGGATGCCGGAGTACGCCGAACTGCAATTGTCCGACCGCACGTTGGTCCGCCTCGCCCTCGCCCCCGTCGGGACACCGGCCCCGGTCGTGCCGGCCGCCCGCGCGGATCTTCCCGACGGCGCCGGCACCGTCGAGCCGGTGGGCCGGGCCCGCGAGCGGATGGCCGAGCTGGCCGGGGACGGGCTGCGCGCGGTGCTCAGCCCGCTCGGCCCGCTGCTCCAGGAGGTGCACGACTCCGTCGCGCGCACGGCGAATCCTCCGCAGGAGCTGTCCGTGGAGTTCGGCGTGCAGATCGGCCAGGACCTCAAGCTCGGCATCGCCGGCGGCAGCGCCCAGACCGCCATGAAGATCACCGCCAGCTGGCAGCTGCCGGGCGCGACGCCGCAGGGCGGCTGAGCGTGCGGTGGTTCGGCACGGGCCCGTACGCCGCCGGGGAGGACGCGGCGCCGGACGAGCGGGCCGGGCTGGTCACCGTGTACGGCACGGACGGCGGCCCCGCCGACGAGGCGCAGCAGGGCCGGCACGCCACCGCGGGGCCGTCCTTCGCGGCCAGCGCGGTCGGCGGCGCGGCGCTGGGCACGCGGCCCGCCGCTCCCCGCACGGCGTCCCGGTACGGCCTGCGCACGGTCGGCGCCGGCGTCTGCCTCACCCCCCGCCACGTCCTCACCTGCGCGCACGTCGTCAACCTCGCGGTCGGCCGGGACCGGCTGGAGCACGCGCACCCGGGCGCCGTCGAGCTGACCGTCGGCTTCCCCGGCGCCGCGCACGGCGGCCGCGGCACCGCCCGGCTCACCCACTGGATACCGCCCCGCGACGAGCAGTCATCCGGACGCCACTCCCCCGTGCCGCCCGGCGCCCGGCGCTGGCGCGGCGACCTCGCCGTACTGGAACTCACCGGCGACCCGCCGCCCGGCGTCGCCCCGCTGCGCTGGGCCCCGATGACCGCCGCGCAGACCGTGCGCGCCCGGTACGGCAGCGGCGACCCCGAACACCTCGCGTACGGCCGGGTCGCCTCCGTGGAGGGCGGCATCGGCTATGTGCACGGCGGGCCCACCGGGGCGGCGATCCGCGCCGGGTACAGCGGAGGCCCGGTCTGGTCGGTGGCCGAGCAGCGCGCCGTCGGCCTGGTCGCCGCCATGGTCACGCACGGCGCCGGGCCCTACGATCCCGCCATGACCAGCCGGCTGAGCTGGTCGTTCTCCTGGCAGGCCGTCAGGGAGGAGCTGACCGCGGCGGGCGCCGGCGGCCTGCTGCCGGACTGCCGGGACCGGCTGCCGGAGCAGCGTGCCCCCGACCGGCTCCGCGAGGAGCTGCGCCTGCTGCTGGACCAGGCCCTGCCCGACGAGGCGCACGTACGCAAGCACGCGGCGCGGTTCGCCGAGCGGTGCCGGCTGCCGCACCCCGAGGACGGCTCACTGCCGACCCTGGAGGAGTGGACGGACGTCCTGCTGACCGTCGACCGGGCGGTGCCCGCGCTCGCCGAAGTCCTCGCGCCCTGCGACCCCGTGAGCGCCCGCAAGCTGCGCGACCTGGCCCGGCTCACCCCACGGCTGACGGCGCACTGGATGTCGCCCTGGGAGGAACAGGCCCTGCTGCACCTGCTCGGCACGCTCCCCGACGACGTCCGGCGGCGCGTCCCCGAGGCCACCCGGAACGCCTTCCCGTACCCGCTGCCCGACGAGGTGGAGGACGGTACGGGCCTGAGCGACCCGAAGGTCTTCGCCGCGTACGCGCGCCGCTGGCTCACCGCGCTGGAGAGCCGCGCGGGCGACGGGCGGCAGGTACCGGCCGGCACCCCGGGCGTACCGGCCCTGCTGCGCGCGGTGGAGTTCGTCGCGGCGCTCAGCAGCCCGCTCGACCGGCGGGACGAACTGCGGCGGTGGACCGAGCGGATGGCGGGCCACCTCGGCATCGACAGCGGCACGCTGGCCGACCGGCGCGCCGACGCCGAGCGGTGGGCGGAGGCGGCGGTGAGCGCGCCGCCGCGGCTGGTGGTCGAGCTGACCGGCGGCACGGGCCACGGCCGCACCCGCCGGTACGACGTGGGGTTCTGGACGGACGTGGGCGACGGGCGGCTGCAGCCCGCTGCGGGCGCGGGCGCCGACCCGCTGACCCCGGCGGAGATCGTCAAGGTGCTGCACAAGCACCTCGACCGGCTGGCCGGGGCCTCGGTCGGGCAGGCCTGGCCGACCGTCGAACTCATCGTGGAACACGGCGACCTGGAGATCGACCTGGACTCCCTGGACGCAGCGGCAGCGGGCCCGCTGCCGCCCAAGGTGGTCGGCACCCGCTACCCCATGGTGCTGCGCTGCCCGAGCATCCGGCGGCTGGCCGACAGCGACGGAGTGTGGCGGCGCCGCTGGCGGGCATTGGGCAGGAAGGGCGTGGTGCGGCTGGACGCGGCGCACGACGACCCGGGCCGGGTGGCCGGCCTGCTGGACGCCGACCTGGACGCGTCCGTGGTGGTGGTCGGCACCCCGCACGGCACCCGCGCGAGGACCGCCACGTGGTGCCTGGCCTGCGGAGTGCCGGTGCTGCTGTGGGACCGGGCCGAGCACCCCGACGGGGTCGGCGCGTTCCGGCTCGACCCGCCCTCGCGGGTGCACCAACTGCCGGACGCGGTGCGGGAGTACCGCGCCAAGGCACGCAGCTCCCCGGACGAGCACCGGGCCCGGCCGGTCCTGGTGTGGGACGATCCGGGCCGCCCGCTGCCGCTGACCGCCCATCTGACCGACCCCTCCGAGCGAGCGGAACTGTAGGAGCCATGGCACCCGAGAACGCACCCGCCGAACCCCACCGCTCCCCGGAAGCCACCGTCCCCGGGCCGGCCCGGCCGGCCGGCGGCAGCGGCGCCGTGGACGGCTGGCGCCTCTTCCGCGGCGACGGCGTGGCCCGCCGGCCCGCGATGCCCGAGGCACCGCCCTGGCGCCGGTTCGGCCGTACCGGTACCGATGAGCCGCGCGGCGCCGGACCGGGCGGCGGCCCGTACCTGATCGGACCCGAGCAGGCCGACGTGGTGAGCGCCGCCCTGCACCTGCGCCGCCCCCTGCTGGTCACCGGCCATCCCGGCACCGGCAAGTCCTCGCTGGCGCAGGCCGTCGCGCACGAGCTGTCCCTCGGCCCGGTGCTGCACTGGCCGGTCAACAGCCGCGCCACGCTGCAGGACGCGCTGTACCGGTACGACGCGGTGGGCCGGCTGCGCGAGGCGTCGCTCCGCCGGGACCGGGACGAACCGGAGCCGGGCATCGGCACGTTCGTGCGGCTCGGCCCGCTCGGCACCGCGCTCGCGCCCCGCGACCGGCCCCGCGTCCTGCTCGTCGACGAGCTGGACAAGGGCGACGTGGACCTGCCCAACGACCTGCTCGCGGTCTTCGAGAGCGGCGAGTTCGAGATCCCGGAGCTGGCCCGGCTGCCCGAGGACCAGGCCGACGTGGACGTGCTCACCGCCGACCCGGGCGCCACCGAGCGGGTGCACCGCGGACGCGTGCGCTGCCGGGAGTTCCCCGTCGTGGTCATCACCAGCAACGGCGAGCGGGACTTCCCGCCCGCCTTCCTGCGCCGCTGCGTACGGCTGGACCTGCCCGACCCGGACGAGACCCGGCTGCGCGAGATCATCGCGGCGCACCTCGGCCCTGACGTGCTGCCCGAGGTCGACGACCTGCTCACCGCTTTCCTGAACCGCCGCGCGCTCGGCGAACTCGCCACCGACCAGCTGCTCAACGCCGTCTTCCTGCGCGCGGGCGGCGTGGACATCGACGCCGAGGCGGTACGCAAGGCCGTGCTGCACCGGCTCGGCGGGACGGTGTAGGACCCGTGCCGGAGCGTGCCCGCCGCATCCTGGACGACAGCGGACTGCCGCTGTCGCCGCAGGAGTTGCTGGACGCGCTCTGGCTGGCCACCCGGCTGCCGGCGCCCGGCGAGGAGCCGGCGGACCCCGAGCCGCGGCCCGAGGACGGCGCCGTACCGCCGCAGGCCGACGATGCCGGGCGGACCGACGGGTACCCCGGCCCGGCGCCGGTGCTGCCGAGCCGCGCTCCGGGCCG
>NZ_PQSQ01000092.1 GCF_002920575.1 Streptomyces sp. Ru73 | reverse complement strand
CTCGGCGGAAGCGCCGGTGGATGCGGGCGCGGCTGAGGGGGCGAGGCCCGTGCCGCGGGCGGCTCGCGTCGAAGCCGCCTGAGATTCCGTCCGGAGCGCCCGGCCGCGCCTGCTGCGCCCGGCCGTGCCCGTTGCGCCCGGCCGTGCCCGCTGCGCCCGGCCGTGCCCGCTGCGCCCGGCCGTGCCCGCTGCGCCCGGCCGTGCCCGCTGCGCCCGGCCGTGCCCGCCACGCTTGCCGCGCCGCCACGACCCGCCACGCCCGCCGCGCCTGCCGGGACCTCGCTTGGCCGTAGGGCGTTCTAGCTGTTGGCGTTGTTGGCGTTGTTGGCGTTGTTGGCGTTGTCGGCGTCTCGGTCCGCGGTCGTGAGGTCCTTGTGGAGGACCGTGCACGGGCGGCCCATCGCGTGGTCCGTGCGGTGGTCGATGGCGCGGTAGCCGAGGACGGACCAGAAGAGGAGCGCGTCGGGGTTGCTGTCCAGGACGGCGAGGCGTACGCCGTCGTGGCCGGACGCGCGCAACCAGTCCTCGACGGCTGTCGCCAGGCGGCTGCCCCGGCCGGAACGGTGCAGCGTCCCATGGACCAGGAGCAGGCCGATCCAGGGGTACGGGTCGATCGGGTCCGGGTGTTCGGTGAGGGTGATGGCCAGGCCCGTCAGGCGCTCGGGGTGCTGCGGAGCGTCCGGGGCCTGTGCCCCTGCCCCGTGGGCGGAAGGATCGCTTGGTTCGCGGGCCAGGAGGACCTCGGCTGCCGGGTGGGTCAGCTCGGCGTTGAGGCTGGAGGCGACCTCGTCGCGGTGGAGGGCGTACGGGTCGGGGAAGTCGCCGGTGCGGGCGAAGAACTCGGCGTTGGAGGCGTAGAGGTCGGTCAGCTCATCGAGGAGCGGGTCCGGCAGCCGGCCGTCGTTCTCGGCGAGCAGGGTGCTCAGCGGTTGCAGGGCCGGGGGCGGTGGTGGGTCCCGGCGCGCGTCCGGTGAGCTGTGCGGGGACGCTGGGGACTCCGGGCACCCCGGGGGCTCCGGGCACTGCGGGGACTTCGGGGGCTCCGGGGACTCTTCCTGGTGTGGGTGGCTCGTACCGGTCATGGCCGCATGGTGGTCGGTCGGGCCGCTCGGCGCGAGGGAATTGCGTGCGGGGGGTGAGAAGTGAGGCGCGGGTGGAGGGGAGCGCCGTGAGCCGCGGCGGGCGGGAGGAACGGCGAAGGCCGCCTGGTCCGCGGGGTGCGGGCAGGCGGCCTTCGTCCGGCGTGGCCTCAGCCGTGGCCGTGTGTATGCAGATAGGGCCTCAGCCGTAGCCCTGGCCGTATGCGCTCAAGCCACGACTCCGGCCGCAGCCCGCCGCCGGGCGGGCAGCGACGCGGCCGTCGCATGGGCGTCGGTCAGACGTTGACGCCGAAGTCCTGGGCGATGCCGACCAGGCCCGAGGCGTAGCCCTGGCCGACCGCGCGGAACTTCCACTCGGCGCCGTTGCGGTAGAGCTCGCCGAAGACCATCGCGGTCTCGGTCGCGGCGTCCTCGCTGAGGTCGTAGCGGGCGATCTCGGTGCCGCCGGCCTGGTTCACGATGCGGATGAAGGCGTTGCGCACCTGGCCGAAGTTCTGGCTGCGGTTCTCCGCGTCGTAGATGGAGACCGGGAAGACGATCTTCTCGACGTCGGCGGGCAGTGCGGCGAGGTTGACGTTGATCTGCTCGTCGTCGCCCTCGCCCTGGCCGGTGAGGTTGTCACCGGTGTGCACGATGGACTGGTCGGGCGTGGCCTTGTTGTTGAAGAACACGAAGTGCTGGTCGGAGTAGACCTTGCCGTTCGCGTTGACCGCGATCGCGCTCGCGTCGAGGTCGAAGTCCGTGCCGGTGGTGGTGCGGACGTCCCAGCCGAGGCCGACCGTGACGGCGGTCAGGCCCGGGGCCTCCTTGGTGAGGGAGACGTTGCCGCCCTTGGACAGGCTTACAGCCATGGAAGTCCCTTTCCTTCTCGACTCGTCGAATCGCCGGGCTCCGTACTGCGGACGAAGCTACCGTCACCCTTCACAACGTCGGCCGACGACCAGGAGGTTCCAGCTATCTTTACTTTCTTTGCCAAGTCCTGATGCGGTCCGTCGCGGCTGCCCTTCGGCCGGGGGCCCGGCCAGGGGTTCCACCAGCGAAATGCGGGTGACGGATCGGGGGTGGGCGCGGGATCATGGGGGCATGTCCGGGCCCTATGTCATCCGCGGTTCGGTCGTCCTCCCGGAGGCGGAGCTCGTCTGGCGCTTCTCGCGGTCGTCCGGGCCGGGCGGCCAGCACGTCAACACCTCCGACAGTCAGGTGGAGCTGCGCTTCGACCTGGCCGGCACGGAGGCGCTGCCCGAGGTGTGGAAGGAGCGCGCCCTGCAGCGGCTGGGGGAGCGCGGGCGGCTGCTGGACGGCGGGATCGTGTCCGTACGGGCGTCCGAGCACCGCTCGCAGTGGCGGAACCGCGAGACGGCCGCGGTCCGGCTGGCCTCCCTGCTGGCGGAGGCGTCCGCGCCGCCGCCGAAGCCGCGCCGGAAGACGCGGATTCCGCGGGGGATCAATGAGCGCAGGCTGCGGGAGAAGAAGCAGCGCGGTGAGACGAAGCGGGGGCGTTCGGGGCGGGACTGGCACTGAGGCCCGCCGGCCGGCGCGCGGCATGAGGAGTCGTGGGTCGCCCGTTGCCCGCCCCCGGGCGCCGGTTACGCCAGCTTCCGGTAGCGCCCGCGGAAGTACGTCAGCGGGTCGCGTTCCACGTTCGGGGTGTGGGCCGTGAGTACGCGGCCGATGGTGAGGGTGTGGTCGCCGGCCACGACGCGCTGTTCCGTACGGCACTCCATCGTGGCGAGCGCGCCCTTCACGAGTGCGGCCCCGGTCTTCTCGCCCCGTACGTGCGGGACGCTCGCGAAGAGGAGGCGGTCGCTGAGGCGCCCCTTCATGGAGAACTGGCCGGCGATGTTGCGCTGGCTCTCCGTCAGGACCGAGACCGCCCACAGGGGCTGTCGCTCCAGGATGTCGTCCATCCGGGACTCGTTGCGGACGCTGACCATGACCAGCGGCGGATCCAGCGAGACGGACATGAACGCGGTGGCCGTCATCCCCGCGTCCTCGCCGGTCGGGACTTCCAGGTCGGCGCCCGCGGCACCGACGCCCCCGTCGCCGGGACCGCCCCCGTTGGCGGATCCGCCCCCGTGGCCGGATCCGTCCCCGTCGACGACCGGGTCGTCCTCCGGGTCGAGGGCGGTGATCAGTACGACTCCGGCGGCGAGCCGGGACAGGGCAGCACGGAACTCGTCGGCACTCACCCCACCAGCATGCGGGATCAGCTCCGGGACCGAGTCGTTCTGCTCGGCGGCCGAGTCGCCCGACACCGTGGCCGAGTCGTCCCGCCCCGCGGCCGAGCCGTTCCCGTCCGCCCGGGAGCCGTCCAGACCGTCCCCCTCCGCCCGGAAGCCGTTCCCGTCCGCCCGGCGGGCCCCCGGTACGGCAGCGGCGCCGGCCTCGATGGCCCCACCAGCACCGGCGCCCCCTCCCGCCCCGGCAGAATCGTTCCTGTCCGCACGCACCCCACTGTCGGCCCCGGACCCGGGGCCGGAATCGGGGCCCGAGCCGGTGCCCGTCGGGCCGGTGTGTGCGTCGGTGAGGGAGGCAGGGTTGTTCGTGAACACGCCATGAACGCTAAACCGGGCCCCGGGCAGCTCGCATCGGGCCCTGGGACCAGCCGCGTCCTAGGTCTGTCGACGGAGGCGGCCGGGCGGCGGAATTTGCGTTCAGGAAGTTTATGGAGGCGTTCGAGGGGTGCCCGGAGAGGACCGGTAACTCCACGGCGCGTCATGTGACTTGAGTCACAGCGCGCGGTAATTGTTGACCCTGTGTACCGAGTGAACAGCTCACTGTGATTCAGTGGCCGTGGCAATCGGACGACTAGAGGATGACAAGAAGCCTGGAGTTGCTGTCGAGGTCTCGGGGAGAGCGAGCGATGGAGACCGAGTCGGAGCCATACGTCCGTCTTGCGACCCTGCGGCAGCTGCACCAAGTGGTCGCCGACCTGAACACCGCACGCAGCCTTGCGGACACCCTGCAGGCCGTCGCCGACGGCGCGGTCAACGGGCTGGGCTACGAGCTCGCGGCGGTCAACCTCGTACGGCCGGACGGCGACCTCGTAGTGGCCGCCGTCGCAGGCAGCGCGGGCGCTGAGGCCCTGCTGGCCGGCCGGATCGGCTCCAAGGACTCCTGGGAGCGCCGGCTGAACATGGGCGAGCGCTGGGGCGACCTGCGCTTCATACCGCACACCGAGGGCTGGGTGCTGGACGACGACGACGTCCCGCAGTGGCACGCCGCCGGGCCGACGCCGCGCCATCCCCACGAGTGGCACCCGATGGACCGGCTCTTCGCGCCGATGTACTCCGCCCCCTCGGGCGGCGGCGAGCTGCTCGGCGTCATTTCCGTCGACCGGCCGCGCAACGGGCGCCGGCCGGGCGCCTGGGGCCGCGAGGCGCTCCAGATGTTCGCTTTCCAGGCCGCGATTGCGATCAGTAATGCCCGCCTTCGGGCAAACATGCAGCGTGCGCTGGTCCGTCTGGAGCGCGAGCAGCAGGCGCTGCGGGCGAGCGAGGAAAGCTTCCGGCAGGCCTTCGAGTACGCACCGAGCGGCATGGCCATCGCCGAGATGGGCGGCGACCAGCACGGGCGGCTGCTGCGCGCGAACGACGCGCTGTGCCGGCTGCTGGGGCGCCCGGCGTCCGTGATGCGCCGGTACTCCTTCGCCGACCTGGTGCACCCGGAGGACGTCGGGACGCTGCTGCGGACCTCCGCCGAGGGCGGGCGGGCCGAGCTGCGGCTGGCGCGCCGGGACGGTTCGTACGTCTGGGTGAGCCTGCGCAACAGCGTCGTCGCCGACACCGCCGACGGCCCGCGCTTCCTGCTCACGCACGTCGAGGACATCGAGGAGCGCAAGCGGCACGAGCTGCAGCTCGCGCACCGCGCCAGCCACGACTCGCTGACCGGCCTGCCCAACGCCGCCGAGCTGCGGACCCGGCTCAGCGCCCGGCTGTGCTCGCGGCCGCCGGGCGCTGACGAGGCGGACGCGTTCGCCTCGGCGGTCGTGGGGGACGAGGACGGGCACGGCTTCCTGCCGGACGGCGCCGGCGACGGGTTCGAGGGCTTCCACCTGGCCCGTACGGGGCCGGTGTACGACAGTCATGTGCACGCGGTCGCGCCGTCGGACGGGCCCGAGGACGACGGGGCCAAGGGGCTGGCCGTCCTCTTCTGCGACCTGGACGGCTTCAAGTCGATCAACGACCGGTTCGGGCACCACACCGGTGACGCGGTGCTCATCGAGGTGGCCCGGCGGCTGACCAACGGCGTACGGGACGGGGACACGGTGGCCCGGCTCGGCGGTGACGAGTTCGTCGTGCTCGCGGACGGGCTGGGCAAGGCGGACGCCGAGGACCTGGCCGTACGGCTGCGGAACGCGATCATCCCGCCGATCCGGGTGGACGGCCGGGCCGTGCGGGTCGGCGCCAGCTTCGGCATCGGCTGGGCGGGCTGCGGGATGTCGGCCGAGGAGGTCCTGCAATCCGCCGACCAGCGGATGTACGTCGAGAAGCGGTCCCGCTCGAAGGCGAACCGGCGGGTGAGCTGAGGGCCGGGGCCGGCCCGCGGCCCCGCGCGCGGGGCGGTGGTGACCGGCCGCCCAGGGGCGCGCACCGGCCCGCCCCGCCGCCCCGCACCCCGGTCCGCCCGCTCACGCCCCGGCCCCGGGCGCCTCTTCCCGCCCTCTCCCGGCCATGTGTCCGAAGACACCTTCCGGGGGCGGGCCGTCGTCCGCAGGGCGCTGACCGCTGCGGACCCCGGTGAACGCCCGCCGTTCACCGTCCTGTAGTGATCTTGTGGCCGTACGGAACCGGCGTACGCCGCTCCGCACCGGGTAGGCTGCGCCGATGCGGCGCTGGCCGCCGGGGGCCTTTCAAGCATGCAGACATCAGCATGTAGACATCAGCACGTAGACATCGTTTGCAAGACCGCTGGGGAGTGACGCGGAATGACGGCCGGTAGTAACGGCACGGACACGCCGGAGAACGACGATCCGTTCGGCTACCTCTACCGCTCGGAGGGCGGCGAGGCGGGCGCGCAGGGTACGTCGGGCGCCGGCGCGGCGGTGCGGCAGCCGGGCGTCCCCAGAAGGTCCTACAACCAGGTGCGCGCCGTCGGTGAGCGGCAGTACGGGCAGCAGCAGTACGGCCAGCAGGCGCCGCAGCAGCAGGCGTACGGCCGGCAGAACGCGCACTACGCGGCGCCCGAGACGCTGCCCGGCGGCGGACAGCGCGCCGCGGGGCACGGCGCGCACGGCGCCGGCGGCTCCGACCAGGGCCCGCGCCGCAACCGCAACGGCCTGCTCATCGGCGCCATCGCCGTGGTGGCCGTGGTCTGCGTCGGCATCGGCGTCGCGATGGTCTCCAACAGCGACGAGGGCAAGAACGACCAGGCCGGCGGCACCGGCGCGTCCGCGAGCGAGAGCGCCGAGCCGAGCAGCAAGCCGTCCGACAAGCCGGCCGAGGCCGACCTGCCCAAGGCCGACGCGGGCAGCCTGCGCCTGGACGGCACAGCGACCACCGCCAAGGACATCCCGGGCGCCCGCTCGTCCGGCGGCCTCTACGTCACTGGCATGAACACGCCGGGCGCCGCCGCGACGTGGCAGCTGGACGTGCCCAAGGACGGCCAGTACACGATCTTCGTGGGGTACGGCGTGCCCGGCAAGGACGCCGACGCCACCCTGTCGATCAACGGCAAGGCCCGCGACTCGAGCCTCAACATGAAGAACTTCGCGGGGGCCAAGGAAGGCGACTGGGAGAAGGGCTGGACCCGGACCTACGCCTACGCGCAGCTGAACAAGGGCACCAACACGATCAAGATCTCCTGCGAGCAGGGGAACCAGTGCGACTTCAACCTGGACCAGGTCTGGCTCAAGGCGGGCCAGGTCACCCAGCCGTAGCGGCGGCGGCCGCGACCGGGACCACCAGTCCGCGGCCGATACCGCAGGCCGAAGCCGGGACCGCCGGCCGACAAGCCACCGGAACCGCAGGCCGGAGCCGCCGCCCGGAACCCCCGGCTCAGGCCGCCGCGGGCCCGTCCGTCACGGTGACCTCGGCCAGCATCTCCTCGTACGTGGCGCGGTCGAACTCGCCGGCTCCCTCGGCCCGTACCGTCGCGGCCGACAGGGCCACGGCGCGGGCCAGCCGGTCCGGCCAGGAGAGCCCTTCCACCAGGCCGGACAGCAGCCCGGCCACCGCCGAGTCGCCGGCGCCCGTGGGGTTGCCCGCGAGCCGCCGCGGCGGCGCGGCCTGCCAGGAGCCGTCGGCGGTCACCGCGAGCATGCCGTCGGCGCCGAGCGAGGCCGCGACCGTGTGCGCGCCCCGGCGGCGCGCGTCCCGCGCGGCACGCAGCGGCTCGTTGTGGCCGGTCAGCGCGGCCAGCTCGTCCGCGTTGGGCTTGGCGAGGTCGGGCCGGGCCGCGAGGCCGCGGCGCAGCGGTTCGCCGCTGGTGTCGAGGAGGACGGGGACGCCGGCCGCGCGGGCCGTACGGGTGAGGCGCGCGTACACGTCCACGGGCACGCCGGGCGGCAGGCTGCCGCAGAGGGCCACCGCCTGTGCGTCGTCGAGGAGTTCGCGGTACCGGGTGAGGAAGGCGTCCCACTCGGCGGGGGAGACGGTCGGGCCCGGCTCGTTGAGCTGGGTGGTGTCGCCGCCGGCGGTGTCCACGACGGCGACGGTGCGCCGGGTGGCGGCGCCGATCGGCACCAGCGCGTCGGTGACGCCGGTCTCCTGGGCGAGCATGGCGCGCAGCGCTTCGCCGGTGCCGCCGCCGGCGAAACCGGTGGCGACGGTGGCGTGGCCCAGGGCGGCGAGCACCCGGGCGACGTTCAGGCCCTTGCCGCCGGGGCGTTCGGACACCTCGGTCACCCGATTGGTGCCGCGCGGGCGGAGCCGCGGTACCCGGTAGGTGATGTCGAGTGCGGCGTTCAGCGTGACCGTGAGGATCATGGTTCCCCCTCCCGCGCAGTGGTCGGACGGCCGCTCGGGACGGCCGTGGACGGACGAGTGCGCGAGCGATCATGCCATCGCTGACGGCAGTTGGCACAGGGCACGGTGACCGCCGGGGCCGCGGATCCGGATCAATCGGCCCAGCCCGGACGGGGTGCCCGCCCGGACCGCGTCCGCACCCAGGACTTACCCCGCCTGCGGCGGCCGTACCACCCACTCACCCCGGCGCATGACCCCCACCAGGTCGTACGCCGCGTCCAGCACCACCAGGTCGGCGTCCTTGCCGGGCTCGATGGAGCCGGTCCGGTCGTCGATACCGAGCAGCCGGGCCGGGTTCGCCGAGAGCGCCTGGACGGCCTGCTCGATGCCGATGCCGTCGATCGTGACGGCGCGCTTGAAGGCGAGGTCGAGGGTGAGTGTGGAGCCCGCGATCGAGCCGGCGGTGGGGCCGTCGGCGATGCGCGCGACGCCGTCCCTGACCTGCACCTGCATGGGCCCGAGCGGGTACATGCCGTCGCTCATGCCGGCCGCGCCCATGGCGTCCGTGATGAACGCGACGCGCTCGGCGCCCGCGTGACGGAACGCCAGCTCCAGCACGGAGGGGTGCAGATGGGTGCCGTCGTTGATCAGCTCGACGGTGATCCGCTCGTCCTCCAGGAGCGCCGCGATGGGCCCGGGGGTGCGGTGGTTCAGGCCGGGCATGGCGTTGAAGAGGTGGGTGGCGACGGTGGCGCCCGCCTCGATGGCCTCGCGGGTCGCGTCGTACGAGGAGTCGGTGTGGCCGATGGCCGCGATGACGCCGGACTCGGCCAGCAGGCGTACGGAGTCCAGGCCGCCGGGCAGCTCGGGCGCGAGGGTCATCATCTTCGCCGTGCCGCGGGCCGCGTCGACCAGCTTGCGGACGTCCGCCGGGTCCGGGTCGCGCAGCAGTTCGGGCTGGTGGGCGCCGCAGCGGTGGGCCGAGATGAACGGGCCCTCGAAGTGGATGCCGGCCAGCTCGCCCTGCTCGACCAGCTCGGACAGGACGGCCGCCTGCCGGGCCAGGTCGGCCAGGTCGCCGGTGACGGTGGAGGCGGCCATGGAGGTGGTGCCGTGGCGGCGGTGGGTGTCGGCGACCTTCAGGCACTCCTCGGGGTCGGCGGAGGAGAAGGAGCCGCCGCCCCCGCCGTGCACGTGCATGTCCACGAAGCCGGGCACGATCAGGTGACCCGACAGGTCGACGGTGGTGCCGGCCGCGGGGCCCACGGCGAGGGACGACCCGTCCACCGTGAGGGTGAGATCGTCGACGACGCCGGCGGGCAGCGCCACCCGGGCGCCGCTGAGGATGGTTCGGTCCGCCATCAGGCAGTTACCTCCGTGGAGAGAAGATCCCAGGCCAGCAGTCCTGCGCCCAGGCAGCCGGCGGCGTCCCCGAGCGCCGCCGGAACGATCGAGGGGAGCGGCTGGAACGTAACCCGCCGCCGGACCGCGTCCCGCAGAGGCGCGAACAGCGTGTCGCCCGCCTCGGCGAGCCCGCCGCCGATGATCAGGGTGCGCGGATCGAGCAGGGTGAGGCAGGTGACCAGGCCGTCGGCGAGCGCGTCGACCGCCTCCTGCCAGACGGCGCGGGCGCGCGGATCGCCGGACTCGACGGCCTTGGCGGCGTCGGCGGCGGTGGCGTCCGGGTCGCCGCAGGCCGCGGCCCAGGCCCGGCCGACGGCGGCGGCCGAGGCCAGCGTCTCCAGGCAGCCGCGCCGGCCGCAGCCGCAGGGCGGGCCGTCGGGGCGCACGACGATGTGCCCGATCTCGCCCGCGCTGCCGTGCGCCCCGGCCTCGACCCGTCCGTCGATGCCGATGGCGGCCGCGATGCCGGTGCCGAGCGGCAGGAAGACGAACCGGTCGGCGCCCCGGCCCGCGCCGATGCGGCCCTCGGCGAGCCCACCGGTGCGCACGTCGTGGCCGAGCGCCACGGGGACGCCGGCGAGCCGCTCCGAGAGCAGGCGGCGCAGCGGGACGTCCCGCCAGCCGAGGTTGGCGGCGTACACGGCGATGCCGCCGGCCTCGTCGATGATGCCGGGGACGGCGACGCCGGCGGCCGCAGCGGGCACGCCGTACCGCCGGGCGCCCAGCTCGCGCAGTTCGGCGGCGAAGCCGAGGATCGTCTCGATCACCGCCTCGGGGCCGCGTGCGCGCTCCGTGGGACGGCGGGCCTCGTGCAGCAGTACGGGGGGCCGGGCGGGCGTGCCGTCGGCCGGCGTCTCCTCCGTACCGACGAGTGCGGCCTTGATCCCGGTGCCGCCCACATCGAGCGCGATGACATGTCTCACGCGGGCCAGTCTCCCGCGAAGGGCGCCGAGAGGTCTAGTCCAGTTGCGGTCCTGGCGGGTGCCGGCCGCACGGGGGAGCCGTTCGGGCTGGGTACGCGGGGAGTTGGGCGGCGGTTCGCCGGGGCGTCGCCGCGCGGCCGGCGTGCGGTCGGTGTACGGCATGGTTACCGGCCGGTTACTCCGGGTGCCGAGGGAGGCTTCCGTTCCGGATCACGATGCGGAATGGAGACCTTGGGTGGTGTAGACCTTGTGAGGGTGTGCGGGGGAGACTCGCAGCTCATGCGTGCGGCTGAGGGTGACCCCCCAGGCTGCGGCGCGTCCCGGGAACGTACGGCACATCTGGACTCAAAGGGTGGAAAAGGGCACGTAATGGCAGTACAGCGACGCTACAAGAGCCTGGCGGCAGCGGGTATCGCGACGGCCATGACATTGACCCTGGCGTCCTGCTCCGGCGGGCCCGTCGGCGACGACGACGTCACCCTGAAGCTGGTCGCCGCCGACTACGGCGACAGCGCCGCCAACTCCAGCAAGCACTACTGGGACGACGTGGTGCGGGCCTTCGAGGCGAAGAACCCGCACATCAAGGTCGACGTCGACGTCTACAGCTGGAAGGACGTCGACAAGGAGGTCGAGAAGCGGGTCAAGGCCGGCAACGCCCCGGACATGGCGCAGATCGGCGCCTACGCCGACTACGCGGCGGAGGGCAAGCTCTACAGCGCCGACGACCTGCTCTCCATCAGCACCCAGGCGGACTTCACCCCCGCTCTGGCCGAGGCGGGCGAGTACCACCGCGTCCAGTACGGGCTGCCCTTCGGGGCCAGCACCCGCCGCCTCTTCTACAACAAGAAGCTCTTCGCGCAGGCCGGCATCGCCAGCCCGCCGAAGTCCTGGTCGGACATCAAGCAGGACGCGCAGCTCCTGAAGGACGCGGGCGTGAAGACGCCGTTCGCGCTGCCGCTCGGCCCCGAGGAGACCCAGGCCGAGACGATGATCTGGATGCTGAGCGGGGGCGGCGGCTACACCGACTCCATCGGCAAGTACACCATCGACTCGCGGCAGAACGTCCGTACGTTCAAGTGGATCAAGGACAACCTCGTCGCGCCGGGGCTGACCGGCGGTGACCCGGCGAAGCTCAACCGGCAGACCGGCTTCAACGAATTCGCGAGCGGCGAGGTGGGCATGCTCAACGGCCACCCCACCCTGATGCAGCAGGCCAAGGCCAAGGGCGTCGACTACGGCACCGTCGCGCTGCCCGGCATCAACGGCCCCGCCAAGTCCACCATGGGCGTCGCCGACTGGATGATGGGCTTCAAGCAGAACGGGCACCGCGCGCAGATCGGGAAGTTCCTCGACTTCGTCTACGACAAGGGCAACGTCCTGAAGTTCTCCGGCGACTACGGCCTGCTGCCGGTCACCGTCTCCGCCTCCCAGGAGATGCTCGCCGACGACAAGTACAAGAAGCTGCACGGCTTCCTGCAGCAGCTGCCCGACGCGGAGTTCTACCCCGCCGACAAGACCTCCTGGCCCCTCGTCAGCAAGACCATCAAGGCGAAGATGGGCGAGGCGGTCGGCAGCGGCGGCGACCCGCAGACGGTCCTCACCGACATCGAGAACACCGCGAACGAGGCGGACAGCTCGACCCGGTGACGCCGGCGGGCGCGGACGCCGCGCGCCCGCCCGGGTGATCAGTAGGGATGTCGTACCGCGGGGCTATCGTGGGCGTGTGGTGTCCGAATCGCCGTCCGACCGGCTCTCAGCGCGCGACGAGGCCGTGCTCGCCGTGGAGCGTCGCTCCTGGGCGGGCCCCGGCGCCAAGGAGCGCGCCATACGCGAGCGGCTCGGCATCTCGCCGACCCGCTACTACCAGCTGCTCAACGCCCTCCTGGACGATCCCCGCGCGCTGGCCCACGACCCGGTGACCATCAACCGCCTGCGGCGAGTACGAGAAGACCGCCGGGCCCGCCGTTGAGGTCCCCCGGGGGCCGCGCCGGTTTGTCCCCGCGGGATCGTCCGTGCGGTCTCCGCTCGGCGCTTCCCACCGGTTAGGCTCCGTCCCATGGGCAGCCCTGAGAACCTCCTCGTGCGGCCGGAAACCGAAGCGGGCCGCGCGGGCCTGGCCACCCTCCTCGCCCGGCCCGCCGAATCCGTCGTCGCGCTCGACTTCGACGGCACCCTCGCCGACATCGTCCCCGACCCCGAACAGGCCCGTGCGCACCCCGGCGTCGTCCGGGCGCTCGCCCGGCTCGCCCCGCTGCTGCGCGCCGTCGTGGTGATCACCGGCCGCCCTGCGGAGACCGCCGTACGGCTCGGCGGCTTCGCCGAGGCGGACGGCCTGGACCACCTCGTCGTCCTCGGGCACTACGGCGCGGAGCGCTGGGAGGCCGCGACCGGCCGGATCGAGGCGCCCGCGCCGCCGCCCGGCGTCGCCGCCGCCACCGCCGAGCTGCCCGGCCTGCTGGCGGACTCCGGCGCCTGGCAGGACGCGCCGGTCGAGGACGCCATCGAGACCAAGGGCGGCCGGGCCGTCGCCGTGCACACCCGCCGCACCGCCGACCCGCAGGGCACGTTCGAACGGCTGCGCGCGCCGCTGGCCGCGCTCGCCGAGCGGCACGGCCTGATCGTCGAGCCGGGCCGCTTCGTCCTGGAGCTGCGTCCGCCCGGCGTCGACAAGGGCGTCGCGCTCACGTCGTACCTGCGCGAGGTGGACGCGGGCGCGGTCCTCTACGCCGGTGACGACCTCGGGGACCTGGCCGCGTACGCCGCCGTCGACACGCTCCGCGCCGAGGGACTGGCCGGCGTGCTGGTGTGCAGCTCCGCGACGGCCGGCGAGGGCGCCGAGGAACTGGCGACCCGCGCCGACCTGGTCGTACCGGGCCCCCAGGGCGTCGTCGAACTGCTGACGGGACTGGCGGAGGCACTGGCGCACTCCTGAGGGCGCGCCCGCAGGGGCGCAGCCCCCAGGGGCGCGGGGAACTGCGCGACCAGCCACGACGGCGGGCCGGCCGGCAACGCACCGCCCGGAGCACCCCGGATTCCGGCCGGCCCCGGCCCCGCAGCGCCCCTCGCGCCCGGAGAACCGGCCTCAGTCCGAGAGCGCCCGCAGCTGGTCCAGGAACCACTGCGCCGGCGGCAGCGCGGTGGCCGCCATCGCCAGCCGCTTCGAGCGGTCGGCCCGCTCCTCAGCGGGCATCGTCAGGGCCTCGTGCAGCGCCTCGGCGGTGCCCCCGATGTCGTACGGATTGACCACCAGCGCGTCGTCCGCCAGCTCGGCGCAGGCCCCGGCCTCCCGGGAGAGCACCAGCGCACAGCCCGCCTCGGACACCACCGGCACCTCCTTCGCGACGAGGTTCATCCCGTCGCGGATGGGGTTGACCAGCGCGACGTCGGCGAGCCGGTAGGCCGCCAGGGAGCGTGCGAAGTCGTCCTTGACGTGCAGCACGACCGGCAGCCAGCCGTCCGTGCCGAACTCGTCGTTGATCTCCCCGGCCAGCCGCGAGACCTCCTCGGTGTACTCCCGGTACACCGCCAGGTCCTGCCGCGACGGGTAGGCGAACGCTATGTGCACCACCCGGCCGCGCCACTCTGGCCGGTCGGTCAGCAGCCGCCGGTACGCCTGCAGCCCGCGCACGATGTTCTTCGACAGCTCCGTACGGTCCACCCGCACGATCGTCCTGCGGGGCGTGCCGTCCTCGCCGGTGCCGATCTGCTCGCGCAGATCCGCCAGCCGCTCGTCGACGTCGGGCTGCCGGGAGCGGTCGCGCAGGAAGTCCGCGTCGGCGCCCAGGCCGTGCACGCCGAGCCGGGTGGTCCGGCCCTCGTACGTGACGCGCAGGCCCGCCTCCCCGTCCCGCGCCACCTCGGCGCCCAGCACAGCGGCGCAGCACTCGGCGAACGCCTCGGCCCAGCGCCGGGTCAGGAACGCGGCACGGTCGCCGCCCAGGATGCCGCGCAGCACCTCGGCCGCCACGTCGTCCGGCAGCAGCCGGAAGTAGTCCGGCGGCGCCCACGGGGTGTGCGAGAAGTGGCCGATGCGCAGGTCGGGGCGGCGTTCGCGGAGCAGCCCCGGCACCAGCGTGAGGTGGTAGTCCTGCACGAGGACGGCGGCACCGGGCGCGGCGGCCTCGGCGAGCGCGTCGGCGAAGGCGGTGTTGTACGCCTCGTACGCCGCCCACTGGCCGCGGAAGTCCGCGTCGAACGACGGCTCCAGGGGTGTCTGGTACAGCAGGTGGTGGACGAACCACAGCACGGAGTTGGCGATGCCGTTGTAGGCGTCGGCGAACACCTCGGCCGGGATGTCCAGCATCCTGACGTGCTGCCCGCCGGTGTCGCCGGGGTCCAGCAGCCCGTCACCGGCGGCGGCCCGCCGGGCCGCCTCCCGGTCGCCGTCGCCGAGCGCGGCACACACCCAGACGGCCCCGGCGTCGGAGCCGATCGCGGACAGGCCGGAGACCAGACCGCCGCCGCCGCGCCGGGAGGTGAGCGTGCCGTCCTCGTCCAGGGCGTAGGAGACCGGACCGCGGTTGGACGCGACGAGAACCTGGGCACCTGAGCTGCTGGAGACCATGCCGATGACCTAACCCGCCACAGATCCGCTCAAACGTACGGCCCGCAGCGCGCCCGCGGGCGCAGCCGCACGTCGGGCGCCGCGCGCGGCCCGCGCCGGGCAGCCGGGCGCCCCGCACGAGCGCGCCCGGCCCCGGTCCGGCCCCGCCTTGCGGCTCAGGCAGCCCGCCGCTCCGCGTACTCCGGCACCTCGCGCATCGGCGGCCGCTCCTCGGTGTCCACCGCGGTCGTACGCGGCACGAAACCGCCCTCCTCGCCGCGCTCGAACTGGGTGAGCCGGGGCCGTACGAGGTGGCCGCGGGCGAGCCGCAGCTGGGCGGTGCGGTAGATCGCCGCTGCCATCCGGCCCAGCGCCTGCCCGTCCTGGTGCCGGTGCTTGCGCACGCCCACGTCCACCTGCGCCAGCGCGTCCAGGCCGACCGTGTGCAGCGCGTCGACCAGCAGGCCCAGCTCGACGCCGTACCCGACGGGGAAGGGCAGCCGCTCCAGCAGCGAGCGGCGGGCCGCGTACTCGCCGCCGAGCGGCTGGACGAACCCGGCCAGCTGCGGCCAGTGCAGATTGAGCAGCGGACGGGCCACCAGCTCGGTAACCCGGCCGCCCTGGCCGGCACCGGAACCGGCAGCCCCGTCACCCAGCGGCCGGTCGTACATCGCCTTCACGAACTGCACCCCGGGCTCGGTCAGCAGCGGCCCGACGATCCCGGACACGAAGTCGGCGGAGAACTCGCGCAGGTCGGCGTCGACGAAGCAGACGATGTCGCCGCTGGTGGCCAGCAGTGAGCGCCACAGCACCTCGCCCTTGCCGGGGACGGTCGCCAACCGGGGCAGGACCGCGTCGCGGTGCACGACCCGCGCGCCGGCCGCCGCCGCGACCTCGGCCGTGCGGTCGGTGGATCCGGAGTCCACCACGACCAGCTCGTCGACCAGGGGAACCGCTGCGGACATCAGGTCGCGACGGATGATCTCCACGATCGTGCCGACCGTGGCCTCCTCGTCGAGCGCGGGCAGCACTACGCTGACCGTCTGCCCCGTACGGCCTTTGGCGGCCAGCAGCTGGTCGAGCGGTCGGTCGGCGGCGGACCAGGAGCGGCCGGCCAGCCAGCGCTCCACCTCTTCCAGCACGTATCCGTCTCCTTTTGCTACGCGTACGAGCCTGCTCGCTACGCGGTGTGAGCCATCTCGCGGTTCGGACGGCTATCTCAACCATCCACCCCTTCGGTTACAGTCTTGAACAACGCGGATGACCACCGCATGCCGGGGTCACCGCTCAACAAACGCCTGCGTTTCGCACGCAGGCCATACCGCTCATCCAGAGGGGCAGAGGGATACGGCCCGTTGAAGCCCCGGCAACCCTCCAGCCGGTCTCCGTCGCAGTGAAGCGCGCGAGGCTCCCGGCTAGGGAAGGTGCCAAATCCGTCTCACGGCGAGATGCGTCGTGAGGAAGATGAGGAGAAAGGGCCTCGCCTCCATGGCTGTGCAAGCTTCCGAAAGCACTTCTACTTCCGCCGTCTCCCTCGGCCCCGCCGCCGCGCTGTCCTGCCGGGAGTGCGGAACCCGCTTCCCGCTGGGCCCGATCTTCGCGTGCCAGGAGTGTTTCGGGCCGCTCGAAGTGGCGTACGACCTGCCGAGCGGCGACCCCGAGGGTCTGAAGAAGCAGATCGAGGCCGGTCCGGACAACATCTGGCGGTACGCGCCGCTGCTCCCCGTCCCCGCCGACGTGGCCGACAAGCCCAACCTCAACCCGGGCTTCACCAAGCTGGTCAAGGCCGACCGCCTCGCCGCCGAGCTGGGCGTCACCGGCGGCCTGTACGTGAAGGACGACTCCGGCAACCCGACGCACTCCTTCAAGGACCGCGTCGTGGCCATCGCCGTCGAGGCGGCGCGTGCCTTCGGCTTCACCACCCTGTCCTGCTCCTCCACCGGCAACCTCGCCGGCGCGGTCGGCGCGGCGGCACGCCGGGCGGGCTTCCGCTCCTGCGTGTTCATCCCGCACGACCTGGAGGCCGGCAAGGTCGTCATGGCCGCGGTGTACGGCGGCGACCTGGTCGGCATCGAGGGCAACTACGACGACGTCAACCGCTTCTGCTCCGAGCTCATCGGCGACCCGCTGGGCGAGGGCTGGGGCTTCGTGAACGTCAACCTCCGCCCCTACTACGGCGAGGGCTCCAAGACGCTCGCGTACGAGATCTGCGAGCAGCTCGGCTGGGAGCTGCCGGACCAGCTCGTCATCCCGATCGCGTCGGGCTCGCAGCTCACGAAGATCGACAAGGGCCTCAAGGAGCTGATCCGGCTCGGCCTGGTCGAGGACAAGCCGTACAAGATCTTCGGCGCCCAGGCCGAGGGCTGCTCGCCGGTGTCCACGGCCTTCAAGGCCGGCCACGACGTCGTGCGCCCGCAGAAGCCGAACACCATCGCCAAGTCGCTGGCCATCGGCAACCCCGCGGACGGCCCGTACGTGCTCGACATCGCCCGCCGCACCGGCGGCGCCGTGGAGGACGTCAACGACGAGCAGGTCGTGGACGCGATCAAGCTGCTGGCGCGCACCGAGGGCATCTTCGCGGAGACTGCGGGCGGCGTGACCGTCGGCGTCACCAAGAAGCTCATCGAGAACGGCCTGATCGACCCGGCCAAGTCCCTCGTCGTCCTGAACACCGGTGACGGTCTGAAGACGCTGGACGCCGTGGCGCCGACCACGGGCCCGACCGCGACCATCCGCCCGAGCCTGGACTCCTTCCGCGAGGCCGGCCTCGGCTGAGCCGCGGTACCCGGCCGCAGCCCCGCCCCGCACCCGTTGCCACTGAACCCGGAAGGCAGAGGAACACCATGAGCGTCAACGTCCGCATCCCCACCATCCTGCGCACCTACACCGGCGGCCAGGCCGAGGTGCCTGCCGAGGGCGCGAACCTCTCCGAGGTCATCGCGGACCTGGAGAAGAACCACACCGGCATCGCGGCCCGCGTGCTGGACGACACCGGCAAGCTGCGCCGCTTCGTGAACGTCTACGTGAACGACGACGACGTCCGCTTCGAGGGCGGTCTGGAGACCGCGACGCCGGACGGCGCCAGCGTCTCGATCATCCCCGCGGTGGCCGGCGGCTGCTGAAAAGGGCCTCGTACGCCCCTTCGCGCGCCCCGTGTGCGCCCCTCGTGCACCGTCTCGTGAATGACGGCTCACGCCTGACGGAATCGCCCCGTCCGCAGCAGAAGCGGACGGGGCGATTCCATGTCGTTAAAGGCGATACAGTTGGGGCTAATCCTCTCCGCGCGCGTGCCCGACGCATATGAGAACGCGACAAGATGTGCGCAAAGTGTGTGCGCAATTTGTCGCGTTGATGCGCTATGCCCGGCCCGGCTTGCCCCTACTTGTTGAGACTTCGGCCGATATCGCCGAATGGTCGTGGGCAGAATTCTCGTCCGATTGACCTGTTGCGCTGGGCATCGGTGCAGATACATTCAGCGGCGGTCGACGCGTTCCGGCGCACACCCTCCTTGGGGGTGAGGTCTGACCCGGGTCCGCGGAGTGCGGTCCTGCGCAAGGGCCAGCAATAGGGGAGTTAGGAATGGCTCAGGGCACCGTCAAGTGGTTCAACGCGGAGAAGGGGTACGGCTTCATCGCGGTCGACGGTGGTGCGGATGTTTTCGTCCACTACAGCGCGATTCAGATGGACGGCTACCGCACCCTTGAGGAAGGTCAGCGGGTCGAGTTCGAGATCTCGCAGGGCCAGAAGGGGCCGCAGGCGGACATGGTTCGCGTGGCCGGCTGAAGCGCCGACCGACTGCAGCGTACGGAGGCCCGTGCTCCCCCAGGGGGAGCACGGGCCTCTCGTTGTGCGTACAGCCACCTTGCGGCGCTGCCGCGCCATCCCTCAGGCTGGCTGAGGCGCTTGCACTCGAGGGGGTCGAGTGCTAATCATTGCGTTAGCACTCTGAAGGTGAGAGTGACAGAACTTCGGATCGGGCCGGTGAGGCCCGCGGTCCGGTGGGGCAGGGAACCACTGGCCGCAGGCCGTCCGTCGCGGGCACTGGAACGGTCCACTGCGTTTCCACCCCTGTCCGGGAGGACCACTTCACATGGCCAAGATCATCGCGTTCGACGAGGAGGCACGGCGCGGTCTCGAGCGCGGGATGAACCAGCTCGCCGACGCCGTCAAGGTCACCCTTGGCCCCAAGGGCCGCAACGTCGTCCTTGAGAAGAAGTGGGGCGCCCCCACGATCACCAACGATGGTGTGTCCATCGCCAAGGAGATCGAGCTCGAGGACCCGTACGAGAAGATCGGTGCCGAGCTGGTCAAGGAGGTCGCGAAGAAGACGGACGACGTCGCCGGTGACGGCACGACGACCGCGACCGTCCTGGCCCAGGCCCTGGTCCGCGAGGGCCTGCGCAACGTCGCGGCCGGCGCCAACCCGATGGCCCTGAAGCGCGGCATCGAGCGCGCCGTCGAGGCCGTCTCCGCCGCCCTGCTGGAGCAGGCGAAGGACGTGGAGACCAAGGAGCAGATCGCCTCCACCGCCTCCATCTCCGCGGCCGACACCCAGATCGGTGAGCTGATCGCCGAGGCCATGGACAAGGTCGGCAAGGAAGGCGTCATCACCGTCGAGGAGTCCCAGACCTTCGGTCTGGAGCTGGAGCTCACCGAGGGTATGCGCTTCGACAAGGGCTACATCTCGGCGTACTTCGCCACCGACATGGAGCGTATGGAGGCGTCGCTCGACGACCCGTACATCCTGATCGTCAACTCCAAGATCTCCAACGTGAAGGACCTCCTTCCGCTGCTGGAGAAGGTCATGCAGTCGGGCAAGCCGCTGCTGATCATCGCGGAGGACGTCGAGGGCGAGGCGCTGTCCACCCTGGTCGTCAACAAGATCCGTGGCACCTTCAAGTCCGTCGCCGTGAAGGCCCCGGGCTTCGGTGACCGCCGCAAGGCCATGCTCGGCGACATCGCCATCCTCACCGGTGGCACCGTCATCTCCGAGGAGGTCGGCCTCAAGCTCGAGAACGCCGGTCTGGACCTCCTGGGCCGCGCCCGCAAGGTCGTCATCACCAAGGACGAGACCACCATCGTCGACGGTGCCGGTGACAGCGAGCAGGTTCAGGGCCGCGTCAACCAGATCCGCGCCGAGATCGAGAACAGCGACTCCGACTACGACCGCGAGAAGCTGCAGGAGCGCCTGGCGAAGCTGGCCGGCGGCGTGGCCGTCATCAAGGCCGGTGCCGCGACCGAGGTCGAGCTCAAGGAGCGCAAGCACCGCATCGAGGACGCCGTCCGCAACGCGAAGGCGGCCGTCGAGGAGGGCATCGTCGCCGGCGGTGGCGTGGCCCTGCTGCAGGCCTCCTCGGTCTTCGAGAAGCTGGAGCTCGAGGGCGACGAGGCCACCGGTGCCGCCGCTGTGAAGCTGGCCCTGGAGGCCCCGCTGAAGCAGATCTCCGTCAACGGCGGCCTCGAGGGCGGCGTCGTGGTGGAGAAGGTGCGCAACCTGGCCGTCGGCCACGGTCTGAACGCCGCGACCGGCGAGTACGTCGACATGATCGCCGAGGGCATCATCGACCCCGCCAAGGTCACCCGCTCCGCGCTGCAGAACGCCGCCTCCATCGCGGCGCTCTTCCTCACCACCGAGGCCGTCATCGCCGACAAGCCGGAGAAGGCCGCTGCGGCCGCTCCGGGCGGCATGCCCGGCGGTGACATGGACTTCTGATCCACCCCTTCCGGGAACGGATCGGCTGTTCACAGCTGTACGGACCGAGGGCGGCACCCCCATCGCGGGGGTGCCGCCCTCGGGCGTTCTCCGGGCGCCGTGCCGGGGGCGCGGCGGGTGCCGCGCCGGCCGGGTCAGACGGAGGCGGGCTCCTTCGCCGCGGCGGAGCCGCCGGCGGCGGCCGTGCCGGTCCCGGTGCCGCCGGCCACGGGGGACCGCGCGGCGGTGTCGGCGTTCAGCTCGGCCAGCATCTGCTTGCTGAAGCCGAAGAAGTAGGTGGCCAGGAAGCCGACGACGTAACCGGCGAGCAGGCCGACGGCGTAGATCGCGGCGGTCGTGCCGAGGCCGTGGTTGCCCTTGAGGAGCGGGAAGAGGGCCCAGCCGGACGGGCCGATGGCGGTGGAGCCGACGGCCGTGCCGAGCTGGTTGAAGAGGCCGACGAAGCCGCCGCCGACCGCGCCGCCGACGCAGGCGGTGACGAACGGCCGCCCGAGGGGCAGCGAAACGCCGTAGATCAGCGGCTCGCCGACGCCGAGGAAGCCGGCCGGGAGCGCCGACTTGATGGTCGTACGGATCGAGCCGTTGCGCGGCAGCCGCAGGTAGACCGCGATCGCCGCGCCGACCTGCCCCGCACCCGCCATCGCCAGGATCGGCAGCAGGACCGTGTAGCCCTGCTGCTCGATGAGGGTGGTGTGGATCGGGATGAGCGCCTGGTGGAGGCCGAGCATCACCAGGGGCAGGAAGAGACCGCCGAGGACGAAGCCGGCGAGCGCGCCGCCGTGGGCCAGCAGCCAGTTCGCGGCCGTGCCGATGGCGGTGGACACCTCACCGGCCGCGTACATCAGGCCGAAGATCGTCACCAGGCCGGTGAGCAGGACGGTGAGGGTCGGGGTGACCAGTACGTCCAGCGCTTCGGGGACCCACTTGCGGCACCACTTCTCGACGTACACCGCCAGCACGGCGGCGCCCAGCGCGCCGAGGACGCCGCCCTGGCCGGGCGAGAGCTTCTGGCCGAAGGCGCTGATGTTCGCGACGCCGGGGAAGACGATGATCGCCGCGACCGCGCCGCCGAGGACCGGCGTGCCGCCGAACTCCTTGGCGGTGTTGTAGCCGACGAAGACCGCGATCAGGGCCATGAAGCCGGAGGCGATGGCGGTGAGCGCCGGGACCAGGGAGGGCAGCCAGCCGAGGTTGGTCAGCAGGCCGTTGATGCCGGCGATGATGCCGCAGCCGATGAGGGCGGGGATCAGCGGGACGAAGATGTTCGCGATCCGGCGGAGGAACAGCTTGAAGGGGGTGGCGTTCGCCGCCTTCCGGCGGGCCTTCAGGGCTGCGCCCCGCTCGGCCAGCTCGTCGGCGGTGGTGGGCGCGGGGGCACCGGGCGCGCCCGCGCCGCCCGCCGTGCCGGACGGGGCGGTGCCGCCTGCCGGGCCGGCGGCACCGGTCCCCTCGGCGGGGGCGGTCCCGGCCGTCGCCGAGGCAGGCTCGGGGGCGGCCGCCCGCTCCTCCTCGACCAGCTCTTCGAAGACGGGCGTGACGCGGGCGACGGTGCCCGGGCCCAGCACGATCTGGTACGTGTCGTCCTCGACCACGCCCATGACGGCCGGCAGCGCCTTCAGCGCGTCGTCCTGGACCAGCGAGCGGTCCTTGATGCCGAGGCGGAGCCGGGTCATGCAGTGCGCGACGGAGGTGATGTTGGCAGCGCCGCCGACGAGGGGCAGGAGCGCGGCGGCGGTGGCGCGGTTCTTGTCCGGGGAGCCGGAGTTCCCCTGGGGAGATGCAGAGGTCATGTGCAGGCGCTGTTCTGTCGAAGGGCTGCGCGTCGTTGCGCGGGGGGAGTGGAGGGCGCCGCTCCCGGAGGAACGGCACCGGCAGCAGGGCGCGGGCGGTCAGCTTTCCTGGGCGGCGGCGCGGAGGGCGGCGCGCAGGTGGCCTCCGGATTCGGCGAGCAGGCGGGCGGCCGTCGGGCCGTCCACGGAGCCGAGGATCGTCAGGATGGCGTTCTTCACCTCCCCGTCGGTGGCGGCGAGCGCGTCCTCGATCTCGGCGTCCGACGCGCCGGTGGCCAGTGCGACGATGCGCCGGGAGCGCGCCCGCAGCTTGTCGTTGGACGCCCGGACGTCGACCATCAGGTTCCCGTAGGTCTTGCCCAGCCGGATCATGGTGATGGTCGAGAGCATGTTCAGGACCAGCTTCTGGGCCGTGCCGGCCTTCAGCCGGGTCGAGCCGGTCAGCAGCTCGGGCCCGACGACGACCTCGATGCCGTGGTCGGCGGCGGCCGCGAGCGCGGAGCCGGCGTTGCACGACAGGCCGACGGTCAGCGCGCCCTGGGCGCGGGCGTGCTCGACGGCACCGATGGCGTACGGCGTGCGGCCCGAGGCGGAGATGCCGACCACGGTGTCGTCGGCGGTGAGCCCGAGCGCGTCCAGCTCGGCGGCTGCCAGGTCCTTGCTGTCCTCGGCGCCCTCCACGGCGGTGATCATGGCGGGCGGGCCGCCCGCGATCAGCCCGATGACCTGTTCGGGGTCGGTGTTGAAGGTGGGCGGGCACTCGCTGGCGTCCAGGATGCCCAGCCGCCCGGCCGTGCCGGCCCCGGCGTAGATCAGCCGGCCGCCGCGGGCCATCCGGGCAGCCACGCCGTCGATGGCGGCGGCGATCCGCGGCAGCTGCTCGGCGACGGCGGCCGGGACGGTGGCGTCCTCGCCGTTCATCGTGCGGGCGATCTCCAGGGTGGACAGCTGGTCGATCTCGGCGAGCTCGGGCCGGAACGCCTCGGTGGTGAGGGTGTCCAGCTCGGCCCGCAGCGCGGCGTGGTCAGCGGTGGAAGTCATGGGTGGGGGTTCTCTCCGGAGGTACGGCTGCGGGGGGACGCGGAGCGTGGCGCGCGGATCAGCGGGGACGGGGGGAGTGGCGGTGCGCCAGGGCCTCGTAGGAGGCGGAGAGGGCGGGTGCTGCCGTCTCGTACGTGCGCTGGGCGACGCCGACGAAGAGGCAGTCGACGACGAGCAGCTGGCTCGTGCGGGACGACATGGCCGCCGGGCGCAGCTCGCTCTCCCGGGCCGTGGACGTGGTGAGTATGTGGTCGGCGTAGGAGGCGATCTCGCCGTCCGGGCGGCCGGTGATCGCGATGGTCGTCGCGCCGTGGTCGAAGGCGACCCGCAGCGGCTCTATGACGTCGGTGGTGCGGCCGGAGTGGGTGATCGCGACGGCGACGTCACCGGCCCGCATCTGCACGGCGTTGGTCACCGCGAGGTGCGGGTCGGCGTGCGCGTGCGCGATGAGGCCGATGCGCAGCAGCTTCTGGGCCAGGTCCTGGCCGACGAGGCTGGAGGCGCCGATGCCGTACACATCGATGCGGCGGGCGCCGGCCAGCGCGGCCACGGCGGCCTCCAGCTGGGTGGTGTCCAGCGCGGCCGCGGTGTCGGCGAGGCACTGCTGCTCCTCCTGCGCGAGCTTGGTGACCACGTCGGTGAGGGAGTCGTCGACCGCTATGTCGGCGGTGACGGCGGGCGCCCGGCCGGTGGCCTGCTGCGCGGCGAGGGCCGCGAGGGCCAGCCGCAGGTCGCGGTAGCCGGGGTAGCCCAGCAGCCGGGAGGTGCGGACGACGGTGGCCTCGCTGGTGCCCGTGCGCTCGGCGAGGCCGGTGACGGTGAGCGCGGCGCAGCCGGCCGGGTCGCCGGCCACGGTCTCCGCGACCCGCTGCATCGAGCGGGTCATGGACGGCGCCAGCGTGCGCACCTTGGCCGCCAGGGCCGCCGGGGCCGGCGGGGTCCGGTCGGGCTGGGGCCGTCGCGCGGCGGGGGCCGTGCGGGAGCCGGTCCGGTCGCCGGACGCACCGTTGAAAGTTTCCTTCAGTCTCGTGCTCACCTCTGAAAAGTAATTTCAGCGGTGCGCGGCGTCAATACCTCACCGTGGCCTGTGGACAACTTGAGTTCCGGTGGCGGAGCAGAACGCGTGTGGGGCTCCGGCGTGTCCGCGCGACAATGGACGCATGGAGTTGGAACAGGCGCTGCACGCCGCCCGGGCCCTGGTGATCGCGGACCTAATGGCGGGCGATGTCGCCGACGCCGACATCGTCTCGCTCGTGGAGGACGCGGTCGCGCACCGGCGCTGGTGGGTGGAGCAGTGGCCGGAGGGCGCCGAGTTCGTCGCCGGTCTGGTCGCCCAGGACGTCCAGGACTCCCTGCTGGAGCGGTACGGCCGCTGGCCGCTGTGCCCGGTGTGCACGGAGGGCGGTGACCCGCACGCGCTGGACGTGGAGCCGGAGCTGGGCCCGGACCCGCACTGGGTCTGCCCGAAGACGGCGGTCTCGGTCGCGCGCGTCGGCTCGCTCGGCGCGCCTCTCGGGCGCTGAGGCCGGCGTGGCGATCTACATCGATCCGCCGACCTGGCCGGGGCACGGCCGGCTGTGGTCGCACCTGGTGAGCGACGTCTCGTTCGAGGAGCTGCATGCCTTCGCCGCCGGGATCGGCGCGCCGCGGCGGGCCTTCGAACGCGACCACTACGACCTGCCGGCGGAACGGTACGCCGACGCCGTACGGGCCGGCGCGGTCGAGATCGGCAGCAAGGAGCTGGTGCGCCGGCTCACGGCCGCCGGACTGCGCCGCCCGAAGCACCGGCCGCACTGAATCCCGTAAGCGGTACGGCGAGCCGACAGCAAGCCGCACCGCGAGCGGTACCGCAAACGAAGGGCGGCGCCACGGCCGGGATGCCGTGGCGCCGCCCGAGTCGTACGCGGCGGGCGGGGCCCGTCGTACGAGATCGAGTGCGCGTGGGTCAGAGGCGCTTGGCGCCCACCTGTGCGCCCCGCTCCTCCGCCGCTGCCTCGTGGGCCTGCGGCTCCTCCGAGGAGGCGACCAGCCGGGAGGCGGCGCCCGTGCTGCGGTGCAGCCGGTGGGCCAGCACGGTCACCACGACGGCGGCCGCCGCCAGCACCGCACCGGTCCACGCCACGGCCGGGTAGCCCCAGTGCGCGCTGATGACCAGGCCGCCCAGCCACGGGCCGAGGGTGTTGCCGATGTTGAAGGCGGCCGTCGTGGTGGCCCCCGCCAGCGTCGGCGCGGCGTTGGCCACGTTGAACATCCGGGCGTTCAGGGCCGGTGCCGTGGCGAACGCGGTGACGCCCAGCATCAGCGAAAGCGCCACCGCGGCAACGGAGTTGTGCGCGGTCAGCGCGAGCACCGCCAGCACGACGGTGGAGGCGGCGATGCCGCCGAAGAGCGTCGGGAAGAGGTGCGCGTCGGCGATCCGGCCGCCTATCGACGTACCGATCAGCGCGCCGACACCGAAGAGCGCGAGGACCGTGGGCACCCAGCTCTCGGCCAGCCCCGCTGTGGTGGTGAGCAGCGGGGAGAGGTACGAGAAGAGGGCGAACACCGCGGCGGCGTTCAGCGCGGTGGCGCTGAGCGCGAGCCAGACCTGCTTGTCCCGGTAGATCCGCAGCTCACGGCGGAGCTGCGGACGGTCCTCGCCGGTGGGCACCTCCGTGCGCGGCACGAGGGCGACCACACCGACGAGGCCGATCGCGGAGAGCGCCGCCACACCCCAGAACGCGGCGCGCCAGCCGGCCGACTGGCCGAGCAGCGCGCCGGCCGGGACGCCCGCGATGTTGGCGATGCTGAGACCGCCCACCATCACGGCCATCGCGCGGGCGCGTGCGGAGAAGGGCACGAGCGAGACGGCAACGGCCGCACCGACCGCCCAGAAGCCCGCGCAGGCCAGCGCGCTCACCACACGGGAGACGAACAGCACGCCGTACGAAGGCGCGAGGGCACCCGCGACCTGGCCGAGGCCGAAGACCGCGAGCAGTCCGATCAGTGTGGTGCGGCGCGGCAGGCGCAGCGTGGCGGCGGCCAGCGTCGGAGCGCCGACCACCATGCCGATCGCGAACGCCGAGACCAGCAGGCCGGCTTGCGGGATGGAGACGTCCATGTCCCGGGCCAGTGGCTGGAGGATTCCGGAGAGCATGAACTCGCTCGTGCCGAGAGCGAAGACGGACAGGCCGAGAACGTAGACGGCGATGGGCATACGGGCGCGTTCGGCGCGATCGGTGGGGACAGGCATGACACGCATGAACAGCGTGAACACGCCTGACATTCCCGGTGGGTCCGCGCCGAAGGGACCGTCATCCGCCGGTCCGGCCGCCGTCACCGGCAGGTGGCGCGGGCGTCACCCGCCGCCCCTGCCCGGGGCCGTCAGGCGCCGGCGGCGGGGGCCAGCGCGTCGTCCCGCACCGCGGTGACGAACGCCGACCACGCCGACCGGGGCACGACGATCGCCGGCCCCGAGGGCTTCTTGCTGTCCCGCACCGGGACCGCGCCCGGTGCGCCGTAGCCCATCTCCACGCAGTCGCCGCCACTGCCGCCGCTGTAGCTGCTCTTGCGCCAGCGGACGCGGGAGAGGTCCGGTGCGGGACTCGCGGAGCGGCGGGCCGCGGTGCTCGGCGCACCGTGGCCCGCGCCGTGGACGGCTCCGTGCCGTCCGGGGAGGAACGTGTGGTTATCCATGACCATCCTGGAAATCCTTCGCCGCCGACTCGATGAGAACGAGGGACGCTTCGGGTGACAGTGCAGCGGCCCGGACGAGATCGTAAGCCAGGCCGTACCGTTCCACACGCAAAGGCTCATCCAACATCTGACCTGTTTCAAGGGCTTGGAGGTATGCGACGGGCGGTGCATCTGCGAATGTCATCAGCTTGAGCGAGCCTTCGAGGCCCGCGTGCGCACCCTCCGAATAGGGCAGGACCTGCACGATGACGCGATTGCGGCGCATGAGTGCCGCGATGTGCGCGAGCTGGGTGTGCATGGCGGCCGGACCGCCCACGGGGCGGCGCAGGACGTTCTCGTCGAGGACCGCCCAGAACATCGGCTTTGTTGGATCGTCGAGGATGCGGGCGCGGTCCAGCCGCGCGGAGAGCAGATCGTCGATGACGCTCTCCGGAGCCACCGGGCGGGCCGCGCGGAACACGGCGCGCGCGTACTCCTCCGTTTGCAGCAGCCCCGGCACGAGCAGCGGTGCGTACTCCCTGATCGAAACGGCTAAGGACTCGAACTCCGCGGCGTCCGCGAAGTGTTCCGGATAGCGCGAGCGCTGGGCGGCTTCGGCGTTCCGCTCGAAGAAGCCGTCCGTCTCGAGGATCTCGTCGATCCGCCGCGCGTACTCCATCTGCATACGGCGAGCACCCGATTCGAGCTGGCCGATGAACGACCCGCTCACGAACATCGGTGCGCCGAGCTCCGCCTGCGTCAGCCCTGCCTTTTCCCGCTTGTACCGCAGCTCGGCGCCGTACAGCGCGCGCGGTGAAAGCGATGCGTCCAGTTGCTTCGGCTTCGGCATGGTCCACTCCCTGTCGTGCACCTGGTGTTGTTGGATGTCACCCTCTGTCAAGCTTAAACCCGGACCGTCACCATATAGACACAACCAGTGAGACGCGACGGAGCGCGATGAGGCGCAGTGAGGCGCGGTGAGGCGCAGTGAGGTCAGCAGTGACCGGAGGGGTGGGGTGCCCGGTGACGCTCCCGGCTAAGGGCTCGTACGTGGTCGACACCAGGTTCGGCCGGATCGGAGAGGTGATGGGGCACGAGGGGCCCTACATGCAGCTGCGGCCGCCGGGGGGCGGCCGCGAATGGGACTGCCCGCCGGCCGACGCGCGGGAAGCCACGCCGCGCGAACGCCTGGCCGCCAGGACCGCGCTGGCCAACGCGCGCAGCCGGGGAGAGCGGCGCTGAACCGAGCGCGAGCAGCGCGAGAAGAGGGCTGAAAAACGCGTGCGGTGTGCCCCGGACCCCGGCGCCCGCGCCCGCCGCCCTCCTTACGACGTCAGCAGGTCGAGCTCCGTGCCCAGGTTCCGCCGGGCCAGCCGCTCCCATCTGTCGTATCCCTCCGGCGTGCGGAACAGCCGCGGCAGCGCCAGCAGCTGGCGCAGCACATCGGCCCGCCCCGCCCGGAACGCCTCGTCCGGCACGAAGCCGAACTCCTCCCGGACCGCCGCCGCATAGGCCGCGTACTGCTCCGGGGCGCCGGCCAGCACCGCCAGGTCCGCATCGCACAGCACCTCGCCGTTGCCGTCCCCCTCCGCCGGGTCGTGCGTGACCGTGAGCCGCACCAGCCGCGCCACCTCCGCCGTGTGCTCCGCACCGATCCCCAGCTCCGGCAGCGCCCGTTCGGCCAGCGCCGCGCTGCGCTCCTCGTTCTCCGAGCGGTCGGGACGGTAGACGGCGTCGTGGAACCAGGCGGCGAGCCGTACGACGTCGGGCTCGGCCGCGTACGCCGCGAGCTCGTCGATCCGGTCCAGCACCGCGGCCAGATGATCGGTCGTGTGGTACCTGCGCTGCGGCTCGGCCCAGCGCTTGAGCAGGTTGTCGGCGTACGGAGCGGGGTCCGGCGACGCGTCGGGGGCGGCGCCGGAAGCGGCGGCCCCGGCGTCCCGGAGCGCCGTGACGGCATCGTGCCAGCGGCGGCGCAGCTGCCCGCCCGGGTCCGTGCGGTCCGTCGGGTCCGTCGGAGAGGTAGCCATGTGCCCATTGTGCGCATCCAGGCCGACGGCCTCACACCGTGATCCGCGCCGACCGCCGGCGTGCCCGGGGCGCCGCTTCCGGACCGCTTCCGTGGCGCATCGGTGCCGTTCCGTAGCGGTGACCGGCCGGGTGTGGCACCCTTGGGCACATGTCTAGACCAATCCTCGAGGTGATCGCGCTCGATGCAGCGGACGCCGCCGCGGCCGAGGCCGGAGGGGCGGATCGCCTCGAACTGGTCACGGACATGGCGTCCGACGGCCTCACCCCGCCGCGCGAGGTCTTCGCCGCCGTCCGGGCCGCCGTCGGCATCCCCGTACGCGTCATGCTGCGCGCAGCGGACGGCTTCGCCGCCGGTGACCCCCGGATGTTCGACGCACTGTGCGCGGACGCCGCTGCGCTCCGTGCCGAGGGCGCCGAGGAGTTCGTCCTCGGCTTCCTGGCCGAGGACGGCGGGCCCGACCTCGCCGCCGTGGACGCGCTGACCGCGGTGATCGACGGCTGCCGGTGGACCTTCCACCGGGCCATCGACCGGGCCGCCGACCGCGACGGCCTGCGCAAGCGCCTGGACGGCCGGCCGGGCCTGGACACGTACCTCACCGCCGGCTCGGCCGACGGCGTCGCGGACGGACTGCCGGTCCTGGAGGCCGAGGCCGCCCGCGCGGCGTCCGGCGAACCGGGGTACGGCCCGCAGATCATGGCGGGCGGCGGCCTCGCCCTCGCCCACGTGCCCCGCCTGCGCACCGCCGGCGTCACCGCCTTCCACATCGGCGGCGCGGCCCGCCCGGCCGGCTGGTCGGCACCGGTCTCCCCGCCCGCCGTCCGCACCTGGCGCGCAGCACTCGACGACTGAGGCGCGGGCGTCGCTGGACGAGTGAGGCGCGGGCGGCGGGCGGACGGCCGAGGCGCGTGGCGCTGTACGGCTGAGGCGCGGGCGGCGGGCGGACGGCCGGGCGCGCACCCGGGGCGCGGCCCGCCCCCGGCGCGCCGGCGGCGGACGGCCCGCGGATCAGTCCGCCAGTTCCTCCGGCAGCGGCGCCCCGTGCACGATCGTCAGGCCCGAGACCGCACGGGTGAGGCAGACGTACAGGCGGCGCAGCCCCGTCCGGCGGTCCGGCTCCGCGTCCACCAGCGCCGCCGGCTCGTCCAGCACCACGTAGTCGTACTCCAGACCCTTCGCGAGCGTCGCCGGCACGAGGGTGAGCCGGGACTCGGCCGAGGTCTCCTCGCCGGGATCGAGCGTGCTCAGCCCGGCAGCGGCCAGCGCCTCGCGCAGCGCCGGCAGCCGCGGCTCGGCGGCGATCAGGCCGATGGAGCCCTCCTTGGCCAGCGCCTCGCGGCACGCCTCGATCACCGCGGCGTCCAGCGCCTCCGGCGCCACCGGCCGGATCGCGAAGTCGCCCGGCGCCTCCCGGATGGAGGTCGCCTCCGAGAGGTCCGGCGCGATGGCCGGCAGCAGCCGCGACGCGTACGCGATGACCTCGCGCGGCACGCGGAAGCCCTGCGTCAGCTCCTCGACCGCGGCGTCCGGCTTGCCCAGGTGCGCCAGCGCCTCCTCCCATGTGTCCGTCGACCACGGGGTCGTGCCCTGCGCGATGTCCCCCAGCACGGTCGCCGAGCCGGTCGAACAGCGCCGGCCCACGGCCCGGTACTGCATGGGGGAGAGGTCCTGCGCCTCGTCCAGCACCACGTGGCCGAGCGAGTGCGTGCGCTCCACCAGGTCGTGCGCCTCGTCGACGAGGACGGCGTCGGCGGGGGACCACTTGGCGCTGCGCACGCTGCGGGCCGGCCGGGTCCACAGGATCGTCTTCTGCTCCTCGTCGGTGAGGATGCCCTCGGCGTGCTCGGCCAGGAAGTCGGCGTCGCTCAGCAGCCGCAGCACCAGCTTCGCCGGGTCGACCGGCGGCCAGATGGCCTTGACCGCCGCCTTCACCGCCGCGTTCCGGGCGACCGCGTCCT
>NZ_PQSQ01000091.1 GCF_002920575.1 Streptomyces sp. Ru73 | reverse complement strand
GCGGTACGGCCGTCATGCTGCCGCTGCTGATGACCTCGGTCATGCGCCTCGTGCCGCCGGAGAAGCGCGGCGCGACGATGGGCACCATCAGCATCGTCATCGCGGTCGCGCCCGCCGTGGGACCGACCGTGGGCGGCGCGGTGCTCGCCTCCCTGGGCTGGCGCTGGATGTTCTGGATCGTGCTGCCGCTCGCCGTCGCCGCGCTGATCAGCGGCGCCGTCTGGATGCGCCTGGACAGTGAGACGCGGCAGGTGCCGCTGGACGTGCTCTCGGTCCTGCTGTCCGCCGTCGGCTTCGGCGGCGTCCTCTACGGCCTGGCGTCCGTCGGCGAGTCCGGCGGCCAGGAGCACGCGGTGGCGCCGTGGGTCCCGATCGTGGTCGGCCTGGTGGCGCTCGGCGTGTTCGTCGCCCGCCAGCTCCGCCTGCAGCGCTCGGACCGTGCCCTGCTCGACCTGCGCCCGTTCCGGACCCGTGCCTTCAGCGTCGCCCTGGTCCTGTCGGCCCTGCTCTTCATGTGCCTGCTGGGCGTCGGCTCGATCATGCTGCCGCTGTACCTCCAGACGGTCCTGGGCACCAACACCTTCGTCAGCGGCCTGGCCGTCCTGCCCGGCGGCCTCCTGCTCGGCCTGCTGGGCCGTCCGGTGGGCCGGCTGTTCGACCGCTTCGGCGCCCGCCCCCTGGTCATACCGGGTGCGCTGGCCCTGGCCGTCTCGCTGTGGCTGTTCACCCTGCTCGGCGCCCACTCGCCGCTCGCCGCTGTCATCGCCATCCACATCCTGCTGATGGCCGGGCTCGGGCTGATGATGACGCCGCTGATGACCGAGTCGCTGGGCGCGCTGCCCGGTCACCTCTACTCCCACGGCAGCGCGATCCTCTCCACCCTCCAGCAGGTCGCGGGCGCCTTCGGCACCGCCGTCTTCGTCACCGTCGCCTCGCTGGGCACCTCCGACCCGTCGGGCGCGCCCGACGCCGGCGGGCTGCGTACGGCGTTCATGGTCGCGGGCGTCATCGGCGTACTCGCCTTCGCCGCCTCGCTGTTCGTCAGCCGCAGGGCGCAGCCCGTCCAGGTGGACCCCGTGCCCGCCGCCGAGGGCGGCACCGGGACGGACCCGGAGGACGACGGGAGCGGACACACCCCGGTCGGCCAGGCCGGGCCCACCCGCCTGAACAAGTGACGGGGCCGCGGGCCGGGCACGGGCGGCCCGGCCCCGCGGTACTAGAGTGCGGCTGTGCCGTCGTACAGCATTGGACAAGCAGCGGAGCTGCTCGGAGTGAGCTCCGAGACCGTCCGGCGCTGGGCGGACGGCGGCCGGCTGCCCATGGACCGGGACGGCGCGGGGAACCGGGTCATCGACGGCGCGGGCCTCGCGGCCTTCGCACGCGAGCGGGCCACGGGGGCGCAGCCGGAGGACACCGCGGCCACGTCCGTGCGGAACTCCTTCGTCGGCATCGTCACCGCGGTGACCATGGACGACGTGATCGCCCAGGTCGAGATCCAGGCCGGCCCGCACCGGCTGGTCTCCCTGGTGACACGGGAATCGGTCGAGGAACTGGACATCGAGGTCGGCGTGACCGTCAGGGCACGGGCAAAGTCGACGAATGTCCAAGTCGACACGCCCTGACGGGTGATGCCCGAGGCACGCCACGCCTTCGCCCCCGCCGCAAGGGGGGCGAACGCCTCACGGCGACAGTTCGAGCGGCAGATGGCGGGGGCCGCGCAGGAGGGCGCTGTGGCGGTAGGGCGGCGGGTCCTCCAGCAGGGTCGCGGTGCCGAGCAGCGGGAGGAGCGCGGCCAGTGCCGTCTGTGCCTCGATCCGGGCCAGCGGCGCGCCGTAGCAGAAGTGGACGCCGCTGCCGAAGCCGAGGTGCTGGTTGTCCGTGCGCGCGGGGTCGAACCGGTCGGGGTCCCGGAACCGCACGGGGTCCCGGCTGCCCGAGGCCGGCACGAGCACGACGGGCACGCCCTTGGGGATGGTCGTGCCGCCGACGTCGATATGGGCGAGCGGCACCCGCTGCAGCAGGTGCACCGGCGGCTCGTACCGCAGCAGCTCCTCCACGGCGCCCGGCAGCAGCCCGGGATCATGGCGCAGCCGCTCCAGCTGGTCGGGATGGCGGAGCAGGGTGAGCACACCGTTGGTGATCAGGTTGACCGTCGTCTCGTGGCCCGCGACGAGCAGCAGGACGGCGGTGGCGGCCAGCTCCTCGCGGGTGAGCGGCCGTTCCGGTCCGGGGTCGTTGACGAAGGCGGACAGCATGTCGTCGCTCGGCCGGTCCCGGCGCCGCTCGGCCAGGTCCACCAGGTAGCGGCCCATCTCCGTACGGGCCTGGACGCCGGCCCGCTCCCGTTTGCCGGCGGACTCGCCCGGCCTGATGTCGGCGGCCTCGATGATCGCCGCTGACCACTCCCGGAACACCGGCTCGTCCCCGCGCGGGACGCCGAGCAGCCGGCAGATCACCGTGACCGGCAGCGGGTACGCGAAGTCGTCCACGAGGTCGATGCGCGTACGGCCCCGGAGCCCCTCGGCCAGTTCCCCCGTCACCAGCGCGATCTCCTCGCGCATCGCGTCGACCCTGGCCGGGGAGTGCGGTGGCCCGAACGGCCGCATGGCCAGGGCGCGCAGCCGGTGGTGCTCGGGGTCGTCGAGCCGGATGAACGGGACCAGCAGCTCCTCCTCCACCGGCAGGCCGAGGTACGGTGCCGCCCGGTTGCGGCGGTCGGAGCTGAGCCGCGGGTCGTGGAACAGCGCGACGATGTCGTAGTACCCGCCGACCAGGTAGCTGCCGTCCGCCTGCCGCGCCACGCCCGCCGCGCGGAGCTCCGCGTACAGCGGGTACGGATCGGGGCGGTTGGCGTAGTCGGTGATCCGCTCCAGGAGGGTGTCGACAGCCATGCGCGGGCTCCTCGGGACAGGAGGGACGGGAGGTCAGCCGCCGGGCCGCACCAGGATGAGCCGGCGGTCCGGCAGATGGCCGGTGAGCGCGACGGTGGGACCGTGCGAGAGGCCCCTGGGGTCGGGTACGTCGGAGGGGACCGGGAGTTCGGTGATCAGGGGGTGGCCGTCGGCCGCGCCCGGCGCCGGCGGGAACGGCGCCGCCGTCTCGATCAGGCCCCGGTAGTGCTCCAGCCACTTGGCCATGTTCACGGTGACCGCGGCGGTGACGCGCCCCCGGTAGCCGTAGACCGCGACCAGCCGGCGTTCGGCGAGCGACCCCTGCGCGACGACCACCTGGTCGGAGAAGGTGGGCACGCCCACCGACTTGATGTTGAGCCCGAACTGGCTCGACCAGAAGACCGGAACGCCGAGGTGCGGACGGCGGAGCGGCCCCGGGTTCACCATGTTGTGCGCGGCCACCTCCGCCTGCGCGACCGCGTTGCCCCAGTGCTCCAGGGAGAGCAGCTGGTAGTCGAAGAGGGGGTGCGGGAAGCGGGAGACGTCTCCGGCCACGAAGACGTCGTCGGTGACGATGCCGTACTGGGTGAAGGCGCGGCACCCCGCGTCACAGGCGATTCCGTGCGGGCCCGCGGCCAGCCCGGAGTCCGCCAGCCACTCGACGTTGCGTACGGCGCCCAGGGCGACGACGCACAGGTCCGCCGCGATCCGGCTGCCGTCGGAGAAGTCCGCGCCGGCGAACCGGCCGTCGCCGTCCCCGCGCAGCGCGGTGACCGTCACCCCGCAGCGCAGGTCGACGCCGTGCGCCCGCTGCAGCCCGGCCGCGAGCTTCGACAGCGTGCCGCCGAGCGCGCCCACCAGCGGTCCGGGGCCGCGTTCGGCGACCGTCACCTCGATGCCGCGCTCCCGGCAGGCCGAGGCGATCTCCGAGCCGGTGAAGCCGCCGCCGATCACCAGCACCCGGCGCGGCCCGGCGGCCAGCCGCTCCGACAGGCGCGCGGCGTCCTCGCGGGTGCGCAGCGCGAACACCCCGTCCAGCGCCGCCTGTTCGGGGTGAGGCCAGGGCCGCGCCCGCGTCCCGGTGGCGATGAGCAGCCGGTCGTACGGCAGTGACCGGCCGTCGGCCAGCAGCACGCGCTTGCCGACCGGGTCGAGCCCGGTGGCACGCACCCCGAGCCGCCACTCGGCTTCCGGGTCGCGGCGCACCGGCAGCCCGGTGCTGTCCGCCGGTACCCGGCCGAGCAGCACCTGCTTGGACAACGGGGGCCGGTCGTACGGCGGGCACGGCTCCTCGCCCACCACGGTCAGCGGGCCGGCGAAGCCCTTCTCGCGCAGCGTCTCGGCGGCCCGCAGCCCGGCCAGCGAAGCGCCGACGACGACGATCCGGCCCTCCCACAGGTCAGCGGCCACCGGCGTGCACCGCCTCGCCCATGAGGATCGCCTGCACCGGGCAGGCGGCGGCGGCCTGGCGCACGCGTTCCGCCTGGTCGTCGGGGACGTGCGGGCGGTACAGCAGCGCCTCCTCCGAGGGCAGCCGGAACACCTCCGGCGCGAGGAACACACACTGCGCGTACGCCTGGCAGCGGGTGAGGTCCACGACGATCTGCATCCAAGCCACTCCCTCCGGCACCCCGGCCTCCGGCCCTCCGTGGGCCGGGGCGGTCGGGGTGCGCCCGGCTGCGCGGGCGGTCTCTCGCGGACTCGGTACGGGATCCGTGCCGCAGTGTAGGCGCGGCGGCGGTCCCGGCGGGGCTCCGCGGAACAGGCTCAGCCGTCCGGCCGACCCGGTGCGGCGACGCCGGGCGTATGCGGGAAAGGCACGGGCCGGGCGCAACGCGGTCGCGGCTGCCCGCCGAGCCCGGCGTGACGGGTCCGACGGGCAGCCGCGGTACGTGAGTTGGGGCCTTGCCGGTGGTCAGTGTGTTTCCGACAGGGCCGTGCTGCCGCTGCTCGCCTGCTGTGCCGGGACGGCCGCCAGGGCCTCCTCGGCCGCCTCGGGAGCGGGGGCCGGAGAGGCGGCGGTGGTGCGGCGGATGCCGAGGTGACGCTGGGCGTGCTGCTCCTCGTGCACGTCGATGCGGCGGGCGTGCAGCAGGTGGCGCAGGCTGACGATGCCCTCCGGCCGGGCCGGTGCGTCACGGCTGACGATGAGGATGCGGGTGATGTCGTGCTGGGCCATGCGGTTGGCCAGCGCGCGCAGGGTCTCGTCGTCGTGCGCGGTGACCGCTGGGCGGGCCAGCTCGCCCAGCGGCGTGGCGTCAGCGCCGTCGCGGTGGGCGAGTTCGCGCCGGGTGACCACGCCGAGCAGGCGGTCCGCTTCGTCGAGCACCGGGTAGAGCCGCTGGGCCGCGAGCTGTTCGCGGGGGTCGGCGTGCGCGTCGGAGCGGAGCGCGGCGGCGGCCTCGCCGGCCGTCGTGGCCGCGCGGAAGGTGGCCGTGACCGGCGTCTCCAGCTGGCGCACGAGGTGGGTCTCGAGCGGGTCGACGCTGTACTCACGCGTCAGGTGCAGCCCGCGGCGCGCCAGCTTCTCGGTGAGCACCGACCGCTTGAGGACGATGACGGAGAGCAGGTAAGCGGCCGATGCCGTGATCACCATGGGGATCAGGGCGTTCAGTTCGTGGGTGAGCTCGATGCAGAACACGATGCCCGTCAGCGGCGACCGCATGACGCCGCCGAGTACGCCCGCGAGCGAGACCAGTGCCCAGAAGCCGGGGGAGACGTGCGGGAAGACGAGCCCTTCGGCCGCGCCGAGCGCACCGCCGATCATGAACATGGGGGCGAGGACGCCGCCGGAGGTGCCGGAGCCGAGGGAGAGGCCCCAGATGAGGGTCTTCACGACGAGGATGCCGAGGACCAGGCCGACCGTGGCCCGGCCGGTCAGCAGCTGGTCGATGACGTCGTAGCCGACGCCGAGCGCGTGCGGCTCGAACCAGCCGCCGATGCCGATGATGGCGCCGCCGATCGCGGGCCACCACATCCAGTGGAACGGCAGCTTGGCGAAGAGGTCCTCGGAGAAGTAGACGAGCGCTGTGGCGCCGAGCGCCAGCAGCCCGGCGGCCAGCCCGGCCACCACGCACAGCCCGTACGCGGAGGGCGCGAGGTGCGCGGGGACGTGGGCGCCGCCGAACAGCGGCGCGGTGCCCAGGATCGGGCCGCGCACCAGGGTGGCCGTCACCGCGGCGACGGCCACGGGCAGGTACGTACGCGGGCGCCACTCGAAGAGCAGCAGTTCCACGGCCAGCAGGATGGCGGCCAGCGGCGCGTTGAAGGTGGCCGCCATGCCGGCCGCCGAGCCGGCCACCAGCAGCGCCTTGCGCTCGTCGGTGGTCACCTTCAGGAACTGGGCGAGGATCGAGCCGACCGCGCCGCCGGTCATGATGATGGGTCCCTCGGCGCCGAACGGGCCGCCCGTGCCGATGGAGACCGCGGCCGACGTCGGCTTCAGCACGGCGACGCGGGGTTGCACCCGGCTGCCGCCGACCAGGATCGACTCGATGGCCTCGGGCATGCCGTGGCCGCGGATCTTCTCCGAGCCGTAGCGCGCCATCAGGCCGATGACCAGGCCGCCGACGATGGGCATCACCAGCAGCAGCCAGCGGTGCGGCGTGCCGTGCGGGGTGGCGTCCGCGATGCTGAGGCGGCCGTGGAAGGCGAGGTTGGTGAAGAGGGCGATGAGCTTGAGCAGTCCGACGGCGACCAGCGCGGCGGCGGCACCGACCGGTATCGCGAGCAGGGTGATCGCCACGGCACGCGGCGGGACGTGGAAGTCTCCCAGGTGCGCCACCTTGGCGGCGAGGCCGTGGCCGGCCTGCTGGGGCGGTCGGGGCCGGGCGGCCTGCTGTGGGGCAGGTTGGGGCCGGGACATGCGTACTCCGTTGCAGAAAAAAGGGGACGGGGACGTACTCGGCGCCGGCGGTGGGCCGGGTGGGCCCGCACCGGGGCACGGTGAGCGGCCGGCGCACGGCGGTGTCGCGCCGGAGGAGCGTCGGGGGCCGGTGAGGCCCCGTCAGGGCATACGGGAGCCGGTGCCGGTCCCGGGACAACGGGGCCCGCACCGGCGGCCGGTGGGGTGCGCAGCGCTGCGCTTCGTCGCGCGGTGCCGCGTCAGTCGAAGGAGGGGCGGGCGGACGCCACGCGCCCGGCCCGCAGGATGCGGATCCGTTCGCCGCCGCACGTACGGCAGCGGCCGGCCGTCAGCGGTGACGGCACGGTGAAGCCCTTGCAGAGGTACGTCACACGTGCATGCCCGTCACGGTCGGTGGCATGCCGGATCTCGTACTCGTCCTCCCAGGCGTGCCCGCAGCGCAGACACACGAAGGAATACGCCTCGTGCTTCGGTCCTGCCTGCAATGTCCTCACTTCCTTCCCCGAAACCGTCGCGCCCGCGCCGTTCTGGGGTGTCACCTTCACTCTACTATTGCAGACTGCAATGATGGCAAGTCCGACAAGCCGACCAGTGGCCGGCGCGCGGAAGCGGACGCGGTAGAAAAGGGACATGGAACGCGCCGCCGAGAACCCGCAGCCCCCCGCCCAGGAAGGGCTGTCACCCCAGGACCACGAGGCCGAGGAGATCACCGTCGCCATCATGGCGGCCTCCCGGCTCCTCGTCGCCATCTCCGCGCGGGCCCTGGCCGCCATCGCCCCCAGCCTGACCCTCCCGCAGCTGCGGACCCTGGTCGTCGTGGACAGCTGCGGCCCGGTCAAGGCCGCCGCCGTCGCCACGACACTGGGAGTCAACCCGTCCACCGCCATCCGCATGATCGAACGGCTCGAGGGCGAAGGGCTCATCGACCGTAAGCCCAACCCCGCCAACCGCCGCGAGGTCATCGTGCGCCTCACCGACGACGGGCAGGAACTCGTCCGCCGGGTCCTCGCACACCGCCGCGCCGAGGTCGCCGGGCTGGTCGACCGGCTGCCCGCCGACCAGCGGGCCGGCCTCGTCCCCGCCCTCCGGGCCATCACGGCGGCCGCCGACGAACTGGCCGTCGACCCCCTCGACGACGTACGCCGCGTCGGGGGCCTGATCGCGGACCCCCTCAGCGGCGCACCCTCCCATCTGCCGGCGCGCCCCTGACCCGGGCAGGTCAGCCGCGGCGCTCGCCCGTGCCGTTCACAGGTGCCCGAACGCGAACTGCATGGCCAGGCTGGTCGCGGACACCACCACCCACAGCAGGCCGCCCAGCAGCAGCGGCGCCGGGCCCGCGCGCCGCAGCTTGGCCGGCTCGGTGGACAGCCCGATCGCGGACAGCGCGACGGTGATGAGGAAGACCGACAGCGTGCTGAGCGGCTGGTGCGCGGCGCTCGGCACGAGCCCCGCGGTGTTGAGCGCGGCCAGCACGATGAAGCCCACCAGGAACCACGGGATCAGCCGGGCGACACGGACCCTGCGCACCTCGGTACCGGGCGCCCCGGCGGCGCCCGCGGCCTTCACCGCGCGACGGCGGGCCAGCGCGGCCAGGCCCAGGCAGATCGGGATGATCAGCAGGGTACGGGCCAGCTTCACCACGACCGCGTAGTTCGCCGCCGGACCGCCGTACGTCGTCGCGGCCGCGACCACCGAGGACATGTCGTTCACCGCGGTGCCGGCGAACAGTCCGAAGGCGTGCTGGCCCATGTCCAGCAGGTGGCCGACGAGGGGGAAGGTCAGGACGGCGGCGATGTTGAAGACGAAGATCGTGGAGACCGCGTAGGCCACCGATGCCTCCGCCGCGCCGATGACCGGCGTCACCGCCGCGATCGCCGAGGCACCGCAGATCCCGGTGCCGACACCGATCAGCGTCCGCAGGTCACGGACGATGCCCAGGCGCCGCCCGAGCCAGTAAGCGGCGGCCAGGCAGACCGCCAGCGTCACGACCATCACCGGCAGTGACCCCAGCCCCACCTTCAGGACCTGGCCCAGCGACAGCTGCGCGCCCAGCACCACGACCGCGCCCTGCAGCACGCCACGGCCGGCGAACGCGATGCCGGGCCGCAGTACGGCGCCCGGCCGCACCGCCACCGCCACCAGCACGCCCAGCACGATCCCGGTCACCGGCCCGCCGACCACCGGCACCAGTCCGCCCAGCACGGTGGCCACGGCCGCGATGCCGACGGCGAGCGCGAGCCCCGGCAGGCGGGAGAGGACGGCGCCGCGCACCCCGCGGGCCGGCGCGGACTCATCGGCCGGCGTGGAGGCGGGCTTCCCGGCCGGCGCGGCCGCGGACACGGCCCGGTCCTTCGCGGCGGTCGCGGAGCCGGAGGCGGCCGGCGTCGGGGCACCGGGTGCGGGCGGAGAGGCGGTCTCATCAGTCATGATCCTCACTGTCCGCGGCCGCGCGATTCCCCTGTAGCCCCCGATCGCACACCAGGTCATAGCGCAACGCTATGACTCAGTCATACGCTGGCGCTGTGACACCGACTCCCGCAGAGCCCCCGGCCGCCCCCACGACCGGCACCGCGCCGGCGCCCTCCCGCACCCCCGACCTGGAGTCGCTCCGGCTGCTCGTCCTCGTCGCCGAGCTGGGCAGCCTCGGCCGGGCCGCCGAACGCCTCCGGATCGCCCAGCCGTCGGCCAGCCGCCGCCTGTCCACCCTGGAACGCGCGCTCGGACTGGTCCTGGTCGACCGCACCCGCCGCGGCTCGCGGCTCACCGCCTCGGGCCAGATCGTCGCGGGCCACGCGCGGCGGGTACTGGACGAGGTGGACGGCCTGCTCGCCCGCTCCGACGCGCTGCGCAACCGGCGCGAGGCCGAACTCCGGGTGGCCGCCAGCCTGACCATCGCCGAGTACCTGCTGCCTGCCTGGATCAGCGAGCTGCGCCGCCGCCGGCCCGAGCTGTACATAGGGCTCCAGGTCACCAACAGCGAGCACGTCCCCGCGCTGGTCGAGTCCGGTGACGCCGACGTCGGCTTCGTCGAGGGACCGCACCTGGCCCAGGTGATGTCGACGCGGCAGGTCGCCGAGGACCGGCTGGTCGTCGTGGTCGACCCCGGCCACCCCTGGGCCCGCCGCCGTCAGCCGCTCTCCGCGCCGGAGCTGGCCGGTACGCCGCTGGTGCTGCGCGAGCGCGGCTCCGGCACCCGCCAGACCCTGGACCGCGCACTGCACCTGGCCGGCCAGGGCCGCGCCCGCGCGCTGCTGGAGCTGGGCTCGACGGCGGCCGTACGCGGCGCGGTGATCGCCGGCACCGGGCCCGCAGCGCTCAGCGAGCTGGCGGTGCGCGGCGACATCGCGGACGGGCTGCTGGTCGTCGTCGAGGTCGAGGGCGTGGACCTCACGCGTGCGCTGCGTGCGGTCTGGCCGATGGGCCGCCGGCTGGTGGGCCCGGCGGCGGAGCTGGTGGCGGTGGCCCGGAAGGGCGGCCGCGCAGGACGCGCACGCCGTACGCCGGGGCAGGGCGGGAAGCCGTAACGGAAGGACCGGCGGGCGAGAAGCCGGAAGGGCCCCGCGGCCTAGCGTGGCGGCATCGCGCGGGCGCGGCCCTTCCGGCCCGGCCGCCCCGGCGCCGACGGGTGCAGGTACGGGGTGGCCGGGGTGCGGGAGCGGTACACGACGTACGGGCGGACGAGGTAGCCGAGCGGCGCGGTGAAGGCGTGCACCAGGCGGCTGAACGGCCAGACGGCGAACAGGGCCATGGCCAGCAGCGCGTGCACCTGGTAGACGAGCGGCGCGTGCGCCATCGCGAGGACGTCTGGATCGAGCGTGAACAGACTGCGGAACCACACGGACACGCCCAGCCGGTAGTCGTAGGACTCGGCGGCCGCCGAGGAGACGGTGGCCGTCAGCCCGGCGGCCAGTACGACGGTGAGCAGCGGGAGGGTGACGCGGTCGCTGCGGCTGGTCGCGGCCCGGATCGCACGGACGCGCAGCCGCCGGTACAGGAGGACGCCGAGCCCGGCGGCGGTGGCGACGCCGGCCGCGCCGCCGAGGAGCAGCGCGTTGGCGTGGTACAGGCGCTCGCTGACGTGCAGGCGGTCGGTCAGCGACTCGGGCACGAGCAGCCCGGCGACGTGTCCGGCGAAGACGAAGAGCAGCCCGTAGTGGAACAGCGGACCGCCGAGGCGCAGCAGCCGGTGTTCGTGCAGCTGGCTGGAGCGGGTGGTGAAGCCGAAGCGGTCGTAGTGGTAGCGCCAGATGCTGCCCGCGACGAAGAGCGCGAGCGTGAGGTAAGGGAGGGCGGCCCACAGGGCGATGGCGAGGTGTGTCACTGCGGTGTTCCCAGGCGGTGCGGAGAGGTGGGGGAGGGGAACGCGTCCAGGCCGACGGTCTCGGCTGGCGGTCCGGTGCGCGCGAGGGAAACGGCTTCCTCGCGGCTGGCGGGGGCGTTGCCGGGCAGGGTGCGGCAGACGGCCCGGACGATGTCGGTGTAGGGACTGCGGTGGGCCTCCAGCGCGAAGCCCAGGACCTCGATCGCGGGCCGGTGCGCCACGAGCAGGGCCGTGCCGTCCTCGGCGTTGCGCGCCGCGAACTCCAGCATCAGCGGCAGGAAGTCGGGCAGTTCGTCCTCGGCCGGCTGCCAGCCGTGTGCGCGGTAGCGGGCCTTGAGCCGGGCCAGTGAGGCGCCGCGGCGGCGGGTGTCCCCGTCGGTGTAGTACGTCAGGTAGAGCGAGCGGCGGCGGCTGCGGTCGAACGTGGCGACGTACCGCGCGGCCAGGGTGAGGGCCGGCACGTCCCGCACCGACCGGCAGAAGCGCAGCAGCAGGCCGATCTCGGGGCCCGGCAGCGCGGCGACGGCGGACCGGACGGTCTCCAGCCGCTGCGGCCAGTCGTCGTCCGGGTAGGCCAGGAGCAGGGACGCCGCCTGGTGGACGACGGGCCGGGTCATCGCCGGCCCCCCTGCCGCGGGAAGAGACCGGCCGGGCGGCCCTCGCCGTTCCAGTTCAGCAGGTTGACCCGGCCCCGCAGGCCGTCTCCGCCCCCGTCCTCAGCGGCCGGTGGCGCGTGGAAGGCCGCGGCGGCGCGGCCGTCCGGCATCATGCCGGGGCCGCCCTCGCCGTCCAGGCTGCACCCGTCGTACGCGGCGCCGGCCGCAGCGGGCGTGGTGTAGCTGGTGGGGATGACGTACCGCTCCTCGTACTTGGCCAGGGCCAGCAGCCGGTACATGGCCTCGATGCCGGTGCCGTCCATGCCGACGGCACGGGCGATGGCCGGGTCCCGGGGCTCGTCGAGGTTGATGCGGCGCATGTGGGCGCGCATCGCGGCCAGCCGGCACAGCGCGGCCTCGACGGGGGCCGGGTCACCCGCGGTGAACAGCTCCGCGAGGTAGCCCAGCGGGATGCGCAGCGCGTCGATGGCGCCGAAGAGGCTGGCGGGGTCCTCGCCGTCGTGGCCGGTGCCGGTGAGCGCGTCGACGACGGGGGAGAGCGGCGGGACGTACCAGACCATGGGCAGGGTGCGGTACTCCGGGTGCAGTGGCAGCGCCACGCGGTACTCGCTGATCAGCGCGCGGACGGGGGACTTGCGGGCGGCCTCGATCCAGTCGTGCGGGATGCCGGACTCCTCGGCGGCCCGGATCACTTCGGGGTCCTCGGGGGCGAGGAAGCAGCCGAGCTGGGCCTCGTACAGGTCCTTCTCATCCGGGACGGCCGCGGCCCGGCCCGCCTTGTCCGGGTCGTAGAGCAGCACACCGAGGTAGCGCAGGCGGCCCACGCAGGTCTCGGAGCACACGGTGGGCTCGCCCGCCTCGATGCGCGGGTAGCACAACGTGCACTTCTCGGCCTTGCCGGTCCGGTGGTTGAAGTACACCTTCTTGTACGGGCAGCCGGACACGCACATCCGCCAGCCGCGGCAGCGGTCCTGGTCCACCAGCACGATGCCGTCCTCGATCCGCTTGTACAGCGCCCCGGAGGGGCAGACCGCGACGCACGACGGGTTGAGGCAGTGCTCGCAGATGCGCGGCAGGTAGAACATGAACGCCTGCTCGTACTCCAGGCGCACCGTGTCGTTCATCCGGCGCAGCACCGGGTCGGCCGCGAGGACGTCGGGCCCGCCGCCCAGGTCGTCGTCCCAGTTGGGGCCCCAGGTCACAGTGGCCGGGCGGCCGTCGATGAGGGAGCGGGGCGCGGCCGTGGGCACGTCGTCGCCCAGCGGCGCGGTCGTCAGTGTCTCGTACTCGTACGTCCACGGCTGGTAGTAGTCGTCCAGCGAGGGCAGTTCGGGGTTGGCGAAGAGGCGGGCCAGCCGGCGGGCCCGGCCGCCGGTGCGGGGCACCGGGCGTCCGCGGCGCAGCTCCCAGCCGCCCTTCCACTTCTCCTGGTCCTCGTGACCCCGCGGATAGCCCTGCCCCGGCCGGGTCTCGACGTTGTTGAACCACACGTACTCGGTGCCCTGGCGGTTGGTCCAGGTCTGCTTGCAGGTGACCGAACAGGTGTGACACCCGATGCACTTGTCGAGGTTCATCACCATGGCCACCTGCGCCATGACGCGCGGGGTGGCCGGACGGGCACGGGACATGGTCAGTACTCCACGTTCTGGCTGCGGCGGCGGATCACCGTGAGCGCGTCACGCTGATTGCCGGTGGGGCCGTAGTAGTTGGCGGCGAAGGAGAGCTGCGCGTAACCACCGATGAGGTGGGTGGGCTTGATGAGCAGCCTGGTCAGGGCGTTGTGCACGCCGCCGCGCCGGCCGGTGGCCTCGGCCTTGGGCACGTTCACCAGGCGCTCCTGGACGTGGTACATGAACACGGTGCCGGCGGGCATCCGGTGCGAGACCACCGCGCGGGCCACGACGACGCCGTTGGCGTTGACCGCCTCGATCCAGTCGTTGTCCGCGACGCCGATGGCCTCGGCGTCGGCGACGCTCATCCAGATCACCGGACCGCCCCGGCCGAGCGTCTGCATCAGCAGGTTCTCCTGGTACTCGGAGTGGATCGACCACTTCGAGTGCGGGGTCAGGTAACGCACCGTCACCGTGCGCTCGGCGCCGTCCCCCGCGGCCGCGCCCTCGCCGAGCGCCGCCAGGTCCAGCGGCGGCCGGTACACCGGCAGCTGCTCGCCGAGTTCGGCCATCCAGTCGTGGTCGAGGTAGAAGTGCTGGCGGCCGGTGAGGGTGTGCCACGGCTTGGCGTTCTCGGTGTTGAGCGTGAAGGGCGAGTAGCGGCGGTCGGGTGCCTCCTTGCCCGACCACTCGAAGCTGGTGCCGACCTGCACGGGGCGCTGCTGCGTGTCGGAGAAGACGATCCGGCGCTCGGCGACCGAAGCGGCCGTCTCCGCCAGCCCGGCCTCCGGGCCCACCCGCTCGGCGAGCCGCTCCAGGCCCTCGGCCGCGATGCGCCCGTTGGTGGTCCCGGACAGTGCGAGGACCGCCTCGCACAGCTTCACGTCCGTGTCCAGCAACGGCCGTCCCTCAGCTGCCCCTTGGCCCGCCACGCCGCACCGCGCGGCGAGCCACGCCGACTCGGGCGCCGGATGCACCGTGAGGCCCTTGACCGTCATGCCCTGCTCCTCGGCCAGCGGCCCGAGCGCGGCGATCCTGTCGCCGATCGCGGTGTAGTCGCGCCGCACCAGCGTCACCCGGGGTGCGGTGCGCCCGGGCTCGGGAGCGGTGCCCGCGGTCCACCAGTCCGGCGCGGTGCCGCCCGGCTGGGCCGTCTCGTCGGGAGTGTCGTGCTGCAGTGCGGTGGCCACGAGGTCATGGGCGACGTCCAGACGCCCGCGGGCGAGTGCGGAGACCTTGCGGGCCAGGCCGTGGAAGATGTCGAAGTCGGTCCGCGCCTCCCACGGCGGGATGATCGCCGGGGTGAAGGCGTGCACGTAGGGGTGCATGTCCGTACTGGACAGGTCGTGCTTCTCGTACCAGGTCGCAGCCGGCAGGACGAGGTCCGCGAACAGCGTCGTCGACGTCATCCGGAAGTCCAGCGCGAGCAGCAGGTCGAGCTTGCCCTCCGGCGCCCGGTCCCGCCAGGTCACACTGCGCGGCCGCGCGTCAGGCGGCGCCTCCGCCGCGCTCGCCCCGCCCCGGCTCCCCAGCAGGTGCCGCAGGAAGTACTCGTTGCCCTTGGCCGAGGAGCCGATGAGGTTGGCCCGCCACACGGTCAGCACCCGCGGCCAGTTGCGCGGCGCGTCGGGATCCTCGCCGGCGAATCGCAGGCTGCCGTCGGCCAGTTGGTCCGCCACCCAGGACTCGGGCGACCGGCCGCTCTCGCGCGCCTGCCGCCCCAGCTCCAGCGGGTTGGCGGCGAAGGTCGGGTAGGACGGCATCCAGCCCGCGCGCACCGACTCGGCCACCAGGTCAGCGGTGTGCTTCCCGGCGAAGGTGCCGCGCGCGGCCGGTGACGCCAGCGCGTCGGCGCCGTAGGACTCGTACCGCCACTGGTCGGTGTGCAGGTACCAGTACGGTGTGCCGGCCATCTGCCGCGAGGGCCGCACCCAGTCGGCCGCGGTGGACAGCTGCTGCCACCCGGCGTACGGGCGGACCTTCTCCTGGCCCACGTAGTGCGCCCAGCCGCCGCCGTTGACGCCCTGACAACCCGTCAGGACCAGCAGCGAGAGGAACGCACGGTAGATGGTGTCGGAGTGGAACCAGTGGTTGGTGCCGGCGCCCATGACGATCATCGAGCGGCCGTGGGTCTGCTCCGCGGTCCGCGCGAACTCCCGCGCCACCCGCACCGCGGTGGCCGCCGGCACCGAGGTGACGGTCTCCTGCCAGGCCGGCGTGCACGGCTCGCTCGCGTCCTCGTACCCCTCCGGCCAGTTGCCGGGGAGCCCGGGCCTGCCCACCCCGTACTGCGCGAGCAGCAGGTCGAAGACGGTGGTGACGGTGCGGGCCCGAGCACCCGCACCGGCACACCGCGCACGGCCGTACCACCGGGCTCGTCGAACCGCGGCAGCACCACCTCGGCCACCGCACCGCCACCGCCACCGGCATCGTGGAGGGAGAGCAGCGGATCGATGTCACCGAGGTCCAGGTTCCACCGCCCGGCGCCCTTCTCGTCCCACCGGTCGCCCATCGTGCCGCCCGGCACGACCGGCTCACCGGTCACGGAGTCCAGCAGCACCGGCATCCACCGGCGCGCCTCCGGCGCCTTGTCCAGTGCGAGGTCCAGGTCCACCGCGGTCACGAACTTCCCCGGCACGTACCGGCCCGGGCTGCGCTCCTCCAGCTCCACCAGGAACGGCAGATCGGTGAACTGCTTGACGTAGTCGGTGAAGTACGGCACCTGCCGGCGGACGAAGAACTCCGTGAGGACGACATGGCCCATGGCCATCGCCAGCGCGCCGTCCGTGCCGGGGTGCGGGTGCAGCCACTCGTCGGCGAACTTCGTCGCGTCCGCGTAGTCGGGGGAGACGACCACCACCTTCTGGCCCCGGTACCGTGCCTCCGCCATCCAGTGCGCGTCCGGCGTACGCGTCACCGGCACGTTCGAGCCCCACAGCATCAGGTACGCCGCGTCCCACCAGTCCCCGGACTCCGGCACGTCCGTCTGGTCCCCGAAGACCTGCGGGGAGGCGACCGGCAGGTCCGCGTACCAGTCGTAGAACGAGATCATCGGCGCGCCGATCAGCGACATGAAGCGTGCGCCCACCGCGTGCGACGCCATGGACATCGCGGGGATCGGAGAGAACCCGGCGACCCGGTCGGGGCCGTACTCGGCGATGGTGTGCACGTGCGCGGCAGCGGCGATCTCCAGCGCCTCGTCCCAGCCGAGCCGCACCAGGCCGCCGTGGCCACGTGCCGACTGGTACCGCCGCCTGCTCTCCGGATCGGAGGTGACCTCGGCCCACGCCGCGACGGGGTCGCCCAGCCGGTCCCTGGCCTCCCGGTACATCTCCAGCAGCACACCGCGCACCATCGGGTGGCGCACCCGCGTCGGCGAATACGTGTACCAGGAGAACGACGCGCCCCTGGGGCAGCCCCGCGGCTCGTACTCCGGCCGGTCCGGGCCCACCGAGGGGTAGTCGGTCTGCTGTGTCTCCCAGGTGATCAGGCCGTCCTTGACGTAGACCTTCCAGGAGCACGACCCGGTGCAGTTGACCCCGTGCGTGGACCGCACCACCTTGTCGTGCGCCCAGCGCTCGCGGTACGGCGCGTCGTTGACGGACTGATCGGTCCGGTACACCACCCGCAGGTCGTCCGTCGTGGGGAGTCTGCGCAGCAACTGCCCCGCGCGCAGCAGCTGTTCGGCTGCCGCGGCAGCCGCACGTTCGGTCTTCGCCCGGACCCGGCGTCGCACTCCGACCACCACTCTTCACACAGGGGATGGGACAGCTGTTGCCGCAGGGGCACGGCTGCCTGGTGCGCCCAGCATTGAGCCTCGCTCAGGCCGCCAACCAGCTGTTTTCCGCCACTTGCTGTTACTTAGGGTGATTTTTTCTTGCAGTTTGCAATGTTTGCCTCGTGCATATGACACACGTTCGAGGGGCGAAGGGGTGAGCGAACGTGGGCATCCTCTCGCGCCGTACGGCAAGTGCACCCGGCGAGATCGTCCGAATGCCGTCGATCGTCCGATAAACCCAGCGCGGAGCAAGGTCACTGCATCGAGGTAACTCCCTTGGCCGACCGGGCGATCCCGGCCCACCGGCCGTTACTGTTTTCTCGGGTCCGAACGGATTCTCAGATATTCGCCACCGATTCCCGGATGACCGAACTCCGCACGCACTCCGCTGTTTTGTGCCGCACAATCCCGCCGCCGTCCCGCACTGAAGGAGGAGCCCAGCCCGATGGCCGTTGAGACCAGCCCGGAAGCGCGCCCGGAGCCGCCTCGGCAGCCCCGCCCGCGCACCGCGGCCGCGCGCCACGGCGCCGCCACGACGGGCTCGCGACCAGCGGTTCCGCTCGCTCCTCCGGCGTGGGAAGAACCGTTACCGCGAGGCCCGCGCCAGGTTGTCGGCCGGCCGCTCGGGGGGCCTGCCGGCCGGTCCCGGGGAAATCGCACGGCGGCCACCGGAATTCACAAGGCCACCTGTAAGCACAGGACTCGGCCCGGCTTTCGCCCGGCGGCTCCGGGCGCTCCCGGCAAACCGCTCCACCACCCCGGCGCCGTACTCTCCCCCGCCCGCCCCCGCGCGGTCATGACGCCCGGGTGTGAGCGCAACGCCCTTCGGTACCAAAGAGATTGTGCCGGTCTCTTCGGGCAATGCTTTTCGGCCCCCGGCGAGGGCCCGAACCTGTCCCGCAGACGCGTCTAGCGGCACCCGTCCGACGGCCGTCGCGGCCCGGACCACCCCCTCCCCGCCGGGCGGCACGCCCGGCCACGGACAGCACGGGACAGCACACTCATCTCTCCAAGGAGTTACGGATGCCCGATCCTGGGATTCCTCCGGCACGGACGGGCCTGCCCGGCGTGGCCGGTATCGACAGCCCCACCCCGCCCGGCCCGCCCGCCGTTGCCGCCCCCGCCGCAGGGCCCATGCCCGTCGAAGCGCCCGCACCCGAGGGGAGTCCGGGCGGCGGACCGACCGCTCCGGCGGTAGAGGAGTGCGCCGCCGCGGCGCCCTCGGAACCGGCCCTGGAGCGCATCCTGCGGGGCCCCACGGGGCTCGGCACGTCGGGCCTGAACCCGTTCCGCCGCCTCGCGGCCACGGCGTCTCCGGAGGCCGTGGATCCGGCCGAGGACGGGGGAGCGGACCGGACCGGCGAGCCGGCCGAATCCGGGAAGCCCGCCGCCGGCGACCCCATCCCGGGCCTCTACCACCACCCGGTGCCGGAGCCCGATCCGGTACGGGTGGAAGAGGTCGGCCGCCGGATCAAGTCCTGGGCGGTGGACGAGGTCCAGGCGGTCCCCGCGGAGTGGGAGGACCAGTTCGACGGCTTCTCCGTGAGCCGCTACATGGTCGCCTGCCACCCGGACGCGCCCACCGTCGACCACGTGATGATCGCGACGCGGCTGATGGTCGCCGAGAACGCGGTCGACGACTGCTACTGCGAGGACCACGGCGGCTCGCCCATCGGCCTCGGCAGCCGCCTCCTGCTGGCGCACACGGCACTCGACCCGCTGCACACCACGCGGGAGTACGAGCCGGCGTGGCGGGAATCGCTCGGTTCGGACGCGCCGCGGCGCGCCTACCGGTCCGCCATGGAGTACTTCACCCAGCAGGCCAGCCCCTCCCAGACCGACCGGTACCGGCACGACATGGCCCGGCTGCACCTCGGCTACCTCGCGGAGGCGGCCTGGGCGCAGACCGAGCACGTGCCCGAGGTGTGGGAGTACCTGGCGATGCGTCAGTTCAACAACTTCCGCCCCTGCCCGACCATCACGGACACCGTCGGCGGCTACGAACTGCCGGCGGACCTGCACGCGCGGCCGGACATGCAGCGGGTCATCGCGCTCGCCGGCAACGCCACGACCATCGTCAACGACCTGTACTCGTACACCAAGGAGCTGAAGAGTCCCGGCCTGCACCTGAACCTGCCCGTGGTGCTCGCCAAGCGCGAGGGCCTCTCCGAGCGGGACGCCTATCTGAAGGCGGTCGAGGTCCACAACGACCTCATGCACGAGTTCGAAGCCGCAGCCGCAGCCCTGGCCGCTGCCTGCCCGGTCCCGAGCGTGCTGCGCTTCCTGCGGGGGGTGGCCGTCTGGGTCGACGGCAACCACTACTGGCACCAGACCAACACCTATCGCTACAGCCTGCCCGATTTCTGGTAAGGACGGTTTTACCTGTGACCAGCACCGAATTCACCACCCTCAACGGCTCCTCCGCCTTCGTCCCCGCCCCCGCCTCGCCGTACCAGGGCGACATCGCCCGCTACTGGGACCAGGAGGCCAGGCCGGTGAACCTGCGCCTCGGCGATGTCGACGGTCTCTACCACCACCACTACGGCATCGGCGACGTCGACCACGCGGCGCTCGGGGACCCCGGCGACGGCGACTACGAGAAGCGGCTGATCGCAGAGCTCCACCGGCTGGAGTCGGCCCAGGCCGACATGCTCCTGAGCCATCTCGGCTCCATCGGCCGTGACGACACGCTCGTGGACGCCGGGTGCGGCCGGGGCGGTTCGATGGTCATGGCCCACCAGCGCTTCGGCTGCAAGGTCGAGGGCGTCACCCTCTCGGCCAAGCAGGCCGACTTCGCCAACCGGCGCGCCCGGGAACTGGGCATCGAGGACCATGTCCACGCCCGCGTGTGCAACATGCTCGACATGCCCTTCGAGACGGGGCAGGCCGCCGCCTCGTGGAACAACGAGTCGAGCATGTACGTCGACCTGCACGACCTCTTCGCCGAGCACTCCCGCGTCCTCGCGGTCGGCGGCCGGTACGTGACCATCACCGGCTGCTGGAACCCGCGGTACGGCCAGCCCTCGAAGTACGTCTCGCAGATCAACGCGCACTTCGAGTGCAACATCCACTCCCGCAGGGAGTACCTGCGTGCCATGGCCGACAACCGCCTCGTGCCGCAGGCCGTCATCGACCTGACCCCCGAGACCCTGCCCTACTGGGAGCTGCGGGCCACGTCCTCCCTGGTCACCGGCATCGAGGAGGCGTTCATCAACTCGTACAAGGACGGCTCCTTCCAGTACGTGCTGATCGCCGCCGACCGCGTCTGACCGGCCGCCCCTGACGGACCGCCGCTGACCGGGCGCGTCCGGCCGACCGCCGACCGCAAGGGCCGGGCCTCGTCATCCGAGGGCCCCGGCCCTTTCGGGGTGGCGGTCACGCTCACTGACGGTGCGTCATGGCGTCAGAGCTGACGGGGCGTCACCGTCACCGTGACCGTCGTGCCCGGCCGCGCCGCGGGCAGCCGTACCCGTGCGAGACCGTCCGCGGTCCGCACCACGGCTTCCGGCGTCCCGTCGACCCGGACCCGGGCGCCCCGCGGATACGCCGTGGCAGGCAGGGTGATCTCCGTCCAGGTCCGGTGCGTCGCCCGGCCGGCGGTGAGCTGCAAGCGGTACTCGCCGGTCGCCGGTGCGTACGACTCGCTCCCCGGCGTCCCCGCCACCGCTCGTGCGTACGGTGCGAACGCCGGCTCCTTGCCCGGTGCCGGGCGGCCGTCCGCGCCGCGTACGCAGTAGCCGCCCCCGTCGGGCGCGTCGCAGTCGTACCACATGGCCCAGCCGGTGGCGAAGCCCGGCATCGACCGCACCTGACGTTGGATCAGCTCAGCGTTGCCGGGGGTGGTGGCGCGGGGCGGTCCCCACTCGCCCACCAGGACGGGCAGCCGGTGGGCGGCCGGGTAGCCGGTGATGGCCGCCTCGTACTCCTCGATGAATCCGCCGGCCGGGTCCCAGTCCTGTCCGGCCTCCACGGCCGTGTCGTAGAAGTGCGGCGCGTAGCCGATGCGGTCGGCCCCCGGCCGCGGATCGGCGAAGCCGGGCAGGCTGGTGGGGACGCCCTGGCCGACCAGCACGGTCGGCTCGACGAACAGCCAGGCGCGCTGGTCGACAGTGCGGACGGCCCGGATCAGGCGCCGGTACATCGCCGGCAGCCGGCCCTGTTCGAGTGCGACGGAGGCGGCCAGCTGGTTCGCCGGGTCGGTCGGATCGCCGGGGACCGGGCCGAAGGGCTCGTTGAAGAGGTCGTACCCCAGCAGCGAGCGGTGCCCGCGCAGCTCCGTGGCGACCCGCGCGTACGCCCTGGCCTGTGCGGCGCGCAGGTCGGGATCGTCGTAGAGGTGGGTGAAGGCGGCCTGCACGGCAGGCTGGAAGTAGTCGGCGAACCAGTCGTCCGGGTCCGGCTCGAAGGGCAGACCGTCGGTGCGGGTCGCCCAGGCCGGGATGCCGTTGTGGCCGAAGGCCGGGCCGAACACGTCCTGGTGCCAGTCGACCAGTACCAGCACTCCGTACCGGTCCGCCCAGCCCAGTACGCGGTCGAGATAGCGGAGGTAACCGGTGTCGTACCGGCCGCGTGCCGGCTCCACGTGCTGCCACTGGATGTTCAGCCGCAGCAGCGTGAAACCCTCGGCCGCCAGGCGCGCGACGTGCCGCTCGGTGACGGTACCGGTCTTGCCGAGGTTGAGCCCGTGCAGGGTGAGGACGCGGCCCTGCCGGTCGGCGAGCCGGGTGCGGCCGTCCGGGGTGGTGACCGTCCGGGACGGCACGGGCACGGCGTGGGCTCCGGCCGTCCCGCCGGCGGCCGAGGCCGGGGCCTCGGGGAGGAGGGCCGTGCTCAGGGCGAGCACGAAGGAGAGCAGGGTGAGGGCGGCGCGGCGTGGACGCATGGGGCCTCCGTGGGGGCGGTCGGCGAGTGGTCCCTGTGGCTCGCGGGACTCGCATCCTGGCGCCCGGGAGGGGAGCGGGCAAGGGTGCCGGTGCCCGTGACCGACCCCACATGTCCCCGACGCCCTGAAATACACATCTCGTATGCGTATTTTGCTAGCCTTCTGCCGTGCGGTTGACGAAGTTCACTGATCTTTCCCTGCGTGCCGTGATGCGCCTGGCGGTCGCGGAGCAGAGTGCGCCCCTGACGACCCGTGAGGTGGCGGCCGCGGTGAACGTTCCGTACACCCACATGGCGAAGGCGATCAGCAGGCTGCGTCACCTCGGCGTGGTCGAGGCCCGCCGCGGACGCGGTGGCGGCCTCGGCCTGACGGACCTGGGCCGGCGGGCCTCGGTCGGCTGGCTGGTGCGTGAGCTGGAGGGTGCGGGGGAGGTCGTCTCCTGCGAGGGCGATCCGCCCTGCCCGCTGCGCGCTGCCTGCAGACTGCGCCGGGCGCTGCGCGACGCGCAGGAGGCCTTCTACGCCACGCTGGATCCGCTCACGGTGTCCGACCTGGTGGCCTCGCCCACCGGGCCGGTCCTGGTGGGGCTGGCCGGCCACCGCTCCGACTGAGCCGCGCTTTCTCTCCTGCCGGGGAGCAGTGCGGCTCAAAATTGGAATATAGACAGCAAGTTTTGGAGGTAGTGGTGCTCTCCGAGCAGTCCACCCCCGTCATCCGTGACACCCTGCCCGTCGTCGGCGCTGCCATCGGGGAGATCACCGAGCGCTTCTACGAGAAGCTCTTCGACGCCCACCCGGAGCTGCTCCGGGACCTGTTCAACCGCGGCAACCAGGCCAACGGCGAGCAGCAGAAGGCGCTCGCCGGCTCGATCGCCGCCTTCGCCGGCATGCTGCTGGAGCACCCGGAGACCCGCCCGGACGCGATGCTGGCCCGCATCGCGAACAAGCACGCCTCCCTCGGCATCGCCTCCGACCAGTACAAGATCGTCCACGAGCACCTGTTCGCCGCGATCGTCGAGGTCCTCGGCGACGCGGTCACCCCGGAGGTCGCGGGCGCCTGGGACGAGGTCTACTGGCTGATGGCGAACGCCCTGATCGCCCTGGAGGCCGGCCTCTACCGGCAGGCCGGTGCCCCCGAGGGCGGCACCTGGCAGCAGATGGTGATCGCCGGGCGGCAGCAGGAGACCCCCGACGTGGCCTCCTTCACCCTGCGGCGCGCCGACGGCCGCCCCGCCGGCGCCTTCCGGCCGGGCCAGTACGTCAGCGTCCAGGTCGAACTGCCCGACGGCGCGCGCCAGATACGGCAGTACAGCCTCTCCTCGGAACCCGGCCGCGACGAGTGGCGGATCACGGTCAAGCGCGTCCACGACGGGACCCGGCCGGACGGCGAGGTCTCCACCTGGCTGCACGAGAACGCGCGCGTGGGCGACCGGCTCAGCGTCTCCGCGCCCTTCGGCGACCTCACCCTCGCGGCGGGCGAAGGACCGCTGCTGCTCGCCTCCGCCGGCATCGGCAGCACCCCCATGCTGGCCATGCTCAACGACCTGGCGGCCACCGGCTCCACCCGCCCGGTGACCGTGGTGCACGCCGACCGCAGCCCGGCCGACCACGCGCACCGCGCGGAGCTGCGGCAGCTGGTCGGGAAGCTGCCGAACGCCACCCTCCACCTCTGGTACGAGCGCGACGCGGAGCAGGAGCCGCAGGCGGCCACCGGACAGGCCGACCTCGACGCGCTCGAACTGCCCGAGAACACCACCGCTTACCTGTGCGGCCCGCTGCCCTTCATGCGGGCCGTCCGCGGCGGCCTGCTGCGCCGCGGTCTGCCGGCGCAGGACGTCCACTACGAGGTGTTCGGCCCCGACCTGTGGCTCGGACAGCAGTGAGCCGGCCGGCCCCCGGTCCCGCCGACCGAGGGCCGGGAGCAGAGCAGTCCCCCCGCCGGATGGGAGAAAGAGACCGATGAACGCCACGTCAGCCGCGGTCACCGCGGCGGTCACCTTCGTCTGGCTCGGGATGGTGCTGGGCATCTCGTTCCTGGAGGCCCCGCTGAAGTTCCGCGCCCCCGGCGTGACCGTGCCGCTCGGGCTCGGCATCGGGCGCCTCGTCTTCCGCGCGCTCAACGCGGTCGAGGCGCTGCTGGCCGTCGTGGTGATCGTGGCGGTCGTCACCGGCGGCCCGTCAGTGCCGGTCGGCCTGGCGGCCGCCGCCTCCGTGGCCGTGCTGGCCGTACAGCTCGCGGCCGTCCGCCCGGTGCTCAACCGCCGCTCCGACCGCGTCCTCGCGGGCGAGAACCCACCGCGCTCCCGTGCCCACCTGTTCTACGTGGCCTTCGAACTGGCCAAGGTGGCCGCGCTCCTCGTGCTCGGCATCAGCGCCCTCGCGGCCTGAGCGGCCCGGGCCACCCACCGGCCGCCTCCGGCACCGGGCCCCGCCAGTACGGGTGTTCGGACGTCGGAGGCGAGCCGGTTTTGTCGTACCGGCATACTTCCGGGCGCGGAGAACACCGTGGCGGGGGAGCGACGGGGGAACCGTGTGATCCGCGGGACGAGCGAGGTTTGTCCGGTGCAAGATCGGGCACGCATCCAGGCGTGCTTCGGACCGGAGGCATACCCGCGGGAGAGGTGTTTCTCCTCCCCGGCTGCGCCCGGTCAGGCCGCACTTCTTCCTCGGGAAAAGACGATCCCGGATCGGCTGTTCCAACGAGGCTGGAGCCCAGACCATGCTCAGCGTGCCCCGCAGCACCACCCATCCGTCCGCCGGCGGCGACGCGCCGCAGACGCACACTGTCCGCCGGCACCACGGCCAGGCGCAGGCCCGGCCGCCGGCCAAACCCGTCCGCGGCGGCACCGCACCGCGCACCGTGCCTGCCGGCGGTGCCCCGCCACGGTCCGCACGCCGCGGCGGGCGCCCGCACGAAGCACCGGACACCGCCGAGGACTTCCGCCGGCTGGCAGCCCTGCCCGACGGTGCCGAGCGCGCCGTGCTGCGCGACCGCGTGATCAGCGCCTGGCTGCCGCTGTCGGAGCGGCTGGCCGTACGGTTCCACCACCGCGGCGAGGCCGCCGAGGACCTGCGGCAGGTCGCCGCCGTCGGCCTGGTCAAGGCCGTCGACCGCTACGACCCGGCGCAGGGCACGGAGTTCGAGAGCTTCGCGATCCCCACCATCCTCGGGGAGATCAAGCGGCACTTCCGCGACCATCTGTGGAGCCTGCACGTGCCCCGCCGGGTGCAGGAACTGCGTACCCGCGTCCGCAAGGCCCGCCAGGAACTCATGGGCGACATCGACGACAACGGCCCCTCGGTGGAGGCGATCGCCCGCCACACCGGCATGAGCAAGGAGGACGTCGTCCTGGGCAGCCAGGCCCTGTACAGCTTCACCGCGCTGTCCCTGGACGCCGAAATGCCCGGCGCGGGCAACGGCTACTCCCTGACCGAGAGCCTCGGCATCACCGAGGCCGGGTTCGACCTCGCGGTGGACCGGGAGACGGTCAGGCCGCATCTGGCCAGGCTGCCCGTACGCGAACGCGAAATCCTCTATCTGCGGTTCTTCCGCGATCAGACGCACCGCCGGATCGCCGAGCGCCTGGGCGTCTCGCAGATGTACGTCGCCCGCACCATCTCCCGCGCCTGCAAGCGCATCGCCGAACAGATCGGCGCACGCGAACAGCCGGGTCGGCGCACGGCCGCCCGCACGTGAGTTCGGTGCGTACCCGCGCGTGAGCCCGGTACGCACCCGTGGTCAGAACAGATACACACCCGGCAACCGCCGGCTCCCCGGACCCTGGAGCCCTCATGACGCACCCGTCCACGACCGTCACCCTGCACGCGAGATGGACCACCCGGCCGCCGGGCCTCCGGCTGGCCGGGACCGTCGCGCCCGGTACGCACGCCGTGCTGGAGGACTACCTGCGCAGCCTGCCCGGCCGGTTCCCCGGCAGACGCATCCTCCACCTGATGCTGACGGCCGTGCACAGCCTGGACCTGGCCGGCATCGCCCTCCTGCTCGACGCCCGCAAGCGGCTCGGGCACCAGCACATCGACCTCCGCCTGCACCTGCCGCCCGGCCTCCGGCCGACCCACGGCATGCCGAACGGACCGGTGTACTGCCAGCAGGGCGACGCCCCCGGCCTGCGGCAGCTGCCCGGACCCGGAAACCGAACCGCCCCCGCGGGCGGGCCTCCGCCGGCCGGTGCGGGCGGGCCGACGCCCTAGGCTGCCTTCCGGTACCGGCCCCCGAACCAGGAGCGCACGACATGTTCGACCCCGCTGACACCGCCCGGACAGTTCCCTACCCCGACGCCTCCGGGCCGGACGCCGCGCCGGCGCCGCACCCGCTGCTCGCGCCGCTGGCCGGGCTGCTGGGCACCTGGGAGGGGCGGGGGAGCGGCGAGTACCCGACGCTGGCCGAGGACTTCACCTACGCGCAGGAGGTCACCTTCCGGCACGACGGCCGGCCCTTCCTGCGGTACGAGGCCCGGGCCTGGCTGCTCGATGCCGATGGTGCGCCGCTGCGGCCGGCGGCCCGGGAGAGCGGCTGGTGGCGGGTGCAGCCCGAGGGGCGGGTGGAGGCACTGATCACCCAGCCGACCGGGATCGCGGAGATCCTGGTGGGACGCGCGGCCGACGGCACGGTCGACCTCGCCACGCACCAGGTGGCGCTCACGCCCACCGCCAAGGAGGTCGAGGCCACCCGCCGCCGGTACACCCTGACCGGCGACGGCACGCTCGACTTCGTGCACGACCTTGCCGCCGTCGGCCAGCCGCTGCAGCACCATCTCTCGGCACGGCTGCGCCGGGCGGACGGCGGCGGCCGGGCGGCCGTCGCTCCGTAACCGCGCCTTCCCTCACCGCGCCGGGTGCCCGTGCTCCGCACGCACCGGCTCCGCGGTCACCCCTGCCGGCACCTGTCGTGCCGCTCCCGCTCCGCCTGCCGCGGTGGAGGAGCGGGCCAGGGCCTTCCGGCGGTGCACGACGGTCCACACGACGAGCGGTACGAGCACGACGAACTCCAGCGGAGGCGTGAGCGCGGCGGCCGTCGGCACCGGAAGCGCGTACACCAGCAGGACGCGTACGAGCGCTTCGGCCGTGAGCCCGGTGCCCAGCACCAGGGTCTGCGTCCGGTGCGCGCGGCGCAGCCGCGGGTCGCTGAGCGGCTGACCGTGCAGCTTGCGCGCCAGGTAGGCGGTGGCCGGGGTGGCGCTCAGGCAGCTGCCGAGGAAGACGAGTCCGGCGAGGGCGCTGACCAGCGGGTCGCGCAGGAGCAGCGGCCGGGGCGCCGAGGTCGCGGCGGCGAAGGCCGCCGACAGTCCGTACATGAGCAGCATGCCGACGGCGAGGCCGTCGGCGCGGCGGTCGTACACCGCCGTGGCGGTCAGCCAGCCGGCCGCCACGGCCGTTGCGGTGAGGAGGGCGGGCAGCGTGTCGAGCCCCGCGAGGACGCAGCCGTAGTACGCGAGGGAGGACATGCCCAGGTCGAGCGCCAGCCGGAGCAGTCGCGCCAGGCTGCGGAGACGGTGGGTGCGGGACGGTTCCATGGCTTCTCCTGATCCGGTGCCGGGCGGCTTCCGGCCGGCACCGGAGTGGGGGAGGGCGGGAGAATGCTCTCCGCTGTTTTAGCGTGGACGTGCTAAATAAAAATCGTAGCATGGTCGTGCTATAAAAAACGGATGCCGAAGATCGTGAACCCCGAGGAGCGCCGCCGCGAGGTGGTGGAGGCCGTCTTCCGGGTCGTGGCCCGAGGAGGCATCCAGCAGGCCACGCTCCAGAACGTGGCCGCCGAGGCCGGGCTCGCCGTCGGCTCCGTACGGCACTACTTCGCCGGCCACCGGGACCTGCTCACCGCTGCGGCCCGCGAGATGGTGCACCGGGTCGAGGCCCGGGTGCGGGACCGGCGCGCACGGCTGCGCCCCGACGACGACCCGTACACCGTGGCGGAGGACGTCGCGGGCCAGTTCCTGCCGCTCGACGCGGGGCGCGCTGACGAGACCGCGGTCTGGCTGGAGTTCGCCGTGGCCGCGCGCACGGACCCCGAGCTGCGCTCCATCGCGGCCGAACTCCACGACGGGCTGCGGACCGTGGCCGGCCGCCTGCTGGATCGCCTCGGCGTGACCGACCCGGTGGCGACCGAACACCTCGCCGCCGTCCTCGACGGCCTCGCCCTGAACGCGGCCCTGCACCCCGACCGCCTGCAGCCGGACACCGTCCGGGCCGTCCTGCGGCAGCACCTGACCCAACTGCCCGGCGCGCACCGGCCCGGCCGGGCGGACGCCCCTTGAGGCATTGAGGCGGTGGCGTCAGCGCGCCCCGGTCAGCCGCTCAGGTCCCCGCGCAGGCCGTCCACCGCGCGCTCCACGTCCGCGACGCGCTCGGCGATACCGGACGTACGCGGGTCCCGGCCGTCGCGGAGGAGCTGTTCGATCCGGTCCAGCTGCTGGGCGATCTCCGCGAGCCGTGCCCCGCTGTCCGAGCTCGCCCGGTACGCGGCCAACTGCCGGTTCTTCGCGTCCAGTTCGAGGAAGAGGCCGACCTTGGTCCGCAGCAGCCAGGGGTCGACGGGCTTGGTCAGGATGTCGGCGGCGCCGACCGCGTACCCCCGGTAGGCGTAGTCCGGGCCCGGTTCGGCGCCCGTGACCAGGATGACGGGCACGTCCTTGGTCTGGTCGAGCCGCTTGATGTTGGCGGCCGTCTCGAAGCCGTCCATGCCCGGCATGGCCACGTCCAGCAGGACCACGGCGAAGTCCTGGCGCAGCATCGCCTTCAGCGCTTCCTCGCCCGAACGCGCCCGCACCACCTTCCGGTGGAGCGGGCCGAGCACGGCCGCCAGCGCGACGAGGTTCTCCTCCATGTCGTCGACCAGCAGGATGCTGCACGCGTCGGGTGTACCGGTGCTCATGCTCCGCCCTCCGGCTCCGCTTCCGGCCGTGGTGCGAGCAGGCCGACGATCACCGACAGCAGGCGGTCGATGTCGACGGGCTTGGACACGTAGTCGGAGGCGCCGCTGGCGATGGCCTTCTCGCGGTCGCCCGGCATGGCCTTGGCGGTGAGGGCGATGACCGGCAGATGTGCGAGGCGCGGGGTGCCGCGGATGGCGCGGATCGCGTCGTACCCGTTCATCTCCGGCATCATGATGTCCATCAGGACCACGGACACATCGGGATTGCGCTGCAGGACCTCCAGGCCCTCGCGGCCGTTCTCCGCGTACTTCACGGTGATGCCGACGCGGCCGAGCACGTGGGTGAGCGCGAAGACGTTACGGATGTCGTCGTCGACGATGAGGATGCGCCGCCCGGCCAGTACGCGCCCCGGGTGGCCGCTCTGCCACTCCTTCAGCCGGGTCGTCTGCGGCCAGGTGTCCTCGGGAGGTACGACCGCTGGGGGCACTTCCGGCGACGGGGCGGGAGCCGAAGCGCCGGCCGGAGCCGGAGCCGGGGCTGCGACCGGAGCCGGGGCCGCAGCGATGGGCGGGGGTGCTGCCGGGGCCGGTGAAGGGGCCGGCGGTGGGGCCGGTTTCGCTTCGGGGTGGCGGGCCGGAATGCAGAGGGTGAAGCAGGAACCCACGCCCACCTCGCTCTCCGCGGTGATCCGGCCGCCGAGCAGCCGCGCGATCTCCCGGCTGATGGACAGCCCGAGCCCGGTGCCGCCGTACTTGCGGCTGGTGGTGCCGTCGGCCTGCTTGAACGCCTCGAAGACCACCGGCAGTTTCTCGGGCGGGATGCCGATGCCGGTGTCCTGCACGCGGAACGCGACGACATCGGCCGCGTTCCGCAGTGTGTCCTCCTCGAACTCCCCGCCCGCGACCCGCTCGACGTGCAGTGCCACGCCGCCGGAGTGAGTGAACTTCACCGCGTTCGACAACAGGTTGCGCAGCACTTGCTGGAGGCGCTGCTCGTCGGAGTACAGCTCGCGGGGTACGTCGTCGGCGACGGTGATCTCGAAGTCGAGGCCGCGGTCGGCGGTGAGCGGGCGGAACGTGGCACGGACGTAGTCGAGCAGCGTGCTCAGCGGCAGTTCGCCCGGCCGTACGTCCATGCGGCCCGCCTCGATCTTCGACAGGTCGAGGATGTCGCTGATCAGCTGGAGCAGATCCGATCCGGAGCGGTGGATCGTCGTGGCGAACTGCACGTCCTGCTCGGAGAGGTGCCCGTCCGGGTTGTCGGCGAGCAACTGCGCGAGGATCAGCAGCGAGTTCAGCGGGGTTCGCAGCTCGTGCGACATGTTCGCCAGGAACTCCGACTTGTACTGCGAGGCGGTCGCGAGCTGGGCCGCCTTCTCCTCCAGCGCGGCGTTGGACCGCTGCAGCTCGTCGGAGCGTTCCCGCAGTTCCGCTGTGAGCCGCTGGGACTGCGAAAGCAGCGATTCCGTACGGGAGTTGGCGATGATCGTATTGATGGACACGCCGATCGTCTTCGCGAACTGATCGAGGAAGGCCAGATGCACCTCGCTGAACCCGCTGAGCGATGCCAGTTCGATGACGCCCAGCACCTCGCCCTCGAACAGGATCGGCACGATGACGATGCTGGCCGGCTCCGCCCCGCCGAGCCCCGACTTGATGGTGATGTAGTCCCGGGGAGCGTCCGTGAGCAGGATGCGCTTCTTCTCCCTGGCCGCCTGCGCGATCAGGCCGCTGCCCGGGGTGCCGGCACCGGGCAGTGAGCCGCCGGCGCCGGCCTGGTCGGTGCCGTACCCGGCGATCAGCTTCAGGCCCTCGCCCGCGCGTGCCCCCGATTCGGCCAGGAAGAACACCCCGAACTGGGCGTTCATCAGGGGGGTGAGCTCGCTGAGGATCAGCCCGGCGACCTCCATCAGGTCGCGGTGGCCCTGCATGAGCGCCGCCATGCGCGTCAGGTTGGACTCCAGCCAGTCCTTCGCTCGGGTGGTCTCGCGGAGGTTGGCGACCATGAGGTTGATGTTGTTCTTCAGCTCCGCGACCTCGCCCTGTGCCTCGACCGTGATGGAGCGGGACATGTCCCCCTGCGTGACGGCGCCCGTCACCTCGGCGATCGCCCTGACCTGCGTGGTGAGGTTGGAGGCCAGTTCGTTCACGCTGGTGGTCAGCCGCTTCCAGGTGCCGTACACCCCTTCCACCCGCGCCTGGCCGCCGAGCCGGCCCTCGCTGCCGACCTCGCGGGCCACCCGGGTCACCTCGGAGGCGAACGAGGAGAGCGTGTCGACCATGGTGTTGAGGGTGGTCTTCA
>NZ_PQSQ01000090.1 GCF_002920575.1 Streptomyces sp. Ru73 | reverse complement strand
CGACCGGATCGCCGTAGCCCATACGGGTGACGAGGCGGTCGCCCTGGTGCCGCTGCCCGCCCTGCCCGAGGACGAGGGCGAGGCCAAGGCCACGGGGCTCAAGGCGGACGCCCTGCTGGCGGCCGTCCAGGAGCCGCTGGCCCGCGGGCTGGCCGACGACGGCCGGCTCACCCTCGGCGTCAGCGCCGCCGTGCACTCGGCGGAGGGCCTGCGCGGCGCGCTGGAGGAGGCCCGGCACGCCCGCCGGGTCGCCGCGGCCCGGCCGGGCCCGGTGTGCGCGGCCGGCCACGAGGAGCTGGCCTCGCACGTCCTGCTGCTCCCGTTCGTCCCCGACGACGTGCGGCGCGCCTTCACGGCCCGGCTCCTGGACCCGCTGCGGGACTACGACCGCCGGCACCGTGCCGAGCTGATCCCCACGCTGGAGGCGTTCCTCGACAGCGACGGCTCCTGGACCCGCTGCGCCGGCCGGCTCCACCTGCACGTCAACACGCTCCGCTACCGGGTCGGCCGCATCGAGCAGCTCACCGGCCGCGACCTGTCCCGCCTGGAGGACAAGCTGGACTTCTTCCTCGCCCTGCGGATGACGTGAGCGCGCCCTCCGAAGGGCCCGGGCCCGTGCGCACCGCTCCCCGGGCCCCGCACAACCGCTGGTCACGGCTCGATAAGGTTTTCCCATGGCGATGACGGACGGGCCGGGAGCGGCCGCCGAGCCGGGACCGGCCGCACCGGCACCGGCCTGGCAGGCGCCGAGCGAGGTGGAGCAGCAGCTGTACGACGCGAAGTCGCGCGGCGACTGGGCGGCGTACTTCGACGTACTGGCCCGCGCCGAGCTGTTCATCGCCGACTCCCGGGCCATGGCGGACGCGCATCCGGGGACGGTGCGCTTCCAGCCGTACTGGGACCAGCGGACCGGGACACCGTGCCTGGCCGCCTTCACCATCGGCATGCTGCCGGCGCCCGTCCCCGACCCGGTCTTCTGGTCCGGCTCGCTGGACTGGTTCGCACGCAACTGGGAGGCGCACGACCCGCCGTGGCTGGCCGTCAACCCCGGCAGCCCGTGCGAGGCGTACTTCCCGACCTCGCCCGAGCACCGCGCCCTGTGGCAGCGGCACGCCGCGGACGCCGCCGCCTCCGGCGAGTCCCGGACCGGGCTGCGCGCCCTGCACGTGGGCGGGCCGCTGCACGGCCCGGTGGCGCACGGACTCGCCTGCGGCGCGCTGCTGTTCGTCAGCAACGGCGAGCCGTGGAACGCCATGGCGTACCACGGCAGCGGCTACTACCCGTCGAAGAAGTCGCTCGCGGAGTTCTGGAACATCACCGACCGGGCGGGCTGGCAGCAGGCGCAGGAGCGGCTGACCGCCGCCGACATGGTCAGCGAGGTCTGGGAGTTCGCGCTCGCGGTGCGGCGCTCGCTCGCGCTGGACTTCGCGGGCCCGGTGAGCGTGGACCACTGGCGCGGGGTCGCCGAGCGGGTGCTGCGGCACAACGCCGAGAAGGGCGCCGAGGTCAGGATCACCCCGGACGGCGTGACGAAGAGCGAGCCGCCCGGCGAGGCGGAGGTCGCCTCGCAGGTCGCGGGGGTGCAGCGGCTGATCGGCCGGATCGCGCGCTACGAGGCGCGGTTCCGCGCGGACGGCGTGCTGGCCGAGGGCGGGTTCGTCCGGTCCGTCGAGGCGTGGGACCTGGGGCGGGCCTCGTGCATGGCCCGCTGGGGGCTGGGCGCCCGCTACTGCGACCTGCAGGAGGCGGAACAGGCCGTGCTGCGCGCCGGCCGGGCGAGCCGGAACGCGTACCGCTCGTGGGAGGACTTCTCGGCCGGCTTCATCCTCGGGCGCTGCCTCCAGTTCGACGAGGAGGAATTCGGCCACTGGTACGAGGACATGGTCACCGCGCACCGGATCCTCACCACCGACCCGGCCAGCCCGTGGCGGAACATCCCCTGGGAGTGAGGCCGGGCCGCCGGTGAGGCCCGCCCCTCGACACGTGCGTCACCCGGCGCGCGTCCCGGCGCGCGCCGCGGCCCCCGCGATCAGCCGGTCCCGTCCCCGCCAGGCGTCCACCGCCGCGTCCGTCAGCGTGACCGGGCGACGGGATCACCGGACGCGGGCCGGAGGGCGGACGGCGCCGGACGCACGGCGCACCCGGCGGCGTGACTCCGAATCATCCTTTCGGGCGGCTTTCCCGCGCCGCCGCGGCCGCGATCGAAGCGCCAGGTCAGCGCGTACGGGGCCGGAACGCGTCCGCCGGAACCCCGCGCGGAACGGCAACGGCGGGCCTCGCGGACGGCTCAACTCCGCGCTGTACACGGTCCACCGGAGATTGTGAAATCATTCACTCAACCCCTTGGCCCCGCGCCGCCATTCGTGCTGAGATTCGCCCACTGCTTCCAGTCCAGCTCAAAGGTGCGCTTGGGGAGGGCAACGTGGCGGATACCGCCATGCCGGAATCTGCGGAATCGGACGGGCCCGGAGGGCCCGTCGAACGACTGCCGGTGCCGGGTGCACCGGTGACGGGACTGCCGGGAGCGAGGACGGCGGGCCCGACCGCCGAGGGGGACGACCCACTGGACCGGGCCGTCTGGCGGCTCCGCTCCCGCGGCTGCTGGGAGGACGCGGCCGCACTGCTGGAACCGCACGCCGAGCACGCGCCCACCGCGCTGCGCCGCGCGGCGCTCCTGGTGGAGCGGTGCATGTTCACCTGCGCCGGCTGGGCCGAGGCGGAGGACGCCCTGCGGCACGCCGAGGCCCGCGCGACCACCGACGACGAACGCGGCGACGCGGCCTGCGAGCGCGGCCACCTCGCCTACGCCGCCACCGTCCTGGGCGTACGGGACCGCGCCGACGAGGCCAGGGCGGCGCTCGGCCGGGCCGCCGCGCTGCTGCACCCGGCCGCCGTGGGCCGCGCGCTGCTGGACTTCCGGCGCGGCCTGATGGCCGAGCACCTGGTCGACAGCCCGCAGTCGGCCCGCGCCGCCTACCGCCGCGCGCACGCCGCCGCCACCGCGCACGACGACCCGCTGCTGCTCTCCTTCACCTGGCGCCACCTGGCCGGACTCGCGCTGCGCGACGGTGAGCTGGCGGAGGCCCGGCACGGCTTCGCCGAGTCGCTGCGCATTCGCGAGGAGCTGGGCTACCTCATCGGCACGGCCCCCGCGCTCGCCGCGCTCGCCGACGCCGCCCCCGAAGAGGAGGCCCCGCGGCTGCGCGCCGAGGCCGCCCGGCTCTTCCGCCTCATGGGCGGCGTCCCCACCTGGCTCGCCGGCCACCTGACGACGGCGGCGTAGCCCGCCCCGGGCCCGGGAGCGGCGCCCGGACCGGTCCGGGAAGGGATCAGTGCGGGAAGCGGGCGCCCGTGAGGTGGTCGCGGATGATGCGCTCGGCGAGGGCCGGGTCCTGGGCCGCCAGGGCGTCGAGGAGCGCCATGTGGTCGGCGGCGTCGGCCAGCAGGTCGGCGACGCCCACCGCGGCGCCGCCGCAGGGCCAGACCGTACGGCGGTGCAGGTCGTCGGCGACGAGGGCCAGCTGCCGGTTGCCGGTCAGCGCGAGGAGCGCGCGGTGGAAGGCCCGGTCGGCCTCCGCGTACGCCACGCAGTCGCCGTGGCCCGCGGCCGTGACGGTCGCGGCGGCCTGCGGGCGCAGCTCCTCCCAGCGCTCGGGCGGCAGCGTACGGGCCAGCCGCAGCACGGCCGGGACCTCCAGCATCGCCCGCACCTCGGCCAGCTCGGCGAGGTCGCGCGGGGTGCGCTCGGCGACCCGGAAGCCGCGGTTCGGCACCACCTCGACGGCGCCCTCGACCGCGAGCTGCTGCATCGCCTCGCGGACCGGGGTGGGTGACACACCGAAGCTCTCGGCGAGCGCGGGGGCCGAATAGACGGCGCCGGGTGTCAGCTCGCCGGAGAGCAGGGCCTCGCGGAGCGCCGCGAGCACCTGGGCGCGCACGGAGTGGCGCTGCGGCTTGCGGACGGGCGCCGCGGGGCGCGGTGCGGGCACGGCGTGGGTGAGGGCCGCGGGCTCGGCGTCCGCGCGGGTGCCGCCGGACGCCGGTGCCGCGGACAGCCGCTGGGCGCCGTCCGCGTCGGCGGGGTGGCGTGCGCGTCCCGCCTCGGCGCTCCCCTGGGCGGGCACGCGGGCGCGTATCCGCGGGGGCTGCTCCGCCGCGCGCTGCTCCATGGGGTACCTCCAGATGTCCTTGTGCACCCTAGGCGGCCCCCGCCACAGGTCAAACCCCGGAGTCTTCCGCTAAGGTAAGCCTTACCTGCCAACGACAGCGATTCGGTGGTCCTCCGCATGGCTTCTTCCGTCCTCGCCGCCCCGCCGTCCCCTTCCCCCGTGACCGGTGCCTATGCCCGGCTCAGCGAGGTGTTCCCGGGCCTGCGGGTCACCGAACTGGGCCCGGAGGACGCGGCCCCGGCCGGCGAGGGCTGGACCTCGGCGGCGGCCCTGGCGGCCGGCGGCGCGGCCCTGGACGCCTTCCTGGCCTGGGACGACGCGCAGGTGGTCAAGAACTACGGCACGCAGGCACGCCCTGACGTCGTCGCCAGCTTCGGTCTGCACCGCTACGCCTGGCCGGCCTGCCTGCTGATCACCATGCCGTGGTTCCTGCACCGCCGGGTGCCGCGGCTGCCCGCCGACGCGGTGTTCTTCCCGCGCGAGATGGGCCGTACGGCCGTACGGATCACGTCCTTCGCGTGCCTGCCCGGCGATCCGGCGGCCGAGCTGCCGGGCGCGGTGGTCGTGGCCGACGAGGAAGCGCTGCGCGCGGAGGTGCGGGCCGCGGTCGCCGAGCACCTCGCGCCCGTGCTGGACGGCTTCCGCCCCCGCGTGCGGCGCGGGCCGCGCGCCCTGTGGGGCATGGCGACGGACGAGGTCGTCGAGGGGCTGTGGTACCTCGGCCATCTGCTCGGCGAGGAGCCGCGCGCCGTGGCCGAAGTCGAGCGCCTGCTGCCCGGCGCGACGGCGCCGTACGTCGGCGGCGCGGGCTTCCGCGAACTGACCGGCCCGGCCGGGGAGAAGCTGCCCACGCGCGACCGTGCGAGCTGCTGCATGTTCTACACGGTCCGCCCCGAGGACACCTGCGTCACCTGCCCCCGCACCTGCGACGCGGACCGCGTCGCCCGCCTCACCGCGACCGCCTGACCGTCCCCCGGCCGGAGCGGCCGCCGTCCGGGCGGCCGGGGGACGCCCGAGGGGCGGCCGGAACGGAGCCCTCGGCTCCCCTCACCCCACCGTCACCCGATCGAGTGGCGGCAATCGAACTCAACCGCCGTCCTTCTCACGGGTGTACGAACACTTCACCCCTCCCGGCTGACCGGTGCGCCTCCTTGGCGTTCTCTTGCCCCGAAAACCCCTGCGGAACCAGCCGGCTCCGCCAGGATGTCGCGCGAAAACGCGTACCGCGATGCAAGGGGTCCCAATGAAGATGACGGACATATCGCTGGACTGGCTCGTCCCGGGAGCCCTGCTGCTCATCGGCGTCTCGGCGGCCGTCGCGGTCGTCCTGCGCGGCAGGCACGCCACACAGAAGGCGGCCGACGACTCCTGGGAGCGCAGCGAGGAGCGGCGGCGGCGCAAGGAGGCCGTCTACGGCTCGGCGTCCTACCTCCTGCTCTTCTGCTGCGCCGCGGTGGCCGCCGCGCTCTCCTTCCACGGCCTGGTCGGCTTCGGCCGGCAGAACCTCAGCCTCTCCGGGGGCTGGGAGTACCTGGTGCCCTTCGGCCTGGACGGCGCCGCGATGTTCTGCTCCGTACTGGCCGTGCGCGAGGCCAGCCACGGTGACGCCGCGCTCGGCTCCCGGATGCTGGTGTGGACGTTCGCCGGCGCCGCCGCGTGGTTCAACTGGGTGCACGCGCCGCGCGGCCTGGACCACGCGGGCGCTCCGCAGTTCTTCGCGGGCATGTCGCTGTCGGCCGCGGTCCTCTTCGACCGGGCGCTGAAGCAGACCCGCCGGGCGGCCCTGCGCGAACAGGGCCTGGTCCCGCGGCCGCTGCCGCAGATCCGCATGGTCCGCTGGCTGCGTGCCCCGCGCGAGACCTTCGCCGCCTGGTCGCTGATGCTGCTGGAGGGCGTGCGCAGCCTGGACGAGGCGGTCGAGGAGGTGCGCGAGGACCGCCGCGAGCGGGAGCGGACCCGGCGGCGCCGGCGCGAGCACCGGAAGCTGGACCGGGCCCGGGTGCGGGCGCTGAACCGGCAGCACCGCTGGGGCCGCGGCGCCCGCCAGGTGCCGGCCGTGGAGCCGGCGCGTACCGCGGCGCAGCAGTCCGGTGCCCCGGCCCTGGAGAGCCAGGCGATCGAGGCGCCGGCGTCGGCGGGCCGGGCGGCGGAGGGTGCCGCGCCCGACGGCTCACCGGCCGGTGCCGAGCCCGCCGGCGGCGCGGCCCGCTCGCGCCCCACGCTGAAGGCGGTCACGGGACGTGCCGACGGCGGTGCCGAGCGGCCGGGCGGGCGGACCGTCGACCTCACCGCCGAGGACGACACGCAGACGATCCCGCGGCTGGACTCCCTGGAGGAGAAGCTCGCCGAGATCGAGCGGCAGTTCGGCTGAGCGGACGGTGACAGCGGTGCGGCGGGCCGCCCCGAGGGGCGGCCCGCCGCACGTCACGCGTTCCGGGCGCCGGCCCTCAGGCCGCCGTGCCGCCCAGTTCGAACCACACGCTCTTGCCGACCCCGTGCATCCGTATGCCCCAGGCGTCGGCGAGCGAGCGCACCAGCATCAGCCCCCTCCCCGACGTGCCGTCGGCGGTCGGTCTGCGGGGCCGCGGGCGGCGGGACACGAAGTCCCGTACTTCCACCCGCAGCCGGTCGGTCACCGTGACGGTGACCACGGCGCCCCGGTCGGTGTGCACCAGGGCATTGGTCACCAGCTCGCTGATGAGCAGTTCGGCAATGTCCGACCTGCCCGTCTCCCCCCAGTGGAGCAGCAGTTGGCGCAGGTCCTTGCGGACGTCCGCCACCGCCGTGAGATCGGCGTGGCGCAGCCGGCGCCGGACGGCCCTCGGCCGCTGCCCGCCGGTCCATGTGTCGATACGGCCGTCGACGGGTCCGGCGATCGGCCCGTCGACCCGTCCGTGCAGTGGTTCGCCCCGTACAGGCTGACGATTCATCCTCCCCGCCCCGAGCGTTCCCGTGTCCCCGATCTTCCGGACAACCTCACGGCGATGCATGCCCACCGGGCCGCACGCCAAGCTTCGCCCCATGCTTCCGCATATGCCATACGATGCCCGGCTGGTCCCGACCAAGGCCCGGCCCCGCCGACATGACAAGGGCGGGAGGGCGGCCGCCGCACCGCCGTCCGTAGGCCGAATTCGCCCCCGCTGCCGACCGGTCCGCTGCCGCAGCCGGTGCCGCGCGGCCCGGCGGAGCCGTCGAGACGGCCGGTCCGCCGAACGGCCCGGTGCGTCTACGCCCACGTCCGGCGGGCTACGGCGGCCCGGCGCAGCCAGGAAGCCCGTGACCGCTCCTGGCGCCGCCGGGCACAGGCGGGGGGCATGTGCCCCGCGGCACGGGGACGACTCACATGCGCGGGATGTTGCGGAGGTTGGACCGGGCCATCTGCACCATCCGGCCCACGCCGCCGTCCAGCACGATCTTCCCTGCGGAGAGCGCGAATCCGGTCACCATGTCCGCGCTGATCTTCGGCGGGATGGACAGCGCGTTCGGGTCGGTGACGACGTCGACGAGCGCGGGCCCGTTGTGCTTGAAGGCGTCCCGCAGCGCGCCCCGCAGCTGCTTGGGCTTCTCCACCCGGACGCCGTACGCGCCCGCCGCCCTGGCGATGGCCGCGAAGTCGGGGTTGTGGTTGTCGGTGCCGTACGAGGGCAGCCCGGCCACCAGCATCTCCAGCTCGACCATGCCGAGCGAGGAGTTGTTGAAGAGCACCACCTTCACCGGCAGGTTGTACTGGACGAGGGTGAGGAAGTCGCCCATCAGCATGGAGAATCCGCCGTCGCCCGACATCGAGACGACCTGCCGCCGGCGGTCGGTGAGCTGCGCGCCGATGGCCTGCGGCAGCGCGTTGGCCATGGAGCCGTGGGTGAACGAACCGATGACCCGGCGGCGCCCGTTGGGCGTGAGGTAGCGCGCCGCCCAGACGTTGCACATGCCCGTGTCGACCGTGAAGACCGCGTCGTCGGCGCCCTCCTCGTCCAGTACGGAGGCCACGTACTCCGGGTGGATCGGCACGTGCTTGTCGACCCGGCGGGTGTACGCCTTGACGACCCCCTCCAGCGCGTCGGCGTGCTTCTTCAGCATCCGGTCCAGGAAGCGGCGGTTCTTCTTCTCCGCGACCAGCGGGGTCAGGCAGCGCAGCGTCTCGCGCACGTCGCCCCAGACGGCCAGGTCCAGCGTGGAGCGGCGGCCGAGGTGCTCGGGGCGCACGTCGACCTGCACGATCGGCACGTCCTTCGGCAGGAAGGCGTTGTACGGGAAGTCGGTGCCGAGCAGGATCAGCAGGTCGCACTCGTGCGTGGCTTCGTAGGCGGCGCCGTACCCGAGCAGACCGCTCATCCCGACGTCGAAGGGATTGTCGTACTGGATCCACTCCTTGCCGCGCAGCGCGTGCCCGACCGGGGACTTGATCTTCTCGGCCAGCTCCATGACCTCGGCGTGCGCACCCGCCGTACCGCTGCCGCAGAACAGCGTGACCTTGCCGGCCCCGTCGATCATGCGGGCCAGCTGGGCGATCTCGGCGTCGCCCGGCCGTACGGTCGGCCGTGAGGTGACGAGCGCGTGCTCCTCGGCGCGCTCCGGGGCCGGCTCGCCCGCCACGTCGCCGGGCAGCGCGACCACCGAGACGCCGCTGCGGCCCACCGCGTGCTGGATCGCGGTCTGCAGGACGCGCGGCATCTGCCGGGTGGTGGAGATCAGTTCGCAGTAGTGGCTGCACTCCTGGAAGAGCTGGTCGGGGTGGGTCTCCTGGAAGAAGCTCGTGCCGATCTCGCTGGAGGGGATGTGCGAGGCCAGGGCCAGGACGGGAGCCATCGAACGGTGCGCGTCGAAGAGGCCGTTGATCAGGTGGAGGTTGCCCGGGCCGCAGGAGCCGGCGCAGGCCGCGAGCCGGCCGGTGATCTGGGCCTCGGCCCCGGCCGCGAACGCCGCGACCTCCTCGTGCCGGACCTGGACCCACTCGACGGCCGAGGTGCGGCGGATGGCGTCGACGACGGGGTTCAGGCTGTCGCCGACGACTCCGTAGAGCCGCTTGACCCCGGCGCGCGCCAGGATGTCGACGAACTGCTCGGCCACGGTCTGCTTCGCCATCGCGCGCACGCCCTTCGGGTGGGGATCAGTGGCTCGCGCCGCCCGCGGTGCTTTTGCCCGCCTTTGCGGCATCGGTTCGGTTCTACCACTCCACCCCGGGGCGGCCCCGGAAGGCGTACGGCGTTGCCGCGGGCCGGTCCCCGCCGTCCCCCGGCTGCCGGTCAGCCGTCCCAGACCGCCGCCGCCGTGCGGTCCTTCGCATGGCCCTTCAGACGCAGCTGGGCGTCGGCCAGGAAGGCGGCCAGGCCCGGCGGCTCGGTCTCGGCCCACCGCCCGGCCAGCCGCGCGGCGAAGTCCGGCGCCTCGCGCAGCGGCTCGGCGAGGCCCGCGCTGCACAGCAGCAGGGTGTCGCCGGGTCGGGCCACGGAGGCGCGGAAGCGGAACGGTTCACCGGCCGCTCCGGTCTCCTCGGGGCCGGTCCCGTCGGCGGCCTCACCGGCGGACCCGTCGGCCCCGGGCGCGGCCGGCTTCCGGACGACGCCGAGGTCCATCGTCGGCTCAGGCCCGGCGGTCCGGGCGCGCTGCGCCGGGATGCCGGACGGCCGGGTGCCGTACCCGACGACCGGCCCGCCGGCCGCGTCCTCCGGCGGCAGCGGCGGCTCCAGGTCCTGCCAGACGCCGTCCCGGAGCCGGAAGAGGCCGCCCGCGCCGAGGCCGAAGAAGACCCGGGTCCGGCAGGCCGGGTCGGCGGGCAGCAACAGGCAGCGCAGCGCGGCGGTGTACTCGTGCGGCTCCAGGCCCAGCTCGGCGGCGCGCGCCCGCAGCCGGCCGGTGCAGCGGTCGGTGAGCCGCTGCAGCCCGGACTTGAGGGCTTCGCGGCGGCCGGCCCGGATGTCGTCGGCCAGCCGGGCGCCGGAGCGGCCGACGGCGGCGCCGATCCAGTGGCAGGCGTCCCGCGCCGCGCGGTGCCCCGCGGGCGAGGCGTGCGGGCCGGAGGCGACGGCGACCAGTATCAGGGGTCTGCCGGCCGGTGCCGAAGCGGGCGGTGAGCAGCGCGTCGCGGCGCGGGTCGCCGCGGTACCGGGCCGAGTCGCCGCGCACGGAGGCGGCGCGCAGCGTGAGCGTGCCGTACTGCGCGCCGTCCAGCTCGGTGTCCGGCACCAGCGAGGCGAGGTCGGCCGGGTCGGCGTCGGGCAGCGCGACCGGCTCGGGCGCGTACGTGGGCGGCCGGTCGCCGACGAACTCCACGACGGGCGGCGGCGCGGGCGGTACGGCGGACCGGGGCGGCGCGGGCCGGGGCCCGGATTCGGCGGCCGGCGCGGCGGCGGGCGGTGGCTGCGGGGCGGTGGTGCGCGGTGGCGGCGGGTCAGCGGCGGGCGCGGGGCCCGGCACCGGCCCGGGGCCGGCGGCGCCGACCGCGCGCAACGCGGAGTGCACGCGGTCGTCGAGCGAGTCGGGCGCGGCCGAGGGCCCCGCGTCACCGGGCGTGCCGCCGTCCCCTTCGTACAGCTCGCGCCACCAGTCGTCCTCATGTCCGCGGGTGTCCCCCTGCTGCGTCATGCCCCGTATTGTCCATCGGCGGCAGGCCGGGAAACAGTGCACAAAAGAGTGCTCCGCGCACGGGTCAGCCGGCCGCGGCGACGCCCTCCAGGGACAGCAGCGCGCGCTTGCGGTCCAGGCCGCCCGCGTAGCCGGTGAGCGAGCCGTCCGCGCCGATGACGCGGTGGCAGGGTCGCAGGACGAGCAGCGGGTTGGCACCGATCGCGGTGCCGATGGCCCGTACGGCGGGCCGGGACGCACCGATGCGGCGGGCGATCTCGCCGTAGCTGACGGTCTCGCCGTACGGCACGCCGTCCAGCGCCGCCCAGACCCGCTCGCGAAAGGCCGTGCCGCGTGCGGACAGGGCGAGCGCGAACTCCCGGCGCTCGCCCGCGAAGTACTCGGTGAGCTGCCGGGCCGCCTCGGCGAAGGCCGCCGGTTCGCGGGTCCAGTCCGCCGCGGGCACGACGCCGCCCTTCTGGTCCGGCACGGAGAGCGAGGTGAGCACCGTGCCGCCGGGGGCGTCGGCGGCGGGTTCGCCGACGAGGGTGAGCGGGCCGAGCGGGCTGTCAAGCAGCGTGTAGAGCGGCATGGTCGCCGGTGTCCTTCGGTTCGGAGGCTTCGGGGTGGTCTGCGGGGCGGTGCTTCCCGGAGCGGTGCTCTTCGGGGCGGTGCGTCTCGGGGCGGTGTTCTGCGGGGTCGGCGGCAGCGGCCGTGCGGCCCGCGTGGCGGAGGTGCTGCAGGGCGTACGAGCGCCACGGGCGCCGGCGCTCCGCCTCCGGCCCGGCGTCCGGCGGGCCCACGTCGGGGTCGCCCAGCGCGCGCCGCCTGATGACCGCGGCGGCGGCCGGGCCGACGCCCGGCAGCGCGGCGAGGGCCCGCTCGGCGGCGTCCCGGTCCGCGCCCGCGCCGATGTCGACGGTGCCGTCGGCGAGCGCGGCGCACAGCGCCCGTACGCCCGCGGCCACGTCGGCCCCGGCCAGCTCGGCGGGGGCCGGGAAGAGGTGGGTGAGCGTGCCGTCGGGCGTGTCCAGGGGCTTGCCGTACGCCCGTACGAGGGCCGCTGCGCGCTCCGGGCCCCCGCCCAGGACGGTGCGCACCGCCTGCTCGGCGGGGTCGGCCGCGCCCGGCGAGCGCAGTCCGGGCCGCGCGGCGACCAGTGGCCGGAGCAGCGGGTCGGCGGACAGCCGGGCGGCGACCGCGTACGGGTCGGCGTCCAGGTCGAACAGGCGGCGCAGCCGCTGGCTCGCGGCCGGGAGGTCGCGCAGGTCGGTGAGGTGCAGCCGGCAGTCGAGCCAGCCGGACCCGGCCCGGCCGCCGGACCGGCCGGGCCGCTCGCCGACCTCGGCGATGCCGGTGCCGTACGTCAGGCGCAGGGTGCGGCGGTACGTGCGGGCGCCGGCCGCGCCGGTGACCTCCTCGATGCCGGGCACGGCCGCCTCGGCGAGGTCGTCGAAGATCTCCCGCGCGGCGTACGGGCCGCGGAAGGCGAGCCGGAGCGGGATGCCGCCGGGCGTGCCGTGGCCGGTGCCTGCGGTGCGGCCGCGGGCGGCGGCGCGCAGGTCGCTGGGCGTGCTGCCGTAGATCTCCCGCATGGTGGCGTTGAACTGCCTGACGCTGGCGAAACCGGCGGCGAAGGCCAGCTCGGTGACGGGCAGCGCGGTGGTCTGCAGCAGGATCCGGGCGGTGTGCGCGCGGCGGGCGCGGGCGAGGGCCACCGGGCCGGCGCCCAGCTCGGCGGTGAGCTGGCGCTGCACCTGGCGGGGGCTGTAGCCGAGCCGGGCCGCGAGGCCCGCGACGCCGTCGCGGTCGACCACGCCGTCGTCGATGAGCCGCATCGCGCGGCCCACCAGGTCGGCGCGGACGTTCCAGCCGGCCGAGCCGGGGACCGCGTCCGGGCGGCAACGGCGGCAGGCCCGGAAGCCGGCGCCCTGGGCCGCGGCGGCGGAGGGGAAGAACCGGACGTTCTCCCGCTTCGGGGTGACCGCCGGGCAGCTCGGGCGGCAGTAGATGCCGGTCGTCACCACGGCGAAGAAGAATTCTCCGTCGAAGCGCGCGTCCCGGCTCGCCACCGCCTCGTACCTGCTGCTTTCGTCCTCCATACCGTCCAGTGTGCGGGATCGGGGCGGCCGCTTCCGGCGGGAATCGGACATGGCGTTCGGGCCGCCCGCTGCGGGCGGCCCGGACGCCCGGCGTCAGTGCCGTGTCCCCCGCTTCCGCTCGGCCAGGTGGCGGCCGAGCGCCTGCTTCTGCTTCCAGTCCCTGCGCAGCTCGGCGCGGAGCCGGGCGTCGGTCTTGGCGACCAGGTACTGGTTCTCGCGCAGCAGCTTGCGGTAGCTGGCCAGCCGGCGTTCCGGCAGCGCGCCGGAGTCCACAGCGGCCAGCACCGCACAGCCGGGCTCGGTGGTGTGCGCGCAGTCGTGGAACCGGCACTCCGCTGCCAGCTCCTCGACGTCGGTGAAGGTGCGCGCGAGGCCGTCCCCGGCGTCCCACATGCCGACGCCGCGCAGCCCCGGAGTGTCGATCAGCACCCCGCCGGCGGGCAGCATCAGCAGGTCACGGGTGGTCGTGGTGTGCCGGCCCTTGCCGTCCCGGTCGCGTACCGCGTGCACGTGCTGCACGTCGGCGCCGACCAGCGCGTTGGCGAGGGTGGACTTGCCGGCCCCGGACCGGCCGAGCAGGACGGCGGTGCCGCCGGCCAGCGCCGCGGTGAGGACGTCCAGCCCGGCGCCGGTGGCGGCGCTGACCGGCAGTACCTGCACGCCGGGTGCCGCGCCCTCGGCGTCGGCGGCCAGGTGCGCCAGGCCCCGGTCGTCCGGCACCAGGTCCGCCTTGGTCAGGGCGACGAGCGGGGTGGCGCCGCTCTCCCAGGCGAGGGAGACGAAGCGCTCGACGCGGCCGAGGTCGAGCGGCTCGGCGAGCGAGACGGCGACGACGGCGGTGTCGATGTTGGCGGCCAGGACCTGGCCCTCGGACCGCTTGGAGGAGGCGGACCGCACCAGGGCCGTCCGCCGCGGGAGCAGTGCGCGGACGACGGCGTCCGGGCCGCCGCCGGGGTCGATGACGGCCCAGTCGCCGGTGCACGGGACCTTGAGCGGGTCGCTCGTGGCCACGAGCGCGGTGGAGGCGAGGACGGTGCGGACGCCGTCGGCGTCCGGCACGACCGCGTCCACCCGGCCGCGGTCGATGCGCACGAGGCGGCCGGGCAGCAGGCCCTGTGCGGCGTACGGGGCGAATTCCCGCGCGTGCCCCTCGTCCCAGCCGTAGGGCGTGAGGGGGTGCGCAGCGGTGACGTCGGACAACGGGATGACCCTTCCGAACGGGTGGTCCCGGCAGCGGGCGCGCGCGACGGCGGGCCGGCGGAAAAGTCGAGGTCAGCCGGGGACCACGGAGATGTGATTGAGGCACTTGCGAATGCGGGCAGGGGCCTGCGCGATGACAGCCATCGGTCCACACCTCCTCGTTCGTCGTCCGTGAAGTCCGCGGGGCTCGGCGGACGTTGCTCACCCTAGGGCGGGCCGCCCGCCGCCGCCAACGATTTTCCGGGCTCGGCGCCGAGTCCGTTGAGCGGAAAACTTGTTGACACTCCGTCGGATAAAAATTGGTTGCTCGAGTGCCTGGTTTCGGTCCGTGTGGCACCTGAGTAAGGTGTGGCGTCAGTCGGGCCCCGGAGCAATTCCGGCTGCGCCGCGGGCTCCGTAATTCCACAACGTCGGTAACGGGGAAGGAACGGCACCCAGCATGGCCGCTGGCCTGTTCGAAGGGCAGTACGTATGGCACCCGGCGGCCGACGATCGCCGGCTGGCGAGCGCCTGTGTGGATGTGCGCGCCGGACGCTACTTCAGCGCCCGTGAGGTGCTGCGCGAGACCCGCCGCGATTTCGCGGTACGCGCGCACCGTTCTCTGGTGCTCGCCTCCGAAGCGGCCGATTCCGACCTGACCGAGCGCTGGCTCGCCGAGGAACCGGGCACCGAGGCCGCGCTGTTGTGGGCGCGGGTCGCGGCGCTGCGCGCCTGCCGGGCCGCCGAGACGCAGGACCGGCACGCCGGCGCGCTGAGCCGGATAGCCCTGTCGGCCTGCGACCGGGCGGCGGAGCTGGCACCGATGGACCCCACGCCGTGGGCCGCCAAGCTCGCGCTGGCCCGCTTCCAGCGCCATCTGGACCCGGCGCCCGAGGGGCTGATCACCGCGCCGCCCGGCCCGTGGTCGCTGTTCGCGCACATCCTGCGGCTGGACCCCTGGCACCGCGAGGCCCACCACCGCTTCCTCTCCTGCTTCTTCGCCCGGTACGGCGGTTCGGCGGGCGCCGCGTGGGACGTCGCCGCCTTCCTCGCGCAGCGCGCGCCGGCCACCTCGGCGCTGCGGCTGCTGCCGCTGGTGGCCGTGGTCGAGGAGTACGACCCGCGCGCGCCGCTGGCCGACCGTACGTGGGAGCAGCCGCAGTGGCGGTCGACGGCGCTGCGGATCTACCAGAACTGGCTGCCGGAGGTGGCCGGTTACCGCTTCACGCCGGTGCTGGACCTGGCGTACCTGGCGCACGCGCTGACCATGGCGCGGCACGAGTTCGAGGCGCGGGCGGTCTTCACGGCCATGGGCCCGTACGCCTCGCGGATGCCCTGGAGCGCGTTCGGCGACCCGGCCGAGCAGCTGAGCAGGGCGCGGCGCCGCTGCGGGCTGCCGGTCCCGCACGCGCCGGACTCCTCCTGAACCGGTTCTCCACCGCCGGCTCCCCCCACCGTGCTGCCGGCGCGCACCGCCCGTCCCCCCAGAAAGGTACGTCCGTGTCCGACTCCGCGTCCGATTCCGCATTCCTCTCGCGGGTGCGCACCCGAAAGAACCCGGCGGCCGCGCCGGCCGCCCTGGATGATGACGCCACCCTGCACGCGATGGGGTATCCGCGGAAACTCACCCGGAGATTCCGCGCCTTCGACAATTTCGCGATCTCCTTCACGATCATCAACATCATATCCGGGATCTTTTCGTCCTTCGGATTCGGCATGAATGCCGGCGGTCCGCGCATCCTGGTGTTCGGCTGGATCGCGGTGTCGATTCTCGTGCTGTTCATCGGCGCCTCGATGGCGGAAATCACCTCCGCCTATCCCACGAGCGGCGCGCTGTATTTCTCGGCGGGCAAGCTCGCCAAACGGCACCGCGGCGCGTGGTCCTGGTACACCGGCTGGCTGAACTTCGTGGGCCAGGTCGGCGGGACGGCCGCGACCGGTTACGCGGCGGCCACCTTCATCCAGGCGTTCCTCGCCATGCAGTGGCCCTCGTACCAGGTCTCCGAGCAGCGCACGGTGCTCATCACGGCGGCGATCCTGCTGGTCCAGGCGCTGGCCAACACCTACACCGTGCACCTGGTCGCGATCCTGAACCGCATCTCGGTGTGGTGGCTGCTGATCGGCATGGTGGTCATCGTGGTGGCCCTGACCGTGCTGCCGGACCACCACCAGGACGCGTCGTTCGTGACGCATTTCGCCAACAACACCGGCTTCACGAACGGACTTTACGGCGCACTGCTGGGCCTGCTCGTCACCAGCTGGACCTTCACCGGTTTCGACGGCAGTTTCCACATGTCGGAGGAAACGGTGGGAGCCACCGTCAACGCCCCCAAGGGAATCATGCGGGCGATCGGCTACTCGGCGCTCACCGGCCTCATCCTCATGCTCGCGCTGGTCTATGCCATTCGTGATTACGGAGCGGAGGCGGCCGCTGACGCACCGCCCGTACAGATTCTGATCGACGCGCTCGGCACCGGCACCGCCAAGTTCCTGCTGCTGATCGTGATCGGCGCGATGCTCTTCTGCGGGCTGGCCAATATGACGAGCAACACCCGGCAGATCTTCGCCTTTTCGCGGGACGGCGCGATGCCCGGCTCGCGCTGGTGGCACTCGGTCTCCCCGCGCACCCGTACGCCCGTCAAGGCCGTCTGGCTCGCCGCCGCCTGCTCACTGGTGCTGGTGATCCCCGGCTGGTGGTCGCACACCGCCTTCACCGCCATCGTCAGCGTCAACGTCGTCGGCCTCTTCCTCGCGTACGGCGTCCCGATCTTCCTGCGGCTGCGGCTGGACACCTTCCAGCCGGGGCCGTGGAACCTGGGCCGCTGGGGCAAGCCGGTGGCGGCCGTCGCGGTGGTCTGGATCGTGCTGAGCAACGTGCTGTTCATGCTGCCGCAGGCGTCCCCCATCACCCCCAGCTCGTTCAACTACGCGCCGATCGCGCTGGCCGTGGTGCTGGTCATCGCCACCGTGTGGTGGTTCGCCACCGCCCGGCACCGCTTCCAGGGCCCGGTCAGCTACGGCCGCCCCGACGAGGTCGCGGCGATGGACCTGATCTGAGCCCGGCTGCCTGACGCACGACGCCGTGCCCCGCTCCGCCACCGCGGAGCGGGGCACGGGTGCATCGGGCCGCCTCTGCCGTGCCGGCCGTCCCGGCCGCCGCGGGCCGGCAGCGGCACCCTCGGGTACGTTCCCGTCATGCCCCCGCACCGCGTGGTGGCCCTGCTGCGCGAGCCGCAGGGCGCCTTCGAACTCGCCGGTGCCGCCGAGGTGTTCGGCGCGCCCCGGGACGGCACGCCGCCGCCCTACGACTTCTCCGTCTGCGCGGAGCGGCCGGGTCCGCTGCGCACCACCGCCGGGTACACGATGCTCGTCGAGGCCGGGCTCGGCGCGCTGGAGACCGCCGACACCGTGCTGGTGCCCGGCTGGCTGCCGACCGGGACGCCCGCCTCGCCCGCCGTACGGGACGCGCTGCGCGCGGCGCACCGCCGCGGTGCCCGGATCGCGAGCATCTGCAGCGGCGCGTTCGCGCTGGCCGAGGCCGGGCTGCTGGACGGCCGCGGCGCGACGACGCACTGGCGGTCGACCGCCCGGCTGGCAGCGGAGTTCCCCGCCGTACGGGTCGAGGCGGACGTGCTGTACGTGGACCACGGGGACGTGGCGACCAGCGCGGGCAGCGGGGCCGGCATCGACCTGTGCCTGCATCTGGTGCGCCGGGACCACGGAGCCGCGTACGCGGCGCGGATCGCCCGGAGCATGGTGCTGCCGCCGCACCGGGAGGGCAGTCAGCTGCAGTACGCGGCGGAGCCGACGGCGCCGCCCCGTGCCGACGCCTCGCTGGCGCCGGTGCTGGAGTGGGCGCTGTCCCGGCTGGGCGACGGGGTGAGCGTGCCCCGGCTCGCCGAGCGGGCCGGGCTGTCGGAGCGGACGCTGGCCCGCCGGTTCGCCGACCAGCTCGGCGTCAGTCCTGGGCAGTGGCTGCTGGCCCGGCGCATCGACGCGGCGCGTGCGCTGCTGGAGGAGACCGACCTGCCGGTGGACGCGATCGCCGTCCGGGTCGGGCTCTCCTCGGCGGTCAACCTGCGGCGCCGCTTCCGCGCGGCGCTGGGGACGACGCCGGGCGCCTACCGGCGGGTGTTCGGCGAACGGCGGTGAGCCGTACGGCACGTGGCCTCAGGTGAGCCGTACGCAGCATGGTGCGCGTGGCCTCAGCCGTCCTTCTTCTTCGGGGGGTGCGGCCCGTCCTTCCTGAGGTGGTGCAGCCGGGCGCGTACGTCGTCCACCGGGTGGAACTTCGACCAGCGCTCGGGGAATTCGGACGGCGGCTCCGGCCCCGGCCCGCCGTCCGCGCCCTCGTCACCGTCGTCCTCGTCGTCCTCCGCGTCGTCCAGTTCGCCCTCGCGCTCGGCCTCCTCGCGGGCGCGGCGCAGCTCCTCGGCCTCGGCGCGGCGGCGCTCCTCGCGTTCGGCGCGGCCCGCCGCGGTGGCGAGGGAGGGCCAGACCCGGTCCAGTGCCGCGTTGACCGCGGCGCCGACCAGCACCGCGAAGGCCGAGACGCCGATCCAGAGCAGGACGGCGACGGGCGCGGCGAGCGAGCCGTAGATCGTCGGTCCCTCGACCGTGGAGGCGAGGTAGACGCGGAGCAGCAGGCTGCCCAGCAGCCACATCGCGAGCGCGACCACAGCGCCGGGGATGTCCTCCTGCCACGGGGAGCGGACCGGGACGGAGACGTGGTACAGCGTGGTGAGGAAGACCACCGAGAGCAGCAGGACCACCGGCCAGTACAGCGCCCGGATGACGTCCTCGCTGGAGGGCAGCAGGTGCACCACGGTGTCCGGGCCCGCGACCATCAGGGGCAGCGCGACGGCGCCGAGGACCAGCGCGACGAGGTACAGGAAGAAGGCCAGCAGGCGGGTGGCGACGATGCCGCGCTTGCCCTCCAGGCCGTACATGATCGTGATGGTGTCGACGAAGACGTTCAGGGCCCGCGAGCCGGACCACAGGGCGATGGCGAAGCCGATCGAGATGACGTCCGGCCGGCCGCCGCGGAAGATGTCGTCGAGCAGCGGCCGGGCGATCTGGTCCACGCCCTTGTCGGAGAGCACGGCGGCGGACGCCTGGAGGATGTTCTGCCGGATGGTGTCGATGGTGTCGTGGCCGATCCACGGCTCCATGTAGCCCAGCAGCCCGATCAGGCCGAGGAGCAGCGGCGGGAGCGAGAGCAGGCAGAAGAAGGCGGCTTCCGCTGCGAGCCCGGTGACGCGGTACTCCATGCAGGAGTTCACGGTGTCCTTGAGCAGCAGCCAGCCGAGCCGGCGTTTCGACACGTGGCGGTACAGGACGCGAGCCCTGTGCAGACGGCCCCGGGGGCGCTCGGCTGGTTCGTTCGCTTGCTGCACCTGCTCACCGTATCCGGCGGCGACGGCGCGGCCCGCACCCCGAGCGGCGCGGTTCCGGCCGCCGCCCGGCCGGGGCGCGCGGCGGGGGCCGGGGGCGCGGCGGCCGGCCCGTGCCCCTGCTCGGGGTGAGAGGCACGGACCGGGCGTCGCGCCCTGCGCCGGAAGCGGCGCCGCGCCGACTCGGCGCCGCTTCCGGCGGGGCAGCCGGACGTGGCGCGGGCGGGCGCGAGGAGGCGGCCCTGCCCCGGCGCACGGAGACGGCTTGCCCCCACCCTTTCCGCTCGTCGCACCGCGGGGCAACCGTTGCACGACGTTGCAACGGATCTGCCGATTCCGTGCTCGGCGGCGGCCCCGCCCCGGCACGATGGGCCGCAGCGATACACCAGAACTGCACAAGCGGAGCGATGTTGAGCACACGGCACCACGACAGGACCCGGACCCCCGTCCTGACAACGGCGCTGGACTCCCGGGAAGCGGCCCGTCGGCTGGCTTCCGTACGAGAGGCCGCCCTCGCGGGGGACGACCCGCCCGACGGCCTCCGTACGGTGATCGGGGAATCCTGGCGCCGGGTGCTCGGCCAGGGAGTGGACCCGGACCGGGACCGCCGCGAACGTCCGCTGTCCCTCGCCGAGCTGGAGGAGCGCCGGCACCACTCGCAGCTCGCGCAGCTGCTGCCGGTGCTGCACGCCCGGCTCCTGCCGTGCGCCGAGGCGGCCCAGCAGATCATGGTGGTGACCGATCCGGAGGGCCGGGTGCTGTGGCGCGAGGGACCGGCGGCGGTGCGCCGGATGGCCGACCGGCACGGGTTCGAGCCGGGCGCCTCGTGGACCGAGGACGTGGTCGGCACCAACGGCATCGGCACCGCGCTGGTCACCCGGCAGCCGGTCCTCGTGCACTCCGCCGAGCACTACGTACGCAGCCACCACCAGTGGACCTGCGCCGGCGCCCCGCTGCACGACCCGCGCGACGGGCGGCTGCTGGGCGTCGTCGACCTCAGCGGCCCGGCGCGCTCCTTCCACCCCACCACCCTCCCGCTGGTCTCCGCCGTCGCCCGGCTCGCCGAGTGCGAGCAGCGCACCGCGCACCTGGCCGCGCTGGACCGGCTGCGGGCGAGCGCGGCGCCGCTGCTGGCCCGGCTCGGCGGCCGGGCGCTGGCGGTGGACCGGGACGGCTGGACGGCCGCCGCCACCGGCACGGCCCCGCCGGACCGGGTGGCGCTGCCCAGATGCCCGCAGGCCGGGCCGCTCTGGCTGCCGCGGTACGGCCTGTGCGTGCTGGAGCCGCTGCCGGGCGGCTGGCTGGTGCGGATCGGGGACGACGGGCCGCTGGACCCGGCGCCGAGCCGGGTGGTGCTGGACTTCGGCTGCCGGACCCGCCGGACGGTGACGGTGTCCGGCCCGGCGGGCAGCTGGTCGCACGAGCTGAGCCCGCGCCACGCCGAGGTGCTGCTCGTGCTGGCCCTGCACCCCGAGGGCCGCACCTCGGCGCAGCTCTCCCTCGACCTGTTCGGGGACGCCGGCCGCACCACGACGGTCCGCGCCGAACTCTCCCGGCTGCGCCGCACCCTCGGCTGCGTCCTCTCCCACCGCCCGTACCGCTTCGCCGACGGCATCGAGGTCACACTCCACCGCCCGCCCCACCCCACCGACCTCCTCCCCCACTCCACGGCCCCGGCGGTACTGACGGCCCGGGGCCACGCCCCCCGCGAGTGACCACCGGCGCACCCGGAAATCCCGTTGCCGCGACCGGCGGCTCGATGCGCACGGGGGAGCGGGTGGCGCGCTGGGGCGGCGGCTTTCTCGGCGCCTCGCTGCCGCCGCGGTAAGCAGGTGGCGCGGTTCGCGGGCGCGGTCTTCTCACAGGACGAGACCGGCGGCGGCTCCGGGCGCTGCGCATGATTGGGTGGCCGCCATGAGCGTCACCGTCACCACGTGGTACCTGGAGCAGACCGCCGCCTCGGATCTCGTGCCCGCTGCCGAGCCGCCCGCCGGGCAGGAGGTGCGGATCGTCCGGTCCGGTACGCCGCTGCCGGAGTTCAGCCGGTTCCTGTACACGGCGGTGGGCGGGGACGTCACCTGGACCGACCGGCTGCCGTGGACGTACGCGCAGTGGCAGGAGCACCTGGGGCGGCCCGGTACGGAGACGTGGGTGGCGTACGAGCGCGGGACGCCGGCCGGGTTCATCGAGCTGCAGGCGGACGGCGAGGGCGCGGTGGAGATCGTGTACTTCGGCCTGATACCGGCGTTCCGCGGCCGCCGGATCGGCGGCCACCTGCTCTCGTACGGTCTCGCGCGCGCCTGGGACCTGGCCGAACGCTGGCCCGAGTGCGTGCCGACGAAGCGGGTGTGGCTGCACACGTGCAGCAAGGACGGCCCGTACGCGCTGGGCAACTACGAGCGCCGCGGGCTGCGGATCTACGACACCACCGTGGAAGAGGAACCGGAGACGGCCACCCCCGGCCCCTGGCCGGGCGCCTGAGCCCGCCCCCGGACGCCGGTCACGCCAAGCGGAACGTGACCGGCGCCACATTGTCTCACTTTGCAAGACATACTCGTCCGCATTCTGGACAACGGTGGACTGCCCCAAGACCGTCGTGCCACGCTTCCGTCATGTCTCGAGCTGGAATTGCCTTGGTGAGTCGGCGCCACGTCGACCTTGCGCGCGTGTCCAGCGCCATCTGTCAGGCGCGCTGACGCTGTACCGCACAGGGGTTCCCCGCCCCTGACAGCACCCAGCTCCACCGACTTTCTCCCGCCGTCCCCATCGCCGCGGACGTGCGACCACCCCTGATCCGGCAAGTCATGCCAAGGCGCGCTCCGACGCGTCGTGAACAGGCACGTCTTCGCAGGTCACAGTGGGTGCACCCCTGCCTGAAACCGCATCCCCTGCAGCCGCCGAGAAGGACGTACTCACCATGGCCGCCACCCCCGAACGCCCTGCCACGACCCGCCGCAAGGCCGGACGCCACCGCGGCGAGGGCCAGTGGGCCGTAGGTCACTTCACTCCGCTCAACGGCAACGAGCAGTTCAAGAAGGACGACGACGGTCTCAATGTGCGGACACGCATTGAGACGATCTACTCCAAGCGCGGCTTCGACTCGATCGACCCCAACGACCTCCGCGGCCGGATGCGCTGGTGGGGCCTGTACACCCAGCGCCGGCCCGGCATCGACGGCGGCAAGACCGCGGTCCTGGAGCCGGAGGAGCTGGAGGACAAGTACTTCATGATGCGGGTGCGGGTGGACGGCGGCCGGCTGACCGTCGCCCAGCTGCGCGCCATCGGCGAGGTCTCCGAGCAGTACGCGCGCGGCACCGCCGACATCACCGACCGGCAGAACATCCAGCTGCACTGGGTACGCATCGAGGACGTGCCCGCCATCTGGGACAAGCTGGAGTCCGTCGGCCTGTCCACGACCGAGGCGTGCGGCGACTGCCCGCGCGTGATCATCGGCTCCCCGGTGGCCGGCATCGCGGCCGACGAGATCATCGACGGCTCCCCTGCCGTGGACGAGATCCACGAGCGCTACATCGGCAGCAAGGAGTTCTCCAACCTGCCGCGCAAGTTCAAGACCGCCGTCTCCGGCTCCCCCGTCCAGGATGTGGTCCACGAGATCAACGACGTGGCGTTCGTCGGCGTGAACCACCCCGAGCACGGCCCCGGCTTCGACCTCTGGGTCGGCGGCGGCCTGTCCACCAATCCCAAGCTCGCGCAGCGGCTGGGCACCTGGGTCCCGCTGGACGAGGTCGCCGAGGTCTGGGCCGGCGTCGTCGGCATCTTCCGCGACTACGGCTACCGCCGGCTGCGCAACCGCGCCCGCCTGAAGTTCCTGGTCGCCGACTGGGGCACGGAGAAGTTCCGCCAGGTGCTGGAGGACGAGTACCTCAAGCGCAAGCTGGTGGACGGCCCGGCGCCCGAGGCGCCCGTCTCCAAGTGGCGCGACCACATCGGCGTGCACAAGCAGAAGGACGGCCGCTTCTACGTCGGCTTCGCGCCGCGCGTCGGCCGCGTCGACGGCAAGACCCTCACCAAGCTCGCCGAGCTGGCCGCCGAGCACGGCTCGGACCGGCTGAACACCACCGTCGAGCAGAAGCTGATCATCCTCGACGTTGCCGAGGACCAGGTCGACTCGCTCGTCGCCGGGCTGGAGGCGCTGGACTTCCAGGTCAAGCCCTCGCCGTTCCGGCGCGGCACGATGGCCTGCACCGGCATCGAGTTCTGCAAGCTGGCCATCGTCGAGACCAAGGGCCGCGGCGCCGCCCTCATCGACGAGCTGGAGCGCCGGATGCCGGAGTTCGAAGAGCCGATCACCATCAACCTGAACGGCTGCCCGAACGCCTGCGCCCGTATCCAGACCGCGGACATCGGTCTCAAGGGCCAGCTGGTCCTGGACGCCGACGGCAACCAGGTCGAGGGCTACCAGGTGCACCTGGGCGGCGCGCTCGCCCTGGAGGCCGGCTTCGGCCGCAAGGTCCGCGGCCTGAAGGTCACCGCCGACGAGCTCCCCGACTACGTCGAGCGGGTGCTGCGCAACTACGAGGCGGAGCGCACCGACGGCGAGCGGTTCGCCCAATGGGCGGCACGCGCCGAAGAGGGTGCGCTCAAGTGAGTGAACGTGCCGCGCCGTTCTTCTGCCCTTACTGCGGGGACGAGGACCTGCGGCCTTCGGAAGAAGGCCACGGGGCCTGGGAATGCCGGTCCTGCAGCCGGGCGTTCCGGCTGAAATTCCTGGGCCTGCTGACCGAGGGAGTGTCCGGCAAGTCCCCTTCCGACGGAGGTGAGTCGTGACCACCGCAACCACTGGAGCCGACCTTCAGGCGCTCGCCGAGCAGGCGGGCCGCGACCTGGAGGACGCCCCGGCCCTGGAGATCCTCAAGTGGGCCGCCGAGACCTTCGGTCCGCGCTTCTGCGTGACCTCCTCGATGGAGGACGCGGTCGTCGCGCACCTGGCCTCGCGTGCCTTCCCCGGCGTGGACGTGGTGTTCCTGGACACCGGTTACCACTTCCCGGAGACCCTCGGCACCCGGGACGCGGTCGCCGAGGTGATGGACGTCAACGTCATCACTCTGACGCCGCGTCAGACGGTGGCCGAGCAGGACGCCGAGTACGGCCCGAAGCTGCACGACCGCGACCCGGACCTGTGCTGCGCGCTGCGCAAGGTCAAGCCCCTCGAAGAGGGCCTGGCCGGGTACGACGCGTGGGCGACGGGCCTGCGCCGGGACGAGTCGCCCACCCGGGCGAACACCCCGGTCGTCGGCTGGGACGCCAAGCGGCAGAAGGTGAAGGTCTCGCCGATCGCGAAGTGGACGCAGGCCGACGTGGACGCCTACGTCGCCGAGCACGGCGTACTGACCAACCCGCTGCTCCAGGACGGCTACGCCTCCGTCGGCTGCGCGCCCTGCACGCGGCGCGTGCTGGCGGGCGAGGACGCCCGGGCCGGCCGCTGGGCCGGGAGCAACAAGACCGAGTGCGGACTGCACGGGTAAGGCCGCCGACCGCACGATGACGGACACTCAGGAGATACGAATGACGGGCGCCACGATCTGGCTGACCGGTCTGCCGAGCGCGGGCAAGACGACCATCGCGCGCGAGCTGGCCGAGCGGCTGCGCGGCGAGGGCCACCGCGTCGAGGTGCTCGACGGCGACGAGATCCGGGAGTTCCTCTCCGCTGGTCTCGGCTTCAGCCGGGAGGACCGGCACACCAACGTCCAGCGCATCGGCTTCGTCGCCGAGCTGCTGGCCAGCAACGGCGTCAAGGCGCTGGTGCCGGTGATCGCGCCGTACGCGGACAGCCGGGAGGCGGTGCGCAAGCGCCACCAGACCGAGGGCACCCCCTACCTGGAGGTGCACGTGGCCACGCCCGTCGAGGTGTGCTCCGAGCGCGACGTGAAGGGCCTGTACGCCAAGCAGGCGGCGGGCGAGATCTCCGGGCTGACCGGCGTGGACGACCCGTACGAGGCTCCCGAGTCGCCCGATCTGCGGATCGAGTCGCACACCCAGACCGTGCAGGAGTCCGCGGCGGCGCTGCACGCGCTGCTCACCGAAAGGGGACTGGCATGACGACGGCAGCCATCACGGACACGGGCGCGGGGCAGGACGACTCCTACGCCCTGTCGCACCTGGACTCGCTGGAGTCCGAGGCGGTGCACATCTTCCGCGAGGTGGCGGGCGAGTTCGAGCGGCCGGTGATCCTCTTCTCCGGCGGCAAGGACTCCATCGTCATGCTGCACCTGGCGCTGAAGGCGTTCGCGCCAGCGCCGGTGCCGTTCTCCCTGCTGCACGTGGACACCGGGCACAACTTCCCGGAGGTCCTGGAGTACCGGGACCGTACGGTCGAGAAGCACGGGCTGCGGCTGCACGTCGCGTCCGTACAGGACTACATCGACCGTGGCGTCCTCAAGGAGCGCCCGGACGGCACCCGCAACCCGCTGCAGACCGTGCCGCTGACCGAGGCCATCCAGCAGCACCGCTTCGACGCCGTGTTCGGCGGCGGGCGGCGCGACGAGGAGAAGGCCCGGGCCAAGGAGCGCGTCTTCTCGCTGCGCGACGAGTTCTCGCAGTGGGACCCGCGCCGTCAGCGCCCCGAGCTGTGGCAGCTCTACAACGGCCGGCACGCTCCCGGCGAGCACGTCCGCGTGTTCCCGCTGTCCAACTGGACCGAGCTGGACGTATGGCAGTACATCGCCCGCGAGGGCATCGAGCTGCCGCAGATCTACTTCGCCCACAAGCGCCAGGTCTTCCGGCGCAGCGGCATGTGGCTGACGGCCGGCGAGTGGGGCGGCCCCAAGGACGGCGAGACCGTCGAGACCCGCCAGGTCCGCTACCGCACCGTCGGCGACATGTCCTGCACCGGCGCCGTCGACTCCGACGCGACGACGCTGGAGGCCGTGATCACCGAGATCGCCGCCTCCCGGCTCACCGAGCGGGGCGCGACCCGCGCCGACGACAAGATGTCCGAGGCCGCGATGGAAGACCGCAAGCGCGAGGGGTACTTCTAACCATGAGCACGATCACGAACGAGGTTCTCGCGGAGACCACCCTGCTGCGGTTCGCCACTGCCGGCTCCGTCGACGACGGGAAGTCGACCCTGGTGGGGCGGCTGCTGCACGACTCCAAGTCGGTCCTCACCGACCAGCTGGAGGCCGTCGAGCACGCCTCCCGCAGCCGCGGCCAGGAAGCGCCCGACCTGGCGCTGCTGACCGACGGGCTGCGCGCCGAGCGCGAGCAGGGCATCACCATCGATGTCGCCTACCGCTACTTCGCCACGCCCCGGCGGCGGTTCATCCTCGCCGACACCCCGGGCCATGTGCAGTACACCCGCAACATGGTCACCGGCGCGTCCACCGCCGAGCTGACGGTGATCCTCGTCGACGCCCGTAACGGCGTCGTCGAGCAGACCCGCCGGCACGCCGCGATCGCCGCGCTGCTCCGCGTCCCGCATGTCGTCCTCGCGGTCAACAAGATGGACCTCGTCGACTACGAGGAGACGGTCTTCGCGAAGATCGCCGAGGAGTTCACCGCGTACGCCGGCGAGCTGGGCGTCCCCGAGATCACCGCGATCCCGATCTCCGCGCTCGCCGGTGACAACGTCGTGGACCCGTCCTCGAACATGGACTGGTACGGCGGCCCGACGGTGCTGGAGCACCTGGAGACCGTCGCGGTCAGCCACGACCTGGCGCACTGCCACGCCCGGCTGCCCGTGCAGGTCGTCATCCGCCCGCAGACCGCCGAGCTGCCGGACTACCGCGGTTACGCGGGCCAGATCGCGGCCGGCACGTTCCGCGTCGGCGACCCGGTCACCGTCCTGCCCTCCGGCAGGACGTCGAAGATCTCCGGGATCGACCTGCTCGGCAAGCCGGTCGACGTCGCCTGGACCCCGCAGTCGGTCACCCTCCTGCTGGAGGACGACATCGACATCTCACGCGGCGACCTGATCGTGCCGACCCCGGACGCGCCCACGGCCACCCAGGACATCGAGGCGACCGTCTGCCACGTCGCCGACCAGGCGCTCACCGTCGGCCACCGGGTCCTGCTCAAGCACGGCACCCGTACGGTCAAGGCGATCGTCAAGGACATCCCGTCCCGGCTGACCCTCGACGACCTGTCGCTGCACCCGCACCCGGGTCAGCTGGTCGCCAACGACATCGGCCGCGTCAAGATCCGTACCGCCGAGCCGCTGCCGGTCGACGCCTACGCCGACTCGCGGCGCACCGGCTCGTTCATCCTGATCGACCCGAACGACGGCACCACGCTCACCGCGGGCATGGTCGGCGAGTCCTTCGCCGCGCCGGAGCCGGTGAAGACCGAGGCCGACGACGAGGGCTGGGACTTCTGACCATGGCGGGCGAGGCGTTCTCGACGTTCGCGAAGGAGGGCGGCCGGATCGGCAGCGGCGCCCTCGGCAGCGGGCAGGGCGGAGTCGGCCGATGTGTGCGCTGATCCCGCTCCGCCTCGCCCTGCCCGCCGGACCCTTCCGAAGACCACCTGCCCTGCCGGGCGCGCCCTAGGGGCGCGTACCGCCCCGGCCCACCGAGAGGAACCCCTCCCGTGCTGCCTGCCGCTCGCCCCCGCCCCACCGCCCGCCGCCTGATCGCGGCGGCCGCCACCGTCCCGCTGCTGACCGGGGCGCTGGGGGCCTGCGGTTACGGCTCCAAGGCGCCGAAGAGCACCAAGCCGGTGGCGGCGGAGGGCCCGAAGACGGACGGCCTGGACGCGGTCAAGGTCGGGTACTTCGGCAACGTCACGCACGCGACGCCGATGGTGGACCGGCAGAAGGGCTTCCTCCAGAAGGAACTGGGCGGCACGCAGGTCAAGCCGTACATCTTCAACGCCGGGCCCTCGGAGATCGAGGCGCTGAACTCGGGCACGATCGACATCGGCTGGATCGGCCCGTCCCCGGCGATCAACGGCTACGTCCAGTCGCACGGCGACAACCTGAAGATCATCGGGGGTTCGGCCTCCGGCGGGGTCTCGCTGGTCGTGAACCCCAAGAAGGTCAAGTCCCTGAAGGACCTCAAGGGCAAGCGGATCGCCACCCCGCAGCTCGGCAACACCCAGGACGTGGCGCTCCTGAACTACCTGGGCGAGAAGGGCTACCAGGTCGACCCGGACACCGGGAAGGGCGACGTCGGGGTCCTCCGCCAGGACAACAAGGAGATCCCGGGCAGCTTCCGGCAGGGCGGCATCGACGGCGCCTGGGTGCCCGAGCCGACCGCTTCCAAGCTGGTCGCCGAGGGCGGCCGCACCCTGCTGGACGAGAAGCAGCTCTGGAAGGACGGCAAGTTCGTCATCACGAACATCATCGTCCGCCGGCAGTTCCTCGAGGAGCACCCCAAGGCCGTCGAGGCCGTGCTGCGCGGCTCGGTGAAGACCAACGACTGGATCAAGGGCCACCCGGCCGAGGCGGCCCAGGCCGTCAACGCCTCGCTCGCCGACCCCAAGGTCTCCGGCACCCGGCTGCCGGACCAGGTACTCAACAACGCTTTCCGGAACGTCCAGGTCACCGACGACCCCCTCGCCTCCACCCTCAAGGAAGAGGCACGGCACGCGGTCAAGGCCGGGCTGCTGAAGAAGCCCGACCTGAACGGCATCTACGACCTGCGGCCGCTGAACAAGGTGCTCAAGGCCGAGGGCAAGCCACCGGTCGACGCCGCCGGGCTCGGCGCTCAGTAACCGATCGATCCGTACGGTCCCAGGAGGTGACACCGATGACGACCCCTACCCTCACCCAGCAGGCCGCCACGGCCGGCCCGCAGCAGACGGCCGGCTACGCGGCGCGTATCGACCACGTCTCGAAGTCCTTCGGCCGCCCCGGCGCGCAGCAGCACGTACTGGACGACATCACGGTCGATGTCGCGCCGGGCGAGTTCGTCTGCCTCCTGGGCGCGTCGGGCTGCGGCAAGTCCACGCTGCTCAACCTCGTCGCGGGGCTGGACGAGCCCAGCGCCGGGACCATCGACGTGCCCGGCAGCCGCCCGGCCCTGATGTTCCAGGAGCACGCGCTCTTCCCCTGGCTCACCGCCGGCAAGAACATCGAACTGGCCCTGAAGCTGCGCGGGATGCCGCGCGCTGAGCGCCGTACCGAGGCCGAGCGGCTGCTGGAGCTGGTCCGGCTCAAGGGCGCGTACGGCAAGCGGGTGCACGAGCTGTCCGGCGGCATGCGGCAGCGGGTCGCGATGGCCCGCGCGCTCGCCCAGGACAGCGGACTGCTGCTGATGGACGAGCCGTTCGCCGCGCTGGACGCCATCACCCGCGACGTGCTGCACGACGAGCTGACCCGCATCTGGGAAGAGACCAGCCTGTCCGTCCTCTTCGTCACGCACAACGTCCGCGAGGCCGTCCGGCTCGCGGAGCGGGTCGTGCTGCTGTCCTCCCGGCCCGGGCGCATCGCCCGGCAGTGGGAGGTCGACATCCCGCAGCCGCGCCGCATCGAGGACGCCGCCGTCGCCGAGCTCTCCGTAGAGATCACCGAACAGCTCCGTGGGGAGATCCGCCGCCATGGCCAGCACTGAGACCACCACCGAGACCCGCAACGCGGCCGACGCGAAGGCGGCGGGCGCGCGCGGGGCCGAGACCGCCGGCCTGGAGGCCGGGCTGGACGCGCTGGAGACGCAGGTCGTCAGCCGCCCGCCCGTGCTGCGTACGCTGCTCTCCAAGGTCCTGCCGCCGGTCGTCGCCGTCGTCATCGTGCTGGCGCTGTGGCAGCTCGCGTACCACGTCGAGGTCAAGCCGCACTACCAGCTGCCCAGCCCGCTCGACGTGTGGGGCTCGCTCCGCGAGAAGTGGCTGGAGGGCACGCTCCTCAGCTACGTCTGGGAGTCGGTCTCGCGCGGCGCGCTCGGCTTCGTCGCCTCGCTCGTCATCGGTACGCCGCTGGGGCTGCTGGTCGCCCGGGTGCGCGCGGTGCGCGCGGCGATCGGCCCGATCCTCTCCGGCCTGCAGTCGCTGCCGTCGGTGGCGTGGGTACCCGCCGCGATCATCTGGTTCGGCATCACCGACGCCACGATCTACGCGGTGGTACTGCTGGGCGCCGTGCCGTCCATCGCCAACGGGCTGGTCTCCGGCGTGGACCGGATCCCGCCGCTGTTCCTGCGCGCGGGCCGGACCATCGGCGCGACCGGTCTGCGGGGCGTACGGCATGTGCTGCTGCCCGCCGCGCTGCCCGGTTACATCTCCGGGCTCAAGCAGGGCTGGGCGTTCTCCTGGCGGTCGCTGATGGCCGCCGAGCTGATCGCCACCTCGCCGGACCTCGGCGCGGGCCTCGGCCAGCTGCTGGACCAGGGCCGCGTCGGCTCCGACATGTCGCTCGTGCTCGCCGCGATCCTGCTCATCCTGGTCGTCGGCATCGGCATCGAGCTGCTCATCTTCGCCCCCGTGGAGCGCCGCGTGCTGCGCAGCCGCGGACTCCTCGCCAACGCCCGCTGACCGCTCACGAGAACCCTGCGAACGGACACCCCATGCGACCCCACCTGCTCGCCCCCACCCCCGGCACCGCCTCGGCCGCCGGCCGGTGCGGGCTGCGCGCGCGGCCCGCGCTGCTGGTGATCGCGCACGGCAGCCGGGACCCGCGGCACGCGGCGACCGTCGGCGCGCTGTGCGCACGGGTCGGCGAACTGCACCCGGAACTGCGCGTCGAGGTCGGCTACCTGGACTTCAACGCGCCGAGCGTGCCGCAGGTACTGGAGCGGCTGCACGCGGACGGCGTGCGGGACGTGGTGGCGCTGCCGCTGCTGCTCACCCGCGCCTTCCACGCCAAGACCGACATCCCGGCGGTGCTGCGCGAGGCGTGCGCGCGGCTGCCCCGGCTGTCCGTCCAGCAGGCCGACGTGCTCGGCCCCGCGCCGCTGCTGGTCGGCGCGCTGGAGCGGCGGCTCACCGAGGCGGGGCTCTCCCCCGCCGACCGTGCCTCGACCGGGGTCGTACTGGCCTCGGCGGGGTCCTCGGACCCGGAGGCGATCGCAGTGATCGCTGAAATCGCGCGGGAGTGGCGGCGCACCACTGGTTGGTGTGCCGTGCGGCCTGCGTTCGCCTCCGCATCCCTTCCCCGCACGGCGGACGCCGTGCGGGAACTGCGGGCCGAGGGCGTCGCGCGCGTCGCCGTCGCCCCGTACGTCATCGCGCCGGGCCGGCTGCCGGA
>NZ_PQSQ01000089.1 GCF_002920575.1 Streptomyces sp. Ru73 | reverse complement strand
GGTGGTGGGCGGTGCGCTCCAGGAACCGGGCGCGGTCAGCGGGGTGGGTGGCCCGGTAGGCGTCGAAGGCGTCCTCGGCGAGCCGGCAGGCCCGCTCGACGTCGGCGGGGGAGGCCGTGGGGTAGGCGGGGTCCAGTTCCTCGCCGGTCTCCGGATTGCGGGAGCGGATGCCCGTACCGGCGCCGGTGCCGGTATCGGTACCGCTGACGCCGACGGCGTCGGCGCCGATGAACATCACGCCGTGCGGCTGCTGGAGTTCGTGCGGGTCGGAAGGTGTTGTGCTCACCTGGAGACCGCCCTTCTGTACGAGTGCGGGTGCGATTGCGGGTGCGATTGCGGGTGCGGTTGCGAGTACCGGGAAGGCGCGGTGTGATGCAGCGTCAGTCCGTCGCGCCCGACGGCAGCTTCCCGATCAGCTCCGTCAGCTCGGCGAGTTCGGCCGCCGTCAGGTCGGTCAGCGGGGGCCGGACGGGACCGGCGCCGTGGCCCGTTGCGGTCATGCCGGCCTTGACGATGCTCACCGCGTAACCGGGCCTGCGGTTGCGGATCTCGGTGTACGGCAGGACGAAGTCCCGCAGCAGGGCGTGGACGGTGGCGTGGTCGCGGCCGCGGACGGCGGCGTAGAACTCCAGGGCGAAGCCGGGGAGGAAGTTGAAGATGGCCGAGGAGTAGGTGGTGACGCCGAGTTCGAGGTACGGCAGGGCGTAGGTCTCCGCGGTGGGCAGGCCGCCCACGTAGGTGAGCCGGTCGCCGAGCCGGGTGTGGATGCGGGTCATGGCGTCGATGTCGCCGGTGCCGTCCTTGTAGCCGATGAGATTGGGGCACTCGTCGGCGAGGCGGGCGAGGGTCTCGTCGGTGTAGGTGGCGTTGGCGCGGCCGTAGACGATGACGCCGAGGGAGGTCGCGCGGCAGACAGCCGCCACGTGCCGGGCGAGGCCCTCCTGCCCGGCCTCGGTGAGGTAGGGCGGGAAGAGCAGGATGCCGTCGGCTCCGGCGCGCTCGGCGGCCGCGGCGTACTCCACGGCGGTGCGCGTGCCGTAGCCGGCCGGGGCGAGGATGGGTGTGCCTTCGGGGGCCGCCTGGACCGCCGCGGTCACCACCTGCTCGGTCTCGGCGGCGGTCAGCGAGAAGAACTCGCCGGTGCCGCCTGCCGCGAACAACCCGCCGACCTCGTACTTCGCCAGCCGCTCGATGTTCTCGCGGTAGGCGCCCTCGTCGAAGGAGAGGTCGTCGGCGTCGAAGTGGGTGACGGGGAAGGAGAGCAGGCCCGAGCCGATGCGCTGGGCGAGCTCCGACGGGCTGAAGGACGTCATCCGTGGTCTCCGCTGTCTGGTCGTGGGGTGGTGGTGCCGATCGGTGAGTACGACGCTACGAGCCGGGAGTCATGCTGGTCCAACACCGTTTTGGCATCCATCAATACCCAGCGAGCATCAGTGGCGGCCGTTGACATCCGTTGACCGCCGGTGCGGCAGGAGGGACGAGGCGGCGGCACGACGGGGCCGTACCCAACGCGCCCGGCGCGAGCCCCGCGCTGTCCAGGTCAGCGGGGCCCGCGCCGGGCGGGTGCCGCCGGCGGCGAAGGGCCGGCGGGCGGTCAGGGAGCGTGGTGCGAAGGGCTCAGGGGCGCTTGCCCGCCTCGTGGGTCGCCTGCGTCCAGGCGCGGGCCTGGTCGCTGAGGGTGATCCCGAGGCCGGGGCGCGCGGGGACGTGCATCCGGCCGTCACTGATCGTCAGGTGCTCGTTGAACAGCGGCTCCAGCCAGTCGAAGTGCTCCACCCACGGCTCGATCGGGTAGGCGGCGGCGAGGTGGAGGTGGATCTCCATGGCGAAGTGCGGGGCCAGCTGGAGGTGGTGGTGCTCGGCGAGCGCGGCGAGCTTCAGGAACTGGGTGATGCCGCCGATGCGCGGCGCGTCGGGCTGGATGACGTCGGCGGCCTTCTGCCGGATGAGTTCGTAGTGCTCGGCGACGCTGGCCAGCATCTCGCCGGTGGCGACCGGGGTGTCGAGCGAGGCGGCGAGGGCCGCGTGCCCCTCCGCGTCGTAGGCGTCGAGCGGTTCCTCGATCCAGACGAGGCCGAACTCCTCCATGGCACGGCCCATGCGCTGGGCGGTGGGCCGGTCCCACTGCTGATTGGCGTCGACCATCAGCGGCACGTCGTCGCCGATGCGCTCGCGTACGGCGGTGAGGCGGCGCAGGTCCTGCTTGCCGTCCGGGTGCCCGACCTTGATCTTGATGCCGCCGATGCCGCTGGCCAGCGAGGCGGTGGCGTTGTCGAGGACCTGCTCGGTGGGGGTGTGCAGGAAGCCGCCGGAGGTGTTGTAGCAGCGTACCGAGTCGCGGTGGGCGCCCAGCAGCTTGGCCAGCGGCAGCCCGGCCCGCTTGGCCTTCAGGTCCCACAGGGCGACGTCGACGGCGGCGATGGCCTGGGTGGCGACACCACTGCGTCCGACCGAGGCGCCGGCCCACACGAGCTTGGTCCACAGCTTGCCGATGTCGCTCGGGTCCTCGCCGATCAGCTCGTCGGCGATCTCCTTGGCGTGCGCGTACTGGGCCGGTCCGCCGGCGCGCTTGGAGTAGCTGAAGCCGATGCCCTGGTGCCCCTGCGCGGTCTCGATCTCCACGAACAGGAAGGCCACCTCGGTCATCGGCTTCTGCCGCCCGGTGAGCACCTTGGCGTCGCTGATCGGCGTGGCCAGCGGCAGGGTCACCGAGGAGAGCCGGATCCAGGCGATGGTGTCGAGGGTCGCCTCGCCGTGACGGCCGGCGGCGGAGGTGGCTGTGTGCGTCATGGTCACCACTTGTGTCCCTGGGGTAGTGGGCGGATGGAGCGGAGGCGGTCGCGGACACCGTCGGCCGCGAGGGCGGGCGGAGTGGGAATACCCCAGTCCGGCCCGGTGCGGCAAGGGTGCGTGGCCGGGCGTCTGCGCGAGCAGGGGCGGCTCGCCGTGGGTTTTTCCTGACGCTAAGGTCGGCGATTGATCCACGTCCAACTTAGTTTTTGGATGATTCAATACCGGGAGGGCATCAGTGTTCACGCTCGTGCAGTTGGTGAGCTTTGTCGCGGTGGCCGAGGAGCTGCACTTCACCCGGGCTGCCGAGCGCCTGCGCATGACCCAGCCCCCGCTGAGCCGGCAGATACAACTGCTCGAACACGAACTGGGCGTGCAGCTGCTGGACCGTACGAACCGCACCGTGCGCCTCACCCCCGCAGGCCGGGCCTTCCTCAACGAAGCACGCAACATCCTCCGTCAGGCCGAGGCGGCCACCCTCTCCGCCAAGCAGGTCTCCGCAGGCCAGGCCGGCGCCATCGCCATCGGGTTCACCGCGGCCAGCGCCTACTCAGCCCTCGGCACACTGCTCGACGTGGCCCGCTCCACGATGCCCCGTACGGAGATCGTGCTGCGCGAGAAGGTCACCCGCGACCAGCTCGAAGCCATCACCGAGGGCTCCCTCGACCTCGGCATGATCCGCCCCTCCAGTACCGGGCCCGACCTGGCGACCCGGCCCGCCATCCGCGAGGGCCTGCTGGCCGCCGTGCCCCGCGACCACCCGCTCGGCGCCGGCGACGAGCCGCTGCGCATCGGCGACTTCGACGGCCAGCAGGTGCTCATGTACTCGCCGGTGGAGGCCCGTTACTTCCACGAGCTGCTGGTCAGCATCTTCCGCGAGGCCCGGGTCACCCCGCGCTTCACCCAATACCTCAGCCAGGTGCACAGCCTGCTGGCGATGGTCAACGCGGGCTGGGGCATCGCCTTCGTCCCCGAGGCGGCAGCCCAGATGCGGTTCTCCGGCATCACCTTCAGGCCCCTCGAACTGCCCGACCCCACCCCCGTCGAGCTGCACCTGGTGTGGCGCAAGGCCAACGACAACCCGGCCCTGCACGCCCTCCTGCGCCATCTGTGAGGAGCGCCCCCGGCGGGGCCCTCAGCGGCGCCCCCGGCGCCCCGGTGCCGGCCGGTAGCAGACCGCACCGCCGGGCGCGCGGAACGATACGCGCTGGGTATCGCAGGATGCCGAATTGGTGTTGGACCCGCATCGCAACCGGCTCTTAACGTTCCGGCCAGCAATGCGAAGCGGCTTCCGCCCGGGCAGCACCGAGCGCCCCGCCCCCCGCGGAAGTTCCGGAGGCCGTGGACGGGCCGCACCCGGGACGGGAAGCCGCGTGAGCCGCACGTCTCCGCGCTACGCCAGGAGCTTCCTGCCATGACCGACCTCACCCCCGCTGACCTGGGCCGACGCCTCGGCTCCGGCCTGCTCTCCTTCCCGGTGACCCACTTTCGCACCGAGGACCACGCCTTCGACGAGGACGCGTACCGGGCGAACGTCGCACGGCTCGGCAAGTACGACGTGGCGGGCCTCTTCGCCGCCGGCGGCACCGGCGAATTCTTTTCGCTCTCCCCGGCGGAGGTCGAGCGGGTCGTCACCGCCGCCGTGGACAGCGCGCCCGCCGGCACCCCGATCGTCGCCCCGGCCGGCCACGGCACCGCGACCGCCGTCGAGTTCGCCAGGGCCGCCGAACGGGCCGGCGCCGACGGCCTGCTGCTCTTCCCGCCCTACCTCACCGAGGCCCCGCAGGACGGGCTCGCCGCACACGTCGAGGCGGTCTGCCGGGCCACCGGCCTCGGCGTCATCGTCTACAGCCGCTCCAACGCCGTCTACGCGCCGGAGACCGTCGCCCGCCTCGCCGAGCGCTGCCCCAACCTGATCGGCTTCAAGGACGGCGTCGGCGCCATCGACCCCCTCACCCGGCTGCACGCCCGCCTCGGCGACCGCCTCACCTGCATCGGCGGCCTCCCCACGGCCGAGACCTACGCCCTGCCGCTCCTCGAAGTGGGCGTGACCACCTACTCCTCGGCCCTCTTCAACTTCGTGCCCGAGTTCGCGCTCGACTTCTACGCGGCCGTACGGAAGCACCGCCGTACCGACGTCCTGCGCATGCTCAGCGACTTCGTCCTTCCCTACACGCGCATCCGCGACCGCAAGCCGGGCTATGCCGTGTCCATCGTCAAGGCCGGCATGACGGTCACCGGCCACCCGGCGGGACCGGTACGCCCGCCCCTCACCGACCTGGAGCCGGCCGAACTCGAAGAACTCACCGCCCTCGTGCGGGGCATCGGCGCCTGAGCCGCCACCCGCCCGGCGCTGCCCGGCACCACCCGCGCCACCGGTACCGCCGCCCGGCCGTCCCCGCCGCCGGGCACACCCGCCGCACCCGCTCCGAAAGGCACCGCACCATGAACACCACCACACCCCCGTCCGGCACGCCCGTCGTCACCGCGATGCGCGTCATCCCGGTCGCCGGCCAGGACAGCATGCTGCTGAACCTCAGCGGCGCGCACGCCCCGTACTTCACCCGCAACCTGGTGCTCCTCACCGACTCCGAGGGCCGCACCGGTGTCGGCGAGGTGCCCGGCGGCGAGGGCATCCGCACCACCCTGGAAGAGGCCCGCGACCTGGTCGTCGGCCGGTCCGTCGGCGACCCGCACGCCGTGCTGCGGGCGATACGCGAGCGGTTCGGCGACCGCGACTCCGGCGGGCGCGGCGCCCAGACCTTCGACCTGCGCGTCACCGTGCACGCGGTGACCGCCGTCGAGTCGGCCCTGCTCGACCTGCTCGGCAAGCACCTCGGCGTACCGACCGCCGCACTGCTCGGCGAGGGCGTGCAGCGCACCAGCGTCCCCGTCCTCGGCTACCTCTTCTACGTCGGCGACCGGACCCGCACCGACCTGCCCTACCGCCACGACCCCGACGCCAAGGACGACTGGCTGCGGCTGCGCGACGAGGAGGCCCTCACGCCCGAGGCCGTCGTCCGGCTCGCCGAGGCGGCCCAGGAGCGGTACGGCTTCCAGGACTTCAAGCTCAAGGGCGGCGTCCTGGACGGCCCCGCCGAGGCCGCCGCCGTCACGGCCCTCGCCGAGCGCTTCCCCGAGGCCCGCATCACCCTCGACCCCAACGGCGCCTGGCTGCTGAAGGACGCCATCGAGATCGGGCGCGGGCTGCGCGACGTCCTGGCGTACGCCGAGGACCCCTGCGGCGGCGAGGGCGGCTACTCCGGACGCGAGACGATGGCGGAGTTCCGGCGCGCCACCGGTCTGCCCACCGCCACCAACATGATCGCGACGGACTGGCGGCAGCTGGGCCACGCGGTCAAGTCCGACGCCGTGGACATCCCGCTCGCCGACCCGCACTTCTGGACCATGAACGGCTCGGTGCGGGTGGCCCAGCTGTGCGACGCCTGGGGACTGACCTGGGGCTCGCACTCCAACAACCACTTCGACGTGTCGCTGGCGATGTTCACGCACGTCGCCGCCGCGGCGCCCGGCGACATCACCGCGATCGACACGCACTGGATCTGGCAGGACGGCCAGCACCTGACGCGCGAGCCGCTCACCATCCGCGACGGCGCCATCGCCCTGCCCGACCGCCCCGGCCTCGGTGTCGAGCTGGACATGGAACGCGTCGAGGCGGCCGAACGGCGCTACTTCGACCTCGGCCTCGGCGGCCGCGACGACGCCGCCGGCATGCAGTACCTCCTCCCCGGCTGGACGTTCGACCCCAAGCGGCCGGCCCTGGTGCGCTGAGCCGTCCGGCCCGTGCCCCCGCACCCCCTTCCTGTCCCCTCAGCACCCGGGATTCCGGCCCGCCAGGACCTCACCTCCGGCGGGCCCGCTGCCCGGCATCACTTCAAGGGAGAAGTGAGATGCCCCTGCTCGTCGTGGCGCTCAGCGTGGTGGCGCTGCTCTTCCTGATGACCCGGCTCAAGCTCAACGGGTTCATCGCTCTGCTGCTGGTCGCGGTGGCCGTGGCCGTCGTCCGGGGAATCAGCCTGGAGAAGATCCCCGACGTGCTCAGCACCGGCGTCGGCGACCAGATCGGTGACACCATGCTCGTGGTCGGGCTCGGTGCGATGGTCGGCCGGGTGATGGGCGACTCCGGCGCGGCCCAGCGGATCGCGACCACCATGTCCGACCGGTTCGGCGACCGCTGGGTCCAGGTCGCCATGGTGGTGACGGCCATGCTCATCGGCGTCACCATGTTCTACGAGGTCGCCTTCGTCATCATCGTGCCGGTGGCGTTCACGCTGGTCCGGGTGACCGGCAAGAGCCTGCTGTGGATCGGCCTGCCGATGTCCATCGCACTGTCCACGATGCACAGCTTCCTGCCGCCGCACCCCGGTCCCACCGCCGTCGCGGCCACCTTCGACGCCTCCATGGGGAAGACCCTCTTCTTCGGCCTGTTCATCGCCGTCCCGGCCGGCGCGCTCGTCGCACTGATCTGGCCCCGGCTGGCCTTCGTCCGCCGCATGAACCCGTCCATCCCGAAGGGCCTCGTCAGCGACCGGGCCTTCACCGACGAGGAGATGCCCGGCATGGGCTGGTCCCTCTCGGTCGCGCTCTTCCCGGTCGTCCTCATCGCGGGCGCCTCGGTGGCCGAGATGGCGCTCGGCGAACACCACGCCGGGATGCCGCTCATCGCCTTCATCGGCTCGGCCCCGGTCGCCCTGCTGCTCACCCTGGTCCTGGCCGCCTGGGCGTTCGGCCCGCGCATCGGCCGCTCGCTGGGCGAGGTGGCCGCTTCGTGCGCTGACGCGGCCAAGGCCATGGCGATGATCCTGCTGGTCATCGGCGCCGGCGGCGCCTTCAAGAACGTCCTGGTCGAGGGCGGCATCGCCGACTACATCAAGACCCTCACCGACGGCTGGACCATCTCGCCGATCCTCCTGGCGTGGCTGATCGCCGCCATCCTGCGCATCGCGCTCGGCTCCGCGACGGTCGCGGTGACCACCGCGGCGGGCATCGCGGCACCGCTCGCCGCCGGCAGCGGCGTCCACCCGGAACTGATGGTCCTCGCCGTCTCCTGCGGCTCCATCGCCTTCTCCCACGTCAACGACCCGGGCTTCTGGATGTTCAAGGAGTACTTCAACCTGTCGGTCCTCGACGCCATCAAGGCACGCACCACCTACACCACGGTCCTCGCCCTCCTGGGCCTCGGCGGCGTCTTCGCCATGGAGGCCGCACTCGGCGCGCTGGGGGTGTAGCGACAGCACGGATACGAACCGAGCGGCCGGTGGCACCGCATCCCCACGCGGGGTCGCGGTGCCACCGCGGTGGTTGGGCCGGGGGCCGGACGTACGGCGGCGTGTAGCGTCCCCCCCCCCCCGCCGCGTGGAACGCACGGGGCTACGTCTCGGCCTGCGCGGTGCCATCACGCTCCAGGGGGGCGGCACCATGCCGGTAGAGGCCGGCGTCGCCGACGGCCAGGCGGTTGCTGCTCCGATCAGGAGAGGGGGCGATCCCCCTCGGCCTCGTCGGGAACCCAGCGCAGTACGTCGCCGGGCTGGCAGTCCAGGACGCGGCAGATGGCGTCGAGCGTGGTGAACCGCACCGCCTTCGCCCGGCCGTTCTTCAAGACGGCGAGGTTGGCCGGGGTGATGCCGACAAGGGCGGCGAACTCGCCCACCGACAGACGGCGTTCGGCGAGCCGGCGGTCGAGGTCGACGACGATCGCCATCAGATGACCTCGGCCATCTCCGACTGGAGCGCCGTGGCCCGGTGCAGGAGACCGCGCATGATCACGGTGAGCATGGCGAACGCGGCTCCCACACCGGCGGCCACGACCGCGGCCCCGAGCGCGCTCTCCACGTCCATGCTTCCGCCCGGCGACGGGATTTCGGCGAACGCCAGATGCGCCGCGACCCCGACCGCCAGCACCGTCGCCACCGCCGAGGCCCCAATGAGCACATCGACCCACCGAAAGGCCCGCGGCGTGAAGATCGCCCCCTGCCGGACCATACCGAGCAGCCCCCACACGGCCACGAGGGCCACCTGCACACAGGCGACACCGAGGATCGCCACCACCACGTACGGAGTGGCGTACGGGCCGTAGGCAGGAAACATCTCGACCTCGTCGGCCGCCGTCGACGGAATGACGACGATCTGCCCGAAGAGACCGAAGCCGATGGCCAGCGCGACAGCGGCCCGGAGCGCGTCGATGAGAAAGCGATGCATCTATCGATTGTCGATCGGTATCTATCGAAAATCAATAGGTGGGGTCGTGTCGGGTGGTAGGGGGGACGGGACGGGCTCGCGGCCCGGCAGGGTGAAGTTGATGTGGGCGGGGGTGCCGGGGCGCAGTAGTTGTTGGCGGGCCTTGGGGTGTCGGCCGGTGGAGGTGGCCACGATGGTGAGGTAGCCGTCGGGCAGGCCCGTTGTGGCGTACTCGCCCCGCGTGTTGGTGACCGTGCTCACCAACTGCCGTCCCTTGGCGTCCAGCACCATCACCACGGCGCCGCGTACGGGGCGCCGTGCCGCGTCGTGGACGGTGCCCGTCAGCATCGGCACCGGTTCGCCGAAGTGGTGGCGGTGGACCGGGAGCGCGGTGGGTACCGGGGTTTCCAGCGCCGGGTCCTCCACCGGCGGTTCCGCGACCTCCGGCTGCTCGTCCGTCCGCGGGTCACCGGCGGCCGGCCGTACGGCTGCGGCCTTGCGGTGCCGGAGCCAGGCGTCGAGGCCCAGCAGGGCGGCGCCCGCCGCGGTCCACGCGCACAGCACCAGCACCGGTTTCAGGACGCCCGCGCCGTTGAAGTACAGGACGCCGCGCAGCGCGTCGACGGCGTTGGCGAGCGGCATGACGGCGTGCAGCGCCTGGAAGAACGGGGGCAGCAGCGGGGCGGGCGCCACGCCGCCGCTGGTGGGGATGGACAGCACGATGAAGAGGCCCATGCCCACCGCGGGGAAGAACTGCCGGACGAACGGCGCCAGTCCGGACGAGACCGTGGCCACCGCCGTGGTGAGCAGGAAGGCGACGGCCATGGCGGCGGGACTGCGGGGCAGGTAGCCGAGCCCCGCGCCGACGAGGTTGCCCACGATGCTGAAGAGGGCGGCGACACCCACGATCACCAGCAGTTTCTGCCGCCGGGTGAAGGACACCGCGCGCAGCAGTGTGGTCGCGAGGAGGTAGCCGGGCACGCTCCAGGCGATGGCGAAGTAGACCAGTGTCGTGCCCATCAGGTCGGCGGGCACGGTGGGCGCCACGTCCTCGACGGTCAGCCGCCGGCCGTGGGCTTTCGCGAGTGCGGTGAAGGTGCGGGTCAGGGACTGTTCGAGCGACATGCCGTTGGCCTTGGCCACGTACAGCACCGGGCCCCGGGCACCCTCGGCGTACCCCGCGACGGCCTCCCGGTCCAGCACCGACTGGCGGGCCTCCCGGGCGCCGGCCACCGCGGTGACGTCGAAGCCGCCGGGCTGCCGCGTCCGCAGGGCGGCGTCGGTACGCGCCGCGACGGCCGGGCCCGCGACGGCCACCTCGGCGCCGTGCGGCTGCGGCGCGTGCAGCGCCGGGGCGAAGCAGAAGAGGAAGCCGAGGAAGAGCGCCAGCGGGAACCAGACCGCTTCGGTCACGGTCCTGCCCAGGCTCAGGGCACGGGAACGGGGGCGTTGCATCCGGTCTTGGTCTCGCTTCTCACTCCGCAGTGTGTACCGAGCGGTACACGTACCGGTGCACCTTACGTGTACCGATCGGTACAGTCAAAGGGGGTGGGCGGCTCGGTGAGGGGGCGTGGACGGCTTCTGAAAGGGTGCGGACGGGTCCTGTGCGAGGGGGCGGTCGTGAGCTCCGGACTTCGGCAGCGGGTCAGCGGGCCAGGGCTGCCCGGGACGCCGCGAGGGCCTGCTCGGCGTAGCCGCGGCCGAAGAGCACCGCGTGCACCAGCAGCGGGAAGAGCTGGTGCAGCCCGACGCGGTCCGCCCAGCCGTCGGCGAGGGGCGCCACGTCCTGATAGCCCGTCAGGACACGGTCCAGATGGGGGCAGCCGAAGAGCTGGAGCATGGCCAGGTCGGTCTCGCGGTGACCGCCGTGCGCGGCCGGGTCGATCAGCCAGGCGTGGCCGTCGGCGCCCCACAGCACGTTGCCGTTCCACAGGTCGCCGTGCAGCCGGGCGGGCGGCTCGGCGGGCCCCGCCAGCTCGGGCAGCCGCGCCACCACCTGCTCGACGACGGCCGCCTCGGCGGTGCGTACGGTGCCGTCGTCGACCGCGCGGCGCAGGTAGGGGAGTACCCGGTGTTCGCCGTACCAGCGCGGCCAGTCGGTGCCGGGGACGTTGCGCATCGGGGCCAGTCCGATGGTGGCGTCCTCGGGGCCATCGGGTGGCGGGGCGCCGAAAGCGGGCGCGCCGGCGGCGTGCAGCGCCGCCAGATCGCGGCCGAAGCGCTCGGCGGCCGCCGCGCTCGCCCGGCCTGCCGGCACCCGGTCCATGACCAGCCAGTCCCCGTCCTGGCCGTGCACCGCCGGGACGCGCACCGTGCCGGTGGCGGCCAGCCAGCGCAGCCCGGCCGCCTCGGCCCGCACCGCACCGGCGCGGTCACCGCGCTTGACCACCACCGTCCGGCCGTCGTCCAGCTCCGCCTCGGCCAGCGCCGAGGACAGCCGCCGCGCACCGGTCACCGGCCGCCCGGTGAGCCGGGCTGCCACGGCCTCCGGACCGTCATCGCCACCCGCGGCGCTCGGTCGGCCGGTCATGCGTCGTCCAGGTTCTCGCGCACCCAGGCCAGCAGGCCGGGCACCGCGGCTTCGATCATGGCCAGTACCTCGTCGAACCCCTCCGGGCCGCCGTAGTACGGGTCGGGCACCTCCGCACCGGCCGCCGCCAGCGGGTCGAAGGACCGCAGCAACCGGACCCGGGACGGGTCGGCGACCAGCCCGCGCAGGGCCTTCTCGTGACTCCGGTCCATCGCCAGGAACAGGTCGGCGTCCAGATGCTCGGCGCCGACCTGGGCCGCGACATGCCGGGTGGGGTAGCCGTGCCGGTCCAGCACCTCGCCGGCCCGCTCGTCGATCGGCTCGCCGACGTGCCAGGGGCCGATGCCGGCACTGCTGACCCGTACCGCGTCCGCGAGCCCCGCCCGGCGCAGGTGCTCGGCGACGACCAGCGCCGCCGAGGGGGAGCGGCAGATGTTCCCGCTGCAGATGAAACAGATGTGCACGGTCCCAGGGTAGGGCCGCAGCCCGCGGCGCCGTGGCCCCCCGGGGTATGGGCGTGGCCCCCGGGTATCCCCCTGGGTTCGGGCGTGTCCCCTGAGTACGGGCGTGGCCCTGCACCCGGTCGCCGACGGCTCCCCGAGGCGGCTCCCTCCCCGAGGCGACGGCCTCCCCGACGCGGCCCCCCCGCAAGCCGCGGCAGCCCGTCGGCTCGGCCTCAGCTGAGGACGGCCGACGGGCTGCCGACGGGCTGCCGGGGCGGTGGCCGGACGGTTACGTGCTACCGGGCGGCCGGCCGGAGCCCTCGGACGTGCGGCGACCGGTCCTGCCGGCCTCGTCGGCCGTCTCCCGGCCCGCCTGCTGGGCCTGTTCCTTGGTGGACCGGGCGGCTTCCCCGGCCGTCTCCTTCACCGCTGACGCGGCCTGCCGCGCGGGCTCGCGCAGCTCCTGCCCGATGTTCTGGGCCGCTTCCTGCGCGGTCTCCTTCAGCGGCTGGACCAGTTCGCCGGAGCGGTCGCGGATCTCCTGCGCCGTACGCTCCTCCACCCGGGTCGCCGGGAAGAGCGCGCCGGTGAGCATGCCGGCCCCGAAGGCGATCAGGCCGGCGGCGATCGGGCTGCCCTGGGCCTGCTCGCGCAGCCGCTCGGGTGCCTGCTGGGCCTGCTGGCCCAGTTCTTCCGCGGTGCCGCGCACCGTGTCGCCGACCTGCGTGGCGGCGGAACCGGACGTACCCATGATCCTGTCCTTGACCGTGCCGAGGCGGTCGCGCGCGGCCTCGGCCTTGCGGCGCGCCACCCGCGGCGGGCTCACCCGGTCGGCGAGCTGGTCCACGGTGTGCGCGAGGTGCGTACGGGTGCTGTCGGCTTCCTGCTTCAACTCGTCGGGTGACGTGCCCATTTCACATCCTCCCTCAGGGATTCCCTCGACCGTTCGGGCGTCGGCTGGACCGTGCCCATCCGCTTGCGGCCGGCGGCCTGCAGTACCGCACCGGCCACCGCCCATACCGCGGCCACCACCAGGGCGGCCCAGGCGTTGCCGATGACGTGGGCGAGGCCGTAGACGGCCGCGAAGCTGGCCAGCAGGAGCGCGAGTCCGACGGCGTACCCCGCACCGCCGAACAGGGCGGCGGCCTTGCCCGCCTTCCTGCCCTCCTCCTTGACCTCCGCCTTCGCCAGGTCGATCTCGTTGCGGACCAGCCGCGTCAGATCGCCGGCGACCTCGCCGATCAGGTCACCGACGGAGGTGTCCTGAGCGGGTCGGTGCGGGGTGTCCTGACCGGGGCGGTGCGGGGCCTCGGGACCGGTCGTGCGGGAGGGCGGCGCGGTCCGGTCCCGCACACCGGGCTGCGGCTCGGACCGAGGGCCGGTGCCGGGCGGTGTCCGGGCGCCCTCCTGGCGGTCGGCCGGGTGCCGGGACTCGGTCCCGTGCGTCTCCCTCTCGCGAGAGCCCTCACGGGCACTGTCACGAGAGGTGTCGCGTGAGCTGTCGCGGGGGCCGGGCGTACGCGGCCGTCCGGAGCGTGGGCCGGCCATGGTCACCACCCCTGACCGGGCCGCCGGGCCTGCCGCGGCGGCGACTGCTGCTGCCGGGGCGGCGGCGGAACCGGCGGAGCGGGCTGCGGCATCTGCGGCGGCGGCCCCGGCATCTCGGGCGGGCTGCCGGACCGTTCAGGCGCCGGCATCGTGCCCTCCGGCCCGTACCCCGTCTCCGGGCGGGTCTCCAGCGGCCCGTGCCCGGCGGCGGGAGCCTGCTCGGACCGCTCGCCGGCCGGAGCGGTGGTGCCGCGGGAGGGCGAACTCCCGGTTGCGCTCATGCCCTTGCCCATGCGGGACACCGCGAACCCGGCCAGTGCCGCACCGGCCAGGAACAGCCCGGGACGGCGCCGCGCGAAGTCCTTCACGTCGTCCATCAGCTCACCGGGGCGCCCGCGGTCCAGCCGGTCGGCGAGCGCGTGCCCGCGGTCGGCCGCCTGGCGCACCAGCGAGGCCGCCGGCGAATCGGGCTTGGCCTCGTCGCTCATGTGCCGCAGGTCATCGGCGATGCGGCGCAGGCCGACGGCCATCCGCTGCACTTGCGCGCCGGTCTCACCGGACACCTGCTCCTTGGCCGTCGCGTAGAGGTTCCGGCCCTGCGTGGTGGTCTCGTCGAGCACGTCAGCCGCGCCCTCGCGCACCGTGCTCGCTACTTCCTGGCCCTTCTCCTGCGCCACGTGCGCGCCGCGTTGTGTGCCGTGCCGGGTCGTGGGGGCGGCCGCTGACGCCGTTTCCTGGACCGGGCGATCAGGCTCGTCGGTTCGAGCCATGGTTCCTCCTCGGAATCCACTGATGTGGCAAGTCGGCGTTCGAATCGGCCGCCGGGTACCCCTGCCCCTGGCCCGAACACCGGGCGCGGCAAGCGGTGTTGAGCCCGAGGAAGGTTCCCCGCGCGGCCGGCCGGCCGCACGCATACACCTGCGGGAAGGGGGCATGGCGGCCGCACCGGAGGCAGGCAGGTCAGGCAGTCGCCGCGCCTCGCCCGGTACGGAATCTGCGCCTGGGCGGAGTACGGCAGTTGCGGGGAGACGGCGGACTCCGGGGGACCGGCCCGATGCGACCGGAGCCACCCGCATCGGACCGAGGTGAGGGGACGGCACGGGGGAGCCGCGGCTGCGCCGCGTACGCGAGCCGGTGTCGACGCCCACCGGTCGCGCACGCGCGGCACCGGTCCGCACCGATGCGCGTCGATCCGGCACCGAACCGCACCGGGACGACCGCGGGGCGCGTGACGGTACGGTCGTGGCCCCGTTCCCGGCCGGGCGAGAACGGGGCCACGCGAGGCCACGTACAAGGCGCGTGCCACGTACAAGGCGTGTGCTACGTGCAAGGCGCGTGCCACGTACAAGACGTGCCACGTGCAGGGCGTGTCAGAGAGCGAACGCGGCGCTGTGCAGGTTCTTGGCGGCCAGGGCCAGCCCCTCGGTCTGCGAGTAGGCGGCGTCCTCGTGCTCGATGTTGACCGCCATGTCCGGGTCGACCTGGGCGAGGGCGCGCAGGAACTCGGTCCAGTACGGCACGTCGTGCCCGAGGCCGACCGCGACGAACTTCCACGCCGGGTCCTCCGGCCAGGCGTTGCACCAGAAGCCGTAGCCGGTGGGCACCTTGCCGGGCGCGTCGGCCGGCACGCGGGTGAAGGAGGTGTCCAGCACGCCCCGGATGTCGGCGCCGGGGCAGAGCATCGCGTCCTTCGCCGCTGCGTGGAACACCAGCGGGCCCAGCCACTTGACGCACGCGACGACGTCCATGCCCTGCCACATCAGGTGCGAGGAGTCCAGCTCGGCGCCGAGGTGGGTCGCGCCGACCGCGTCGACGAGGCGCCTGAGCGTGACGGGCGAGAAGACGAGGTTGTGCGGGTGCATCTCGATGGCGACCCGGACGTCGTTCTCGCGTGCCAGCGCGTCGATCTCCTGCCAGAACTCGACGGCCACGCCCCACTGGTAGTCCAGTACGTCCAGGTAGACGCCGTCCCATGGATTCACGACCCACGAGGGGTACGTGGCGGCCGGGTCGGAGCCCGGGGTGCCGGACATGGTCACGACGTGCTGCACGCCGAGCAGGCCCGCGAGGCGGATGGTGCGGCGCAGGTCGTCGGCGTGCTTGGGGCCGACGCCCGGCAGTGGGTTCAAGGGGTTGCCGTTGCAGTTGAGGCCGGTCAGTTCCATGCCGCGGTCGGCGAAGGCGGCCAGGTACTCCGCGCGTGCGGTGGCCGAGGACAGCAACAGGTCGACCGGGCAGTGCGGCGCGGGGAGGAAGCCACCGGTGTTCACCTCGACCGAGGTCAGGCCGTTCTCCTGGAGGATGTCGAGGGCTTCGCCGAGGGCGCGGTCGTGCAGGCAGGAGGTGTAGGCGCCGAGCTTCAGGGCCATGGCGGGTTCCTTCGGAGCGGAGGGGTGACGGGGTCAGGCGGCGGACGGGACGGGGACGGCCGCGCCGTCCTTGCGGGCGGATTCGACGACTGCCTGGATGATCTCCATGGTCCGCAGTGCGTCGGCGAACGAGGCGCAGGCCGGCAGCGGATCGGCGACGCCCGCGACCTGGTCGAGGAACGCACGGGCCTGGTACGTGAACAGCTCGGCGTTGCCGCCGCCCACACCCGGCGCCTCCATCGGGTAGCCGCCCGTGAAGTACGGCAGGTGCGGTCCGGCGATGATCCGGCGCGCACCCCGCGTACGGGCGTCGGGCTGCGCGTCGTCGAAGAGGTACTCGGCCGGCCGGTGCTGGTCGAAGGCGGCCCGGCCGCCCCGGCCCACCACGTCGAAGGCGAGCCCGTTGGGCAGGCCGAAGGCGGTGCGCGACACCGAGAAGGTGCCGACGAGTCCGGAGGCGAAGCGGGCGGTGAAGGACGCGGTGTCCTCGTTCCCGACCTCGCCCGTCTCGTCGGAGACGGGCGCGGCGTTGTGCCCGACGACCGCGCCGAGCGGCAGCGGCCGCTCGGTGATCTGCGTCGACAGCGCGGCACCGGACACCGAGGCGAGGGGCCCGGCGACGTACTCCGCCGCGTCGATCACGTGGGCGCCGATGTCGCCGAGCGCGCCGGAGCCGGGCCCGCCCTTGAACCGCCAGCTCAGCGGCCCGTTCGGGTCGGTCGCATAGTCGCACCAGTACCGGCCGTCGAACAGCGTGAGGTCGCCCAGCTCGCCGCGCCGGACGTGCTCACGGATCGCGGAGATGGCGGGGGAGCGGCGGAAGGTGTACCCGACGGCGGTCACGACGCCGGCGGTGCGCTCCAACTCGGCCATGGCGCGGGCGTCTTCGAGCGATCCGGCCAGCGGCTTCTCGCACAGCACGTGCTTGCCGGCGGCGACCAGTGCCTCGGCGATCGGGCGGTGCAGGTCGTTGCCGACGACGATGCTGACGGCGTCGATGGTGGGGTCCTCGGCGACCGCCTCCCAGCCGGGCAGTGCCTTCTCGTACCCGTAGCGGCGGGCCGCGTCCTCACCGAGTGCGACGTTGGCGTCTGCTATCGCGGCCAGGCGGACCGGCGGCAGGCCGGCGCCGAAGACGGTGTTGACGTTGCGGTAGCCGGCGGCGTGGCTGCGGCCGGCCATGCCGGCGCCGATCACCGCGACGGAGAGGGGCCTCGCGGACGTGGTCATGGCGGTGCCTTTCGTGGGCCGTTTAAAGCGCTTTAAGAGCGGGTTGCGGAGTCACGATGCCCCGCGTGCAAATGTCATGTCAATAGGTCGTTGTGCTGTGACGGAGGCGGGGCGGGAAGTGCCTGGCGGCGGGTGTGCGGCGGGTTGCCTAAAGCGCTTTAAGTCCTGGTAACATCGGGCCGCCGTCGGGTACGTCCGCGGCGAGGTGACTGCCGCGGGAGGGCACGTGGACGACGTCGGTTCCGCCGAGCACGGGAGCGGCGCGCCCCGGCGCCCCCGGCTGGAGGACGTCGCCGCACGCGTGGGCGTCTCCACCGCGTCGGTCTCCCTCGTACTGCGCGGGGTGCCGGGCCCCAGTGAACGCACCCGGCAGCGGGTCCTGCAGGCCGCCGCCGCACTGGGCTACCGGGCGGACCGCACGGCCAGCCTGCTGGCCAGCAGGCGCTCCCGGCTGCTCGGCGTCATGGTGGACATCCACAGCCCGTTCCACGCCGAGCTGGTCGAGCATCTGCACACCGCCGCCGAGGAGGTCGGCTACGACCTCGTACTGAGCACCCTGACCCGCACCCGCGACGAACACACCGCCGTGGAGACCCTGCTGGCCTTCCGCAGCGAGGCTTTGATCCTGCTCGGCCCGTCGGCGCCCGCGGACAGGCTCACCGCCCTGGACCGCAGGGTCCCCGTCATCGCCGTCGGCCGGCGCATTCCCGACGCCGGCCTGGACGTGGTGCGCACCGCGGACGAGGAGGGCGTGGCCCAACTCGTCGACCACCTGGCCGGGTTGGGGCACCGCGACATCGTCCACGTCGACGGCGGGCGGGCCAACGGCGCCATCGCCACGGAACGGCGCCGCGGCTACCGCTCGGCGATGCGCCGCCACGGTCTCGGTGACCGTATCCGGGTCCTGCGCGGGGACCACACCGAAGCGGCCGGCGAGCGCGCGGTCCGCCGGCTCCTGGACGATTCCGCACTGCCCACCGCCGTGATCGCCTTCAACGACCGGTGTGCCATCGGCGTGCTGACCGCGCTCTCGCGGGCGGGCGTCGCCGTGCCGGGCGAGGTGGCCGTCGCCGGGTACGACGACGACACGCTCGCCCGGCTGAGCTGCTTCGACCTGACCACCGTCAGCCAGAACGCGGGGGAGCAGGCGCGGCACGCGGTGACCGCGGCCGTCGAACGCCTCGATGGGGGCCGGACCGCGCCTCGCGAGGTCGTCCTCACCCCGCGCCTCGTCCCCCGCGGCACCACCGCGGCCCCCGCCGGCCGGTGACCAACCGGGCTACGCGCCCCGGCGCATCAGCAGGTTCCCCCGCCGGAAGCGCTCTCCCTCGCCCGGCTCCCGCAGCATCCGTCCGACCTCGGTGAAGCCCGCCGCGCCGGCCAGCTCCGCGAGGTCGTCGACCGGCCACCGGTAGGCCGTCGCCACCTTGTGGTCGAACGGCGTCACCGGGCCGCCCTCCGCTTCGAAGAAGCCGAGCAGCAGATGCCCGCCCGGAGCGGTCACCCGGCCGAACTCGGCGAGGTACGCCGGTACTTCATGCGGCGGGACGTGAATCAGCGAGTACCAGGACGTGATGCCGCCCAGGGAGTCGTCGGCCAGGTCGAGTGCGTCCATGGAGCCGACCTCGAACCGGAGGTCCGGGTATGCCGCGCGGGCGAGGTCGATCATCTCGGGCGACAGGTCGATGCCGAAGACGTCCAGGCCCAGGTCCCGCAGGTGTGCGGTGTTCCGGCCGGGGCCGCATCCCAGGTCGGCGACGGGCCCGGCGGCACCGTCCCGCGCGAGCTCGGCGAACGCGGCGTACACCGCGCGGTCCAGCGGCTGTGCGTCCAGTGCGTCACGGGCCAGTTCGGCATAGAGGTCGGCGACGGCACCGTAGGCGTCCGTGGTCGCACGGAGGTGCGAAGAGAGTTCAGTCACGGAGGAGGACTCTACAAAGCCGGTCCCGGGCCCGCACGTCACGCCCACACGCCACGGGGGCGTACGCCACAGCCCATACGCCACAACTCCGTACGTCACGAGTCCGTACGCCACCGCCCGTGCTCGGAACCCTGCCGGGGGCGCCAACTCCGGTGCGTGCCTCACCTTCTGCGGGTGAGGAAGGGCCGCCGGACGGTACGGCGGCCGTCGCGCCGGTGCTCACCGCGGCCGGGCCGCCCGGTGCTCCGGGGCGCGGTGGCGGGAGTGTCCGGCCCGTCCGGCCGGAAGTCCGCGAGCCGGTCCCGGGCGAGTACGTAACCCACCGACACAGCGAGGACGACGGTGGCGAAGAACAGGATCAGCCAGGACAGCACCGTGAAGACGGAGCCGAGCGGCCCGTAACGCTGCACGCTCGCCGCCAGCGAGTGCGGCAGCCAGAACCCGGACAGTCCGGTGAACGCCACCACGGCACCGCCCGTCACCAGTGCCCCGGGGAAGAGCGGGCGCCAGCCGATCCGGCCGGCCAGCAGCAGGTGCGGGGTCCACCACCACATCAGGACCGCCACCACCACCTGCAGCGCCACGCCCGATGCCGGTGCCGCGCCGAAACCGCCGTGCAGCCGCCCCTGGCACACCAGCACCGCCAGCCAGACGGCGAGCCACACGAACCACCGCCAGACCGCGATGCGCACTCCCGCGCGCGGCAGGTGCCAGGAGCGTTCGCACAGCCGCTGCAGGGCCCGTACGAAGCCGGTGGCGGACACCACGGCGACCAGGACACCGAGGGCGCCCCAGGTCTGCCGCGCCCCCGGCCCGCCCCGGTAGACCTGGTCCACCTGGCTCATCAGCGGGCCCGTCACACCGAACAGGGAGCGCAGCGACGCGATCAGCTCGGCGCGCAGGGCGTCGGGGGAGTAGGCGGCGATCGCGATGAGCAGGGGCAGCGCCGTCAGGAACGCCTGCGCTGCCAGCCGCGTCGCGTTGTCCAGGACGCCGACGCCCGCGAGCTGCCGGGCGAGACCGCGTGCGAGGGCCCGGGCCCGCGAGGGCGCTGCCGCCCGCCTGCCGCGCCGGACCATATCGGTGCTCCCTGGGACGTGGAACTCCGAGGATGGCACCGGCCGGGCGCGCGGTGCCTCACCCGCAGCGGGTGGGCCGCAAGGCTCGCCGTGGCCGATTCGCCGCGCGGGCTATGGCTCCCGCCGCGCATGCGGCCTACCGTCGAAGACGCGCTCGGCGCCGTCGCCAACCGCTGTCCAGACCGCCCCACCCACAGCAGGGAGCGTACGGATGACCACACGGACGAATGCCGGCCGGACCGGCCCGGCGGACGATGCGAGCGGCCGGGAGAAACTGTGGGGGCCCTACCTCGGCGAACGGCAGTGGGGCACCGTCCGTGAGGACTACAGCGCCGGCGGCGACGCCTGGTCGGCGTTCCCGCACGACCACGCGCGGTCCCGCGCCTACCGCTGGGGCGAGGACGGCCTCGGCGGCATCTGCGACGAGAAGCAGCGGCTGTGCTTCGCGCTCGCGCTGTGGAACGGACGCGACCCGATCCTCAAGGAACGCGCCTTCGGGCTGACGAACGGTGAGGGCAACCACGGCGAGGACGTCAAGGAGTACTACTTCCACCTCGACAGCACGCCCGGCCACACCTACCTCAAGTACCTCTACAAGTACCCGCAGGCCGCGTTCCCCTACCTCGACCTGGTGACCACCAACCGCAACCGCGGCCGCCACGAGTTCGAGTACGAACTGCTGGACACCGGCGTCTTCGACGACGACCGCTACTTCGACGTCACCGTCGAGTACGCCAAGGCCGCGCCCGACGACATCCTCATCCGCATCACCGCGGAGAACCGCGGCCCCGACGAGGCCCCGCTGCACCTCCTGCCGACCCTCTGGTTCCGCAACACCTGGTCCTGGCAGCACGGCGGCGGCGCGGAGAAACCGCGGCTCGCCGTGGTCCGCAGCCCGGCGGGCACCAGCGCGGTCCGGGCGGAGCACCCGGCCCTCGGCAGCTACGACCTGCGCTGCGGCGGACAGCCACGCCTGCTGTTCACCGAGAACGAGACCAACACCGAGCGGCTGTACGGCACGCCCAACGCCTCGCCGTACGTCAAGGACGGCATCGGCCGCCAAGTGGCCGGCGGCGAGGAGAAGGCGGTCAACCCCGCGCAGGAGGGCACCAAGGCCGCCGCGCACTACATCCTCACGATCCCGGCCGGCGGCGCCGCTTCCGTCCGGCTCCGGCTCGCCCCGGCGGGCTCCTCGATGCCGCTCGGCCGCGACTTCGACGCCGTGTTCCGCGCCCGCCAGGCCGAGGCCGACGCCTTCCACCGCGGCCTGGCCCCGCCGGGCGCGAGCGAGGACGAGGCGCGCGTACTGCGCCAGGCGGTCGCCGGGCTGCTGTGGTCCAAGCAGTACTACGCGTATGACGTGGAGTCCTGGCTCGCCGGGCACGGCCTCGACCCGTGGACCGCGCCGGACCACGCCGTGCGCAACGGCGCGTGGTTCCACATGGCGTGCGACGACGTCATCTCCATGCCGGACACCTGGGAGTACCCCTGGTTCGCCGCGTGGGACCTGGCCTTCCAGGCGGTGGCGCTGTCGGTGGCCGACCTGCCCTTCGCCAAGGAACAGCTCGAACTGCTGCTGCGGGACACCTACCTGCACCCCAACGGTCAAGTGCCGGCGTACGAATGGAACTTCGGCGACGTCAACCCGCCCGTCCATGCCTGGGCGGCCTACTTCGTCTACGCACTGGAGGAGCTGCGCACCGGACACGCCGACCGGGCCTTCCTGGACCGGGTCTTCCAGAAGCTGCTGACCAACTTCACCTGGTGGGTCAACCGCAAGGACCCCAGCGGCCGCAACCTCTTCCAGGGCGGCTTCCTCGGCCTGGACAACATCGGCGTCTTCGACCGCAGCGCGCAGCTGCCCACCGGCGGATACCTGGAGCAGGCCGACGGGACCGCGTGGATGGCGCTGTACTGCCAGACCATGCTGCAGATCGCGCTGGAACTGGTCCGGCACGACCCCACCGGCTACGAGGACCACGTGCTGAAGTTCGCCGAGCACTTCCTGTGGATCTCGGCCGCCGTGCACCGCACCGGCGGCGACGGCCTGTGGGACGAGGAGGACGGCTTCTTCTACGACGTGCTGCGGCTGCCGGACGGCCGGGCGACCCGGCTGAAGGTCCGCTCGGTGGTGGGGCTGCTGCCGCTGTGCGCCGCGACCGTGCTGCGGCCCGGACAGCTGGCCGGGGTGCGCGGCCTCGGTGACCGGCTGCACCGCTTCGTCGACCGCCACCCCTCCCTGTCGGCGGGCCTGGCACAGGCGCTGGCGGGCGCGGAGGGCGGGCCGCGGCTGCTGTCCGTCGTCGACGAGGAACGGCTGGTCCGCGTGCTGTCCCGGATGCTGTCCGAGGAGGAGTTCCTCAGCCCGTACGGCATCAGGGCGCTCTCCCGGTACCACGCCGACCACCCCTACTCGTTCCGGGTCGACGGCACCGAGCACCGCGTCGGCTATCTGCCCGCCGAGTCCGACTCCGGGATGTTCGGCGGCAACTCCAACTGGCGCGGGCCCGTCTGGTTCCCCGCCAACGCGCTCATCGTCCGCGGGCTGCTCAACCTCTACGCGTACTACGGTGACGGCCTCACCGTGGAGTGCCCCACCGGCTCCGGCGTGCGGATGAACCTCTACGAGGTCGCGGCCGAGCTCTCCGCGCGGCTCACCCGCATCTTCCTGCGCGGCGCCGACGGTCACCGGCCCGTGTACGGCGGGCAGCGGAAGTTCCAGGACGACCCGCACTGGCGCGATCTGCTCTCCTTCCACGAGTACTTCCACGGTGACAACGGCGCGGGCCTCGGCGCTGCGCACCAGACGGGCTGGACGGGCCTGGTCGCACCCCTGATGGCGCTCTTCGGCACCGTCGCGCCCGAACAGTTCAGCGCCGGACTCCGGCGGAAGGAGACGTGATGGGGCGACTTCCCGCACAGCCCGTCATCCACGAGGTCAACACCCGCGTGTGGCTGCGCGAGGTGCAGCGGCGCACCGGACGCCCGGTCGGCCTCGGCGGGGTACCGAAGGCCGAATGGGACCGGATCACCCCGCGGGGCGTCGACGCGGTGTGGCTCATGGGGGTGTGGGAACGCAGCGCCGTGGGCCGCGACATCGCCCTCCGGGACCCCGAGCTGCGCCGGTCCTTCACCGAGGCGCTGCCCGACGCCGGCGACGACGACATCACCGGATCGCCCTACTGCGTCCGCAGCTACACGGCCGACGAGACGCTGGGCGGGCCGGCCGGGCTGGCGTCGGCCCGCGCCGAGCTGGCCGGGCGCGGCGTCGGCCTGGTCCTGGACTACGTACCCAACCACGTCGCCCCGGACAGCCCGTGGCTCGCCCGGCACCCCGGCCACTTCGTACAGGGCAGCGCCGACGACCTGCGCCGCGACCCGGCCGCCTATCTGGCCGCCGAGGGGCGGGTCTTCGCGCGCGGCCGCGATCCCTTCTTCCCGCCCTGGCCGGACGTGGTGCAGCTGAACGCCTTCCGGGCCGGCGCGCGGCAGGCCACGGCCGAGGTGCTGGCGCGCCTCGGCGGCATGTGCGACGGGGTGCGCTGCGACATGGCGATGCTGCTGATGAACGACGTCTTCGGGCGGACCTGGGGGCACCGCGCGGGCCCGCCGCCGGACGCCGAGTTCTGGCCCACCGTCCTGACCGCCGTCCGGCAGCAGCGCCCCGACCTCACCTTCTTCGCCGAGGCCTACTGGGACCTGGAGTGGGACCTCCAGCAGCAGGGCTTCGACCACTGCTACGACAAGCGCCTCTACGACCGGCTGCTGCGCGAGCGCGCGGCGTCGGTCCTCCGGCACCTCCAGGCCGACCTGGGCTACCAGCGGCGGCTCGTACGGTTCCTGGAGAACCACGACGAGCCACGGGTCGCCTCCCTCCTGGGCCCCGCTGAGGAACGCGCCGCGGCCGTCGCCATCGCCACGCTGCCCGGCGCGACGCTGTGGCACGAGGGCCAGTTCGACGGGCGCCGTACCCGGCTGCCCGTCTTCCTCACCCGGCGCCCCGACGAGCCGCCGGACACCGCACTGCGGGCCTTCCACGAGAAGCTGCTGGCCGTGGTGGCACGGAGCGGCATGCGCACCGGGCACTGGGAACTGCTGTCCTGCGAGGGCTGGCCCGACAACCCCACCCACCACGACCTGCTCGCCTGGGCCTGGCGCGGCACGGCCGGCACGTTCCTGGTGGTCGTCAACCTCTCCGACCACGCCTCCCAGGCCAGGGTCCGGCTCCCCTGGCCCGACCTCGGCACCGCGGCCCGCCGGCTGACGGACCTGCTGGAGGACACCCGGTACGAACGCCCCGGCAGCGAACTGGCCGGCCCCGGCCTCTTCGTGGACCTGCCGCCCTGGCACACCCACGTCCTCAGGATCGAACCGGCGTGAGCACGGGCGGAGCCCACTGAACACCCGCTGAGGAAGTCCCGTACGCGCGGCTCACCCGTTGCGGGCCCGCCTAGTCGAGTCCGCCGAGCACGGTCTGGTCCCAGTCGATGACCGAGCCGGTCACCACGCCGCTGCGCGCGGAGAGCAGCAGGACGACGAAGTCGGCGATCTCGTCGACCTGGCCGAGTTTGCCCATCGGCTGGGCGGCGGCCGCCTTCTCGCGCCAGTCGTCGCCCGCGCCGTGGAAGGTCCGCTGGACGGTGTCCTCGCCCTCGGTGTCGGTCCAGCCGATGTTCAGGCCGTTGATGCGGATGCGGTCCCAGCGGTGTGCGTGCGCGGCGTTCCTGGTCAGCCCGGCCAGTCCGGCCTTGGCCGCGGAGTACGGGGCGAGGTGGGGCGGGCCGCCGTGCGCGCAGTTGGAGCCGATGTTGACGATGGTGCCCGGCGCGCCGCGGCCCTTCATGTCGGCCACCGCGGCCTGCATCGCGAAGAACGGCGCCCGCAGGTTGACCGCCATGTGCGCGTCGAACAGCTCCGGCGTGGTGTCCAGCAGCGAGCCGCGCGAGGTCAGTCCGGCCGCGTTGACGAGGCAGTCGATGCGGCCGTGCCGGGACACGGTCTCCGTGACGCTGCCGCTCGCCTGTGCCGGGTCCGCGAGGTCGGCTTGTACGAAGTCCGCGCCGGTGTCGGCGGCGAGCTTCTCGCCCACCTCGGCCCGGCGGCCGGTGAAGACGACGGTCGCGCCCTCGCGTACGGCCGCGCGGACGATGCCGGCGCCGACGCCCTGGCTGCCGCCGTTGACGAGGACGACCCGGTCGTCGAGCAGCGGCGTCGCAAACAGTCCCATGATCGCTGTGTCTCCCTGGAGGTGGTGGCTGCTGTCGTCTCAGGCCCGGCGGCGCCGCGCGCCCGCGCGCAGTTCCCGGCGGAGCCGGCCGGGTGACCATTCCTCCGCCACGGCCTGCCGGAGGGTGTCGGCCTGGGAGGGCGGGGCCAGGCCGCCGACCGGCGCGTCGAGGTCCAGGTCGGTGGGGAACGGATAGCCCTCGGCGGTGGCGGCGATCACCCGGTGCAGCCAGTCCTCGCCGACGCCCTCGGCCTTACGGCGGAGCAGAACCGGGAAGACGGCTTCGGCCATCGCCTCGCGGTCGGCACTCTCCATGGCGCGGCCGAAGGCGGAGGAGAGCTGCAGGAGATTGGCCATGCGCCTGATGCCGGTGGAACGGTTGTGGCCGGCGGCGTGGAAGAGGGCGGGGTTGAAGAACACCGCATCGCCCTTGGCCAGCGGCAGCTGCACATGGTGCTCCTCGAAGTACTCCTGGAACTCCGGGCGGCGCCAGGCCAGGTAACCGGGCTCGTACTTCTGCGAGTGCGGTAGATAGAGCGTCGGCCCGGACTCCACCGGCATGTCGCAGTGCGCGACGGCGCCCTGGAGGGTGAGGGCGGGGGAGAGGCGGTGGACGTGCGCGGGATAGGCGGCGGCCTGCTCCTGGGAGAGGAAGCCGAGGTGGTAGTCGCGGTGGACGCGCTGCGCGGCGCCGCCCGGGTTGACCACGTTGAGCTGCGAAGTCACCTGGTAGGCCGGGCCGAGCCACGCCTCGGCGGTCAGCGCCAGCATGTCGTTGGCGTAGTAGTCGGCGAACGCCTCCGGCGCACGGACGGCCAGCTTGCCCAGCGCGTTCCACACCCGGTCGTTGGCGCCCGGCTTCGCGAAGTGGTCGCCGCGCGCCGCGCCCGACGCGCGCTCCTCCTCGATCAGCGCCCGGAACGCCGCGGTCGCCCGGTCCACGACGGCCGGGTCGGGGAAGGCGCCCCGGAGGACCACGATGCCGGGGCCGTCGAGCAGGGCGCGGACCAGCTCGGCCTGGACGGCCCTGCGCCCCTCCGGCGTGCCGGCGCGCTCCCGGAGCCGGCCGCTGTCGTAGCGGAGGACGTTCTGCTCCACCCCGTCGGCCGCGGGGTGGTCGTCCGGGTCGGTGGTCTGCGTGACCAGCGCACGGAACTCCGCCAGGTCGCAGTTGTCCTCGCTCAGCCAGACGCGCGTGCCCGCCGCCGTGAGGGACATGGTGCTCCTTCCTTCGCCCTTGCTCCGCTGTCAGTCTGATGAGCCGATCAACCTCATACAATCCTCAGCGGACCATCAAAAAGCCCTCACCCTTCCCTGGAAAGAGTCATGCGACACCCCTATCCGATCAGGGAGATCGCCCGGCAGGCCGGGCTGAGCGAGGCCACCGTCGACCGGGTGCTCCACGCGCGCGGCGGTGTACGGGAGAGCACCGTCATGGAGGTGCACCAGGCCATCAAGGACCTGGACCGCCAGCGGACGCAGGTTCGCATCGGCGGGCGCACCTTCATGGTCGACATCGTGATGCAGGCGCCGAAGCGGTTCTCCACGGCCGTGCGGGAGGCGCTGGAGGCCGAACTGCCGTCCCTGCACCCGGCGGTGGTGCGCTCGCGCTTCCACTTCCGGGAGACCGGGGCGGCGCCGGACCTGGTCAAGACCCTCGACAAGATCGCCAAGCGCGGCTCCCAGGGCGTGATCCTCAAGGCCCCGGACGTGCCCGAGGTCGGCGCCGCCGTGGAACGGCTGGTCGCGGCCGGCATCCCCGTCGTCACCCTGGTGACCGACCTGCCCAGCAGCGCGCGCCTGGCCTACGTCGGCATCGACAACCGGGCCGCCGGCGCCACCGCCGCCTACCTCGTCGGCCAGTGGCTGGGCGAGCGCCCCGGCAACGTGCTCACCACCATCAGCCGTGGCTTCTTCCGCGGTGAGGAGGAGCGCGAGATGGGCTTCCGCAGCGCCATCCGCAACACCCAGCCGCACCGCGCCCTCGTCGAGGTCACCGACAGCGACGGCCTCGACGCCACCCAGTACGACCTCGCCCTCGCGGCGCTCCGCCGGGACCCGGCCATCAACGCCGTGTACTCGATGGGCGGCGGCAACGCGGCGACCGTGGCAGCGTTCGAGGAACTCGGCCGCGAATGCGCGGTGTTCATCGCCCACGACCTCGACCAGGACAACACCCGCCTGCTGCGCGCCCGGCGCGTCTCCGCCGTCCTCCACCACGACCTGCGGCAGGACATGCGCCGCGCCTGCCAGACCATCATGCGCGCCCACAAGGCACTGCCCGGCGAGGTCTCTTCACTGCCGTCGCCGATCCAGGTGGTCACGCCGTACAACATGCCGCCCGGGAGCCCGCTCGCATGGCAGAACTGATCACCGCACACCCCGGCCTCGGCTCCGCGCTGCTGCTCCTCGCGGCCGGGGTCGCCTCCGGACTCGCCGGCTCCATCGCCGGACTGGCCTCGCTCTTCAGCTACCCCGCGCTGCTCGCGGCGGGGCTCCCGCCGGTCGCCGCCAACGTCACCAACACCGTCGCCCTCTTCTCCAACACCGTGGGCACCGCCGCCGGTTCGCGCGCCGAGCTGCGCGGGCAGCGCCGCCGGCTGGTCCGGCTGGCCTCCCTCGCGGCGCTCGGCGGTGCCATCGGTGCCGCCCTGCTCCTGGGCACCCCGTCGTCCGCGTTCGAGCTGGCCGTACCGTGGCTCATCGCGCTCGGCTCGGTACTGATCCTGGCGCGCGAGCCGCTGCGGCGGCTGATCGCCCGGCACTCGCCCGACCCGGCCGCCGTGCCCCGGCTGCCGGTGGCCTGCGCGGTACTGCTGGTGGGGCTGTACGGCGGCTACTTCGGCGCCGCGGCCGGCGTGCTGATGCTGGCGGTGCTCTCGCTGTCGGCCGCCGAACCGCTGCCGGTGACCAACGCCGTCAAGAACATCGCCACCGGCGCCGCCAACGTCACCGCGGCCGTCGCCTACGCCTTCCTCGCCCCCGTCGACTGGGGAGCGGCGCTCGCCCTCGGCCTCGGCTGCCTGGTCGGCGCCTGGATCGGCCCGGCGGTCGTACGCCGCGTACCCGAAACCCCGCTCCGCGTCGCCGTGGCCCTGGCCGGCCTCGCCCTGGCCTGGAGCCTGTGGCGGGACGCCACCGCTTCCTGAGCGGCCGCGGCACCCTCTTTGCCCTGTCTCGTCCCCGGCGAGGCAGGGCAATTTTGATCGATCATTCATCGGCTCTTGACGCGCTCGCCCCGCCCAAGCACCATCCTCCCGCACTGAGTGAGAAAAGTTATCACTCTATGAGAATCGCAATGGCTGAAGGAGCGGGAATGAAGGTCGGCATTCTGGGATTGGGCGAGGCCGGCGCCCTGTATGCGCGGGGATTCGTGGAAAACGGCCGACAGGTGGCCGGCTTCGACCCGGCGGACGTCCCCACCCCGGAGGGCGTCGAGCGCGCGGCCACCGCGGCGGACGCGGTACGCGACTGCGACCTGGTACTCGGCCTGACGGGCGCCAAGGCGTCGCTGGCCGTCGCCCGGGAAGCGGCACCCCACCTGCGCGCGACGGCCGTCTACGCGGACATGAACGCGGCAGCCCCCGAGCTGAAGCGGCAGATCGCCGAGGTGATCGCCGAGTCCTCCGGCGCGGCCTTCGCCGACGTCTCCGTGATCGGTTCGGTGCCGAAGTACCGCCACCGCACGGCACTGGTCACCAGCGGCCCCGGAGCCCCCTCGGTCGCCGCCCACTTCGGCGCGCTGGGCGCCCCGGTGGAGGACCTGGGCGCCGACCCCGGCGCCGCCTCGGCACGCAAGCTGCTGCGCAGCCTCTTCATGAAGGGGCTCGGCGCCCTCATCGTGACGGCGGTGGAAGCGGGCCGGGCTGCCGGCGACGAGCACTGGGTCCGCCGGCAGATCGCCGGGGAGCTGGCGGACGGCGGGGCCGCGCTGGACCGCCTGTACGACGGCACGTACAAGCACGCCGAGCGGCGGGCGCGTGAGGTGTCGGCCGCCGCCGACCTGCTGGCCGACCTCGGCCTCGACGCCGGACTCGCGCGGGCCGTCGGCGAACTGCACGCCCTCGCCGGCCGGCCCGAGGGCCTGCGGGACACCTCCCGCCTGACGCCCGAGGTGCTGGCCGCGTACGCGGGACTGCCGACGGCGAACATCGGCGACGCCACCGAGCGGCTGGGGCTGCTGGACTCCGGTATCAGCGCGCTGTGGCCGGGCGCGCGGGCCGTCGGCCGTGCGCTGACGGTGTGGACCCGGGCCGGTGACAACCACGCCCTGCACGAGGCGGTCAAGGTCGCCCAACCCGGCGACATCCTGGTCGTCAACGGGGAGGGCGACGTCTCCCGTGCACTGGTCGGCGAGCTGATCGCCGAGCGCGCCCGGGCCCGCGGCGTGGTCGGCATGGTGCTGGACGGCGCGGCGCGCGACGTGGACGTACTCGCCGAGATGGGCTTCCCGGTGTGGGCGCGCGCCGTCACCCCCGCCGGCCCGTACAAGTTCGGGCCGGGGCGGGTCGGGGTGCCGGTCGCCGTCGGCGGCGTGGTCTGCCGGCCCGGTGACCTGGTGGCGGGGGACGGCGACGGCGTCGCGGTCGTCCCGGCCGAGCGCGCGGCTACCGTTCTTGCCGCCGCGCGCGAGGTGGAGGCCGAGGAAGCCCGCCGGCGCGCCGGCATCCGCGCCACGGCCGCCGCCGCACCAGGAGGAGCATCATGACCGCCGTATGGGCACTGGGCTGCTACATCGCGGCCATCATCGTCTGGAACGCCGTCCTCAAGCGCAACATCGGCGAGGCGCTGATCGTCGGCTTCGTCGTCACGGGCCTGTTCGCCGGCGGCGACATCGGGCACGTCATGTGGCGCGGCTTCGCCGAGGCGATGCAGGAGGAGGTCACCTTCGCCGCGCTGGCGTTCGTCTTCATGAGCTACCTGCTCGCCCGCACCCCCGTACTGGACCAGCTGCTGGGCATCCTCAACTCCCTGCTGGGACGGCTGCGCGGCGGACCCGTCTACACCTCCACCGTCGCCGCCGGCGTCTTCGGCGCCATCGCGCACGTCGGTGCCGCGGTGACCGCCGCCGTCGGGTCGGTGACGATCCCCTGGATGAAACGCTCCAAGGTGAGCGGCGAACTCGCGGCCACCGTCGCGGCCGGCGGCGCCGGCATGGGCGTCACCTTCCCCTTCAGCTCCACGATGTTCATCCTCATGGGAACGGCCGGCGTGGCGTCCCTGGCCACCACCGACGACATCGTCCTGCCGCTGTTCCTGGGCGGCCTGTGGTGCCTGGGCTACCGCCTCGTCGCCGCCTTCGTCATGGTGCGCCGCCACAAGGTGCAGCCCATGGACCGCGCCGACCTGCTGCCGCTGCGCACCAGCCTGCGCGCCGGCTGGACGAGCCTCTTCCTGTTCGTCGGGATCGTGGTGCCGCTCCTGCTGACCAGAGGGCCCTCCGGCGGTGCGCTGGGCGAGTGGGTCGGCACGAAGATGTCGGACGCCATCAGCCTGATCACCTGGATACCGGTCCTGCTCATCGCCACCGTGCTCATCCTGGGCAGGCACCACCTGCCGCGCACGGGACGCGAGTGGTGGCGGGTACTGGGCGGCGCGGCCCCGCAGTTCGGCGTCATCGGCGTCACCATCGTGGCCGCCTTCTCCGCCTCCAACGTCCTGGGAGAGCTGGGACTGCCGCGGCAGCTGACCGACCTGCTGGCCGGCGTGGACGCACCGCCGTGGGCCATGGCTCTGATCGTCGGCGTCCTCGTGGTCGGCGTGGCCATTCCGCTCACCGCCAGCGCCACCATGGCCGCCATCGGCCCCGTCGCGGTCTCCTCACTGGTCGGTGCCGGCGTGCCGCCCGCCACCGCCTGCGTCGCGGTCCTCATCTTCGCCTCGACCGAGGGCGCCTCACCCCCGTCCGGCGCCCCGATCTACGTCGCCAGCGGCATCGCGGGCGTCGACCCCGCCCGCACGTTCCTGCCGCTGGCCACGTACTACTGCGTCCCCATCCTGCTCATCGGCGCCGGCGTGGCCACCGGCGTGCTGCCCGTCTGAACCGAAAGGCCGTGCCATGACGCACCGTCTGCTGCAACCGCTCTTCCGCCTCGGCATCGTCGTCTTCCTGACCGGCGGCCTCGTCATCGTCGTCGGCCAGGCCCTCGGCGTCGTCCTGGGCGACGCCCGATGGGTGGCGGAGGTGCAGAGCGGCGCCCAGCCGTCCACCTGCGTCGCCGCCAGCGTCTGCGGCATCCTCTCCTTCGTGCTCTCCTACGGCAGGCCGGAGGAGAACCCGGCGGACGCCGCCGGCCGGGCCCCCGAGCAGGCCGTCGCCACGCACCCCTCGGAATGAGGCCCGCGCTGCCTGGATGGATCTTGTGCGATCCACTCCCTGCTCGCAGACTGAGAAGTCTTATCAAGACGTCCGCGCGCCGAGCAGACCATCCAGGAGCCCTTCGATGACCACCGCGTCCGCCTCCCCCATGCGCTCCCTCGACCGGGCCTTCGACGTCCTGGGCGTCCTGGAGGACACCCGGCAGCCGCTGCGCCTGAGCGAGGTCGCCCGCCGCGCGGACCTGCACGTGGCCACCGCCCAGCGCATCCTCAACGTCCTCGTCGAGCGCGGCTACGCCGCCAAGGAGGACGCCGGGTACGTCGCCGGGCCCGCCTCCGTGGCCACCGCCCACGCCTTCCTGGTCAACAACCGCCTCAGCCAGGTCGCCCTGCCCGTCCTGCAGGAACTGGCCGCCACCACCGGCCTGACGGCCAGCCTGTACGTACGCGTCGCCCTCGCCCGCGTCCTCATCGCCCGCGTCCAGGGCCGCAACCCCCTGCGCTACCAACTGCCCATCGGCGAGAAGCTGCCCCTGCACCTCGGCGCCGGAAAGGCCCTGGCCGCCTGGCTCCCCGAGACCGAACTCCACGCCCTCCTCGCCCGGTCCGCCCCCTTCACCCGCGTCTCCGGCGAGCAGGTCACGGCCGACGACCTGGCCGCCGACCTCCGCCGGGTCGCGCAGGACGGCTACGCCGTCTCCCTCAGCGAACGCGTCCTCCACGTCACCGCCGTCAGCGCGCCCATCCGCCGCGCCGACGACGTCCTCGGTGCCCTCAGCGTCACCGGGTCCAGCGGCGAGGTCACCGAGGACGACCACACCCGCCTCATCGGCGAAGTGCGCAGGGCGGCCGACGCGATCGCGGCCCGCTGCCCCTGAAAGGAAACCGCCCACGTGCCCCTGCCCACCTACCGACAGCTCGCCGAACGCACCGACGCGCCCGCCGGCTCCAGCTGGCACCTCTTCACCGAGCACCCCGAGCGCGGCATGGCCAACTTCGCCGGACCGGCCCAGATCCGCCGCGCGGCCGACAGCGTCGTGCAGGGCCGCGCCGTCAACCTC
>NZ_PQSQ01000088.1 GCF_002920575.1 Streptomyces sp. Ru73 | reverse complement strand
GGGGGAGGGAGGGGCGGGTGGCCAGGTGGGTCATGACCGCCCGCAGCCCGCCCCGTTCCCGGAGTTCCGCCAGTTCCGCCAGGTTCCAGACCGCCGTGCCGACCACGCTGAAGCTGCGCGGGCCGCGGCGCTGGATCGTGCCGCGTACCAGGAGCAGCCAGGAGTGGAAGACGGTGTGGGCGCACGCCTCGTGGCTGTCGTCGAAGAACGCGCAGTCGACCAGGCCCGTGCTGTCGTCGAGGGTGGTGAAGATGACGCGCCGTCCGGAGCGGATCGGGGGTGTCTGGGTGGCGGCCTTGGCCCCGGCGACCAGGACCGTGTCGCCGTGCCGGGCCTCGCGCAGCCGCTTGGCCGGGAGTACGCCCAGCTCGTTCAGGAACTGGGCGTGGTCCGCCATCAGGTGCCGGGAGGCGTCCATGCCGAGGACGCCCAGTTCGGCGCTGAGGCGTTCGGCGTCGCTCAGGTCCGGCAGTCCTGCCGGTGCCGAGGCGGCCGCCGCGGACAGCGGGAGTTGGGTGTCGGCCGGGGCGCCCCGCTGCTGGCGGTGGAGTTCGGCGATGTGCAGCAGCAGGTCGCGGCGGTTGGCGCCGAAGGAGTCCAGGGCGCCGACCCGGGCGAGGCGTTCGAGTACCGGGCGGCCGGGGTGGGCGCGGCGCCACAGGTCCTGGAGTGAGGAGTAGGGGCGGCCGGCGGCGATCCGTTCGGCCTCCGCCTCGCTGATGCCGTGCACTTCGGAGAGCGCGAGCCGGAGTCCCCACCGGCCGGCCGAGCCGGGTGCGGACGCCGGTGGCGCCGCGCGCCCTCCGGCCGTACGGAGTTCGGCGCCGCCTGCGCGGGATCCGCTTCCAGATGCGCGGTGTTCGGCCACGCCTGCGCGAGCCCCCTCGGCACCGGCCGCACGAGACGCGGGCCCGCCCCCACGGGCCCCGCCCCCGAGCTCCAAGCGCGTTTCGCCCCCCGATACACCCGATGCGCCGGATTCACCAGACACCAGTTCGATTCGATAGGACACGTCGGAGTGGTTCACGTCCAGGGGGAGGATCGGGACGCCGCGGCGGCGGGCGTCGGCGAGGAGAAGGCGCTTGGGGTACATGCCGGGGTCGTGGGTGAGCAGGCCGGCGTAGAAGGCGGCCGGGTGGTGGGCCTTGAGCCAGGCGGACTGGTAGGTCGGTACGGCGAAGGCGACGGCGTGCGCCTTGCAGAAGCCGTACGAGCCGAAGGCTTCGATGATCTCCCAAGTGCGGGCGACGTCCTCGGCGGAGTAGCCGCGCTGGGCGGCCTGTTCGGCGAACCAGACGCGGATGCGGCCCTGGGATTCGGGGTCGGACAGGCCGCGGCGCACCCGGTCGGCCTCGTCCAGGCCGCAGCCGGTCATGCGGTCCAGGATGCGGATGACCTGTTCGTGGAAGACCACGACTCCGTGCGTCTCGCGCAGGGCGTCCTCCAGGTCGGGGTGCGGGTAGCGGACGGGCCTGCGGCCGTGGCGGGATTCGATGAAGGGGCGGACCATGTCGGCCGCGACCGGCCCGGGACGGAAGAGCGAGATGTCCACGACCAGGTCGTGGAAGGTGGCGGGCTGGAGCCGGCCGATCAGGTCGCGCTGGCCCGGTGATTCGATCTGGAAGCAGCCGAGGGTCTCGGTGGAGCGGATCAGGCCGTACGTGGCGGGGTCGCCGGGCGGTACCTGTGCCGGGTCGTCGAGGTCGGGGGCCGGGCGGCCGGTGGCGCGGCCGATCTCGGCGGTGGCGTGGGCCATCGCGGACTGCATGCGGACGCCGAGTACGTCGAGCTTGAGCAGGCCGAGGTCCTCCACGTCGTCCTTGTCGAACTGGGACATGGGGAAGCCCTCGCCGCCGGTGGGGACCACGGGGGTGCGTGCGGTGAGGGTGGCGTCGGAGAGGAGGACGCCACAGGGGTGCATGGCGGTGCCGCGCGGGAGTTTGTCCAGTCCTTCGACCAGGTCCCAGAACGGCGGGGGCGGCGGGTTGTCCCGCAGCCCGCGGAGCTCCGGCAGTTCCTCCAGCGCCGCGCGGGCGTCGCGGGCCCGGATGTGCGGGAAGGACTTGGCGATCCGGTCGACCTCGGCGGGGTCCATGCCGAGGGCGGCGCCGACGTCGCGTACGGCGTGCCGTACCCGGTAGGTCTCGGGCATGGCGACGGTGGCGACGCGTTCGGCGCCGAAGCGGTCGAAGATCGCGCGGTAGACCTCCAGGCGGCGCGCCGATTCCACGTCGATGTCGATGTCGGGGAGGACGGCGCGGCGCTTGGAGAGGAAGCGTTCCATGAGCAGGCCGTGTTCGACGGGGTCGGCGTGTGCGATGCCGAGGAGGTGGTTGACGAGGGAGCCGGCGCCGGAGCCGCGTGCGGTGACGCGGATGCCGAGGCGGCGGGTGTCCTCGACGACCTGGGCGACGGTGAGGAAGTACGACGCGAAGCCGTGGTGGTCGATGATGTCCAGTTCGCGGTGGAGGCGTTCCCAGTACGCGCGGGCTTCGGGGCCGCGGTCGTAGCCGCGGCGGACCATGCCGGCGGCGCTGCGGGAGGCGAGGACGCGCGAGGCGGTGCGGTGCGCGGCGCCGACGAGGCGGGGTTCGGGGAAGTGGACGGTGCCGAGGCCGATGTCGTCCTGGGGGTCGACGAGGCAGGCGGCCGCGGTCTCCTCGGTCATGGTGAGGAGGCGGTGGGCGGTGTCGCGCCGGTGGCCGGCGGCTTCGGCGACGCGTTCGGCGGTGCGGGCCATGGTCGCGGCGTCCTTGAGCCAGCGTTCGCCGCTGTCGCGGGCTTCGGGGCGGTGGCGGTCGACGGGTACGAGGCGGCGGGCGGAGTCCAGGACGTCGGCGACGGGGCCCTGGCCGGGGTCGGCGTAGCGGACGGCGTTGCTGAGGACGGCGCGTACGCCCTGGTCGACGGCGAAGCCGAGGGTGCGGGCCGCGAGGCGGAGGGAGCCGGGGCCGGTGCCGGTGCGGCCGTGGTGGACGACTTCGAGGCGGAGGGCGTCGCCGTAGAGCTCGCGCCAGGGGGCGAGGAGGCGGGCGGCGCGGTCGGGGCGGCCGGCGGCGAGGGCGCGGCCGACTTCGGAGTCGGGGCCGAGGAGGACGAGGACGCCGTCGGTGGGGTCGCCGAGGCGGGCGGCGGCTTCGCGTATGCCGTCGGTGGTGCCGGCCGCGCCGGCGTGGGTGCCCGGTGCGCCGGTGAGGGCTTCCCAGGGGAGGAGGGGGCGGTCGCGGTCGGTGGCGTGGGCCGCGGAGACCAGGCGGCAGAGGGTGGCCCAGCCGCGGGCGCCGTCGCGGGCGAGGAAGACGGCGCGGGCAGCGGATTCGTCGACGAAGGCACCGCCGCGTACGGGGGTGCGGCGGCGTGCCGTGGGGGTGGGGCCGGGCTGTGGTTCGGCGATGGCCAGGTCGGTGCCGAAGAGGGGGCGGATGCCGGCTTCGGCGGCGGCCTTGGCGAAGCGTACGGCGCCGGCGAGGGAGTCGCGGTCGGTGAGGGCGAGGGCGTCCATGCCGCGTTCGGCGGCGCGCTCGGCGAGCCGTTCGGGGTGGGAGGCGCCGTATCGCACGGAGAATCCCGACGCGGTGTGCAGGTGCGTGAACCGGGACATTCGCACCTCCTACCGCGTGAGCACCCCCTGACTTACCTTGCATCCCCCGTCTCACTCACACCATAACGCTTTCTTCGAACGCGCGTGCGAACAGAGGTGTGCGACGCGCCGGGGAGCGGCCGCGCGGCCGCATATCTTCGGCCGCGAAACGGAAGATATGGGGCGAATCGCTATACGGATGGTCGATTCGAGTGAGCGGTTCGAGCAGCCGATACGAGCGACCAGCACGAACGACCGGGACGAGCGACCGGCGCGGACGGCTGACACGAGCGCGGCCGGGACGAGCGACCGGTACGGACACGAGGAGCGGCAGATGGCCACAGCGGACGGCGGGACCGGGGCCGGGCACGGGGGCGGAGGCGGCACCGGAGGCGGTGGCGGGGCCGGCGCCCCGCGCGCCACCTTCGCGGAGGAGCTGAAGGACGCGGTGTCGGCGCGGGCCGCGCTGCTGGTCGTCGGGGTGCTGGCGCTGACGGCCGCGTTCATCGCCTCGTACGCCGGCGCCTTCCACTCCCCCAAGCCCCGGGACGTGACGTTCGCGGTCGTGGCGCCCCCGCAGGCACGCGGCCAGCTGGTCGCGAAGCTGGACCGGCTGCCGGGCTCGCCGCTCGACCCGCGGCCCGCCGGGTCGCGGGCCGAGGCCGTGCGGCAGCTGAAGGACCGGGAGATCGACGGCGCGCTGGTGGCCGATCCGCGCGGCAAGCAGGACGAGCTGCTGGTCGCGGGCGGCAGCGGCAGCGCGCTCTCCGACGCGCTGCAGAAGGTCCTCACCAAGGCGGAGCAGCGCGAGGGGCGGACGGTCCGGACGACCGACGTGGCGCCGGCGGACCCGCAGGACGCGCGCGGGCTGTCCTCGTTCTACCTGGTGGTGGGGTGGTGCGTGGGCGGCTACCTGTGTGCCGCGATCCTCGCGATCAGTTACGGGGCCCGGCCCACCAACGGCCGGCGGGCCGTCATCCGGCTCGCGACGCTGCTGGTGTACTCGGTGCTGGCGGGGCTGGCCGGGGCGCTCGTCATCGGTCCGGCGCTCGGCGCGCTGCCCGGCAGCGTGGTGGCGTTGTGGGGGCTGGGCGCGCTGATCGTGTTCGCGGTGGGCGCCACGACCTTCGCCTTCCAGGGCATCGCCGGGGTCCTCGGCATCGGGCTGACCATCCTGGTGGTGGTGATCGGCGGTAACCCCAGTGCGGGCGGTGCGTATCCGTATCCGCTGCTGCCGCCGTTCTGGGAGGCGATCGGGCCCGCGCTGCCGCCGGGCGCGGGCACCTGGGCGGCCCGTTCGATCGCGTACTTCGGCGGGCGGGCGCTGACCGGGCCGCTGCTGGTGCTCGCCGCCTGGGCGGTGGTCGCCTCGGTGCTGACGCTGGTCTTCGCGGCACTCTCGGTGGGGCGGGGCGCGGTCGACCGGAGCGAGGTGCGGCAGCAGTAGGGCGCGGCATACGCGAGGGCGGGGGCAGGACCGCCCCCGGGAGGCCCCGAGGAAGGGCCGCCCCCGAGGCAGGCCCACCGGAGGCAGGACCGCTCCCCGGGCAGATCCGCGCCCCCGCAGGACCTGTGTGCGACTCACATGTGGGTGCCGCCGTCGATCCGCAGTTCCGTGCCCGTGACGAAGGCGCCGTCCTCGGAGGCGAGCATCGCGATGACGCCCGCGACCGTCTCGGGACCGGCGAAGCCCTCGCCGATGACCGGCATCAGCTTCGTGAACAGGCTCATGTCGGCGTCCTCGGGCAGCCCGGGGCCGCGGCCGGTGGTCATGCCGCTGGCGATGGAGCCGGGCGCGACGCACACCGCGCGCAGGCCCTGCTTGCCGTACTCGCTCGCGATGGCGTGGGTCATCGACTGGATGCCGCCCTTGCTCGCCGCGTAGGCCGCCATGTACGGGTGCGCGAACGAGGCCGAGGTGGAGCTGAAGTTCACGATCACCGGCTGCTCGCCCGCCAGCAGGGCGGGCAGCGCCTCGCGGATCATCAGGAACGTGCCGGTGAGATTGGTCGTGACGATCCGGTTCCAGAACTCCAGGGTGGTCTTGTGGGTGTGCTCGGAGCGCAGGATGCCGGCCGCGTTGACCAGGACGTCCAGTCCGCCGAGCGACTCCACGGCGGCCGCCACGCCCGCGACGACCGCGGCCTCGTCGGATATGTCCAGGACCGCCGTGGTGAGCCGGCCGTCCGTGCCGTCGGCGGCGGCGCGCTCGGCGGTGCCCTTCAGGCCCTCCTCGCTGACGTCCGCCGCCACGACCCGGCCGCCCTCCGCGAGGATCCGGTGCACGGTGGCCCGGCCGATGCCGGATCCGGCGCCGGTGATCAGTACCCGTCGGCCCTCATAGCGGTTCATGGCGTTCTCCGTTCTGTTGCGGTGCGGGGCTCTCCGTCGGGCCCCGGCCAAGTCACCGTACGCCTGCGTGGCACAGTGTGCCACCTTTGCAGCATGCGTCACATCGGCGTACGGCGGCGTACACTCCGGGCATGTCCACCGCACAGCCCGCTCCCTCCTCCGCCCGCCCCGCCACGCTCACCGAGCGGCGCAAGGCCGCGACCGAGCTGGAGATCGCCCGTACCGCGGCGGCGCTCTTCGCCGAGCGCGGCGGCGCCGTCACCGCCGAGGACATCGCGCGGGCGGCGGGCGTCGCGCCGCGCACCTTCTACCGCTACTTCCGGACCAAGGAGGACGCGGTCGCACCGTTGCTGACCTGGGGCGTACGGAGCTGGACCGAGCGCCTGGCGGAGCTGGCCGCACGGGAGCCGGAGCTGCCGCTGGGCGAGGTGCTGGAGCGGGCGGCCCGCGAGGCGCTGACGCCCGCAGACGCGCGGGCGGCGGAGGCGCTGGAGTGGACCCGCGGGCTGCTGCACGCGATGCGGGACAACCCGGCGCTGCGCGCGGTGTGGCACCGGGCGCACCACGAGTCGGAGCTGGCGCTGACGGAGGTGCTGGCGCGGGCGGGTGCGGCGGGGCCGCTGGAGGTGCGGCTGGCAGCGGCCGCCGCCGACGGGGCGCTGCGGGCCGCGGTGGAGGTGTGGGCGGCCGGCGAGAGCGACGAGGCGCCGGCGGAGCTGGCCGTGCGGGGGCTCCGGCTGGTGGGGGCGGGGCTGCCGTGGCTGGCGCAGCGGCGGGGGCCCGGGGCGGGGTGAGCGGCCCCGGGCGGGCAGGACGGACAGCGGTCGGGTGGCGTGCACGCCGAAGGGCCGCGGTCAGATGGTGTAACCCGCCGGAGGGCAGCGGTCGGGCGGCGTGCGCGCCGGAGGGCAGCGGTCGGGCGGCGTGCGCGCCCGGAGGGCGGCGGTCAGGCCGTGTGCACCACCTCTCCCCCCACCACGACCGTCTCCGCCACCGTTCCCGGGATGTCCTCCGGTGCGGCGCGCAGGATGTCGCGGGAGAGGACCACGAAGTCGGCGAGCTTGCCGACGGTGAGTGAACCGCGCTCGTTCTCGAGGAAGTTGGCGTACGCCGAGCCCATCGTGTAGCCGTGCACGGCGCTTTCGACGTCGATGGTCTCCTGCGGGCCCCAGGGTTCGCCGCCGCCGAGCGGGCGGCGAGTGACGGCGGTGTGGATGCCGGTCATCGGGTCCATCTCGGCGACGTTCCAGTCGCTGGAGAAGGCGAGGACCGCGCCCGCCTCCTGGAGGCTGCGCAGCGGCCATGCCTTGTGCCAGCGGTCGGGGCCGACGTTCTCCGCCCAGTCCTGGCCGGGTCCGGCGATCTCGGGTGCGGCGTGCCGGGGCTGCATGCAGGCGACCACGCCGAGTTCGGCGAAGCGCGGGGTGTCGGCCGGGTCCAGGCATTCGACGTGCACGATCTGGTGGCGGGCGTCGCGGGGGCCGTTGACGGCGCGTGCCCGCTCGACCGCGTCCAGGACGGTACGGATGCCGCGGTCGCCGGTGGCGTGCACGAAGCACTGGAAGCCGAGCCGGTCCAGTTCGGTGAGGAGCGCGGTGAATTCCTCGGGCGGGTAGAAGGTCTCGCCGCGGTGGTGGCGGCAGCCGGCGTACGGGGTGAGGAGCGCGGCGGTGCGCGGCTCGATCACGTCGTCGATGTAGAGCTTGAGGGGTCCCACACGGAGCCGGTCGTCGTCGTACTTCCCGGCGGCTGCGGCGAATGCGGCGAGGTCGGCGCCGGTCGTGCCGCGGGGGTGGAAGAGGGCGGCGAGGAGCCGGGAACGCAGCCGGCCCTCGGCGCGGGCCCGTTCGAACAGGGCCAGGTCGTCGAGGGAGTTCTGCGGTTCGACCACCGTCGTGATGCCGTAGCGGATCGCGTCGTCCAGGCTGCGGGTCAGCCGGCGGTACTGGCGGTCGGGCGACGCCCAGGGCAGGCCGAGGTCGCGCAGGGCGCGGTGGCCGTCGCGGGAGAGGCCGCGGACGGCGAAGTCCTTGAGGAATCCGGTGGGTTCGCCGGTGGCGGGGTCGGTCTCGGCGCGGCCGTACGGCAGGTCGGTGCGGTCCTTGGTGATGCCGAGGCGGCGCAGTGCCGCGGTGTTGAGCCAGGCGGTGTGCACGTCGTAGCTGAGGACGAAGGCGGGCGTGTCGCCGGTGACGGGGTCGAGGTCGGCGGCGCGGGGCATGCGGCCGCCGGGGAGCGCGGAGTAGTCCAGCGCCTCGGCCTCGATCCAGGCGGCGTCGGGGTGCGCGTCCCGCCAGGTGCGGATGCGGGCGTGCACCTCGTCCAGGGTGCGGGCGCCGGCGAGCTGGACGCAGGCGTCGTCGGAGCCGAGCCGTACGTGGTTGTGGGCGTCGATGAAGCCGGGCAGCGCCAGCCGGCCCCGGCCGTCCAGGACTTCGGTACGGCCGGAGGTCCAGGCCGCGGCTTCCGTGTCGGGGCCGAGCCAGACGATGCGGCCGTCGCGTACGGCCAGGGCCTCGGCCTCGGGCAGTGCGGGGTCGACGGTGTGGATGCGGGCGTTGCGCAGGACGAGGTCGGCGGGCGGGTGGGGCATGGGCGTACTCCTGTGGTGGTGCGGGTGGTTCAGGGGGAGGCCGGCAGGCCGGTGTGGGGTGCCGTGGTCCGGCGGCGGACGAGGGCGGCGTAGGTGAGGCCGGAGACGGCCGCGCCGAGGAGGGTGAGGTCGCCGCCGCCGAGCGGGGCGACGAGCGGGCCGGTCCACAGCTCGGAGTCGCAGGTCAGCGTGGCGAAGACCAGGCCGGCGAGGAGGGCGGCCAGCCCTTCGGGGTGCCAGCCGGCGCGGTACCAGTAGCGGCCGCCGGGGCCGGTGTGCAGCGCGTCGGCGTCGTACCGGCAGCGGCGCAGCAGCATGTCGGCGAGGAAGACGCCGCCCCAGGGCGCGAAGACGAGGACCATCAGGGAGAGGAAGGAGAGCAGGGAGGCGGTGAAGTCGGCGAGGAAGAGGGCGTAGAGGGAGCCGGTGACGGTGACGGCGGCGCTGATGACGATGGTGCGGGCGCGGGTCCAGGGGATGCCGAGGACCTGGAGGTTGAGGCTGGAGGAGTAGAGGGTGAGGATCGAGTTGGTGACCGAGCCGCCCAGGACGAGCAGCAGGAACAGCGGTTTGAACCAGCCGGGCAGCAGTCCTTCCACGCCCGCGACCGGGTCGGTCATGTCGGCGCGGGTGGCGGCCGCGACGCCCGCGACGCCGAGGCCGACGGAGGAGAGGAAGCCGCCGAGTGCGCCGCTCCAGGTGATCGCGCGCAGCGTGGTGCCGGCGGGCAGGTAGCGGGTGTAGTCGGCGGGCATCGGCAGGTAGGAGACCGGCCCGGAGAGCATGACGACGAGGGCGAGAGTCCAGGCGCTGAAGCCGCCGGCGGCGCCCTGTGCGGCCGGCGCGTGCGGGTCGAGGCCGGGCAGCAGGAGGAGGAACAGTACGGCGAAGCCGGCGCCGAGGACGTACGCCATCCAGCGTTCGGCGGCCTGCACGGTGGCGTGGCCCCACATCGCGACGGCGAAGGTGAGGGCGAGGGTGATCAGCAGGGCGACGGCGCGGGCCGGGGCGCCGTGGAGCAGGTGCGCGCCGGTGAGCAGGGCTTCGAGGGCGAGGGCGCCGACGACCGTGTTGACGATGGTGTAGCCGATGCTGACGACCCAGTTGAGCAGTGCTGCGGGCCAGTTGCCGCGGTGGCCGAAGGCGGCGCGGGAGATGACGAGGGTGGCGGTGCCGGTGCGGATGCCGCTCAGCCCCGCGGCGCTGACGGCGAAGAAGGCCAGGCCGCCGAGGACGACGACGGCGGTGGCGGACCAGAAGGAGAGGCCGAAGCCGACGGCGAGGGTGCCGTTGATGACGTAGGTGAAGGTGAGGTTGGAGCCGAACCAGAGCCAGAACAGGTCCCTGGCGCTGCCGTGCCGGTCCTTCTCGGGGATGGGGTCGATGCCGTGGCTCTCGACTCTGAAGACCTCGTCGTCGGCTACTCCGGTGGACGTCATGCGTTTCCCTCGCTCCGGCTCGGGAGGCCCCGACTGCTGGCCCGACTTTGAATGCCATTCAAGAAACTTGAACGGCATTCAAAATGCCTGCCCCTTCCCCGCCCGTCAAGACCCCGCGGCCGACGGGCCGGGATAAGGTCGGTCGGACGGAGCGGCGTACGAGACGGGACCGGCGTACGGAACCGCGTACGGAACGGGAACGGCGTACGCAACGGCGTACGGGACGAAGGGCGGGCCGGGCGGTGGCACGACGGCGGGACGGACAGGTCGCGGCCGGCCGGATCCTGGAAGAGGCGATGGTGGCCATCGCCGAGGGCGGTCTCGCGGAGCTGACCATGGCGGCCCTGGCGCGGCGGCTCGGCACGAGCGGCGGCCACATCCTGTACTACTTCGGCAGCAAGGACCTGCTGCTCCTGGAAGCGCTGCGGTTCAGCGAGGCGAAGCTCGCCGAGGAACGGCGGGCGCTGCTCGCCCGCCGGCTCGGCGCGGTGCGGATGCTCGACGCGTTCGTCGACCTCTATCTGCCGCGCGGACCGCGTGACCCGCGCTGGATGCTGTGGATCGAGCTGTGGGCCCGTACGGCCGTCAACGAGCCGCTGCGCGAGGCCCAGGAGGAACTCGACCGGGCCTGGCGCGAGGACCTGGCGGCGCTGCTGGCCAAGGGCGTCGCGCAGGGCCGCTTCGCCCCCGGCGACTGCACGGCCCGCGCCTCCGAACTGCTCGCCCTGCTCGACGGGCTCAGCACCCGGGTGGTCCTGGGCCAGCACGGCGCGGACCGGGCCGCCGCCCTCGCTACGGCGAGGTCCGCGGCGGCCCGGCTGGTGGAACGGCTCTGAAGGTGTGATGCGCGTGTGCGCCGTCCCGGAGCGGGCCGGGACGGCGCGGGCTCACTTCTGGACGGGCGGGCAGTAGCCGGTCTCCTCGCCGATGCTGTTGATCTCGGCGTTGGACCGGGAGTCGTCCGCGTAGTTGATCTGGTTCGTGCAGCTCACGCCGGGCTTCTTGGGGGTGCCCGCCGGCGTGCCGGTCGGCTCGCCGCCCTTCTGGGGCGCCGGGCAGTGGCCGGTCTCCGCGCCGATGCTGTTGATCTCGGCGTTGGACCGGGGTCCCCCGCGTAATTGATCTGGTCCGTGCAGCGCTCGCCCGGCTTCTTCGGGGTGGCGGCGGGGGTGCCGTGGGCGGAGCCCTGGTCGGTACCGCCCTGCCCGGCACTGCTCTGGCCGGCCTTGCTCTGGCCGGTCCCGGCCGTGGCGCCGGGGGACTGCGAGGCGGCGGCGGACGAACTGCCGGCCGACGACGGCGTGTCGGTACCGGAGGCGTCACAGGCCGTGAGCCCGAACGCGGCGACGGCGATCACCATGGCGGCGGCGGCATTGCGGGCATGGCGCAGAACGGTACGGTGCGACACGATCTCCCCCGATTCTCTCGTGGTGGTGGTCCGGCGGTCCCGGTGCGGTCTCCCGGGCCGGTGAACACAAGACTCCCGGCCGCCGCTGATGATCCGCCGCCGTACGGCTAACGCCTCGCTAACGCGGCACGCCGGCCGGCCTCCCAACGCGGCACGCCGGCCGGCCTCGCCAACGCCGCGCGTCAGCCGAGAGCCGAATCGCCTTCCGCGCCGCCCCGCCGCTGCCACGCTCGCCCCATGACCGACACCGCCGCGGTAGCCGTCCTGTCCGATGTCCACGGAGTCGCCCCCGCGCTGGAGGCCGTGCTCGCCGAGCCCGACGTGCGGGCCGCGCGTACCGTCGTCCTCACCGGCGACCTTCTCTCCGGGCCGCTCCCCGAGCAGACCCTCGCGCTGCTGCGCGGCCTCGGCGACCGGGCCGTATGGCTCCGCGGCAACGGCGAACGCGAACTGCTCGCGTGCCACCACGATCCGGAGGCGCCGGCCCCCGACGCGGTCACGCCCTGGGCCGCCCGGCAGCTCGCCCCCGCCGACGTCGCGGAGCTCGTCGCGCTCCCGGCGGCCGTGACGCTGGACGTGCCGGGTCTCGGGCCCGTCCTCTTCTGCCACGCCACCCCGCGCGACGACGCCGAGGTGGTGCTCGCCGACTCCCGGCAGGAGCGTTTCGCCGAGGTGCTGGCCGGGGTGCCGGAGGAGGTACGGACGGTGGTGTGCGGCCACACCCACATGCCGTTCGTCCGCGTCGCGCACGGGCGGCTGGTGGTGAACCCGGGCAGCGTCGGCATGCCGTACGGGCGGGACGGTGCGCACTGGGCGCTGCTGGGTCCGGGCGGCGGCGCGGTCGCGTTGCGGCGCACGGTGTACGACCGGGAGGCGGCCTGTGCCCGGATCGCGGCCGAGTCCGGCTTCCCGGAGGCGGCCGCGTGGGCGGACGAGTACGTGCGGAAGACCTACTCCGCGGAGGAGGCACTGGCCGCGTTCGGCCCGCTGGACGGGCGCTGAGGACGGCCGCGGCGGGGCGCCGGTGAACGGCCGCGACCGTGCGCGCGGCGCGGCCCAGCGCTGCGCGGCACGGCGCACGACGCGGCCCGGCCCCCGTACGCATGCCGCGTACGGGGGCCGGGCCGGGGGCCGGGACGGGTGCGGGGCGTCAGCCGATCTGTGCGCCGTAGGCCTGCAGGGCCTCGGTGACCGGCTGGAAGAAGGTCTCGCCGCCCGAGGAGCAGTCGCCGCTGCCGCCCGAGGTCAGGCCGATGGCCTTGTCGCCGTCGAACAGCGCGCCGCCGCTGTCGCCGGGCTCGGCGCACACGTCGGTCTGGATCAGGCCCTCGACGGTGCCTTCCTGGTAGTTGACGCTGGCGTTCAGGGCCTTGACGGTGCCGTCGTGGACCTGGGTGGTGGAGCCGCTGCGCTGCACCTTCTCACCGACGGTGGCCTCGGCCGCGCCGCTGATCTCCTGCGTGCTGCCGTTGTAGAGGTCGACCGCGCTGGGGTGGTCGGTGTCGGCCGTGTACTTCACCAGGGCGTAGTCGTTGCCGGGGAAGCTGGACTCCTCGGTGGTGGCGATCTCGCCGCCGCCCTGGGAGTCCGACCAGCTCTTGACCGCGTTGCCGCAGTGGCCGGCGGTCAGGAAGTACGGCTGGCCGTCCTTGACGACGTTGAAGCCGAGGGAGCAGCGCGAGCCGCTGCCCCAGATGGCGTCGCCGCCGGCGATGAAGGGCTTGAACTCCCCCTTGCTGCGGGTGAGCTGCGCCTTGCTGCCGAGGCTGTCGACGACCTTGGTGAGCTTCGCCAGCTTCGCGCCCTTGACGGTGCGGTCGGCCGTGACGACGATCTTGTTGCTCCTGGGGTCGATGCCCCAGGAGGTGCCGGGGATGGTGGCCTTGGACTTCAGGGTCTGCCGGGCGCCGTTCAGCTGGGCGAGGGTGTGCTGGACGATTCTGGGTTCGGCGCCCTTGGCCCGTACGGTGTCGGCCGCGGCCTCGTCCACCACGTTGACGACGAGCTTCTTGGCCTTGGCGTCGTAGTAGGAACCGGCGGTGCCGTCGGTGAGCTGCGCGGCGAGCTTGCCGGCGGCGGCCGGCGTCAGCGAGAGCAGCTTGGCCGTGGGGGCCGGGCTGGCATTGGCACTGAGCGCGAAGGTGGCGCTGGCGGCCAGGGCGAGGGCTCCCGCACCGGCCAGGGCGGCACGTCGCTTGGGTATGCGGCGGTGCTTCAAGTCAAAACCTCCCGTGGGGGGAAGGGCCCGCCGGGTGGGGGAAGTGCGGGCCCTGAGGGGTGGAGATCAGGACACGGACGTGAACGGGCCATCCGTCGCGGACGGTCATCGCACCCGCCGTACGGCCGGGTGCCGTACGGGCGCGCGGCCCGCATGCGCTGCCCACCACCGGGATCCGCGTCCGGACCGGCAGTCGCGTCCATGCCAATGCGCGTCGCCGAGTATTCCCACCCCCCGAGGGCGCGCACAAGACCGAGTTCCGGTCTTGCGTACGACGATTCACCGGTCGTCCACGAGTCCTGCACACCGATATCCGCGCATGTCCCTCCCCTTTCCGGTATGCGAGTCCCACGCTGAGCGAGCGGCGTTCAGCGCAGGGTGAGGACTGGACCTGTCCGGAAACAGACGGTCCGCTTCCGCTCAGCCGGCGCCCCGCGCCTCACGTCGCGCTGTCGCCCCGGGGCTTCCCCTCGGCCTCGGGCACCTCCACGCCGGGGATCTCCAGCCCGGGCACCTCGACGCCCGGCAGCTCGATGCCCGGCAGGTCCTCCGCCGCGTCCAGCGGCACCTCTTCGCGGCGCACCGCCGCGCGGGCCGCATCCCCCGCCGCCTCGCCGCCCGCGCCCTCCGCGTCCTCGCGGCGCAGCTCCGTACGGGCCGCGTCCTCGCGGCGCGCCTCGCCGCGGGTGCCGCCCCCGCTCACCCGCTCGTACGCCTCCGTCTGCGCCTGGGCCTGGAGGCCCGAACGCTCCAGGAAGCGCAGCAGCTCGACGGGGAAGGGCAGGACGAGGGTGGAGTTCTTCTCGGCGGCGACGGCCACCACGGTCTGGAGGAGGCGCAGTTGCAGCGCGGCCGGCTGGTCGGACATCTGCTGGGCCGCCTCGGCCAGCTTCTTGGACGCCTGCAGCTCCGCGTCGGCGTTGATCACGCGCGCCCGCCGGTCACGGGCCGCCTCGGCCTGCCGGGCCATCGACCGCTTCATGGTCTCCGGCAGCGACACGTCCTTGATCTCCACGCGGTCGATCTGGACGCCCCAGCCCAGCGCCGGGCTGTCGATCATGACTTCGAGGCCCTGGTTGAGCTTCTCCCGGTTGGAGAGCAGGTCGTCCAGGTCGCTCTTGCCGATGATGGAGCGCAGCGAGGTCTGGGCGACCTGGGAGACGGCGAAGCGGTAGTCCTCGACCTGGACGACCGCGTCGGCGGCGTCCACGACCTTGAAGTAGACCACCGCGTCCACCCGGACCGTGACGTTGTCGTGGGTGATGCCCTCCTGGGCCGGCACGGGCATCGTGACGATCTGCATGTTGACCCGGCGCATCCGGTCGACGAACGGGATGATCATCGTGAAGCCGGGCCCGCGGACCGGGGAGGTGAGCCGCCCGAGCCGCAGCACCACGCCGCGTTCGTACTGTTTGATGACGCGGGCGGCGGCCGCCGCGTACACGGCCCCGGCAGAGGCCAGCGCCACCCCGGTCGTCACGAGTTCCTCGACCATCACGGCCCCCTAGCAAGGCTGCCAGCCGTCCGAGTCGCACGTAGTTACACCGTATGCCCGGTTGCCGGAACGGTCGAGTGCCGGGACGGCGGGGGAAAACCAAGGGCCCCCGCTCGCCGCGGCGAGCGGGGGCCTTACTGCTGCTGGCTGCAGTCCAGTGGCGCAGTATTCCTCAGTACGGGCCCGGGGCCGAGAACACTCATCCGGCCAAAGGGAAGTGCCCGGTCGTACTCAGGCTCAGTACACGCTCACGCCGTAGGCGCTCAGCGCCTCCGTGACGGGCTGGAAGAACGTGGTGCCGCCGGAGGTGCAGTCGCCGCTGCCCCCGGAGGTCAGGCCCAGCGCCTTGGTGCCGGCGTACAGCGGGCCGCCGCTGTCGCCGGGCTCGGCGCAGACCGTGGTCTGGATCAGGCCGGAGACGATGTCGCCGCCGCCGTAGTTGACGGTCGCGTTCAGGGCGGTGACGCGGCCGCTGTGGATGCCGGTGGTGGAGCCGCGGCGGGTGACGGTCTGGCCGACGGTCGGGGTACCGGCGCTGGTGATGTCCTGGCTGCCGACGGTGCCCTCGTGCGACACCGAGCCGGTGTACTTGATGATGCCGTAGTCGTTGCCGGGGAAGCTGGAGCCGGCGGTCGGGCCGATCGACGCGCCGCTGCCGGTGGTCCACGGCGGGTTGCCGTCGGTGCAGTGGCCGGCGGTCAGGGCGTAGTAGGTGGAGCCGCTGCGGACGTTGAAGCCCAGCGAGCAGCGCCAGCTCGGCGCGTAGATCGCGTCGCCGCCGGATATGTACTTCTGGAACTTGCCCGCGGTGCGCTCGATGCTGAGGGCACCGGCGTTGACGCCGGCCGCCTTCTTGATCTTCGCGATCTCGGCCTGGGAGACCGTCTTGTCGACGGTGACGACGAGGGTGTTCGTCGCCTTGTCGACCCGCCAGGCCGTGCCCGCGACGTCCGCTGCGCGTACCGAGTCGCTCGCGGCGGACAGCTGGGTCGCGCTGAACGTACTGGCCGGACGCACGTCGGCGCTGGCGGCGCTGGGGATGGCCACGGCTCCTGCGACGAGGAGACCGGACGCCACGGCGATCAGCCGGGTGCGTCTGGCGACGCCGCTGCGGGGGGTGATGCGCTCGTTCCTCACTTCTTCCTCCGAGGGGAATCGGGGGTCGCCTGTAGGCGGCCCGTGAGGCGCAGCCAGGCAGCACGGGTTCCGTTTTCCGCGTGCCCCTGACAAGCGCTGGACGGGAGTCTGGAGTGTCCGGGCGCGCCGCGCAAGGGTCTGTTTCCGGACCGGGGCATGCCACAGGGCCCCGGCAGCGGGGATTTCGGCTGCCGGGGCGGTGGTACCGGTCCCCTCGGTCGGATCTTCGACGTGCGGCGGTGCGCGGCGGTTCCCCGCGGGCTGCTACTCCGCCCGGTCACCCGTGCTGAGCTGCCGTTCTCCGGCGCGCAGGGCGAACGGGAGGGTGTTGCCCGGCGGCGGGAAGGGGCAGATGAAGTGGTCCGCGAAGGCGCACGGCGGGAGCAGGGTGCGGTTGAGGTCGACGATGACGGTGCCGTCGGCGGCGGGCGCGGGCGGCCGCAGGAAGCGGAAGCGGTAGCTTTCGCTTCCGCTGGTGGCGTCGGCGAGCACCGCCCACAGCGAGCCGTCCGCTTCCACCGCGGCCTGCAGGGTGTGCTCGGTGCCGTCGACCGTGAAGGCCAGCTCGCCGGCGAGGCCGAGGCCCCGCTCGCGGCCGTCGGCGTTCGGCACCCGGACCGTGCGGTCCTCCCCGTACGGCCGGAACCGGCCGGTCAACCGCCACCGCTCGTCGTACGGGAACGCGTCGATCCCGGTGAAGGCGCGCAGCGCAGCGGAGTGCGGGTCGAAGACGCGGACCGCCCACTGGCCCTCGCGCCGCAGGACGACCAGCCGCCGGTCGCCGTGCGCGACGCGGGACGCCTCGGGTCCGGCGTCCGGTGCCAGCCGTGCCTCGCCGGTGAGCGGCGCGCCGTCCAGCGTCAGCCCGTCCGCCGCGGCGGCGGTCAGCCGTACCGCGTCGCCGTCCTCGGCCCAGTGGCCGGGAACGTCCTCCAGGCGGCCTTCGGGGTGGTCGGCGAGCCAGTGCGTGCCGGTCAGCGCCAGCGGTCCGTACGGCTCCGAGACGGTCCGTTCGCGCAGCTCGCGCCAGGTCCGCCAGTCCTTCTCCGGTTCTGTGCCCATGGCGGCAGAGCCTTTCACGCCGGGCTGCCGGCGGGTGCCGGCAGCCCCAGGTGGGAGCGGAGCGTGTCGCCCTCGTACTCGGTACGGAACGCGCCCCGCTCCTGCAGCAGCGGTACGACCCGGTCCACGAACTCGTCCAGGCCGCCGGGGGTGAGGTGCGGTACGAGGATGAAGCCGTCCGCCGCGTCCTGGGTCACGAAGGCGTCCATCTCGGCGGCGACCGTCTCGGGGGTGCCGATGAAGGACTGCCGGCCGGTCGCCTCGATGACGGTCTCGCGGAGGGACAGCCCCTTGGCCTCGGAGAGCGCCCGCCAGCGGGCGGCGATCTCCTGGGGGTCGCCGAGCCGGGTGCGGCCCTGGGTGAGCTTCGGGTCGGGGTCGGGGTCGAATTCGGGGAGCGGGCCGTCGGGGTCGAGGTGGGAGAGGTCGGTGCCCCAGACCTGTTCCGCGGTGAGCAGCGCGTTCTGCGGGGAGACCTGCTGCCGGCGGATGTGGTGGGCCTTCTCCTGGGCCTCGGCCGCGGTGTCGCCGAGCACGAAGGTGACGCCCGGCATGATCTTCAGCGAGTCGTGCGTCCGGCCGTGCGCGGCCAGCCGTCCCTTGACGTCGGCGTAAAAGGCGCGCCCCGCCTCCAGGGTGCCGTGCCGGGTGAAGATCACGTCGGCGGCGGAGGCCGCGAAGTCCCGCCCGGCCGGGGAGTCGCCGGCCTGGATGACGACGGGGTGGCCCTGCGGGCTGCGCGGCAGCGTGAACTCACCGTGGATGTCGAAGTGCTGCCCGCGGTGCGCGAACGGCCGGGGCGTGCCGTCCGCGGTCCAGGAGTCCCAGAGTTCGCGTGCGGTGGCGACGAATTCGGCGGCGCGGGTGTACCGGTCCGCGTGGTCGAGGTAGCCGCCGCGCCGGAAGTTCTCACCCGTGAACGCGTCGGAGGAGGTGACGACGTTCCAGGCGGCCCGGCCGGCGCTGAGGTGGTCCAGGGTGGCCAGCCGCCGGGCCAGTTCGTAGGGCTCGTTGAAGGTGGCGTTGACGGTGGCGGCCAGCCCCAGCCGCTCGGTGACCGCGGCCAGCGCGTTCAGCACCGTCAGCGACTCGGGCCTGCCCACCACGTCCAGGTCGTGGATGCGGCCCTTGTGCTCGCGCAGCCGCAGCCCCTCGGCGAGGAAGAAGAAGTCGAAGAGCCCGCGCTCGGCGGTGCGGGCGAGGTGGACGAAGGAGTCGAACTCGATCTGGCTGCGGGACCGCGGGTCCTGCCAGACGGTGGTGTTGTTCACACCCGGGAAGTGGGCGGCCAGGTGCAGCCGCTTGCGTGCGGGGGTGCGGGAAGTGGCCATCAGGAGGCTGCCTTTCCGGTGCGGGCGGCGTAACGGCTGTCCGGGCGCGCCAGTCCGAGGTGGTCGCGCAGGGTGGTGCCCGGGTAGGTGCGGCGCAGCAGGCCGCGGCGGCGGAGGACGGGGACCGTGCCGTCGACGAGCCGGGCGAGGTCGCGCTCGGGGTCGGCGGGCCGGAGGTGGAAGCCGTCGGCCGCCTCGGCCGTGTGCCAGTCGGTGAGCAGGTCGGCGAGGCCGGCCGCGTCGCCGGCGGCGGGGAGTTCGACGGGCAGGGAGGCGAGGACGCGCAGCTCGTCCGGGTTCCGGCCCAGCTCCGCCGCGCGGGCACGGAGTGCGGCGCGGGCCGTGTACGCGGTGTCGGGGTCCTCGGCCGCGACCAGGGCGACGTCGGCGCGGGCCGCTGCGGTCTCCCGGGCGGCGTCCTCGGTGGCGTCGACGACGATGACGGGCCGGCCCTGCGGGGGCCGGGGCACGATGGAGGGGCCGCGTACGGTGAATTCCTCGCCGGTGGAGGAGGTGCCGCGGAAGTCGACGTAGTGCAGCTTGTCGCGGTCGATGAACCGGCCGGTGGCGGCGTCCCTGATCTCCGCGTCGTCCTCCCAGCTGTCCCAGAGCCGGCCGGCCGCGTCGGCCACGTCGGCGGCCTCCCGCCACAGCGCTTCGGCGGGGGCCGCCGGGCGGCGGCCGAAGAGCGCCGCCTCGGCCGGGGTGCGGGAGACGTCGGCCCGCCAGCCGGCCCGGCCGCGGCTGACCCAGTCCAGGGTCTGCACGGCCGTGGCGAGATGGAACGGTTCGGTGTGGGTGGTGGTCACCGTCGGGACCAGGCCGATCCGTTCGGTGTGCGGCGCGGTGCGGGCCAGGACGGCGAGGGCGTCCGGGCCGGGCCGCGCGAACGTGTCGCCGAGCGTGACGAAGTCCAGGGTGCCGCGCTCGGCGAGGCGGGCGAGGCGTACGTAGGGGGCCGCGTCGAAGGGGTTCGGTGCGCCGGGGGTGTCGAGCGCGACGGCGAGGTGCGGCGGCCGGCTGGTTGCGGTCATCGGTGGGAGCCTTCCGGTGCGAAGGGCTGGACAGGGGTCATGACGCGGTCCTGGGCAGTCCGCGTGGGTTGATCTCCGACTTCTTCACGGCCTCGTTCGTCAGGCCCCAGCGGGCGAGCACCTTCTTGTAGGCGCCGTTGTCGATGACGTGCTGGAGCGCGGCGGCGTAGGGCTCGACCAGCCCGTTGCCCTTCTTCGTGGTGGCGGCGATCTTGCCCTGCACCTGGTCGCCGCCGCCGGAGAAGGTGCCGACGATCTCCGTCTGCCCGGCCGTGGCGACGTGGTAGGCGGAGGTCGGGTTGGGCCCGAAGTAGGCGTCGATGCGGCCGGACTGGAGGGCGAGGTAGTAGTCGGAGGTGTTCTGGTAGTACCGGATGTCGACCGGCTTGCGGCCCGCCTTCTCGTTCTCCTTGCTCCAGTCCACGAGGATCTTCTCCTGGTTGGTGCCGGAGCTGACGGCGATGCGCTTGCCCGCGACGTCGGCAGCGCCGCGCACCTTCCAGTGGCTGCCCTTGCGTGCCTCCATGGCCAGTTCGTCCAGCCGGTAGGTGGCGAAGTCGTACTTCTCCTTGCGTTCCTCGGTGACCGTGACGTTGGAGAGGACGCCGTCGAGCTTGCCGCTGTCGAGGCCGACGAAGAGGTTCTCCCAGGACAGCGCCTGGAAGTGGGGCTCGAGGCCGAGGGTGTCGGCGATGAGGGTGGCGAGGTCCCGCTCGACGCCGATCAGGGTGCGGTCGTCGGTGGCGTAGAAGCCCAGCGGTGGGTTGCTGCCGGTGCTCAGGCCGAACTGGAGGGTGCCACGGGCGCGGACCCGGGCGGGGACCCGCGCGGCGATGTCCGGGACCTTCTGCACGTGGATGCGGTGCTGGTCCGGGCTGGTGTTGATCTTCGTCTTGGCGCCGCCTCCGGGGGCGCCGTCCAGCGGTGCGGCCTCGCCCTTCCCGCAGGCGCTCAGCAGCACCGTTCCGGCGGTGAGCGCGAGGGCGGCGGACAGGGCGCGGCGGCGGTTCACGGGAGTACTCCTCGGGGGATGCGGCGGGGTGCCGGGGCGGGGGCCTGGCATGGTCACAGGACCTTGGAGAGGAAGGCGCGGGTGCGCTCGTGGCGCGGTGCTTCGAGCACCTGGGACGGCGGGCCCTGTTCGACGATCCGGCCGTCGTCCATGAAGACGACGGTGTCGGCGACCTCGCGCGCGAAGCCGATCTCATGGGTGACGACGATCATGGTGGTGCCCTGCTCGGCGAGGTCCTTGATGACGTCGAGGACCTCGCCGACCAGCTCCGGGTCCAGCGCCGAGGTGGGCTCGTCGAACAGCAGCAGCTTCGGTTCCAGGGCGAGCGCGCGGGCGATGGCCACCCGCTGCTGCTGGCCGCCGGAGAGCTGCCGGGGGTAGGCGCCGGCCTTCTCGGCGAGACCGACGCGTGCGAGCAGCCGGCGGGCCGTGGCCTCGGCGTCCTTCCGGGACCGCTTGAGCGCGGAGACGGGGGCCTCGGTGATGTTCTCCAGCACGGTCAGGTGCGGGAAGAGGTGGAAGTTCTGGAAGACGAAGCCGATGTGGGTGCGCTGCTTGAGGATGTCGCGCTCGCGCAGCTCGTACAGCTTGTTCGCGCGCTGCTTGTAGCCCACGAGCGTGCCGTCCACGCTGATCTGTCCGCTGTCCACCTTCTCCAGGTGGTTGATGGTGCGCAGCAGCGTGGACTTGCCGGAGCCCGACGGGCCGAGGACGACGGTGACCTCCCCGGTGCGTACGGTCAGGTCGATGCCGCGCAGCACCTCCACGGACCCGAAGCTCTTGGTCACGGACCGGATGTCGACCATCGCGCTCATCGCGTGGCCCCCTTTGCGAAGTGTCGTTCGATGAGGTGCTGGAGGACGGAGAGGGCGCCGGTGAGCAGGACGTACCAGACGGTGGCGACCATCAGCAGGGGCACGACCCGGCCGTTGCGGCCGTAGATGACCTGCACCTGGTAGAAGAGCTCGCCGATCGCCATGACGGAGACGATGGAGGTGCCCTTGAAGAGGGAGATGACCTCGTTGGCGGCGTTGGGCAGGATCGCGCGCATGGCCTGCGGCAGCACGATGCGGCGCAGTTGGCGCAGCCGGGGGATGCCGAGTGCGGCGGCGGCCGTCAGCTGGCCGTCGTCCACGGCCAGGACGCCGCCGCGCACGATCTCCGCCGCGTAGGCGGCCTGGTGCAGGGCGAGGCCGAGGACCGCCGCGCTCATGGCGCCGACCAGGTTGACCGTGTCGAAGGAGAAGAGCCCGGGGCCGAACGGTACGCCGAGGTCGATCCGCTTGTAGAGGTAGGCGAGGTTGAACCAGAACAGCAGCTGGACGATGAGCGGGACCGACCGGAACACCCAGATGTAGCCGACCGCGACGGACTTGAGGAACGCGCTCTCCGACAGCCGCATGAAGGCCAGGACGAGACCGAGCAGGAAGCCGAGGACGGTGCCGTAGACGGTCAGCTGCAGGGTGGTGCCCACCGCGCGCAGGATCGTCTCCGTGGTGAAGAACTGCGCGAAGACGCCCCACTCCCAGCCGGGGTTGGTGACCAGCCCGTGCACGAACTGCGCGAGCAGTACGGCGGTGAGCGCGACGGCGACCCAGCGCGCGGGGTGGCGCACCGGCACCACCTTCAGGGCGGGTGCTGCCGTGCCCGGTGGTCCGGCGCGTTCCGGTGCTTCGGCGGCGGGCGGGTCAGTGGTCAGCGGCATGGTGGTCCTCCGGGATGCGGGCGGCGAGGAAGGTGAGGAGGGTGCGGGCGGTGGCGTCGTTCTGGCGGAAGGAGGGGGCGTTGGTGCCGGGGCGGGTGAAGGCGCCGGAGGAGCGGGCGTCGGTGTGCGGGCCGAGCGCGAAGCGGCGCGGGTGGGGCCGGCCCGTGCGGTCCAGGACCCGGCCGTCCGCCGCGTCCACGCGCAGCAGCCCGCCGGGGGTGGCGGCGGCCCCGTCGGCGTACAGGCCGCGCAGCAGCGCGTCCTTGCTGTGCACGACGGAGGGCTTCGGGAGCCGGGCCTCCACCAGGGCGCGTGCGGTGACCTCGGCACCGGGCAGACTGGCGCTGCCGGCGCGGAAGAGGCCGCGCTCCGTGTCGGGGGTGACGGTCATGCCGGCGCCGAGGAACTTCACGACGCCGGCCCGGGAGAGGGCGAGCAGCTGCCGCAGCCGGGGCCCTGGCGGGCCGGAGGCGAGGTAGCTGAAGAAGCCGTGCCACCACGGGCCCAGGTCGCCGATCCGGGTCAGCTGCCCGTAGACGGACAGCAGCGCCAGGAAGACGGCCTGGTCGGGGCTGTGCGCGGGGTCGTGGCGGCGGTCCAGGTCGGCCTCGACGTACGCGCGCAGGCCGTCCTGGAGCGCCGCGTCGCTGCCGAAGCGCACGCCGGCCAGCGGGCGGTCGAGCGCTTCGAGGTCGAGCCGGTCGGCGGGGTCGGGCACGGAGGCGGCGACCAGTGCCTGGAGTGCGGCGCTGCCGGGTTCGGCGGCCGCGTACTTCTCCTCGAAGTCGGTCCAGTGGACGGCGGTGCGCTCCGGGTGGGCGGTGAAGAGACGGTGGTAGTGGGCGAAGCCCAGCTCCTTGCTGATGAGCGGCCAGATGTCCCGGGTGAAGTCCGGGCCGCCGGGCAGCGCGAGCAGCGCGTCGGTCTCGGCGGGCCCGAAGAACCGGGGCAGCGGCGGGCGTTCGCCGGTCCAGGCGTACCCGATCTTGGAGTGGTACGGGACACCGCGCCGCGAGCCGACGTGCAGCACCGGCTCCTCGCCTGAGGGCAGGTACGCCAGCTGCCCGTCGGGCCGGGTCAGGTAGCGGCCGCCGCGGCCCTCGGTGAGCAGCACCATCAGGTCGACGAAGGCCAGGCCCATGCCGCGGACCAGCACCGGCTCGCCGGCCCGCAGCCCGGACAGGTCGCTGTCGGCGGTGAAGTCCGGTGGCAGGTAGGTGAGGTGGTGGTCGGCGGCGAAGGCGGCGAGGGCCCGCTCCTCGGGTGCGGGTGCGGAGCCGAGGTGGCCGAGGGTGAGCACGACGAGGTCGGCGACGAGCGGGGCGGTCCGCCCCGCGAGCCAGACCTGCTGGCGGCCGTCGCGGGGTCCGGCGACGCGGACGGCGCGGTGCCGGTGCTCGTGCACGGCGATGCCGGGCGGCAGTGCGTCCACCGTGCGGTCGTAGACCCAGCCGAGGTAGCCGCCCTGCACCGGCCGGCCGGCGAAGTCGCGCGGCCCGAGCGTGCCGGCCGCCTCGGCCGGTCCGGGCGGCACGGTGACGGTGCCGTCCCCGACCTGCCGCGCCCAGGCGGCGAGGGTGGGCCCCGGACGGACCGGTCCGGCCATCTCCACCGACTCGTCGGTGAACAGGGTGATGTCCTCGGCCATGGAGTTCATCCACAGCAGCGGGGACTGGTCGGGGCGCCAGATCCGGCCGGCGCCGGGCGGGTGCGGGTCGACGAGGTGGATGTCCAGCGGCCGGTCGCCGTACAGCTCGGCGGCGTTGGCGGCGATCCGTTCCAGCAGTCCGGTCCCCCGCGGACCGGCTCCCACGATCACCAGGGACGGCCTCATCGGGTGCGCTCCGCACCGCGCGCGTAGTGCCGCTCGACGTAGTACTGGCCGGCGCTGAGCACCGAGGTGACGACGACGTACCAGAGGGTGGCGACCAGCAGCAGCGGGATGACCTGGTAGGTGCGGTGGTAGACCAGCTGCACGGAGTACAGCAGGTCCTGGACCGCGATGACGCTGACGATCGAGGTGCCCTTGAGCGTGCCGATCAGCATGTTCCCGGCGGGCGGCACGATCGCGCGCATGGCCTGCGGCAGGACGATCCGCCGGCCGCGGCGCCACCGGCTCAGGCCGAGGGACCTGGCGGCCTCCAGCTGGCCGCGGTCCACGGAGAGGATGCCGCCGCGCACGACCTCGGCGGCGTACGCGGCCTCGTGCAGGGTGAGGCCGATGAGGGCGACGGCGAGGGGGCCGAGCAGGTTCACCGTCTTCACGCCGAGGACGTACGGGTAGAGCGCCCCGATGTTGAACCAGAACAGCAGCTGCACCAGGACGGGCATCGACCGGAACAGCCAGACGTAGCCCCAACCCACGGCTCTGAGGACGGGGTTGGCGGAGAGCCGCATCGCGGCGAGCAGCGTGCCCAGCGCGAAGCCGAGCACCATGACCAGCGCGGTGAGCCAGAGCGTGAGCGCCAGGCCGCGCAGCACGGCGGTGGTGAAGAAGTACTCGGCGACCACGTCCCACTGGAAGGCGTCGTTGCGGACGACGGAGGTGGCGGCGAGCGCGAGGAGGGTCAGGACGAGGGCCGCTGCGGCCCACTGGCCGGTGCGGCGGCGCGGGACGATGCGGGGCGGCGCGGCGGGGCCGGACGGCTCGGGCCGCGCCGGCGCAGGGGTGTCGAGGGTGCCGGAGACCGGCTGGGCGGAAGGCATGCGAAGGCTCCGTGGATGCAGAGATCGAACACGGGAGTGGAGCGCCTTCACACAAGGCTGGAGAACCGGGCGAGCCCCTCAGCACGCCGGTCCTCGAGGCTATGGCGCCGATGTGGCGGACTGTCAAGCTTGTTCACATCGTGAGACACGGATCTCGGTCACGGTTGACGCGGAAACGGATGCCTGTTCCACTTGGCGGCATGTACTCATGGCAGCGGCTGGTCACCCGCGACCACATCGACTTCGGTCGAGTGTGGTCGTCGTCCTGTTGAGCTGACCCCCTGCGCCTTGCCCGCCGCCTTCTCCGGCCGGGCCGTTTCGCGGTTTTGATCACCCTTCCCTGATCCCGCCGCGCCTTCACACGCTTTTCCGCGCCTCCCCTCGGCGCACCCTTCCCGCTCCTCCCCCATTCCTTCGGCCTGCTCGAAGAAGGGCGCCCCACCATGCGCTTCGGCGTCATGACCTTGATCGACAATGTCCCGGACGCGGTGTCCGGACGGCTTCTCACACCCCATCAACGCCTCCGGGAGGTCGTCGAACTGGCGGCTCTCGCCGAGGAGTTGGGATTTGACGCCTTCGGCGTCGGGGAGCGGCACGGACCGCCGTTCCTCTCCAGCTCCCCGGCCGCGGTGCTGGGCGCGATCGCCGCCCGCACCCGGCGCATCCGGCTCTTCACCACCGTCACCGTCCTGTCCACCCTCGACCCGGTCCGGGTCGCCGAGGAGTACGCCACCGTCGACCAGCTCTCCGGCGGCCGGCTGGAGCTGATGACCGGCAAGGGCAACGCGCCCGAGCCGTGGGCCCTGTTCGGCCGCGACCCGGCGGACCAGTACGACCTCCAGGAGGAGAACTACGAACTGCTGCGCCGGCTGTGGAGCGAGGAGAAGGTCACCTGGTCCGGCCGGTTCCGCCCGCCGCTGACGGAGGCGACCACACTCCCCCGTCCCTACCAGCGGCCGCCCACCGTCTGGCACGGCAGCGCCACCAGCGAACGCTCGGCCGACCTCGCGGCGCTGTGGGGCGACCCGCTGTTCACCGCCAACGTGATCCAGCCGGTCGCCAATTACGCGCGGCTGATCGCGCACTACCGGGAACGCTGGGCGGAGTACGGCCACGACCCCTCGGCCGCACTGGTCGGCGCGGGCGGCACGCTGTACGTCGCCGGTGACGACCGCACCGCGCGCGCCGAGTTCGCGCCGTACTACGAAGCGGCGGTCGCGGCCCGGGACGTGCCCGGCAACAACACCCCGTTCCGCACCCTGGCCGAGGCCTCCGACCACGGTCCTGCGCTCGTCGGCTCGCCGGACCGGGTCATCGACAAGGTCCTCCAGCAGCACGCGGCGTACGGGCACGCGGTGCAGTTCTTCGGCGTGGAGAGCGCCGGACTGCCGTTCGCGCGCAAGGCCGAGGTGCTGCGGCTCACCGCCGACCAGGTGCTGCCGGTGCTGCGCAAGGAGGCGCCCGACACCCTTCCCTGGAGCCGCACATGACAGCGCCGGCACCGCACCCCACCGAGCTGACGGTGCATCACACGTCGGTCACCGATCCACTGGCCCGCCCGCTGCTCACGGAGCTGACGCACGAGTACAGCACCCGCTACCGCAAGCCGGTGGACCTGGACCGGGAGTACCCCCCCGAGGAGTTCGGCCCGCCGGGCGGCGCCTTCCTGCTGCTCCTGGCCGGCGGCGAGCCGGTGGCCGGGGGCGCGTACCGCCGGTACGACGCCGCCACCGCGGAACTCAAACGCATCTGGACGCACTCCGCGCACCGCCGCCGCGGACTGGCCCGCCGCGTCCTGGACGTGCTGGAGCAGGACGCCGCGCGCCGCGGCTACACCCGCCTCTGCCTGACCACCGGGCCCCGGCAGCCGGAGGCCAAGGCCCTGTATCTGGCGGCCGGTTACCGCCCGCTCTTCGACCTCACCGCCGACCCGGAGTCGATCGGCCCGCTGCCGTTCGAGAAGGACCTGCCGGGCGGCCACCACCTGGAGACCTGACCCATGACGTACCACAGAGCCCGTGCCGCCGTCCTGTTCGCCGCTGCCGCCCTCGCCCTGACCGCCGCCTGCGCGGCACCCGACGAAGCGGGGCGGCGGCCGGCCGCCGCCGCGGGCGGCGGCGGCGAGGCCAGGATCCCCACCAAAGATGTCATCGGGGACGTGAAGAAGGACCCGGCCGCCGCGCAGCTGCTCCCGGCCGGGGTGCGCAAGCGCGGCACGCTGACCATCGCCACCAGCGTCGGCGGCACCCCGCCCGGCGCGTCCTACCTGCCGGACGGCAAGACCGTGGCCGGGCAGGACATCGACTTCGCCGACGCCGTCGCGAAGGTGCTCGGACTGCGCCTCAAGCGCGAGGTGGCGAGCTTCGAAGCGATCCTGCCCGCACTCGGCAGCGGCAAGTACGACCTGGGCACCGGCAACTTCGGTGTCACCGCCGAACGCAAGAAGACCATCGACTTCGTCACCTACATCAACGACGGCCAGGGCTTCGCGGTCCGCGACGACAGTCCGCTGAAGAAGGTCACCGACCTGACGCAGCTGTGCGGCCGGACGGTGGCGACCTCGGCGGGCACCACCTTCGAGGCGACGCTGGAACAGAACCGCTCGCGCTGCACCAAGGCCGGCAAGAAGCCGTACGAGGTCAAGACGTACGCCGAGCAGGGCGCGCTGTGGATCTCGCTCCAGCAGGGGCGCAGCGACGTGGTGATGAGCACCATCAACGGCCTGCGCTACTCGGTGCGGCAGCAGAAGGGGCTGCGGTTCCTCAACGAGTACCAGCGTCTCGACGTGGGGTTCGCCTTCAAGAAGGGCAGCCCGCTCACCCCGGCCTTCCGGGCGGCGGTGAACCGGCTGCAGAAGGACGGCACGTACGACCGCATCCTGAAGAAGTGGGGCACCACCGGCTCCGCGATCGACGGCTCCCGGATCAACCCGCCGGCCAAGGATTGACGGTCGTCACCACCCCCGCTGTCCTGACATATGCCGTGGTCGCTTCCTTACGGACCCATTCTTTCCAGTATGTTCCGATCTGTCCTGCGGGGTGGGGCCAAGGGGGCGCGCACACCGTGTGACACCCTTCGCACAGTCAGTTCGCGGTCATCGCCTTGGAGCTGACGCTGTGCCATCCTCATTGCACCAGATGTGTCACGAACCCCCCATGCGGCGGCTATCCACTTGGCACATCATCCGCGTCATGGCCGACCATAGAGGGGCGGACAGCACACCGCGGGAGAGAGGAGGCGTCCATGGGATCGGTGCGCAAGGCGAGTGCGTGGCTTGGCCTCGTCGACGACAACGATGACGAGCGTTACTACGACGACGACTACGCCGAGGGGTCCGAGCCCGAACAGACGGGCGGCAACTCCTGGGTGACCGACCCCCGGGTGCGCGTGGCCGACGAGGCGGCGCAGCAGCAGGGCACCCGGATCGCCACGGTCACGCCGGACGGCTTCCGGGACGCCCGCGGGATCGGCGAGCTCTTCCGGGCCGGCGTGCCGGTCATCGTCAACCTCACCGCGATGGAGTCGGCCGACGCCAAGCGCGTCGTCGACTTCGCCGCGGGGCTGACCTTCGGGCTGCGCGGCTCCATCGAGCGCGTGGCGACCCGCGTCTTCCTGCTCACCCCGCCCGACTACCGCATCGTGAGCGGCGGCGAGGTCACGGGCCGCCGGCGCGAGGGCGGCTTCTTCAACCAGAGCTGACGGTGCTCTTGCGGATCGGCCGGCGCCGGTCCGCAAGAGCACGTCGGCCGCTCACCGGAAGGCGTCGAGCCCCGTGAGCGCCTTGCCCAGCACGAGCTGGTGCATTTCCACGGTGCCCTCGTAGGTGAGCACCGACTCCAGGTTCGTCGCGTGCCGCATGACGGGGTACTCCAGCGAGATCCCGTTCGCGCCCAGGATGGTGCGCGAGGTGCGGCAGATCTCGATCGCCTCCCGCACGTTGTTGAGCTTGCCGAAGCTGACCTGCTCGGGGCGGAGCCTCCCCGCGTCCAGCCGGCGCCCGAGGTGGTGCGCGAGCAGGACTCCCTTGTGCAGCTCCACGGCCATGTCGGCGAGCTTGCCCTGGGTGAGCTGGAAGCCGCCGATCGGCTTGCCGAACTGCTCCCGGGTCTTCGCGTACTCCAGCGCCGCCTCGAAGCTGGCGCGGGCCGCGCCCATCGCGCCCCAGACGATGCCGTACCGGGCGTGGCTGAGGCAGCTGAGCGGGCCGCGCAGGCCCGTGACCTCGGGCAGTACGGCATCGGAAGGCAGCCGTACGTCGTCCAGGACCAGCTCGCTGGTGACCGAGGCGCGCAGCGACCACTTGTGCTTGATCTCGGGCGCGGAGAAGCCGGGGGCGTCGGTGGGCACGACGAAGCCGCGGACGCCGTCCTCCGTCTGCGCCCAGACCACCGCGACGCCGGCCACCGAGCCGTTGGTGATCCACATCTTGCGGCCGTTGAGCACCCAGTCCGAGCCGTCGCGCTTGGCGTGGGTGCGCATGTTCGCCGGGTCGGAGCCGTGGTCGGGCTCGGTCAGGCCGAAGCAGCCGATGATCTCGCCGGCGGCCATCCCCGGCAGCCACTGCTGCTTCTGCTCCTCGGAGCCGAAGCGCCAGATCGCGTACATGGCGAGCGAGCCCTGCACGGAGACCAGCGAGCGGATGCCGGAGTCGGCGGCCTCCAGCTCCAGGCAGGCCAGGCCGTACTGGACGGCGCTGGCACCGGCGCAGCCGTAGCCGGTGAGCGACATGCCGAGCGCGCCGATCGAGCCCAGCTCGCGGGCGAGCTCCCGGATGCCGGGCAGCTCGCCGGCCTCGTACCACTCGGCGACGTGCGGCAGCACCCGGTCGGCGGCCCACTGCCGGACGGTGCCGCGTACGGCCTTGTCCTCGTCGGAGAGGAGGTCGTCGATGCCCAGCGGGTCGGCCGGGTCGAAGGGCGGCAGGGTGGATGCGGACATGACCAGGTGCCTCCTGCGGCTGCGCGAAAAACTAGCAGTGGTAGTTATTGCTCACGGCAGACGTTACGACGCACGCGGACGCGCCACAAGAGGGCCACCGCCGGGCCCGCTGCGTACAAAGGGAGGGATCAGCGCCAGGAGGAGGCGGTCGCGGGCTCGGAACCCTGCCCGGAACCCGCGGTGCCGCCGTCGGCCCGCTCGGCGGACTCCGCGGCGCGCCGCGGCAGCCGGAGCGCTATCGCCGCGCCGACCAGCAGCAGCAGCGCGCTGGCCACGAGGGTGACGTGCAGGCCGTGCACGAAGGACGCGCGGGCCGCCTCGCGCAGCGCACGCCGCGCCGGTCCGCCGAGGTCGCCGGCGACCTGGTACGCCTCGCCGAGCGAGTGCCCGGCGGCGCGGCCGGCGCGGTGCGGGACGCCGGGGACGTGGTGCAGCCCCGGCGCGTAGACGGCGTTCATGACGCTGCCGAGCAGGGCCACGCCGATGCCGGCGCCGAGCTGGTAGGAGGTCTCGCCGATGGCCGCCGCTCCCCCGGACGCCTCGGCGGGCGCCTCGCTGAGCATCGATTCGTACGCCCCGAAGAGCGTGGACTGGAAACCGAAGCCGAGCAGCACGAAACCGGCGGAGAGCAGCCAGGGACGGTCGTGGGCGCCCATCGTGGTCAGGCAGAGCACCGCGCAGGCGGTGAGCACGAAGCCCGCCGACACCATCACCCGCGGGCCGAGCGCCTGGAGCATCCGGGAGCCGGTCAGCCCGGCCGCCATCGCGGCGAAGACCAGGGGCAGCATCCGCAGGCCGGTCTCCAGGGGGCTCATGCCGAGCACCAGCTGGAGGTACTGCACGGCTATGAGCTGCAGGCCGACCAGGGCCAGCATCGCCAGCACGATGCAGCCGACGGACGTGCCGAAGGCCGGGCGGGCGAAGAGCCGCATGTCGATCAGCGGGTGCTCGCGGCGCCGCTGGCGGCGGACGAAGAGGGCGAGCAGCAGTGCTCCGACGACGATCGGGAGGAGCGTCGTCCAGCCCAGTACGGGGCCCCCGCTGCCGATCCGCTTCACCCCGAAGACCAGGCCGAGCACGCCGAGGGCCGCGATGATCGCGCCGAGCACGTCCCAGGGGCCGTTGCGCTCGCCCCGGGACTCCGGCAGCAGCCAGCGGCCGACCAGCAGCATCACGGCCATCATCGGGATGTTGATGAGGAAGACCGAGCCCCACCAGAAGTTCTCGACCAGGAAGCCGCCGAGCACCGGGCCGACGGCCGCGCCGACCGCGGCGACCGCGCTCCACACGCCGATGGCCACGGCCCGCTCCCGCCGGTCGGGGAAGACCTGGCGCAGGATCGAGAGCGTCGCCGGCATGATCATCGCGCCGCCGACGCCGAGCAGCGCCCTGGCCACGATGAGGACCTGTGGATTGGGGGCGAGCGCGGCACCGGCCGAGGCGATCGCGAAGAGCCCGTACCCGAAGAGCAGTATCCGGCGTCTGCCCACTCTGTCGCCGAGCGTCCCGAAGAGGATCAGCAGGGACGCCGCGATGAGCGGATAGACGTCGACGACCCAGAGCAGTTCGACGGGCCCGGGTCGCAGGTCCTCGGTGACGGCCGGCACGGCGACGTACAGGATCGTCGTGTCCAGGGCGACGAACAGCAGGCTGACGCAGAGCACGATCAGCACGGTCCAGCGGTTCGCGCCGCCGCCGCGATGCCGGGTCACACCAGCCGTCCGCTTCTTGCCGGACGCGGTCGTCCCGGACATGTACGCACCTCCTGTCGAGCACTCGCAGCCGCGCACCGGGCACGACGAACGCCCCGGGGGAACCGGCGGCACGGGCGAGTTGTGACGAAACCTTACGCGAGTCGCCGGTCAGGACACATGGCTCACCTCACGATGAGATGCTCATCGCAAGGTCCGGGGGATCCCATACCCATTGCGCAGGGCAGTCGCTACCCTGCGCCGCCGACTCCTTTCGGGGGACCCGCACGCCCCCTTCCACGGCCCGGCACCTGCCCCGCGGCCGTACCGATCCGGCCATCGGGCCCACGCGCCCCACCGGCCCCTGGATAATCGTATTGATGACCGATCTCGCTTTCTCCGCCACCGCGGGTACGGCTGCGGCAGGCAGAGGTGCCGGGGCCGCGCTGCGCCGCGCCGCGCCCGCCCTGGCGGCGTACGCGGCCATCCGCCTCTTCGGCCTCGCCGTCCTCGCCGTCTGGTCGGCGGCCGCCGGCAAGGACTGGCAGACCCTCCTCGCCGCCCGCTGGGACTCCCTCTGGTACACCCGGGTGGCCGAGTACGGCTACGGCTACACCGTCCAGCTGCCCGGCGGCGAGGTCCACTCCAACCTCGCCTTCTTCCCGCTGCTGCCGTGGCTGGAGCGGGGCCTGTCCGCCGTGCTGCCGGTGTCGGCCGGCGGCGCCGGGCTGCTGGTGAGCTGGGCCGCCTCGCTGACCGCCGCCTGGGCGCTGTACGCCACGGGCGAGCGGCTGAACGGCCCGCGGGCCGGCGTGACGCTGGCCGCGCTGTGGGCCGCGGTCCCGATAGGCGTCGTGCAGTCCATGGCGTACTCGGAGGCGCTCTTCACCGCGCTCGCCGCCTGGGCGCTGTACGCCGTGCTGTCCCGCCGGTGGGTGTGGGCCGGCGTGCTGACGTCGCTGGCCGGGCTGACCCGGCCGGTGGGCGCCGCGGTCGTCGCGGCCGTGTGGGCCGCCGCCGCGCTCGTCCTGTGGCGCGAGCGGGCCCGCGAGGGCCGGGTGGCCTGGACCCGGCACCGCCGGCTCCTCGCCGGAGTACTGCTCGCCCCGCTCGGCTGGTGCGGCTTCTTCCTGTGGGTGGGGGCCCGGGAGGGCAGCCTCACCGGCTACCTCGACGTGCAGGCCGGCTGGGACAACGGCTTCGACGGCGGCCTGGCCTTCGCGGCCTTCACCGGACGGCTGCTGACCGGGCCCGCCTTCCCGGCCGGGCTCGCGCTGGTGGCCGGCGTCGCGGCGGTGATCTGGCTGTACGTGCTCGGCGTGCGGCAGGGGCGCCCGGTGCCGCTGCTGGTCTACGGCGGGCTCGTACTGGGGCTGGCGCTGACCGCGAAGGGCTAC
>NZ_PQSQ01000087.1 GCF_002920575.1 Streptomyces sp. Ru73 | reverse complement strand
GATTTCGTTCCGTTTCCGGTTCGAATTTGGTTCCGGTGGCCTTTGGATTGGCCTTGCCTTTCGGCTGATCCGACTTTATCAGATTGCTCTGGGCCGGATTTCCGTTCCCTTGCGGGTCCGGTCGCCGTGCGGTCCCGTGGACGCGCAGGCGTTCCCGGTTCCCCTCAGGCGGAGCCGTAAACGTACTGGAGCGGGGCTCCTGGATGCAAATCCGGGCGCCCCGCTCCTCGTGCGCTTCCGACGGGTCGTCAGACCTCCACGACGACCGGCAGGATCATCGGCCGGCGGCGGTAGTTGTCGGATACCCACTTGCCCACGCAGCGGCGTACGAGCTGCTGCACCTGGTGCGGCTCCATGACGCCGTCCTGGGCCGACTTGGCCAGCGCCTCGTCGATCTTGGGCAGGACGCCGTTGAAGTCGGCGTCGTCGATGCCGGAGCCGCGGGCCTGGATGTGCGGCCCGCCGGTGATCTTGCCCGTGGTGCTGTCCACCACGACGAAGACGGAGATGATGCCCTCGTCGCCGAGGATGCGGCGGTCCTTCAGGGCGCTCTCGGTGACGTCGCCGACCGAGAGGCCGTCGACGTACACGTAACCCGCCTGGACCTTGCCGGTGATCCGCGCGACGCCGTCGACCAGGTCGACGACCACGCCGTCCTCGGCGATGACGATGTGGTCCTTGGGCACGCCCGTCAGGGCGCCCAGCTCGGCGTTGGCGCGCAGGTGGCGCCATTCGCCGTGCACCGGCATCAGGTTCTTCGGCTTGCAGATGTTGTAGAAGTACAGCAGCTCGCCGGCCGAGGCGTGGCCCGAGACGTGCACCTTGGCGTTGCCCTTGTGGACAACGTTGGCGCCCCATCGGGTGAGCCCGTTGATCACGCGGTAGACGGCGTTCTCGTTGCCCGGGATGAGCGAGGACGCCAGGATCACCGTGTCGCCCTGGACGATCCGGATCTGGTGGTCGCGGTTGGCCATCCGGGACAGCGCCGCCATCGGCTCGCCCTGGGAGCCCGTGCAGACGAGCACGATCTCGTCGTCCGGCAGGTCGTCGAGGGTCTTGACGTCCACGACGAGGCCGGCCGGCACGTTCAGGTAGCCCAGCTCGCGGGCGATGCCCATGTTGCGGACCATCGAGCGGCCGACGAAGGCGACGCGGCGCCCGTACTCGTGCGCGGCGTCGCAGATCTGCTGGATGCGGTGCACGTGGCTGGCGAAGCTCGCCACGATGATGCGCTTCTGGGCGGTCGCGAAGACCTGGCGCAGCACGTTGGAGATGTCCCGCTCGGGCGGGACGAACCCGGGCACCTCGGCGTTCGTGGAGTCCGACAGGAGGAGGTCGATGCCCTCCTCGCCGAGCTTGGCGAACGTGGGGAGGTCGGTGAGCCGGCGGTCCAGCGGGAGCTGGTCCATCTTGAAGTCACCCGTGTGGACGACCATGCCGGCGGGGGTCCGGACGGCGACCGCGAGGGCGTCCGGAATGGAGTGGTTGACCGCGACGAATTCGCAGTCGAAGGGGCCGAGGCGCTCGCGGTCGCCCTCGGCGACCTCCAGCGTGTACGGCCGGATGCGGTGCTCCTGGAGCTTGGCCTCGATCAGCGCGAGGGTCAGCTTGGAGCCGATCAGCGGGATGTCCGGCTTCTCGCGGAGCAGGTAGGGGACGGCGCCGATGTGGTCCTCGTGGCCGTGCGTGAGCACGATGCCCTCGACGTCGTCGAGGCGGTCCCTGATCGATGAGAAGTCCGGCAGGATCAGGTCGATTCCGGGCTGCTCCTCCTCGGGGAAGAGCACTCCGCAGTCGACGATCAGCAGCCGGCCGCCGTACTCGAAGACGGTCATGTTGCGGCCGATCTCGCCGAGGCCGCCCAGGGGGGTGACACGCAGGCCACCCTCGGGAAGCTCCGGCGGCGCGCCGAGCTCGGGATGCGGATGACTCAAAAGACTCTCCTCACCACACGCGCCACGGGCCCTTGAGGCACGTGGCGCGCATGACATTCGTGCACTTGCTGTTGTGGCTGTGGTGTTCGTCTTCAGCTGTGACGACCGCCTGGGTCGCGCGAGCCGTATTCAGTTGTGAAGTCTGGTTACAGATGTACCCCGCCGGCGACGAGATCGACCTTGAGCTGCTCCGTCTCCTCGGGCGAGAGGTCGACCAGCGGGAGGCGCAGCGGTCCGCCGGGGAGGCCCTGGAGGGTGAGCGCGGCCTTGGTCGTGATGACGCCCTGGGTGCGGAACATGCCGGTGAAGACCGGCAGCAGCTTCTGGTGGATCTCCTTCGCCTTCGTGACGTCGCCGGTCACGTGGGCTTCGAGCAGGGCACGCAGCTCGGGCGTGACGACGTGGCCGACGACCGAGACGAAGCCGATCGCGCCGACCGAGAGCAGCGGGAGGTTCAGCATGTCGTCACCGCTGTACCAGGCGAGGCCGGAGCGCGCTATGGCCCAGCTGGCCCGGCCGAGGTCGCCCTTGGCGTCCTTGTTGGCGACGATCCGCGGGTGCTCCGCCAGCCGGACGATGGTCTCGGTGTTGATCGGCACGCCGCTGCGGCCGGGAATGTCGTAGAGCATCACCGGCAGGTCGGTGGCGTCGGCGATCGCCGAGAAGTGCCGGAAGAGGCCCTCCTGCGGGGGCTTGCTGTAGTACGGCGTCACGGCGAGGAGGCCGTGCGCGCCGGCGTCCTGGGCGGCGCGTGCCAGCTCCAGGCTGTGCCGGGTGTCGTTCGTGCCGGCTCCGGCGACGACGAAGGCGCGGTCACCCACCGCATCGACCACGGCCCGCACCAGCTGTGCTTTCTCCGCATCGCTGGTGGTCGGGGACTCTCCGGTGGTGCCGTTCACGACGAGGCCGTCGTTGCCGGCGTCCACCAGGTGGGCGGCGAGCCGCTGCGCGCCGTCGAGGTCGAGAGCGCCATCCGCCGTGAAAGGCGTGACCATGGCGGTCAGTACCCGCCCGAAGGGGGTCTGCGGTGTGGAAGTCGGAGCCATGGGTCCCACGCTACTCGTAGCTCACCGCTGGTTGCGCCCCTGGGGAGGCCGGGATGTGGACCCGGCACTGCCTGCTCGGGGGTTCAGGCAGTGCCGGATCCGTGTGTTCAGCGTAGAGGAATTTCTCAAATCGCCGCAATACGGACACCGTCTCGCGGGGCTCTCCCCCGCCGGGCCGCCAGATCTCCGTCGCGCGACTTACGGAGCGACGCGTCCGTTGGCGTTGAAGGCGGCGTACGTGAGCGGCATGAGCTTGGCCCAGTGGGCCTCCATCTGCTCGCCGACCATCTCGATCTCGCGCTGCGGGAAGGACGGCACCTTCGCCTGCTCGTGCTGAGTGCGCAGGCCGAGGAAGTGCATGAGGGAGCGGGCGTTGCAGGTGGCGTACATGGAGGAGAAGAGGCCCACGGGCAGGACCGAACGGGCGACCTCGCGCGCCACGCCGGCCGCCAGCATCTCCTGGTACGCCTCGTACGCCTGGCGGTAGGAGTCCTCCATCACCCGGGTGGTGAGCTCGTGCTGCGCCTCGGTGCCCTCGACGAACTCGTACTTCCCGGGACGGCCCTGCTGGACGAGCTTGCGGTCGGTCGCGGGGACGTAGAAGACCGGCTGGAGCTGCCGGTAGCGGCCGGACTCCTCGTTGTACGACCAGCCCACGCGGTGCCGCATGAACTCGCGGAACACGAAGATCGGGGCGCTGATGAAGAAGGTCATGCTGTTGTGCTCGAACGGGCTGCCGTGCCGGTCGCGCATGAGGTAGTTGATCAGGCCCTTGGAGCGCTCGGGGTCCTTCTGCAGCTCCTCCAGGGACTGCTCGCCTGCGGTGGAGACCCGCGCGGCCCACAGGACGTCGCTGTCGCCGGCGGCGTGCTTGACCAGCTCGACCGTCACCTCGCTGCGGAATGCGGGGGCTGCGCTGTCGGCGCTCTCGGCGGGGGTGTGGGACACCGGCGGTTCCTTCCGTTCATACATCGTGCTGGAGCGGGCACCCGTCCGTCCGCCGCGGCGTTCGCGCCGCTCGTCGCCCGGGCGCGCCAAGCCTACGGCCCGGCACTGACAAGATCGGAAATGCGGTGGGATCCGGCGCGAAGCGACAAAAGGGACCCCCCGGTGCGCACTACGCACGCGGCAGTTGATATTTTTCACATAGGTCACGGAAAACGGGCACTCGTCGAGCGCCCGTTACGTTGAACGTTGTGACACTGCCCACTTCGAGGTTCCTTAGGAGAGCCCCCTCATGTTCCGCCGGCGAGAGCCCGTCCCGTTCGCCTTTGTCGCCGAGGCAGACCGGTTCCGCAGCAATGTCACGCCGCCGCCGCGCCCGCGGGCGAGCCGAGCCCAGATCTTCGGCCGCACGCTGCTGGGTCTCACCGTCGTCGCCGGTCTGACCGGCTCCCTGCTGTTCGGCGTGCCCGCCCTGCAGCAGGACACGGTCGGCGGCCCGAATCCCACCCATCAGTCCGAGGCCGCGCACGGCCGCTGAGCCGGCTGCGCGTTGCGCCGTTCGGGCGGGCGGCCCGGCGGAGCGGCACAGGATTGGTTCCGGCCGTCCTGGTGCCGCTAGCCTCACCGGTCACAGCTTTCGACCGTGTGCCCGTGCGTAACACGGGCCGTGAGTGAGGATCCGCCGTGCCCCTGCCCTTCCTGACGGCCGACCGCGACCTCGACGGGGACGCCCCGGACCCGGCGCCCCTGCCCTACGACGAGCGTGACCACTGGCGCCGTCCCTACCGCCCAGGACCCTGGCGCGTAGGGGCGGCGGCCGTGTTCTTGCTGCTCGCCTCCTTCGTGCTGCTGTCCGCCCTGATCATCGGGCTGGCCGGGGCGCCGGTCGGTGCGGTGGTCTGTCTGGCGGTGGCGCTGGTACTGATCGGCTTCGCGCTGCGGCTGCTGCGGGCCGGTGTCTGGGTGAGCGCCGCGGGGCTGCGCCAGGTGCGGCTGGTGCGGACGACGACGCTGCCGTGGAGCGCGGTCACCTCGGTCCGTACGGTGCAGCAGCCGGTGCGCTGGCTGGGCCTGCCGCGTACGGTCCAGGGCCAGGCGCTGATGATCGGCGCCCCGGAGGACGGCGAGCCGCGCCTCCTCTTCACCGATCACGGCGGTGACTTCCTGACCCGCGCCGGCGCCTTCAACCGCGCGGCGGACACGGTCGCCGCGTGGGCGGCGGAGCACCGGGGCTGAGCGGCGGAGGCACCGCGGCCGAGCGGCCGCGACGCCGGGAGCGCGTACGGAAAAGCGGGGCGCGAGCCGAAAAGCTCGCGCCCCGCCGTCGTACCTCGCCGCCGTACCGCGTCGCCGTCCCGCCGCACGGCCGGACACGTACCGACCGTCTCAGGCGGTCCGCGTCTCAGGCCGTCCGCGTTCCGGACCTGCCGGGTCTCAGCCCGTCCGCACCGGCTTCCCGTCGTGCAGCGCGATGGCCCGCTGCATGGCCTTGCGGGCGCGCGGGGTGTCCCGCGCGTCCTGGTAGGCGACCGCCAGCCGGAACCACGCCCGCCAGTCCTCCGGCGTCGCCTCGGCCTCGGCCCGCCGCCGCTGGAAGACCTCGTCGGCGGAGTCCCGGTCGATGCGGCCGCTCGGCGTCCGCTTCAGCTCGTCGACGGGCAGCCCGCCCTCGGCCTCCAGCTCCCTCGCCAGCAGCCCGGCCTTCCGCGCGAACTGGGTGGTGTGCCAGAGGAACCACACCCCGATCAGCGGCAGCACCAGAACGGCGATCCCGAAGACGACGGTGACCGGGGTGCCCTGCTGGATCAGCAGCACCCCGCGGTCGCCGACCAGGACGAAGTAGACGACCAGGACCGCCGCGAGGACGAAGTAAGTGATCTTTGCGCGCACTGTGCGTACTGCCCTCCTGCCGGCCGGCCGTCAGGCCAGGTCGAGGAAGTTCTCCAGGCCCATGGTCAGGCCGGGAGTGTCCACCACGCGCCGCGCGCCGAGCAGGATGCCCGGCATGAAGCTGGAGTGGTGCAGGGAGTCGTGCCGGATGGTGAGGGTCTCGCCCTCGCCGCCCAGCAGCACCTCCTGGTGGGCCAGCAGCCCACGCAGCCGTACGGAGTGCACGGGCACGCCGGCCACGTCCGCGCCGCGCGCACCGTCCAGCGCGGTGGCGGTGGCGTCCGGCGCCGGGGCGCAGCCGGCCTTCTCGCGCGCGTCGGCGATGAGCTGGGCGGTGCGTGCCGCGGTACCGGACGGGGCGTCGGCCTTGTTCGGGTGGTGCAGCTCGACGACCTCGACGGACTCGAAGAAGCGGGCGGCCTGCTGGGCGAACTGCATGGTCAGCACGGCGCCGATGGAGAAGTTCGGCGCGATGAGCACGCCGACCTCCGGCGCGGCCGCCAGCCAGGTCCGCAGCTGCGTGAGGCGCTCCTCGGACCAGCCGGTGGTGCCGACCACGCCGTGGATGCCGTGGCGTACGCAGAAGTCGAGGTTGCCCATGACGGCGTCGGGGTGGGTCAGCTCGACCGCGACCTGGGCGCCGGCCTCGACCAGCGTCTCCAGCTTGTCGCCGCGGCCCAGCGCCGCCACCAGCTCCATGTCCTCGGCGGCCTCGACCGCCTTGACGGCCTCGGAGCCGATCCGGCCCTTGGCGCCGATCACAGCCACACGCAGCTTGCTCATCGTCCTTGCTTCCTTAGGGTTCGGGGCGCGGTCGTACGGGACCATTCTCCGGCCTCGTACGACCGCGACCGCATTCTCCGGCCTGGTACGGCCGCGACGGCGTTCTCCGGCCGTGCGGCACGCGGCCGCCGCCGTGCCCGGGGCTACGCGACCGCGTCGTGCAGCCGGGCGGCCTGCCGGTCCTTCAGCGGACCGATGACGGACAGCGAAGGACGCCGCCCCAGTACATCGCGTGCGACCTCGCGCACGTCGTCCGGGGTGACGGCCGCTATCCGGGCGAGCATGTCGTCCACCGACATCTGGTCGCCCCAGCACAGCTCGCTCTTGCCGATGCGGTTCATCAGCGCGCCGGTGTCCTCCAGGCCGAGGACGGTGGAGCCGCGCAGCTGGCCGATGGCCCGCTCGACCTCGTCGTCGGACAGCCCGTGCTCGGCGACGTCGTCCAGCTGGTCCCGGCAGATCTTCAGCACGTCGTGCACCTGGCTCGGGCGGCAGCCCGCGTACACCCCGAAGAGCCCGCAGTCCGCGTAGCCCGAGGTGTAGGAGTACACGCTGTACGCCAGTCCGCGCTTCTCCCGGACCTCCTGGAAGAGGCGGGAGCTCATGCCGCCGCCGAGCGCGGTGTTCAGCACGCCCATGGCCCAGCGGCGCTCGTCGGTGCGCGGCATGCCGGGCATCCCGAGGATGAGGTGCGCCTGCTCGGTCCTGCGGCCCAGCATCTCCACCCGGCCGGCCGTGCGGATCGCCTTGGTGCCGCCGCGGGGGTCCATCGGCACCGCGTCCGTACGGTCCAGCGCGCCGGCCTGCTCGAAGGCGCGGCGGACCTGGCGGACGACCTTGGCGTGGTCGACGTTGCCGGCGGCGGTGACGACCAGGCGGGTCGGGTCGTAGTGCTTCTTGTAGAAGCGGCGTATGCGGCTCGCGTTCAGCGCGTTGACCGTGTCGACGGTGCCGAGCACGGGGCGGCCCAGCGGGCTGTCCCCGAGCATGGTGTGCGCGAAGAGGTCGTGCACGCAGTCGCCCGGGTCGTCGTCGGTCATGGCGATCTCTTCGAGGATCGCCCCGCGCTCGACGTCCACGTCCTCCTCGCGGATCAGCGAGCCGGTGAGCATGTCGCAGACCACGTCGATGGCCAGCGGCAGGTCGGCGTCGAGCACCCGCGCGTAGTAGCAGGTGTACTCCTTCGCGGTGAAGGCGTTCATCTCGCCGCCGACCGCGTCGATCGCGGCGGAGATGTCCAGCGCGCTGCGCCGCTCCGTGCCCTTGAAGAGCAGGTGTTCCAGATAGTGGGTGGCGCCGTTGAGGGCCGGGGTCTCGTCGCGCGAGCCGACGTTCGCCCAGATCCCGAAGGTCACCGACCGTACGGAGGGCAGGGTCTCGGTGACGACCCGCAGGCCGCCTGGGAGGACCGTCCTGCGGACCGTGCCGGCGCCGCCCTCGCCCTTGAGAAGCGTTTGGGTACGGGCGACGGCCCGCCCCTCCGAAGAGGTGCGGGCCGTCGTCCGGGAAGCTCGGGACGTCACTTGGCGGCGTCGTCCTTCTTCTCCTCGTCGCCTTCCTCGCCCTCGATCACGGGGATCAGGGAGAGCTTGCCGCGCTGGTCGATCTCGGCGATCTCGACCTGCACCTTGGCGCCGACCGCGAGCACGTCCTCGACGTTCTCCACGCGCTTGCCGCCGGCGAGCTTGCGGATCTGCGAGATGTGCAGCAGGCCGTCCTTGCCCGGGAGCAGCGAGACGAACGCACCGAAGGTGGTGGTCTTCACGACCGTGCCCAGGTAGCGCTCGCCGACCTCCGGCATGGTCGGGTTGGCGATGCCGTTGATCGTGGAGCGGGCGGCCTCGGCGGCCGGGCCGTCGGCGGCACCGATGTAGATGGTGCCGTCGTCCTCGATCGTGATGTCGGCGCCGGTGTCCTCCTGGATCTGGTTGATCATCTTGCCCTTGGGGCCGATGACCTCACCGATCTTGTCCACCGGGATCTTGACGGTGATGATGCGCGGCGCGTTCGGGGACATCTCGTCCGGAACGTCGATCGCCTCGTTCATCACGTCCAGGATGTGCAGACGCGCGTCGCGGGCCTGCTTCAGCGCGGCGGCCAGGACCGAGGCGGGGATGCCGTCGAGCTTGGTGTCGAGCTGCAGCGCGGTCACGAACTGCTTCGTACCGGCGACCTTGAAGTCCATGTCACCGAACGCGTCCTCCGCACCGAGGATGTCGGTGAGGGTGACGTAGTGCGTCTCGCCGTCGATCTCCTGCGAGATCAGACCCATGGCGATACCGGCGACCGGGGCCTTCAGCGGCACACCGGCGTTCAGCAGCGACATGGTCGAGGCGCAGACGGAGCCCATCGAGGTCGAGCCGTTGGAGCCGAGGGCCTCGGACACCTGACGAATCGCGTAGGGGAACTCCTCGCGGGTCGGCAGCACGGGGACGATCGCGCGCTCCGCCAGCGCGCCGTGGCCGATCTCGCGGCGCTTCGGCGAACCCACGCGGCCGGTCTCACCGGTCGAGTAGGGCGGGAAGTTGTAGTTGTGCATGTAGCGCTTGCGCGTCACCGGCGACAGCGTGTCCAGCTGCTGCTCCATGCGGAGCATGTTCAGCGTGGTGACGCCCAGGATCTGGGTCTCGCCGCGCTCGAACAGCGCCGAGCCGTGCACGCGCGGGATGGCCTCGACCTCGGCGGCCAGCGTACGGATGTCGGTGACACCGCGGCCGTCGATGCGCTTCTTCTCCCGGATGACGCGCTCGCGGACCAGGAACTTGGTCAGCGCGCGGTACGCGGCCGAGATCTCCTTCTCGCGGCCCTCGAACTCCGGCAGCAGCTTCTCGGCGGCCAGCGCCTTGACGCGGTCCAGCTCGGCCTCGCGCTCCTGCTTGCCGGCGATGGTCAGGGCCTGGGCGAGCTCGCCCTTGACGGCCTTGGTCAGCGCCTCCAGGACGTCGTCCTGGTAGTCGAGGAAGATCGGGAACTCGCCGGTCGGCTTGGCGGCCTTGGCGGCGAGGTCCGACTGGGCCTTGCACAGCACCTTGATGAAGGGCTTCGCGGCCTCCAGACCGGCGGCCACGACCTCCTCGGTCGGGGCCTCGGCGCCGTCCTTGACCAGCTGGATGGTCTTCTCGGTGGCCTCGGCCTCGACCATCATGATCGCGACGTCGCCGTCGGGCAGGACGCGGCCGGCCACGACCATGTCGAAGACGGCGTCCTCGAGCTCGGTGTGGGTCGGGAAGGCCACCCACTGGCCCTTGATCAGCGCGACACGGGTGCCGCCGATGGGGCCGGAGAACGGCAGGCCGGCCAGCTGCGTCGAGCAGGAGGCGGCGTTGATCGCGACCACGTCGTACAGGTGGTCGGGGTTGAGCGCCATGATCGTCTCGACGATCTGGATCTCGTTCCGCAGGCCCTTCTTGAAGGAGGGGCGCAGCGGGCGGTCGATCAGGCGGCAGGTGAGGATCGCGTCCTCGGAGGGCCGGCCCTCACGACGGAAGAAGGAGCCGGGGATCTTGCCGGCCGAGTACATCCGCTCCTCGACGTCCACGGTCAGCGGGAAGAAGTCCAGCTGGTCCTTGGGGTTCTTCGAAGCGGTGGTGGCCGACAGCACCATGGTGTCGTCGTCCAGGTACGCCACGGCGGAACCGGCGGCCTGCTTGGCCAGGCGGCCCGTCTCGAAGCGGATGGTGCGGGTGCCGAAGGAACCGTTGTCGATGACGGCCTCGGCGTAGTGGGTCTCGTTCTCCACCAGGAATATCTCCTCGTCTGCGTCCGCTGCCCGTCTGGCAGGGGACCGTCTGCGACCCGCTGCCCGTGTGGCAGCGGATCATGGATGGTGGAGCGCCTGTGCGGGCCGGTCTTCGATCGAAGCACCCGGTGCGTGGCGAGCCCTGAGGGCCCGCGCGTCACCGGAGGCCACTACCGAGGACCGGCGGCTGATGGGCGCCCCACCTCTTTCGCGTTTCGCTGTTGCGTTGTCTGCGTGGCGCACCGGTCGGTGAGGAACGCGGCGCGCCGGCCACGGCGCTGTCGTTGCTGCGCCGTCGGTATGGCGTTGTGGGACCAGACTACAAAGCTTCTGGCCACCAGGGGGTGCCGGAAGCATCGGGTGTCCGGCACCCACGGGAGTTTTCCCGCGTACGGCAAAGGGAGCGGCCCCCGGTCCCGGGAACCGCTCCCTCCACGACGTCTTACTTGGCGCCCGCCGCACCACGGCGGATGCCGAGGCGCTCCACCAGCTGGCGGAAGCGGGTGATGTCCTTCTTCGCCAGGTACTGCAGCAGGCGGCGGCGCTGGCCGACCAGCAGCAGCAGACCACGGCGGGAGTGGTGGTCGTGCTTGTGGGTCTTGAGGTGCTCGGTCAGGTCCGAGATGCGGCGGGAGAGCAGCGCGACCTGAACCTCGGGGGAACCGGTGTCACCCTCCTTGGTGGCGAACTCGGCCATGATCTGCTTCTTCGTAGCGGCGTCGAGCGACACGCGGTACTCCTTGGTTTCCTCTGAGCCCCACCGAGCGCCTCTGGTCTGCTTCACAGAGGAGCTTCGATTACTCGGCTGGGCTCAGCCAGGGTAGCAGGGGGTGACCAGTGCCGGTGACCGCGCGTAGCGAGCTGCCAGGTCGCGGGGTGCGGGCCCCCTGGACCGGACCCTACTTGCTGGTCATCCCCCGCGCCGCCATGTACACGTTCATCACCGCGAGGCACAGCGGGACCAGGGACAGCAGGACGAGGTTTTCGAAGAGCTCGGCGAAGCGGGCCCAGAAGGGGGTGACGCCCTTGCGGGGGACGATCAGGGCGATGGCGGTGACCAGGGCCGCGGCGGCGGCGATCGCGGCGGTGAGCCAGATCGTGCGCAGGTCGGCGGCGAAACCGCCGTCGCCGAGGACGGCCGGCGGGTGCAGGGCGAGGCCGAGGCCGAGGAGGGCGAAGGCGGCGAGACCGGCGGCCAGGGCACAGGTGACCTGGGAGGTGTAGCGGAAGAGGCGGGCGCGCATCAGCATGGACAGGCCGGCGGCGAAGGCGAGCACCTGGCCCCAGACCGAGTCGGAGAAGCCGAGGACACCGGCGGCGAAGGTGACGACCGCCGCGCAGCCGCCGACCAGGCCGACGAGCATTTCGTGGCCGCGGCGGGCCTGCGCCGCGATGCGCTCGGCGTCGACGGGGCCCTCGGTCTCGGGGGTGGCGTCCGGGTCGTCGTAGCCGGAGCTGGGGGTGCGCGGCGGGGTGTAGCCGATGGGCAGCCGGGCGAAGCGGGCCGAGAGGCCCGGCAGGAAGGCGATGACGCCGACCACGACGCACACGCAGATGGCGGCGGTGTCGACGGGCCGGAGGTCGGTGAGGATCGCGACGAACGTGGCGAGCGTGCCGACCGTGGCGGTGAAGGCGGCGGCGACGAACGGGCCGTCACCGTTGGGCGTGACGGCGATCAGGAAGACGGAGACGATCAGTACGGCCACGCAGCCGAGCAGGAACTGCAGCCGGCCGACGCCCTGGCCGTCCGGCAGCGGCAGCAGCCCCGACCCGGCGATCATGATGTGCGGCAGGCTGCCGAGGCCGAGGGCGATCGCGGAGGCCCGGTCGTCGTACACCCGGGCCCGTACGGCCGCCAGCGCGACCAGCAGGACACCGGCGACGGCGGCGAGGATGCCGGGCAGGCCGTGCATGTTGTGCCGCGCCGGGTCGGCGAACCACAGCACGAACCCCATCAGCACCAGCAGCACCATGGAGCCGGCCAGCCCTGCGGTACGCAGCAGATCGTCGTTCCACAGCGTGCGGTCGCGGGTGACGGCCGACGCGACGGAGTCGGAGACGTCGTCGTAGACCGCGGGCGGCAGCGACTCGGAGAACGGCCGCAGGCTCAGCACGTCGCCGTCCAGGATGCGCTGGGCCGCGAAGGACCGGGAGCCGTCCAGGACGGTGCCGTCCCGGCGGACCAAGTGGTATCCGACAGGTGCGCCGTCGGCCGGGGTCTGGCCGCTCAGCCGGAGAATTTCCGGGTAGATGTCGGCGACGGGAATGTCCTCGGGAAGTGCCACGTCGATGCGGCTGTCGGGCGCGACAATTGTGACCCGGCAGAAGCCGGTAGCCGCCCCCGTGGCCGTCATGGAAGCCGTCGCACTCACGGGCAGTTCCCCCTCATTCCCGACATTCAACGTCTATTTGCAGCTGCGCAATTACCGTGCGCCACCCTAGCGCTCTTGGGGTTGTTGACATCCCAGTAGGATCACCCGGCACGGGTGGGAGCCGTCGCCACGGGGGTGTCGGCAGCGAACAGTCCTCCCCGTACAAGGGATTGGTGCGCTGGTGAGTCAGATCGTCGTGAAGCGTCCCCCGAGGGCTCTGCCTCCGGAGGTGCCCACGGACCCACTGCAGCTCGAAGCCCCGCCGGAGCTGCCCAAGGGGCGGCAAGAAGGCATGCTGATGCAGATCCTGCCGACCGTCGGAATGGGCGGCGGCTCGATGGTGTACTTCTTCATGCCGCAGGCGAATCCGTTCATGCGCATCATGGGCATCCTCATGATCGCGTCGACCCTCGGCATGATCGTGACGATGGTGGTGCGTCACCGGCGCGGCACCCAGGGGCAGATGGCGGACACCCGCCGCGACTACCTCAAGTACCTCGCGCAGACCCGCCGCACGGTCCGCAAGACCGCGCGCAAGCAGCGCGACGCGCAGTACTACCTGCACCCCTCCCCCGATCAGCTCTGGTCCCTGGTGGCCGAGGGCAGCCGCGTGTGGGAACGGCGCGTGGGCGACGAGGACTTCGGCCAGGTGCGCATCGGCCTCGGCGCCCAGCAGCTGGCGACACCGCTGGTCGCGCCGGACACCGCGCCGGTCGAGGAGCTGGAACCGCTCACCGCCGGTGCGATGCACCGGTTCCTCAGCGTGCACGGCACCCTCGACGGACTGCCGATGGCGGTCTCGCTGCGCGCCTTCTACCACATGGCGGTCTCCGGCGAACCCGAGTCGGTGCACGGCACCGCACGCGCGCTGGTCGCCTCGCTCGCCGCGCTGCACTCCCCCGACGACCTCATCATCGCGATCGCGGCCGCGCCCGGCGAGGCCACCGACCGCTGGGAGTGGGCCAAGTGGCTGCCGCACGTCCAGGCCCAGGGCCCGGCCGACGGCGCGGGCACGCCCCGGCTCATCACCACGGACGCCTGGGAACTGGAGCAGCTGCTGTCCGTGAAGCTGGAGGGCAGGCCGCGGTTCAACGCCGGCGGCCAGCCGCTGCTGGACATGCCGCACCTGCTGGTGGTCCTGGACGGTACGAACGTGCCGCCGACCTCGCTGCTCGCCTCCCCCGAAGGACTGCAGGGCGTCACCGTCCTCGATGTCGTGCCGGGCGAACTCAGCGCGCCCCGCGGCGACCTGTCCGTCCTCGTACGGCCCGGCGCCCTGCAGCTCGAGGCCGGGCGGGGCATGGTCTACGACGGCGTGCCGGACTACCTGTCCGTGGCGGCCGCCGAGGCGCTGGCGCGCCAGCTCGCGCCGCTGCGCATGGGCAGCGGCGGGGACGACGACGAACCGCTGCTCGCCAACCTGGAGTTCACCGACCTTCTCAACCTCGGCGACGCGGCCTCCGTCGACACCCAGCGGACCTGGCGGCCGCGTTCCCAGGCGGAGCGGCTGCGCGTACCGATCGGTGTCGGCGAGGACGGCCAGCCGGTCATGCTCGACCTCAAGGAAGCGGCGCAGGACGGCATGGGCCCGCACGGTCTGTGCGTCGGTGCGACCGGTTCCGGCAAGTCCGAGCTGCTGCGCACCCTCGTGCTCGGCCTGGCCGTCACCCACTCCTCCGAGACCCTCAACTTCGTCCTGGCGGACTTCAAGGGCGGCGCCACCTTCGCCGGCATGTCCCAGATGCCGCACGTCGCGGCGGTGATCACCAACCTCGCGGACGACCTCACGCTCGTCGACCGCATGGGCGACTCCATCCGCGGTGAGCTCAACCGGCGCCAGGAGATGCTGCGCGACGCCGGCAACTACGCCAACATCCACGACTACGAGAAGGCCCGGCTGGCCGGCGCGCCGCTGGAGCCGATCGCCTCGCTCGTCCTGGTCATCGACGAGTTCAGCGAGCTGCTCACCGCCAAGCCGGACTTCATCGACATGTTCATCCAGATCGGCCGCATCGGCCGGTCGCTCGGTGTCCACCTGCTGCTCGCCTCGCAGCGCCTGGAGGAGGGCCGGCTGCGCGGCCTGGAGACGTACCTCTCCTACCGCGTCGGCCTGCGCACCTTCTCGGCCGCCGAATCCCGTGCGGCCCTCGGCGTCCCCGACGCCTACCACCTGCCGTCCGTGCCCGGTTCCGGCTACCTGAAGTTCGGCACGGACGAGATGGTCCGCTTCAAGGCGGCGTACGTCTCCGGCGTGTACCGCGACGGTGCCGGCGCCGACCGTGCCCCGGCCGGGCCGCTCCCCGTCGACCGCCGCCCGGTGCTCTTCACGGCCGCCCCGGTCCCGGTCCAGTACGCGGCCCCCGACCCGGTCGCCGCGCAGGTACCGGAGCAGCGTCCCGCCCAGGACGACGCACTGGCCGACACCGTCCTGGACGTCATCGTCCGCCGCCTGGAGGGCCGGGGCACCCCCGCCCACCAGGTGTGGCTGCCGCCGCTGGACACCGCGGCCCCGCTGGACGAGCTGCTGCCGGGCCTCGCGCCGGTGGAGGGCCGGGGCCTGACGATGCCCGACTACCCCTACCTCGGCCGGCTGATCGTGCCCCTGGGCCTCGTCGACAAGCCGTTCGAGCAGCGTCGTGACCCGCTCTACCGCGACTTCTCCGGCGCGGCCGGCCACATGCTCATCGTCGGCGGCCCGCAGTCCGGCAAGTCCACGCTGCTGCGCACCCTCATCTCGTCCTTCGCGCTCACCCACACCCCGACCGAGGTGCAGTTCTACGGCCTCGACTTCGGTGGCGGCGGGCTCTCCGCGGTGTCCGGGCTGCCGCACGTCGGCGGGATCGCCTCGCGCCTCGACCCGGACCGGGTGCGCCGTACCGTCGCCGAGGTCGCCGGCATCCTCGCCCGCCGCGAGGAGTACTTCCGCGCCCACGACATCGACTCCATCGCCACCTACCGCCGGATGCGGGCCCGCGGCCAGGCCGCCGACCAGGCGTGGGGCGACGTCTTCCTGGTCATCGACGGCTGGGGCAACTTCCGGGCCGAGTACGAGATGGCGGAGGCCCTCGTCAACGACATCGCCGCGCGCGGCCTCGGCTACGGCATCCACGTCGTCATCACGGCCACCCGCAGCATGGAGGTGCGCGCCGCCCTCAAGGACCAGCTGATGAACCGGCTGGAGCTGCGGCTCGGCGACACCATGGACTCCGACTTCGACCGCAAGGTCGCGGCCAACGTCCCGGCAGGCGTGCCCGGCCGCGGCCAGACGCCGGAGAAGCTGCACTTCATGGGCGCCCTGCCGCGGATCGACGGCATCTCGCAGGCCGGCGACCTCTCCGACGCCACGGCCGAGATGAACCGCGTGATCGCGAGCCACTGGCCGTACGCGCCCGCGCCCGCCGTGCGCATGCTCCCCCGCGAGGTGCCAGCGCACCAGCTTCCGAAGGGCGGCGACCACCCGGAGCGCGGTGTGGCCTTCGCCCTGGACGAGAACAACCTCGAACCGGTCTTCGTGGACTTCGAGACCGACCCCTTCTTCCTGGTCTTCGGCGACAGCGAGTCCGGCAAGACGGGCGTGCTGCGGTTGCTGGCGAAGCAGATCTCCGAGCGGTACCACCCGGACGAGGCGAAGATCGTCGTCGGCGACTACCGCCGCAGCCTGCTCAGCGCGATCCCCGAGTCGCACCTGCTGGAGTACGCCCCCATGGCCAACTCCATGGAGGCGCACATGCAGGCACTGCACGGCCTGATGGAACGCCGGGCCCCGGCACCCGACGTCACCGCGCAGCAGCTGCGCGACCGCAGCTGGTGGAGCGGCCCGAAGATCTTCATCATCGTCGACGACTACGAGCTGGTCTCCACCTCCAGCGGCAACCCGCTGGCCCAGCTCACCGACAACCTGCCGTTCGCCCGCGACATCGGCATCCGCTTCATCATCGCGCGCAGCTCCGCCGGTGCCTCCCGGTCGATGTACGAGTCGTTCATGCAGCGCATCAAGGAGCTGGGCGCCCAGGGCGTGGTCCTCTCGGGCGACCCGAGCGAGGGCGACCTGCTCGGCAACGTCCGCCCCCGCCCGATGCCCCCGGGCCGCGGTTACTTCGTCTCGCGGAAGCGCGGGACGCCACTGGTGCAGCTGGGATGGCTGCCGGAATTCCAGTGACGGTGTGCGGGGCTCGGCGTACGGCGAGCCCCGCACCCATTTCCGGCTGTTCGGTCATGCCCAACCGGAACCGGCGTACACGGGTGCGCGCGCTGCATCGATCTTGCTAGCTTGACATGTACCGACAGCTCGTGGTCGCGAAGCAGGACGCCGACGTCATTCAGGGGGAAACAGTGTCGTTCGAGGACGAGTGGGCGGGCCTCCGCTCCCGGAGCACCGCAGCCGGCACCCATACGCAGATCAACAGCACCGGGCCACTGACGCCGGGCGGCAACAACGGGCTGCTGCTGCCGCCGGGCGGCAGCACACCGCTCGCGAGCTCACCGGCCAAGAAGAAGGCCGCCGCGGAGGCCCTGGACAAGGACGTCGTACCGGACACCAAGAAGGCCGGCGGCCACGCGGACGAGGCCACGACGAAGGCGCAGAAGGCCTTCGACGGCTGGGAGACCGGCAAGGGGCTCAAGAGCCTCATGACCGACTGGGAGAAGTCGGTCAAGACGCTGCAGGGCCGCCTCTCCCGTGAGCGGCAGGCCCTCACCAGCACCAACAACACGCTCCAGGACGGCGACCACGCCGCGTACAACGGGCTGCAGCAGTGCACCCCGGAGAACCCGTCGGGGAAGCCGCAGCAGCCGCCGCTCCTCCAGCAGCAGGGGCCGCCGTACCTCTCCCCGAAGTCCCAGATCTCGGGCCTCTGAGAGCTGCGCCCACCGACGACGGACACCGCGGCGCCGATCGCCGCTTCGACGCACCAGCCACCACCTGAGGCCGCACGGGGGACTCATGCTCAGCTACCACGACGCGCTGCACACCGATCTCAGCACGCTCACGGACGCCGCCGAGAAGTGGGACAAGACGGCGGAGATGTTCAAGGACGCCGCCAAGATCTACGACCAGAAGGTCAAAGGCATCTTCGAGGACGGCTCCGCGTCCGGCCAGCACGCCCAGGCCGGCCTCCTGGCCACCGGCACGACCTCGGGTCAGTACACCGGGGCCCAGAAGGAGGCCAAGGCCATCGCGGACATCCTCCGCGACGCGCACCACCAGTTCGTGGAACTGCGCAAGAAGCTCAAGTCCGAGATCGCCGACGCCAAGCACGCCAAGATGCTGATCTCTTCGGACAAGGGTGTCTGCAGCTGGGACTGGGACAACATGGACTCGGAGACCAAGCGCGCCGTCACCCACGACGGCAGCGCGAGCGAAGTCCCCGAATACTGGACCAAGCGCATCGCCAAGGCCGTCAAGGACATGGACGACGCCGACCAGGGCGTCAAGCTCGCCCTCGACGCCGTCACCGTCGACTCCGCCCCCCTCGACGGCATCAAGAACGGCTTCAACGCCAAGGCCGAGGGCGACATCGAGAAGGTGGAGGGCAAGCGTGCCGACGAGCTGAGCACGAAGCTCAACTCCGAGGGCAAGCTGCCCCCGCAGGAAATGGCGGAGCTGGAGCGGCTCTTCCGCGACAACTCCGACGACAAGGCGTTCTCCCGGACGTACCTCAACGGTCTGGGCGCGGAGAACACCATCAAGCTCGGCAACACGCTCCGCGAGATGGGCAAGGACGGCAATCGCGTCGAGAAGGGGCTGGCCGACTCGATCGCCACCGCGACCAAGGTGCCCGCATCGGTCGCCAAGATGCCCGTGGACTCCAAGGCCTACAAGGAGTGGCTGGACAGCGCCGACGGTCGGTTCAACAAGAAGTTCCTGGGCGACCTCAAGGAGGTCGGCACCAAGAACTTCGCCAGCAACACCGAGCCGGTCTACGGCTACCAGGACTTCGTCACGCTCCTCAAGCACGGCAGCGGCTACGACGACCAGTTCATGCACCATCTCGCCAACGACATCATCGAGACGGAGAAGAAACAGCCCGACCTCTGGGACATCTGGAACGGCAAGCCGGTCCAGAAGGGCATCGAGCACGACCCGCTCGACGGGGTGCTGGGAATCATGAGCAAGGACCCCGCCGCCTCCACGGCATACCTCGACCCCCAGCACAACGACCATCTGAAGTACCTGCTCAAGGACCGCGACTGGCCCAAGTACGTCATGAACGGCCCGGGGATGGTCTCGGACAACGACACCATGAGCGAGCTCTACAACCGGCATGGGTTCGGGGCGGCACTGGAGTCGGCGGCGACAGGGAACGTACCGGGCACCGAGCATGCGTACGGTGGGCACACCGAGGCTGAGGCCCGCGTCATGCGCGACACCATCAAGCTGCTCAACGGGGATGACCAGAGCGGCGCCAAGATGCCCGCCAACCTCCGTGCCCCGCTGGGCCACATGCTCACGGACTACACCCCGGACACGCACGAGATCCTGTCGCGCACCAACGGCACCTACAAGCAGTTCGGTGACGAGGGAGGCGTGTTCAGGAACGAGGACTCCGGCGCGGTCGGCATGGCGGTGAGCCGGAATGACCTGGTGAACGTCATGCGCGGGGTGGCCGAGGACCCCGCGGCGTACGGCGACATGTACGCGGCCGAGCGGCAGTACGCCGCCGACACACTCGCGGGCGTTCCCATCGTCCCGAAGAATCCGGCGGAGGAATCACAGAGGGACGGCGTGATCCACGCGGCTTCCTCGGCCTTCGGCTTCTATGACGGCGTCACTTCCGATGTCCTGTACGACAAGCGCGACGCAAAAATTCAGTGGGCACGCGATCTGAATCACCACGTCACTTCGACCAGCGGAACCGCCCTCAACTTCATTCCGTCCTCACCGAAGGCCGTGCCGGTATTGGGCGATGCCGCAAACCGCATCCTTGACTTCGGCATGTACGACTGGACGAAGGAAACCATCGCAGAAGCCGGTGCTCAAGCCGGCAAGGAGGACAGGGCCAACTTCGAAGCCGGGCAGAAAGAAGTCGACAACCTCGTGTACCAATGGGGCAAGAAGCAAGGGTACGACAGCGACGACTGGGAAGTGAGAAATCTCGACGGCAAGGGCCTGGACACTCACAATACTGCCCGTTCGGAAGCCTTCAAATGGCTGGACCGTCCGGAGTCCTGACGAGCGCCGCGAATCGAGATAAAAGGACCATCCCATGCAACGACATCGACGCCGACGCTTGAAGATCGCTGCTGCAGTGTCGCTGGGCGCCCTCCCCCTCATTTTCGGCGGGCTCTACTTCAGCGGCACCCTGGGAAGCTGGCAGGACGACCGGGGGCTCTCTTCGGCGTGCGACGGAGTGCTGGAGAAAGACAGCCTTCGAGCGGCGCTCGGAAGTAGTCGAGCTTACGCAAGAGATTCCAAGGAATCTCCGGACGGAACGCTTGCATCCTGCAGTACCGCCGTCCGGGGCGGCCAGAATTCCATGGACGTACAGGTCCGCTGGAGTTCCCACGACGACAAGGTCACCCAGACTCTGGGACGCACCTCCTCATCCACACACGAGTCGAGCTTCGTTCCTCTCGGGACATGGCCTGGCGTCCTCACCTCCAGCCAGGGCCTGGCTCATTCTTCCGTGACCTTGGCGTGCCGCAACAGAGGAAGCGACGGGCTGACTGTCGATTCCCAACTGACGCGCCCTTCGGACGGGTCGGCGATGGATTCTTCCGGTCGGCTGCGCACCTCGTTCGCACGCGCGACGGTTGAGATCGCCAAGAAGGCTGCCACCACATTCGGCTGCGATCACGACTCATCCGACACGACGCAGTCCGTCTCGACCGCCTCCGACAAGCCACCCGTACCGCTTCCGCGGGCGTCCGGAACATGCGAACCGCTACGCCCACTCGCTTCCTCGGCCAAGAAGGTGGCGGTAACCCGTGCGCGGGAGTCGGAGAGCAGCAAGAATGCACCCATCGAAGACTGCGTTCTCACCGGCCGGGATGGAAAGATTCCCCTTTACCGCATCTCTGCTTACTACGGGCCGTACGCCAAGAGTTTTTCCAAAAATACGGACATGAGCACCGTGGACAGCGAAGCGGGAATGACGAACGAAGGGGCCCTGACCTGGGGAACCGCCCAGTGTCCGGGCACAGCGGAGCGGGCGATCTACACCTTCTCCCTGCTCTACGATGGCGGCAGTGACGCACAGCCCGAGAACCCGCCTCGTTCCTTCAAAATCGATGCGCTCACCGCATTCGCCAAGAAATCTGCCCAGGAACACGGTTGCGTTGCCCCGCACATGCCATAGCACTCATATATCTGCGACCATTATCACCGATTCCGCGTGACGGCCGCTGCGTCAACCGCTCGTCACCGATCCGTTCTTGAGCCCCACCCGAAGAGCTGGACGCGGCTGGGGTACCGCAAAGTGGCTGGCCGGCCGAACATATCGCGCCCGCCCCACCCGAGCAGGAGAGCCGGCCTCGACATGAAGTTCGTCATCGTACTCTGGGCAATGGGTGCGGTCTTCCTCTTGCTGGCGTGCATCGATCCCCGTCGCCTCTTCTGGAATTTCGAGGCCTGGAAGTACCGGAACCCGAAAGCCGCCGAGCCGTCCGATGCCGCCTACGCCTTCCGGCAGGTGCACGCCGTCGTGGCGGCACTGTTCCTCTTCGGCGTCGGGGGCTTCATCTGGTACGAGAAGGAAGCCTCCACCACCGACAGCGGTGAGGTCCGCACTGCCGTGATGAAGGCGGTGGACATACTGGAGAAGGAGTCGGTGCTGGCCACGACCGGGCCGGTCGAGCCCGATTACCGGATCCAGGTCGACGCGGCGCTGGACGAAGCGATGAAGGCCCAAGCGCCGGCAGTCGGCCCGGCACCCTGGGGCCTCGATGCCGAGTCCGCGGGACGGACGGAGGACGGCGGCGAACGCTTCACCGTCACCAATACGCACGGCCAGTACCCGTACTGCCTCAAGGTAGTGGAGAACGGCTATGTTCCTGGCGGCTCGGACGACTCGGGGAAGCTGATGATGCGTGACACGACCTATGACGTCACGGTCCGCAAGGGCAGTTGCGAGAACTGACATCCTGCCGGCAGTCGGCGAAGGCATAGCTGCCACCCCAAAACGACGAAGGCCGTCACCGCAGATGCTCTGTGGTGACGGCCTTCGCCTTACTGATCACTCGGACGTTCACGGTAGGCACCTCCCGCGCGTGCCCACGTAGGCCCCTGAGTGACTAGTCGAAGAACGACGCGCCCTTCTTGTCGCTCAGGTGGTAGTCGTCCCGGCCGTGCCGGATCGACGTGGAAACGGCGTCAAGGGCTTCCTTGATCGCCGCGGTGTCCTGGTTCCACTTCGTCTGGGCGGTGTGGTAGGCGGTCTTGGCCTCACCTTCCCACATCTCGCTGACGCCCTTGAGCGCATGCATGATCCACTCAAGGTCCTCGTGAAGCAGCTTCGACTGGTCCTCGATCTGCTTCGCGGTGGATTCAAGAGTCGCGTAGTCGACGAGCATTTCGCCGTCATTGTGAGCCATGGGGTCCCTCGCTTTCTGCTGCGACCGAAAAGCGATCGCTGATGGTCATCGGTCGACTGGGCTCAGAACATGCTCAGCTTCGAGGGAATCTGGCCCCCCGGGCCGACCCCTCCGCCGTCGACCACGTTGGCCTGCTTCTTGATGGCCTGCTCGACCGCGTGGTCGGTGTTGCCGGAGAGCTTCCGGGTCGCCTGAATGGCTTCCACGAAACCGGCCAGCTGCTTGCCCATGGAATTGAGCCTGTTGTTGAGGTCGGTCTGCGTGGTGTTGAAGCCGCCCGCGCCGATACCCTTCCAACGGCCCTCGACGCTGTCGATCGCCGTGTTCAGCTTCCGCACATGCGTCTTGATGTTCTCGAACCGCTGGACCAGGTCCTTCTCGAGCTTGGCCAGTTGAGCGTCGGTAAGCTTCGTGCCGCCTGCCATGTCATCCTCCCTCTACTTTTTATGTGCTGAACCTTCAGGGACAGTCGGATGAGGTGTCATCCCCGGCGCGCCCGCAGGAAAGCGAACGCACCGCCCCCGAGGACGATCACCGCGGCAGCGATACCGAGGCTCGTCCAGAGTGTGGTGTTGTCGCCGGAGGACGCCTTCGCCGGATCGGCCTGCGAACCGGCGTCGGTCTTCCCGGAGTCGGCTCCGTCGCCCTTTGCGGGCGTGCCGGCGGATTCTTCGAACGCGGCCTTCGACGTGTCGAAATCGCCGTTGTCCAGGAAGGCGGGCCGGTCGGGATTGCCCGGTGTGCCCTTGCCCTCCAGAACGTTGAGCCGGGGCCGGACGGCTCCGTAACCGACGTACTTGCTGGGGCTCCGCTTCTCCATGACCCCGTCGGTGGTCCCGACCAGCACGCGGCCGACCTGATTCGCGTTCCAGTCACGGTGCTTGGACCAAATGAGCGCCGCGGAGGCGGAGGCGATGGCGGTGGCGGCACTGGTGCCGCCGTCGCCGTCGCAGTAGGTCTTGAGGGTTTTGTCGCACCACTTGGGGATGTCGGAGCCTGGCGAGACCACCGTGACGTGGTTGCCGCTGCCGGAGTACTTGGACACCTCACCCTGCGCGTCGATCGAGCCCACGCCGATGACTTCCGGGTAGGCAGCCGGGTAGAAGGGCCGGTTCTTGCCCTCGCCATCGTTACCCGTACCAGCGATGAGCAGCTTCCCCTTTTCGGCGGCGTACTTCACCGCCTCCTTCAACTGCGGATCGCTGTATTCGCTACCGAATGACAGGTTGATAATTCGCGCGTCCGTGTTCGCAGCGGCACGAATGGCCTGAGCCGACTGCCTTTCCTTCGGCCCGCCCTGGACGCCCTTGAGGTTGTTCCGAATCGGCACGATTTTCGCGCCCGGCGCCAGGCCCCGCAGACCGCCGCCCTTGCCCGTGCCGGCAATCAGCTCCGCCATGGTGGTGCCGTGTCCGAGATAGTCGTCATATGCATCGCCCGACGCACCGGACAGGTCCTTGCCGGGCAGCACTTGGCCTTCCAGGGAAGGGGTCGACGGGTTCACACCGCTGTCGACGACTGCGACCTTTATCCCTTCCCCCCTGCTGACCTTCCACATCTGTTCGGCCTGCATGGAGTCCAGGTACCACTGCTTCGACTGGACGTCCTCCGCGACGGCGGCAGGCGCAGCGCCCATGAGGCACACCGCCCAGGCGCCTGTTGCCGCCAGCACGGGGAGCGTGCGGCGACGCAGCCTCCGCGTGTTCCTCGGCATCGCCGTCCGGTTCTCTCCAGCCGTCATTCCTCGCCTCACCTGAGTCACTCGATGACCGGCGGGGCAGTATTGCGCCGCCGCCCTGAATTCCACGTCTCTTCGTCTTCGGTCGGCTGTCCCGGCCGGCGGTTTTCCTTCTGCGACTCGTTTCGAGGCTGCGACGTACCGGCACCTCCACGAGGCGCGCCCGCAGGGTGCTCCTCTCCTCCGGTGTTGTGCACCAACCCTGTGCCGCCCTGGGTGAAACCGCGCTGGCCGCGGCCCGCGGACCCGGCCTCCGAGCGCGGGGTTCCGACGACGCCACCCTGGTTGGTGGCGAGCCTGCGGGCCGATGCCGCCCTCTCCGCGGACGACTCCGCCGGAGTTTTCGCGCCCGCTCCGATGACGCCACGGCCCGTGGTCGTACCGTGCTCACCCCCCGGCGTGACCGCTCGGGCGCCCGGGGACGAGGTGGACGCGCGGCCGGGGGTGCTGGGCGTGCCCCCGACGATGCCGTTACGGCCGCCGCGTGGCATCGCACCCGAACCCGGGCGTGCTCCGTTGGCTCCGGGGCCGAGGCCCGTACCGCCCGGGCGGCCGATGGCCCGAGGGCTCACCCCGCTCGGCCGGCCGGCCGTTCCCGGCTGCCCCATCGGCCCGGGCCGGCCCGTCGCGCCGGGCTGCCCGGGCGAGTTCGGGCGCATGGCGCCCGGGGCCATGGGGTTGGGACGCGCCGTGCCGCCACCCGGCAGCGGACCGCTCCGCGGGGGCCCGGAAAGCCCCGGCAGCTTCCCCGCGCCTCTGGGAAGCGGACCTGTGTTGATGGGGCCGGGAGGAAGGGGGTTGCCTTGGTTCGCGATAGGGCCGGGGGAGTTCGGAGGCGAGGTCGGCACCGGCGCGTGGGTGTCCGCAGGCGGATGCGGCATGGTCACGCTGTCAATGTTTGTACCGATTTCCTGCTCCGGAGCGATGACCCGGTGGTGAGGGGTGTACTGCGACGCATCGCCCCCTCCCGCCTCCGGTCCATGGCCACCCATGACAGGCTGCACAGCGTGCCCGCCCGCGCCGATCGGCTTGCCGCCGCCCTCGCCGATCGGCAAGTCGTACGACGGAGCCGGCATCCCCACATCCGGCATAGGCGCGAACACCGGCTCCTCCTGCGTAGCCATCGTGTCGTGGGACACGATGTAGTAGGAGCTGAGCTTGTTCATCTGGGTGATGGCTTCCTGGCGGTCGCCCTCGCGCTTTTTCGCCTTGGCGTAGGCGGGGTTGGTGTCGACGCGGGCCGGGGTCGGGATGTCCTTGACCGCTTCGGCGAGGCCGCCGTCCGCGTCCCGCTTCGGCATGGACTTCTTGACGGTCGCCAGGCCCTCGCCGGCGTTCTTGAGCTGATGGCCTGCGGTCTTGCTGTACGTGGCGAGCTTCAGCGTGTTCTTGCTCAGGTTGTCGGTCCACTTGCGCATGGCCTCGCCGGACTCGCCGTCCCACTCGGCGTGTTCGGCGTACTTCTTCAGCTCCTCGCCGACTTCCTTGATCGCGTCGGCGGCGTCGATGAGAGCGTCCCCGGTGTGTTCGAGGTCGCTCGGCCTGGCGGACTCGATCATGTCGAGCATGTCGTCCAGGTTGTGGTTCTCGAAGTTCGTGCCGCCGAACCTGGTGAGAGCGGGGAGCAGGATCGGCGCCACTCCGGCAGCGGCTCGCAGGCCCTGCCGGGTCCGGGCCAGCATGGCCGGATAGTCGGGCCTGACCTCGCGCGACGTACCTTCGTCAGTCATCTTCTGTCCCCCTCCCGGTCACAGCTCGGTGTGCTTGCGGTCGTCGCGCTTGTCGCGCGGCTTCGCGTGGTGCTCGTCGTACCACTCCTGCGTCCGCGTCTGGATCTCGTAGAAGCGTCGCCGCTGGTCGTCGTCGATCTTCTCGAAGCCGTGCTGCGTGCCGAGGACGGCGATGCCCATCGCCTCGATCTGGTCGCCGAGCGTCTGCGAGAGGTTCGTCAGGTGCGTGTGCACCCGCTCGTACATGCGGCTGAGGTCCGCGGCTTCGCCGAAGGAGCTCGCGCCGAACGAGGCGCTGGGGATGATCTGCTGGCTGAGCTTTTCCTTCGATCCCGAGGACGACTCGAGCTTCCGCAGCGCCGCGTCCACCTTCCTCTTGAGGGAGCGCAGCTCACCCGGTCCGAGCCTGACGTGCGACCGCGCGTCCTGTCCCGCCGCGGACATCGGTTGAGGTGCGCCTCCGAGCTCCGATTCCGGAACCCCCACGGTCCTCTCCCCCTTCCCCCGTTACGTTCTTCGCGACGCGTGAGGCGTCTGATGCAACATTAGCTAATTCGGTCGGTCGGCACAGTCGCGTATCGCACAGCGCCAGTTGGCCCGTCCGGCGCTCTTCTTCACTGGTGAACAGCGTCTCATCCGCCACTGACACCCCGGTCGCCCCGCGGACTCCACATTGTCACGATCGTGTGATGAGTAGGTGGGGGCGTCACCCGACCGGGCGACGCCGGCGCCAGTCCCGGTAGACGAGTGAGGACCCGGCGATGACGGCCACCAGCAGCCCTCCGCCCACGACCGCGTACGTGCCGAGGCGTTCGTCGCGCTGCTGCGGGGTCTCACCCTCCGGGAGCGGTGGCACGTCCGGTACGGCGCCCTTGCTGACACCGCCCTGCGCGACGGGGTGGTCGACCGGGCCGCCCTCCTCCGTCACCGCGCGCACCGGGTCGACGACGCCCCAGCCGACGTGGTCGTCCCGGCCCGGGATGGAGCGCTCCGCGGTCTGCTCGATCTGGGTCACCACGCGTTGTCGGCCCCAGTCCTTGTGGGCCGCCCGCACCAGCGCGGCGACGCCGGCGACGTACGGCGCGGAGAAGCTGGTCCCGTTGTCCACGCACAGGCCGCCCTTGGGAACCGTGGAGACCATGTCCACGCCGGGGGCCGCGACCCCGACGAAGTCCCCCGACTGGGAGAAGACGGCCCGCTCGTTGTTGCGGTCGGAGGCCGCGACGGCCAGGACTCCGTCGTAGGCGGCGGGGTACGTCTCCTTGACGTTACCGCCGAGGCCGTCGTTGCCCGCCGAGGCGACGACCACGATGTCGCGGCGCAGCGCCTCGTTGACGGCGTCGTGGAGGACGTTGTCGTCGGGCAGCGCCTCCTCCGTGTCCTGCGAGATGTTGATGACGTCGGCGCCCACCTTGACCGCGTGTTGGATGGCGCGGGCGAGGTCCTGTGCGGTGCCGCTGCCCTTGTCGTCGTTCTGCTTGATCGGGATGATCGTGGCCTCGGGGGCGATGCCGACGAACTGGTTCTCCTCGCTCGGCCGGGCGGCGATGATGCCGGCGACCTTGGTCCCGTGTCCGACGGTGTCCGTGGTGCCGTTCGCCTTGCCGCGCGGGGAGACCTCCCCGTACTGGTCCTTCTTGAGTTTCTTCGGCAGGACGTTCGCGCCCCTGGTCGTGTCGACGGCACCTCTGAGCTGCTTGTTGGTGTTGTCGACGCCGGTGTCGATCACGGCGATCCGCTCCCCTGCGCCCTTGGTCACCGACCAGAGCTGATCGAGCTGGACGCGCTGCAGGGACCAGGGAAGGCCCTTGATCTTCGCCTTGGAGGGAAAGGTGCACTGGGTACTGTCCGCGGCGCTCGCGGCGGGCGCAGCGAGCGCGGTGCCCGCGGTGGTCAGGGCGGTGGCCGCCAGTACGGTCAGCCAGCGCGTCGGACGGGCCTGTCGGGGCATGGGTGTCTGTCTCCTCCGCCTCGTGGCCCTACGAACCCTGCGGCTGGCTGGCGCTGTTGACGTCCAGCCGCGGCCCCGTCGAGAGGAACTGCGACCAGGCCGCCGGCACCGGTACCGGCGTGACGCCCTCGTAGCCCAGGCGCTTCTGCGTCTGCAGTACCTGCTGCTCCTGCGTCTTCGCCGCGCTCTTCTTGCCGTCCGAGCCGATCCTGGACTTGCCGGTACCACTGTCGCTGTTGCTCTGCACGCCGTACCGCAGCCCGGAGTCGGTGAGCAGGAAGACCAGACCGGACTTGGTCTGGTGCCCCTGGACCTGCCGGAAGAGCAGCCCGGAGCCGGGGGTGACGTACGTGCTCGCCGTCGCGTCCGCGATCTTGTGCGGGTAGCTGGTGCCCGCCCAGGTGCTGAGCGTGGTGTTGTTCTTGCCGTCGACCTTGCGCAGCACGTTGCAGACCGTGTCGCGGCCGCCGTGCGTGCCGTCCGAGTAGTTGACCCGCTTGGTGAACTTGTCGGGCCACCTGAGGTCACCCCCGAACTCGGCACCGCTGCTGGTGAAGGCCCCCGCACTCACCTGTTTGGCGACGTTGTGCTGGCCCAGCTCGGTCTCGCCGGCGAGCAGCAGCTGCGCCATGAAGTCCGAGATCGGCGCGACGCGGTCCTTGAGCACGACGTAGTGGTGCCATTCGCCGCTGCCCGACTCGGGGGCCTTCAGCACCATGCCGACCCTCTTGGTGTCGTCGTCCAGGTCCCCGGGCACATTCGCGGGCGTACCGGCACCCGTCACCGTGGGGAAGTGGATGTCGTCGCCGGTCTTGAGCGTGGCGAGCCACTCGTTGCTCACCCGTTGGGGCTTGCCCCTTGTTGCCACGGTCCGCAGGAGGCCGTCGTCAGGTTCGAGTGCGTACTTCGTGCCCGACCTGTCCACCAGGTACAGCTTGTGGCCCGGCCCCTCGACGTACATCACGTCACCGCCGTGCAGCCGCTCCGCCCCTTCGACCTCCTTCGCCTCCCGGTCGGCGAAGACGAACGTGGCCTTCTGCACGTCGCGGCTGCCCTGTCCCTGCTGCTCGCAGACGGCCCAGCGCTTCGCCTTCTTCGCCTCGTCGGAGGTGGGCAGCCGGTCCGGCGCGTAAGGAATGCCCAGCGTCGGGCCGCGCGGGATCTTGCCGTCGTCGAGGACCTTGTCGTCGACGTTGACGACCTGGAAGTCGTCCGTCTTGAGCAGCAGTCTCGCGGAGGCGAGATTGAGTACGGGGTGGAGCATCTTGTGCTTGTCGGTCTCCAGCACGACGTACCGCGTGGTCGAGTCGCTGCCGACGATGACCTTCGTGGCGGGATCGTCCCAGCCCTGCGGCGCCGTGGGCTTGAACATCCCCCAGGCCCCGAAGCCCGCGACGAGCACCGCGGCGGTGATCACCCCGGGAAGGACGGCCTGCAGCGGACGCGGCGCACCTTCCTCCGTGCCGCTGGGTGACGGCTGGAGAAACGACGCGACCAGCCGCCTTTTCGCAAAGGTGTAGGCGTTGAGCTCGTCCCGCCGTGATGCCATGTCCGCCTGTTTCTCCCCACTGCGCCAACTGCCCCGTTGTGTGCCCCACTCGATGCGACGCGTGACACCGAGGGGAACCCACTATGCCGAATCATGGCGCGTACGCGCCCATGGGGGCCGTTCTCCGAAGCGCGGAGTTGACACCACGGGGAGTCGTTCCGCGGTACACACACGGCCAACTCGCCCAGATGGGACGGCAGTGACGGGTGATCTCGGAGTGCTGCTCGAGTAGTAGGGTGGTCGCCCTGATTCACGGCCCTTCTGCGCAAGGGACGAACGCGGACACTAGGGGGCTTCCGGGGGATGGGAACGGCGACACGGGTTCACCCCTCAGCGGATCGCCGCGGTGATCGCTCACACCGCGACCGCGGGCGCCGCGCAGCCGGCCGGGGTACGCCCGCCTCCTCCAACGCCCGCCCCGTCGCCCCCGCGTCGACGGTCGTGCGGACCGAACACCGCACCAACCGCATAGGCCCCATCCAGCTCCAGCAGCTCGTGTTGATCGAGGTGGCGCTGGCGGTGGTTCTGGTGGCCGCTGCGGTGGACATGTTGCTGTTGGTGCCGGGCATTGTGGTGGCCGTGGCGCTGGTGCTGCTCGCGGTGTTGCGTCGGCGGCGGTTGTCGGTGCGGGACTGGCTGGCGACCGTGCTTGCGTTGCGGGCGCGGAAGAGCGCTGCCGCGCCGCTGGGGGCCGGGGTGGATCCGAGTCTGGCGCCGGCCGCCGAGGCGGTGCCGGGGCTGCGGACGTACGGGTATCTGGACCGGGACCGGCGGACGGTCGGTATGGCCGGGGACGGGACGTTCCTGACGGCCGTGGTACGGGTCGAGGCCAAGGGCAGTGCGCTGCGGCCGTCGGGCGGTGCGCGGGCGCTGCCGCTGACGCTGCTGCACGACGCGCTGGACGTGGACGGCATCAAGCTGGAGTCCGTGCAGGTCGTGCAGCACGTGCAGCCCGCTCCCGCGCCGCATCTGCCCGAGCACGCGATGGCCCGGCAGAGCTACCTCCCCCTCCAGCAGCAGACCGGGGCGCCCGCGCTGCGGCTGATGTGGGTGGCGCTGAAGTTCGACCCCGAGCTGTGCCGGGAGGCGGTCGAGGCGCGCGGCGGCGGACTGACGGGTGCGCAGCGCTGTCTGACGCGTGCGACCGATCATCTGGCGAGCCGGCTCACGGGGGCCGGCTTCCTGACCACCGTCCTGGACGAGCAGGAGCTGATAGCGGCGCTGGCGACCTCCACCTGCGCCAACCCGGTGGCGACCGCGCGGGCCGGGCTGCCCGACGCCGCGCCGGCCCGGCGTACGCAGGAGACGACGCGGGTCTGGAAGTGCGACGACCGGCTGCACACGACGTACGGGGTGGGCCGCTGGCCCGAGTTGGGCCGTTCGGCCACGCCGCTCCCCCGCCTGGTGTCGGCGCTGACGTCGGTACCGACACTGGCCTCGACGTTCAGCCTGACCGTGACGGCCGGCGACCGGAACGGGGCGGCCGGGATCAGCGGGCATGTACGGCTCACCGGCCGTTCGGACGCCGAACTCTCGCGTGCCCGGCGGCAGTTGGAGTCGGCCGCACGCGCGGCGAAGCTGGGCCTGGTCCGGCTGGACCGGGAGCAGCTGCCCGGTGCGGTGGCGACGCTGCCGCTGGGAGGTGCGCGCTGATGGCTTCGGCGACCTCGGCCCTGCGGGGCCTGTACGGACCGCGCCGGGAACGGCACGTACTGCCGGTCGACCACCTCGGCGCGCTGACGCTGCCGCTCGGGGACGACGGTCTGACGGTGGGTCATGACGCGGAGAACCGTCCGGCCGTACTGGGCCTGTACCACCCCTCCCCCTTCGACGTGCTGCTGATCGGCGGGCTGTGGACGGCCCAGGCGCTCGCGCTGCGCGCCGCGGGTACGGGGGCGCGCGTCGCGGTCGAGACGGGCCGGCCCCAGATGTGGACGAACGTGGCGCACGCGGCGGGCGCCGGCCAGGAGTGCCTGACCCTGCACGACGTGGGGCGGGTGCCGCCGATGGGCGCGACCGTCGGCAGCCCGGTACTGGTCGTGCGGGACTGCGGCATGCGGCCGCCGCGCGGGCGGGTGTCCTCGGCCCCGTGGCAGTCGGTGCTGACGCTGCTGCCGTACCTGAGCCCGGTGGCTCCGCGGCTGATGAACGCCGCGCACCTCGTCGGCCTTCAGCGGATCTCCCCCGACGAGGCCGCACACGCCGCGCGGATCCTCGGGCTGTCGCAGCGGGATGTCGAGGCGCTGCCGTCGATCGGCGACGGGCTCACGCTGTGGTGCGGTGACGATCGGACACGGCAGTACGTGATGACCCAGCCGACGGAGGCGGAGAGAGGGCTGCTCGGGGATCCCCGGCGGATGGACTGACCGGTGGGCTGTTGGTGGCGGTCGTCGGTCGCCGGGCAACGATCCGCCGTCGGCTGCCGGGCGGTCGCCATCGACCGCGGGTCAGCCGCTGCCGGCCGCAGGTCGGCTACTGTCGGCCGCCGCCCTGGGGCGTGGGGTGTTGTCTCAGGGCCTGACCCGGTACCGGGCCTTCGGGCGGCGTCGCCGGCTCACATTGGGGGCGCTTGGCGGGTGTTCGGGGCTGTTGCGAGGGTTGCGGCACTTGGGGCAGTTGGGGTGATTGGTGACTGCGGGAGGGCTGAGCTCGGTGATTCACCGGGGTGCGGCTCGTTGTTTTTCTTCGCGGCTACGGGCCGTGGGGGACGTGCGTAACCTGAGGCAACAGACAGGTATCGGGCAAAGACGGGCCTGCCGGGCTGTCGGCCGTGGCGTTTAGGCTTGGGTCGAGCGACAGGGGAACCCACGGGAACGCCCGGCGTGTCAGGGGGATCCGGTGATTCGGCGTACGTGTGTGAGCGATGCGCGTGAACGGTGTCGCGTCGCGGGATTCAGAGGGACCAGACCACAGCAGGAGGCGTAGTGAGCAGCGATCGGGACGAGATCCGCACGGGCGGCATCACCCCCGGCGAGGATCAGTCCGACGCGGATCCCGAAATGACGGGTGAGTTCACCATCGACTACACCCCGCCTGCTTGGTACACGCAGAACGCCGGTACGGGAGCGGGCTCCGGGTCCGGGGCCGGGGCGAGCGGTACGGTGCCGCCGCCTCCGCCGCCGTCGGGTGAGCCGCTGTTCCCGCCGGTGGTGACGCCGGAGATCACGACGCCGCCCCCGGCCGCTGACCCGGCTCCCGCCTCGACGACGGCTCCGGCGGGCGATGCCGCCGGGGCGGCGGACGCGTCCGGTGCGGGGAGCCCGGCCGGTGACGCCGCCGAGGGTGAGAAGGCCGGTGACGCGGCCGGTGCGGCGGCGGAGGGCTTCGGGGGCTCGAACGGCGGTGCCGCACAGGGCCCGGAGAAGAAGGAGTCGGCGGACGAGCGTGCCGCCGGGGACGGCCCGGGTGACGACGAGAACGCCGCCGGGGCCGGTGCTGCCGGTGCCGGGAGTGGCCAGGGTGCGTCCGGGGCCGCGGCCGGCTCCGGGCCCGTGGTCGAGCAGCCCGAGCCGCTGAGCGAGGACGCGGCGCCCGAGACGCCGCCGCACGGTGCGCCCGCTGCGGCCGCGTGGTCGCCGGCCCCGCCGCAGGGGCCCGCGCCGTCGTTGCCGCCGCTGCCGCCGGAGTTCCGGCCCGCCGACCCGCAGGCGCAGAACGGGCCCGGCGGGTCCGCCGCGCCGTCGTCCGGGGCCTGGCCGGCCGCCGGGCAGGGTGCGGGCGAGGCGCCTGCCGCGGGCCAGGGCGGTTACGGCTTCCCGCCGGCCACGGGTGCCACGCCGGGACCGCAGCAGGGCGGTGCCCAGCCCCCCGCGCAGGGTCCGGGCACGCCGCCCGGTGCGCCGTCCGTGCCGCACCAGGGCGCGCAGGGCGGTTACGGCTACCCGGCTCCGGCCCAGCAGCCGAACCCGCAGCAGCCGATGCCCGGGCAGGACGGCGGCCAGGTGCCCGGTCAGGGTGCCGCACAGCCCGCCGCGCAGGGTGGTCAGCCCCAGCCGTACGGCCAGCCGCCGCACGGACAGCAGCCGCCGCAGGCGGGCCCGCAGGGCGCACCCGGCCAGCCTCAGGCCCCGCAGGGGCAGCCCGGTGCCCAGCCGCACCCGCCCCCAGGCACAGCAGCCGGGCCAGCAGGGCGGCCAGCCCGGCGCCGCGCCCGGTACGCCCGGCCCGCAGCCCGGATACCGGGCTACCCCCAGCCCACCCAGGGCCAGCCCGGCTACGGCTACCCGCAACAGCAGTCCGCGCCCCCCGGCCAGCCCCAGGCCCAGCCCGGTCAGCAGGGCGAGCCCGGCGCCCAGCCGCAGCCCGCGCCTCAGGCGCAG